>JBJEPX010000050.1:0-9492 GCA_051881455.1 Candidatus Fimenecus sp. | reverse complement strand
CCCCTTTCAGGGGAGACGAGATAACCCCTCTGTCACTCCGTGACATCTCCCCTTTCAGGGGAGACGAGATATATAGGAGGCACAAATTGTTTTTATTCTTTATGTGCCATCTCAAACAACTCTGCCCTGTTGGAAACGCCTAGCTTTTCAAAAATATGCGCCGTGTGGGTTTTTACCGTATTTTCGGAAATACACATTTTTTCGGCAATGGTTTTTCTCTTTTCGTTTTCCAATATGTAACCGAGCACCTCGCGCTCCCGTTCGGTTAAAGGCTCCCGTAGATTTGCATTTTGCAAAAATTCTTCAAGGAGAGAGAGTTTTTCGGGTGCTTTTGACGGTTGAACATTCTTTTTCTCATAATCTTCAACAATGCCGTACAGCAAAAGCAACAAGCCCTCGGTCATCATGTAGGAAACTGACAAAAACTCAAAATGAACATGAATACATTTTTCCGCAACCCAAATTGCGATATTGCCGAGCACGACGACCAAGAGAAACACAGGGTATTTGAGAGAAACCGCCGTTTTTTTCACAATGGAATAAAGAATTACGCAAATCATACCCACAAAATACAATGCGACATACAAAGCATATATAAAATGCAAAGGGCCGTAAACTTTTACAAGGGTTGTCATACCGTTTACGGTTTCCAATTCCACGCTTTTGTAATATATGGGGAGTATCCCGGGTGTTACGGCAATAAACAATACTGCAAGACCGATGCAAACGAAAACTGCCGCCGATTTTTTGGATGTTTTAATTCCGCAAAGGGAAAATATCATCATCAGCATTAAAAACGGCAAAAATACACTGCCTAAATATGCAATATCGTTAGAAACGATTGCAAAAGGCAAGGTTTTGGAAACAGACAGGAAAAAGTACCCTGTATTGCACACGGCAACCGAAATGAACAAGAGTGAAAGATAAATATTCTTTTTCCGTACAACAAAAAGGCAGACGAACGCCAATAATACTGAAATTAACGCCACAATGCCATAAAACAGGTTCATCACTCGTCCTCCTTTTTTGTTTTTCTTCATTATACACAACATTTCGGATTTATGCAATACAGAAAGATAGCTCACTGCCTGTAATCGCTTAAAAAGTCAGAAAGTTTATTCATAGCCTCGCTTAAAACTCTGACATTGGGCAGATATACTATTCTTGCGTGGTCGGGCTCGGGATAATGGAAGCCGCCGCCGTGAACGAGAAGCACTTTTTTCTCTTTTAAGAAGTCAAGGACAAGCTTTTCATCGTCCTGCAAGTTAAACTTTTTACGGTCAAACTTCGGGAAAATGTAAAACGCCGCTTTGGGTTTAACAGCGGTTACACCGTCAATGCTGTTGAGAGCATTAAAAACAAGTTCTCTCTGCTCATAAATTCTGCCGCCGGGGAGGAGCAATTCATCAACGCTCTGCGTGCCGCCGAGAGCTGTCTGGACAATGCTTTGAGCCGGCACATTTGAGCAAAGGCGCATTGACGAGAGTAGATTGAGTCCCTCAATATAGCCTTTAATTCTCTTTTTATCGCCGCTTATTACCATCCAACCCACACGAAAGCCTGCGACTCTGTGTGACTTTGAAAGTCCGTTAAAGCTTACACAGGGCACGTCGGGAGCGAGGGACGCCAAAGCAGTATGTGTTAAGCCGTCCATAACAAGGCGGTCATAAATTTCATCGGCAAAAAGAATCAGTTTGTTTTTCCTCGCTATATCAATAATTTCCTTTAAAACCTCGTCGCTGTAAAGAGCGCCTGTGGGGTTATTGGGGTTAATTATTACAATACCCTTTGTTTTATCGGTAATTTTACTTTTAATGTCCCCAATATCGGGGTTCCACTCGTTTTGCTCATCGCAAATATAATGGACCGCATTGCCCCCCGCAAGTGTTACCGCCGCCGTCCAAAGAGGATAATCGGGTGCGGGAACGAGAATTTCGTCGTCATTATCCAAAAGCCCCTGCATCGCCATTACTATAAGCTCGCTTACACCGTTGCCCGTATAGATATCGTTTATATCAACGCCCTTTATGCCTTTAAGCTGGCAATACTGCATTATAGCTTTACGGGCGGAAAAAAGCCCTTTTGAATCGGAATATCCCTCACAGTTACTCAGATTATACATCATATCGTGTATAACCTCATCGGGAGCTGTAAACCCAAAAGGCGCAGGGTTGCCGATATTCAGCTTCAAAATCTGCCTGCCCTCCGTCTCCATACGGTTTGCCTCGTCCATTACGGGACCGCGTATATCATAACAAACGAAATCCAACTTATGGCTTTTACTAAACTCTTTCAAACAAATCACCTTATTATCAATTTCCCCGAAAAATATAAAAATACTCCCACCGTGAACTTGGTGGGAGTAAAACAGTTGAATTAAAGATTACTGCTCAACAGCGTAAACGCTTACTTTCTTTCTGTCTTTGCCCATTCTCTCGAACTTAACTTTGCCGTCGATAAGAGCAAAAAGAGTATCGTCAGAGCCGCGGCCTACATTGTTGCCGGGATGAATGTGAGTTCCGCGCTGTTTAACAATGATGTTACCTGCGAGAACTGCCTGACCGTCTGCCTTCTTAACGCCGAGTCTCTTTGACTCTGAATCACGGCCGTTCTTTGTTGAACCCATACCTTTTTTATGAGCAAATAACTGAATGTTTATTTTAAGCATCAAAAACACCTCTTTCAAGTTTCAAATTATGGGGATACTGACCTGCAAGCTGTTCAATATGCAAATACAATCCGTCAGTAATCACCTTGGCTTTTCGGGCATCTTCCAAATTCATCTGAATTTTCATATACCCGTCACGAACCTCTGCCTCGGGACTGAGCTTTAACACCTCAATCACGGTATTTGCCGCCATATACGCCGCTGAGGAAACCGCACTGCAAACAATGTCGCTGCCCTGCTCCCCTGCTCCTGAATGGCCGCTTATCTCAAACGATACCGCCGTATCCCCCGAAAACAGAAATTTTACTTTTGTCATTATGCGTGAATATCGGTAATCTCAACCTTTGTATAGGGCTGACGATGACCTTTCTTGCGCTTTTCGTTCTTCTTGGGCTTATAGGTGAAAACAGTAACCTTTTTACCCTTGCCGTTTTTGATGACCTTGGCAGTAACCTTTGCACCCTCAACATACGGTGCGCCTGTTGTGATACCGTCATCCGAACCGACTGCGAGAACCTTATCAAAGGTAATCTCAGCGTTCTCCTCAGCGTCAAGCTTTTCAACAAATACAACGTCGCCGTTTGTGACCTTGTACTGCTTGCCGCCGGTAACAATAATTGCGTACATTTACATAACCTACCTTAAATATAGACTCGCTATTGAGGGCGGGAAAAATCCGCTTTCAGTATAAATAGACATACTGCCCCCTAATATGCGGCTTGAATATTTTAACAGACAAGGCTCGAAAAGTCAAGAGTAAATCGGCAAAATATTTGTTTTTATGTAAAAAGGCGGGATATTGCATTGATTATGATACACGCAGCAGTTCCGCATAAGGTTGGTATCAAAAAAGCGAGCGCGGTCCATTTAATGCTTTTTGTTTCTTTGTGCACTGTAAGGAGCGTTGTTGAGCAGGGCCAATGCATAAGGGAGAACACCATTACGCAAAGAGCTGTTGTTATATCCCAGCCGTTTGAAACGAGCAGTTCACGAAGTTCAAAAAGTGAGGAATAGTCACAGAGCGTACTGTTTTGCATATATGCCATAAGCATTATGGGAATTACGATTTCGTTGGCGGGAAATCCAAGAACAAAGGCTGTGAGAATTACACCGTCCATACCCATAAGCCTTCCCAGAGGTTCCATAGCTTCGGTACAGTGCATAAGCAAGGTTTTATCCCCTGCTGTTACATTTGCCAAAATCCATATTACTATTCCCGCAGGAGCCGCAACGCTCACAGCTCTGCCCAATACAAACAATGTGCGGTCGAACACGGAACGGATAATGGTTTTACCTATCTGCGGTTTACGGTAGGGCGGCAGCTCAAGAGTAAAAGACGAGGGAACGCCTTTTAAAAGAGTAACACTTAATATTTTTGACACTGCAAGTGTTGCGGCAATGCCGAATAAAATTACCGCACAAAGCAGAGCCGCCGACATAAGACTGCCTGCAAAGCCCGTTGCGCCTGCAATGAAAAACATTGTTATTACGGCAATAAGCGTGGGAAATCTTCCGTTGCAGGGAACAAAGTTATTTGTGAGTATGGCGATTATCCGCTCTCTTGGCGAATCAATTATTCTGCACCCTGTAACGCCCACCGCATTACAGCCGAAGCCCATACACATTGTAAGCGCCTGCTTGCCGCAGGTGTTTGCTTTTTTAAAATAGTAATCAAGGTTAAACGCAACTCTGGGCAGGTATCCGAAATCCTCCAAAAGCGTGAACAGAGGGAAAAATATCGCCATGGGAGGCAGCATTACGGACACTACCCACGCCAGAACCTTATATCCGCCGTGGACAAGCATATCGGTAAGCCACTCGGAAACGCCTATTTTCAAAAAAGCGTTTGCAATATTGTCTTCTATGCCTAAAAGGAATGATGAGATAATCTGTGACGGGTAATTCGCGCCGTAAACGGTTATCCACAGTATGAAAAGCAACAGGCAAAGCATTGTAACGGTGCCTGTATATTTTCCCATAAATATTTTATCCAGTTTTTCAAGCCTTTTTTTATACTTGCTTTCCCCCATACTTACGCAGTCATCTGCGATTTTCTTTGCTCTTTGGGCAACGGTATCGGTAAGATAGTCGCAAAAGCTTTCCTTTGAGCCGAATTCCAAAGAGATTTCGTCGCTCAATGTTTTTGCAAGCGACAGTATTTCATGGGAGCTTTCCATTTTGATATATGTAAAAAGCTTTTCGGAATATGAAATATCATAAAGCAAGCGCATGGCGTAGTAATCGTTTTTATTGTTTTCACCTGCATTTTTCCCGATATATTCCGAAAGAGTGCGGATTTGCTTATCGGCTCTGCCGTTATCATCACTTTCGTGAACATTTTGTAAGGGGTTTTCGCAGATTTTCAATATTTCCCGTTTAAGCTCTGTAAGTCCCCTTTTTCTGCCTGCGCTCATAGGAACGACGGGTATTTTCAGAAGCTCTGACAGCTTGGGGAAATCAATCACCACTCCGTTTTTCTCCGCTTCGTCCATCAAATTGACTGCAAGCACAACATTATCGGTAATTTTCAGTATTTGCAGGACAAGGTTTAAGTTTCGTTCAAGGCAATTGGCGTCTGCAACAACCACCGTGGCGTCACAGTCACCGAAGGAAAGCTGCTCCTCCGCGCACTGTTCCTCATAGGAACGGGAAAACAGGGAATATGTCCCCGGCAAATCAATCAAAATGAAATCGTTGTTTTGAAAGCTGTACCGCCCGCCGGCATTTTCAACGGTTTTGCCCGCCCAATTTCCCGTATGCTGATGCATTCCCGTAAGGCAGTTAAAAACCGTGCTTTTACCCACATTGGGGTTTCCCGCAAGAACAACACGGTATGTGTTTGACAGCTTTGAATTTCTCTTTGTCAAGGCATATTCCCCCTGTACCTTTTCTATATTATCAGCACAGTGTCTGCATCCTCCTGCCGCAACGCAATTACCGCGCCCTTAATAAGATATGAAGCTATATCTTTGTGGGTACTTTGTCCCGTACATTTTATTTGTGTGCCGTTAATTATGCCTAAATCGCGGAATCGGCGGCGCAGACTTCCCGTTGTATTCAGCCCCGTTACAAAACCGCTTTCACCGATATTTAAGCTGTTAAGTGTTTTTTCACGCATTTTTACCCTTCTTTCACTGCCCCTGTTATATTATATTTTTCTCTCAACGGATTGTGACATTTTTTTCGTAATTCACGGTATAAAATGATGGAAAAGGAGTGTTCAAAAATGAGTGTAAAAATTGATTTTGACGGCGAAACGCTTTATTGCCGTTTAAGCGGAGAAATAGACCATCACACGGCGCTGCCCATACGCCTTGAAACGGACGACAGGATTGAAAACAGCCGACCTCGCCACACGGTGCTTGACTTTTCGGAGGTAACCTTTATGGACAGCTCCGGAATCGGTCTTGTTATGGGGCGGTACAAGCTTATTTCCGAATTCGGCGGCGATTTAGAGGTGACGGGGCTTTCAAACAACGCTTACAAGGTTATGCGCCTTGCGGGAATTGACCGAATAGCCAATGTTAAAAAAGGAGGAGAAAAAAATGGTAATAAATGAATTTAAAATGACGGTGGACAGCCGCTCGGTAAACGAAAGCTTTTCAAGAGCCGTTGTTGCGGCTTTTTCGGCGCAATTAGACCCCACCGTTGAGGAAATCAACGACATTAAAACGGCTGTAAGCGAAGCGGTTACAAACTGCATTGTTCACGGCTACAAAAACTGCGTGGGGAAGATCTACATATGCGTTAAAATTCACGACGACGGCAAAATCGTTATAACAGTACGGGACAGAGGCTGTGGAATAAGCGACGTAAAAAAAGCCCGCGAGCCTTTATTTACCACGCTGGGCGGCGACCGTGCAGGCTTGGGCTTTTCGGTTATGGAAAGCTTTACGGACAAGCTTACGGTGCGTTCAAAGGTAAATTCAGGTACAACAGTTACGCTTTGCAAAAAAATTAACGGCCGTACAAAATGACGAGAGAAGAACTTATACTTAATAATTTGGGACTTGCAGGAAGCTGTGCCTCACGCTTTTTGGGCAAGGGCGTTGATTATGAGGATTTATACTCAGCAGGCTGTGTTGGGCTTATTAAGGCCGCCGACGGCTTTGACGAAACGCTGGGGTTTGCCTTTTCCACATATGCGGTGCCTTCGATTTTAGGTGAAATACGGCGCATTTTTCGTGACGGCGGGGCGGTAAAAATCAGCCGTTCCTTAAAAGAACAAGCACGGGAACTTATGCGTGAAAAAGAAAGCTTTGAAAAGGAAAACGGCGTTGAACCCACCGTTTCGGAATTGGCGGAGAAAATGGGAATAAGCATTGAAGAAACAGCACAGCTTATTTGTGTTTCACAGCCTGTTGTTTCGCTGACATCAGACGATGACAGCGAAAAGCAAATTGACATACCCGACAAAGACGAATACGGTCCCATTGACGACAAAATATCCGTAAGGCAGGTTATGTGCTCTCTCCCCGAAAAAGACCGCAGACTCATTGAGCTTCGCTTTTACAGCGGATTTACTCAGGCAAAAACGGCTGAAATACTCGGTGTTTCACAGGTTCAGGTTTCGCGAAGAGAAAAATCAATCCTTGCTAATATGCGAAAAAAACTGACGGGATAATTAAAATTTGA
This sequence comes from Candidatus Fimenecus sp., assembly GCA_051881455.1. GTDB lineage: Bacteria > Bacillota > Clostridia > Oscillospirales > Acutalibacteraceae > Fimenecus. The sequence continues at coordinate 2,189 of JBJEPX010000050.1, read as the reverse complement.
ATTTTTCATAAGAATATGGTAGAATATACAAGTTATATTTCTACCGTATTTTTTTTGGAGTGTTATATGAAAAAGAATCTGTTATCATTTTCAATAAAAATTCTTTCGGTTATATGCATTATTTCCCTGCTGTTTTCCTCCTGCGCTTCGGGGGGAAGCACGAAAAAAGTTAAGCTTAGCGCCCTTAACACGGTTAATCCGTCATATTCGGGAGATGAATACCACAAAACCAATACCGAAAGCATGAAATCCGTTTGCAAATCGGGACTTATTGAACTGCTTTTTGACGAAAAGGCAATGATGCCCGCTATTCGTGACACAAACAGCGGCACGGTATGGTCATCGCTCCCTCAAAGCTCGGTTTCCAAGGAGATTTTCGGCTCGGCTGTTCAGGTTACACTCTCAAACGGCGGAGATGAGGTATATATTCTCAACTCGCAGGATAACTCGGTGAATTTCTCCTGCGCTTCATATACGCTTACCGAAAACGGCGTATCGGTTAAATACGCTATGGCTCTTGACGCTCAGACAGCAGGTGCAGACATCAGCACGCTGACTGACAAGCAGATAAGGGTGGATTCAACGGTAATTTACACCCTGCGCGACGGTTCATTTTATGTTAATCTCAGTATGAATGACCTTTTTGCGCCTGACGGAGTATATGTTGAAAAAATCAGTTTACTCAACACCTTCGGCGCATACGAGCAAAGCGGTGCAGAGGATTATATTTTCGTACCTGACGGAAGCGGAGCGCTGATTATGACGGGCGTTGAGGACGCTGACTTTCAGCCTGTCAGCTTATCGGTTTACGGTGAGGATTTTGCCGAAAGTAATTCCCGCAAGGCTTCTCAATGTCTTTTCGGCGCTTTCGGAATTAAACGAGACAACAGCGCTTTTGTTTGCATCATCGAGCAGGGCGACACAATCGCCGAAATAAACGCCTGCCGAAATACGGACACAACGCTCAACAGCGTGGGAGCCTCTTTCAAAACAACGGGAATTCACATTGACGACAGCGGAAAAAAGATTAAAAAGACATACGGCGATCAATATAAAAACGAAATAACCCTTTGTTACCGCTTCCTTTCGGGGAAATCGGCAACATATTCGGGTATGGCAACTGCGTGCCGTGAAAACTATATCAGGAATTCAATGCTTTCCACCAAAACCGTTGAGCCCGAATCGAAAAATCTGCCTTTGGTAATTGCCTTACAGGGCGGATATGTGAACGGCGGCGGTCAATACAGCGTTCTTACAGGTTACAAGCAGGCGCTTGCACTTATGAAGCTTTTGAAAGCAAAAGGCGTTAACAACGCATATTTAAGATATAACGGGCTTTATGACAATGCAAACAACGGCACGGCTGACAGCGGCAGTTTTAAAATGGCTCTCGGAAAAGTGCAGGATTACAAGGCACTTTACGATTATCTGAGAAGCCAAAACATATCGCTGTTTATTGATACAGACATTTTGACATACAGCTACAAGAGTTCGGGTAATGCCACAGCTATAAATTCATCAAAGATTAAAGCTGTTCCTGCTCCCGACGCTGCTTTCCCACTTGCTACGGACAATCAGAGCTTTATTAAACTGAAACTCCTTGAAAGCCGCATTGACGATATACTTTCATCATCAGCCGACAAGAGTTTTGACGGATACTCGCTGAATGACGCGGGAGCGTATCTGTATTCCGATTATTCTTCAAGCTTTTACAGCCGTGAAGCCTCAAAGAAAGAGATTGCTTCACTCTTGCCTGTGCTTGCCTCATCGAAAAAGCTGATGATAGACACAGGAAATATATACGCAGTTAAAAATGCCGATGTTGTTTCGGGGATTCCCATGGCTCCTTATGCCGCTGATGAGAGCGATGCTTATGTTGGAATTCCGTTTATTCAAATGCTCCTTCACGGCATTACGGAATACAGCGCCGCAGGTATGAACACATATGACAATACGACAACCGCTTTTCTCAAATCCGTTGAATACGGTTGTTTGCCCTGTGTTGAGTGGTACGGCACCGTTTATGATGAAGCGCTTGACGAAAAATATTATTATGATAAAAACATAAACGATATCGTTAAGTATTACACAAAAGCCAACGGCGCTCTTGCCGATTTGAGAGGCGCAAGAATGACGGCGCACTATGAGGTGCTCGACGGCGTTTACTGCACGGAATACAACAACAGTTC
>JBJEPX010000049.1:0-9520 GCA_051881455.1 Candidatus Fimenecus sp. | reverse complement strand
AGAACGGACTTTCGGGCTTTATCCGTTATGTGGATAAACTGCGCCGCAATAATTTTGATTTGGAAGATGCCAATACCGTTTCCGAAAACGACAATGTTGTCAGAATTATGAGCATACATAAAAGCAAGGGGCTTGAATTTCCGGTGGTTATCCTTGCAAACTGTTCGGAAGAATTTACAAAAGATAACAGGAGTAAAGCACTCACCGATAAAACAATGGGTATCGGCGCTTTAAGATACGATAAGCTTTTGAACAAAGAGTTTGAAACTCAAACCTATACTTCGGTAAAGCTTAAAAACGAATATGAGGATTTGTGCGAGGCTATGCGTGTGCTCTATGTCGCCATGACAAGAGCAAAAGAAAAGCTTTATATCGTGGGCAGTATGTATTCTCCGCAGGAAACTGTAAGAAAGCTTTATTGCAACCGATATACGGGCTTTGACGAAAATTCAGTAGCGTTGTCCCATTGTCAGAGCTTTATGCAGTGGATAATGCTTGCAATGCTCTATCACCCCGAGGCAGGGGACTTTGTAAGGGAATGCGGAATTTTAAACAGAGATTTTGTTTCTACCGACAGCCGTATTTCCCTTATAATCGCCGACCCGCCCGAGGAGCAGGAATTTGAGGAGTCGGAACAGGAAGAAGCTTTACCCGATGATACGCTTTTAACCGAAATCCGAAAAAAAGCGTCATATGTTTATCCCTATGCCGAGCTTTCAGGTACAGCCCTTAAATATACTGCCTCCAATATGGATAAAAACATAAGCTTGCAGTACCTTGCGGCGGAAAATCCCGCATTTATGGGTGCAGAGGAATTAACTCCTGCCCAAAGAGGTACTCTTACCCATCGGTTTATGGAAAAATGCGATTTCACTTCGGCGGGTAACAGCGTAGAACAAGAGCTTGAACGGTTGATAAATGACGGAGTATTTACCGAACAAGAATCAAAGGCAATCAATGCCGACAAAATAAAAGCCTTTTTCAAAAGCGATATGTATAAGCGTATTTCCTCTGCCGAGGTGTTCCACCGCGAAAGCGAATTTACAATGAGTATTCCCGTTTCGGATATTACCCCTAAAACAGGCTGTGACCTTTCAAATGAAAAAGCGGTTGTTCAGGGCGTTATTGACGGGCTTATAATTAACGGCACAAGCGGCGAGGTAATAGATTATAAGACCGACAGGGTAAAGACGGAAGAAGAACTTATAGAGAAGTATAAACAGCAAATGCACATATACAAAACCGCCGCCGAGGAGTGCTTCGGGCTTGAAAATGTAACGGTGACGCTGTATTCTTTCAGCCTTTCAAAGGAAATTCAAATAAACTTGTAAAAAAATACTTGATTTTTGTATTCTCTTGTGCTAAACTTATTAGGCTATGTAAATCAGTATCCGAAAGAGGTGACAATTCATGAAACAGGGAATCCATCCTGAGTATAAAACAACAACAGTTAAGTGCGCTTGCGGTGCAACATTTGAAACCCGTTCAACTAAAGATGATTTAAAAGTTGATATCTGCTCAAATTGCCACCCGTTCTTCACCGGTAAACAAAAGCTTGTTGATACCGGCGGACGCGTTGACAGATTTAACAAGCGTTACAATCTTGAATCCAAATAACATACAGGTGGTACTTTGTACCACCTTTTGTTTTATGTAATAAAAAAGAGGTGAACTCCGTGCCCGAGGAATACAGAACCGTCAAGCAGTTCAACAGCGATGAGTATATCGTAAAGCGTTCCCGATTTATCGGCTACGCCAAACCCGTTGCGTCTGTTGACGAGGCAAACGCCTTTATAGCGGAAATTAAGTCAAAGCATTGGGACGCAACTCATAATGTTTATGCATATATTCTCCGTGAGGGCGGAGTTAAAAGGTATTCCGATGACGGTGAACCTCAGGGAACGGCAGGAGTACCTGTGCTTGATGTGCTGGAAAAAGAGCGCCTTGTGGATACTGCCGTAGTCGTTACGCGTTATTTCGGCGGCGTTTTGCTTGGGGGCGGCGGGCTGGTTCGTGCATACTCACACAGTGCAAAAATAGCCGTTGACAGTGCCAAAATTATAACAATGGCGCTCTGCCTTGATTTGAAAATCGAGTGTGATTATAACTTTTACGGCAAGCTGGGCGCTTTCTTATCGTCTGAAAATACGGTTATTCTCGATACGGTGTTTACTGACAGCGTTACGGTTATTTTCCGAATTAAAAAGGATTTTTACGAGCGTTTTTCGGCAAAACTTACGGATTTAAGCAACGGAAAGACCGAAGCCGAGATAATTTCCGAGAAATTCTGCGAATTTTAAAATTTTTTTGAAAAAATAAAGGGATTTTTTGATTTCGGGCGTATATATTTATTGGAACAGTAAAGGGAGGGCATAAATTATGACGGTTCGTGAAAGACTTGAAAACAATGAAAAACTGATTTTGTCAAAAAATGCATGCCTTTCCGTGAATAGTAAGGGCAGAGAGCGTCAGGAGGAAAAATGTCCCCTGCGTACTGATTTTCAGCGTGACCGCGACAGGATAATTCATTCAAACTCCTTCCGTCGATTAAAGCATAAAACACAGGTTTTCCTCTCTCCCGAGGGGGACCATTACAGAACACGCCTTACCCATACTCTTGAAGTGTCGCAAATCGCCCGCACAATCGCCAACGGTCTTTCTTTAAACGGCGACTTGACCGAGGCTATCTCTTTGGGACACGACTTGGGGCATACGCCCTTCGGCCATGCAGGGGAGCGGGCGCTTAACAGCGTTTTCCCAGGCGGCTTCCGTCATTACGAGCAGAGCCTTCGTGTGGTTGAAAAGCTTGAAAAAGGCGGCAGCGGCTTAAACCTTACATATGAGGTGCGGGACGGTATTGTATGTCACACAAGGGGCAAAGAGGCAGATACTCTTGAAGGCAGAATTGTAAAGCTTGCCGATAAAATTGCTTATATAAATCACGATATTGACGATGCGGTGCGTGCAGGCGTAATGTGCGAGGAGGATATTCCTCTTGAAATTCGCAAGGCACTGGGATTTACAAAATCCGCAAGAATAAACACAATGGTTGTGGATACGGTAACTCACAGCACTGATGATATAGTTTTTTCTCCCGAGGTTCAACAGCCTTTTGATGAGCTTCATAAGTTTATGTTTGAAAAGGTATATACAAATCCTAAATGTAAGGGCGAAGAAACAAAGGCGATTGATGTAATTTGCAGGCTGTATTATTATTTCACGGAAAAGCCGGAAAAAATACCGCAGGCATATCATTATATAATTGAAAACGAGGGTAAAGAGCGTGCCGCCTGCGATTATATTGCAGGAATGAGCGACCGTTATCTTTTGAGTATTTACAAAAAAATATTTATCCCCGATTCGTGGGTTGATATAGGGCTTGAGGAGGGATAGTATTGGCACTTTCAGACGAATTCTTAACTGAACTGCGAAGCCGATGTGACATTGAAGATACTATTTCCTCATATGTTAATTTGAAAAGAGCGGGGAGAATAAGCAAAGGGCTTTGTCCCTTTCATAATGAAAAAACACCCTCCTTTACCGTTTATCCTGATACACAGTCTTACTATTGTTTCGGCTGCGGAAGCGGCGGCGATGTGATAACCTTTGTAAAGAATATCGAAAACCTTGATTATATCGACGCCGTCCGTTTTCTTGCAGACCGTGCAGGTATGGATATGCCCAATGAAAATACATACGATTCAACCGTTAATAAAAGGCGGCTGCGTATGTTGGAGGCGAACCGTGAGGCGGCAAGGTTTTTCCATAACTGTTTAAAAACCCAAGACGGTGAGGCAGGCTATCGGTATTTTAAAAACCGAGGCTTAACCGATGAAACAATCCGCAAATTCGGCTTGGGCTTTGCCCCCGATTCTTTTAATGCACTTTCAAATCACTTAATGAATTTGGGATATACAAAGGACGAGCTTGTATTCGCTAATCTTACGCGCCGTTCACAGCGCAATCCCAACAGTATTTATGACAATTTCCGCAACCGTATAATGTTCCCCATAATTGATATAAGGGGAAATGTTATAGCTTTCGGCGGCAGAGTAATGGACGACTCCAAGCCTAAATACCTGAATACCTCCGATACTATGGTGTATAAAAAGAGCGAGGGCGTTTTTGCTTTAAATCTTGCTAAAAAAAGCGGCAAGGATTCCCTTATTCTCTGCGAGGGCTACATGGATGTAATTGCTCTCCATCAGGCAGGATTCACAAATGCCGTGGCAGGATTGGGAACAGCGCTTACAGGCGAACAGGCGCGGCTCCTTTCCAGGTACGCCTCCGAAATTCTCATTTCTTACGATGCGGATGAAGCAGGGCAAAAAGCGGCGGCAAGAGCGCTTACAATTTTTAAAAATACGCCTGCAAAAATTAAAATACTCCATTTGAGCGGCGGCAAGGACCCTGATGAAATTTTAAAAAATTACGGTCCCGAAAAAATGAGGGGAATAATAGAGGGCGCCGCCAACGAGATTGAGTTCAGTCTCCTGCGTGAAAGAGCAAAATACGATATAACTACCGACGACGGTAAACGGCAGTATTTAAGAAGTGCTGTGGGAGTGCTTGCGGATGTGGGCGCGATTGAGCTCGACATTTACGCGTCAAGGCTTGCCGATGAGCTTTCCGTTTCAAAGGAAGTAATTATAAACGAGGCAAAGAAAAGCGCAAAGAAAAATTCAGCCTTGCGCCGTAAAAAAGAGTTTACCGAAATTCAGCGGCAGCCCGATTTGCTGGACAAGCTTAACCCCGAAAGAAAAAGCTTTTATAAAGCGGCAAAAGCAGAGGAAATGCTCATAGCGCTGGTTATGGCAAATCCCGAATTTTTAAAATTCGTTACCGAAAGAATATCATATACGGATTTTGTAACGGATTTTAACGGCAGAATATTCAAAGCGGTTACTGATAGGATTTCAGCCGGCAAATCCGCGGAAATATCGTTTCTGCGCGGCGAGCTTAACGATGATGAACTCAGCGCGGTGGCAAAGATACAAACCGTGTCACACACGCTGAAAAACACAGAGGAAGAGTGCGCCGACTGTATAAAGGTAATAATAAATGAAAAAAATAAAAAAGACCTTAGAAATGTCAGTGTGGAAGACATAAGCGATGAGGACTTTTTAAAGTTTTTCAAGAATTAACATATTGAAAGGTGAAGGATAAAAGCATGGAAACAGTTGACAAAAAATCCGCCATTAAAGCTCTTGTGGAAAAGGGCAAGGCGGTAGGAAAGCTTACAACGCAGGAAATTGACAATGCAATAGTTGAGCTCGATATTGAGATGGACGAGCTTGACAAGCTTTATGAGCTTATTGAAACCAATAACATTGAGCTTATCGACGATTTGGGAGATATGGCAAGAGACGCCATAACCGATGAAACCGATATGGCAAAAAGCGATGACGGCGGTATTGTTGACGGCAAGGGCATTGCAATGGATGACCCTGTAAGAGTTTATCTTAAAGAGATAGGCAGAGTGCCCCTTTTAACTTCCGAAGAGGAAATTGAGCTTTCAATAAGAATTGCCGATGGTGACGCAAAAGCAAAACAGCGTCTGGCAGAAGCAAACCTCCGCCTTGTTGTAAGTATTGCAAAACGCTATGTGGGCAGAGGAATGCAGTTCCTCGATTTGATTCAGGAGGGCAACCTGGGTCTTATTAAGGCTGTTGAAAAGTTTGACTACACAAAGGGCTTTAAGTTTTCAACATACGCTACATGGTGGATAAGACAGGCTATTACAAGAGCCATTGCTGACCAGGCAAGAACAATCCGTATTCCTGTTCACATGGTTGAAACTATCAATAAAGTTAAAAAGACAAGCAGTCAGCTCCTTCACAAAAACGGCCATGACCCGTCGGCAGAGGAAATTGCAGAGGAGCTTGGTATGAGCCCCGATAAGGTCCGTGAAATTCTTCGCCTTGCACAGGAGCCCGTTTCTCTTGAAACTCCCATCGGTGAGGAGGAAGATAGCCACTTAGGCGACTTTATTCCCGATGACGATGCCCTTTCTCCGGCAGACGCCGCTTCGATTTCACTTTTGAAGGAACAGCTTGCCGAAGTGCTTAAAACCCTTACTCCCAGAGAAGAAAAGGTACTGTCTCTTCGTTTCGGCCTTGAAGACGGTCATTCAAGAACTCTTGAAGAGGTCGGTCAGGAGTTTAATGTTACCCGTGAGCGTATCCGTCAGATTGAGGCAAAGGCGCTTAGAAAGCTCCGTCACCCCAGCCGCAGTAAAAAACTCCGCGATTTCCTCGATTGATAATTAAAAATAATAATAAAAGGACTGTTTTACCGTGAAGTAAAGCAGTCCTTTTTGTGATTCTGTTACAGTATTATTTTACTTTCAAAGCTCTCATTGCATTTAAAATTGCGATTACGCTTACACCCACATCGGCAAATACAGCCATCCACATATTGGAAATTCCCACAGCGCCTAAAATCAAAAACAGTATTTTTATACCTATTGCAAATGTTATGTTTTCTCTGACGATTTTCAGCGTCCTTTTGGAAATTCTGACAGCAGTTCCGATTTTTCCTATATCGTCGTCCATAATAACAATGTCAGCGGCTTCTATTGAAGCGTCGGAGCCTATTCCGCCCATGGCAATTCCTATGTCGGCACGGGAAAGCACGGGAGCGTCGTTTATGCCGTCGCCTGAAAATAACAGTTGTCCTTTTTCACTCTTTTTGCTTAGCAGTTCCTCAACGATGGTTACTTTGTCGGCAGGCAGAAGTTCTGCGTGGTATTCGTCAATTCCGATTTCCTCTGCAACTTCTTTTCCTACGGCTGTCTTGTCTCCTGTAAGCATAACCGTTTTGCAACCCATGGATTTTAATTCGGAAATTGCAGATTGAGAATTTACCTTAATTTTGTCTGAAATTACAATATGACCTGCATATTCACCGTCAATGGCGATGTGAAGTATTGTTCCCACCTTACTGCAATCTCGGTGCTCAATTCCGTATTTGTTCATAAGCTTGCTGTTGCCTGCAAGTACCGTGTGACCGTCAATGTCTGCGCATATGCCGTGTCCCGCAATTTCTTCAGTACCGTTTATCCGTAAAGTGTCAATATCCTTGCCATAATACTTTTTAACTGATTTTGCAATGGGATGGTCTGAAAATCCCTCTGCCAGCGCGCAGTATTCAACCAGTTGTTCTTCGGAAAACTTTTGCGGATGCACAGCCGTAACCTCAAACGAGCCTTCGGTCAGCGTACCTGTCTTGTCAAAAACGGCGATTTCACATTTTGCAAGATTTTCAAGATAACAGGATCCTTTAATAAGAATACCCTTTCTTGATGCTCCGCCGATTCCGCCGAAAAAGGTGAGGGGAATGGAAATAACAAGAGCGCACGGACAGGAAATAACAAGAAAGGTCAGTGCACGCATAAACCACATCTTAAAGTTTCCCATAAAGATGGGGGGAACAAACGCCAATAAAACTGCGCTTATAACCACAATCGGCGTGTAGTATCTTGCAAATTTCGTTATAAAGCTTTCACTGACAGCTTTGTTGGATGCAGAGTCCTCAATAAGCTCAAGAATTTTGCTCACCGTCGAATCACCGAATTCGCTTGTTACCCGAACCTTTATAAGCCCGTTAAGATTAACGCATCCGCTGATGACAGCGTCACCCGTCTCAGCATCTCTCGGAAGTGACTCTCCTGTCAGGGCAACTGTGTTTATGCTGGTGCTGCCCTCAATAATAACTCCGTCCAAAGGTATTTTTTCACCGGGTTTAATTATGATTATATCGTCGATTTTTACCTCGTCAGGGTCAACCTGTATAATCGTACCGTCCTTTTCAATATTTGCGTAATCGGGACGAATATCCATAAGGTCAGATATTGATTTTCGGCTTTTAGCCACAGCCCAGTTCTGAAAAAACTCTCCCACCTGATAAAACAGCATTACAAATACGGCTTCTTCAAATTGCTGTGTTCCGAGAGCGCCTATTGTGGCCAATGACATAAGAAAATTCTCGTCAAAAACTTGACCGTGAACAATGTTTCTGACAGCGTCCCATAAAACATCATAACCTATAATAAAATAGGGGATAAGAAACATGGGCAGTGCAATGTACCAAGCAGGCTCAAAAACACGCTCAACTATTGCAAATCCAATCAGCAAAACGGCGCTCGCGATAATTCTTGATAAAATTATTTTCTGTTTTTTGCTCATAAAATCACCTTAAAGCACAATCTGACAGTCGGGCTCAATTTTTTTGCAAATCTTAACCGCTTCTTTTAGTATGTCATCAATTCTGTTTTCGTCGGCAACAAGAGTAAGGCGCTGTGTCATAAAGCTTACCTTTGCATCTTCAACACCGTCAATTTTTTTAATTGCATTTTCCATTTTAGCGGCGCAGTTAGCGCAGTCAAGGTCAATAAGCTTGTAAGTCTTTTTCATAATAAATCTCCTTAATAAATTTGAATTTGTTATTCGCAAATATGCTCAATTCCCTGGTCAAGAATTGTTCTAACATGATTATCGGCAAGGGAGTAGAATATTGATTTACCCTCACGCCTGAACTTTATCAGCTGCGAGTTTTTCAAAACTCTAAGCTGGTGTGAAATTGCCGACGGCGTCATATTGAGCACCTGCGCAATGTCACAAACACACATTTCCGATTCAAACAGTACATAAAGTATCTTTATTCTTGTGCTGTCACCGAAAACTTTATAAAGCTCTGCAAGGTCATACAGTATTTCCTCGTCAGGCATGTTTTCGTTTACCTTGTCAACCAAATCACCGTGAACATGCATGTATTCGCAGTTTGGCATATCGTTTATCTCAGTCATATAATAACCTCACTTTTAAAATCGTTCAAATAAACATTTGAATAACTGTTCAAATGTATTATATGCACTTTTATTTCATTTGTCAATATAATATCAGGAAAAATCTAAATATTTTTGAGCTGTCGGCGCAGAAGACTGGTGAGATGTATATCCAAAAAAGTATAATAAAAAACCGCCCCTACAAGCGTAACCTATTGTCTTGGTATCGTAGGGGCGATTCACGAATCGCCCGCAATTTTCACACAAACCAGCTTTAACACGGTAGGGCGGGTGGCCTGCCCCCGCCGTTTTCGGTACCCGACTGTCACTTTGCACATAAAAATAACACCGAAATCATCTTTTTTATTGATAAAAAACACGGATTTTGAAACACCCGGATTAGTTTATAAAAACCTTGAAAAAAATTAAAAAAAGATGTTGACATTTGTCGTCCGTTTTGATAATATATACGAGCGCCAAGAACAGAGCACAAATGAGTGCGGCGGTAAACGGCGCAACGGACCTTGAAAATTAAACAACGACAAAAAAGTAAGGAACCCTGTAAATCTTTTGAAGTGAGAGCTTTAAAGGAAGTACAAGAAACAGTAATTCTTTTGGATAACAGAAGAGTTAAAGAAACGCTAAGCGTTTTGAGTAAAGAAGTAAAGAGCTAAAAAGCACTTTAAGAAATGATTGGTACATCGAAAGATGTGTTGATACAATTTTTTAGAGAGT
>JBJEPX010000048.1:0-48381 GCA_051881455.1 Candidatus Fimenecus sp. | reverse complement strand
ATTTTACCATATTTTCACTCTTTGAACAGTCCATTTTTATTGTACAACTTTCAATCATATATCATTCATTTTTCATTTTATTTCGGTGCAACCAGGCGTCGCACCCTACAAACTTAATAAATAATGAATATTGAAATAATGAAAAATGAATAATTGAAAGCCCCAAAGACTTATGCCTTTGGGGCTTTGGTGGAGATGGCGAGAGTCGAACTCGCGTCCGAAAACACATTCCCGCAACTTTCTACGAGCGTAGCCGTTCTTTTAGAATTTCCTTATCAAAACGCCGAAAGGCAGGCTTTAAGACTCGGTAGCCCTTTGGTGTGTGACAGGTTACAGGGCGCTCACCTGTGCACATTTACCGCTGAATGACACACCTTACCGAGCCGCGGTCCTCTCGGGGGCATGCTCACTGCAAGTTAAGCAGCGAGAAGTACTTTTTGATCTTTGTCGTTTATTTTCATAAACTGAGGCTGTTTAAAGCGGCACCTCACCGCTGCTCGCTTATCACGGTTCAATATCCCCGTCGAAATCCTTTCATCCCCATATGGGAGTATTATTGTATCACATTTTTTCTGTTTTTCAAGAGGAAAAATGTGGAAAATTGCGGCGGGGGCAAGCCACCCGCCCTACACTTATTGTTGTATATTTGTGTAATTTTTCGGGACGATGAGGGCATCGTCCCCTACAAGCCACCGCGTTACTTGTCGCCCCTGAAAGGGGAGATGTCACAAAGTGACAGAGGGGTTCTTTTGCGGGCGATTCGTGAATCGCCCCTACGAATTGGCTTTGTTGGAATTTCACGGTGCGCGGAAGGCGTTGAACCCTACGATTTCATTCTCTCTTTCATTTCACGCTCAATATTACGGTTGGCTTCCTTTTTGGCGGCGTCATCACGCTTATCGTAAAGCTTTTTACCTTTACAAAGTCCCACCTGCACCTTTGCCCGTCCTTTTTTGAAATAGACTGACAGGGGGATAAGGGTTAAGCCCTGCTGCTTTGTTGTGCCGAGCAAACGCATAATCTCTTTTTTGTGCATTAAAAGCTTGCGTACGCGCATGGGGTCACGGTTAAAAATATTGCCGTGGTCATAGGGGCTTATGTGCATACCGTTGACGAAGATTTCACCGTCTACGATACTGCACCAAGCATCTTTCAGGTTGCATTTGCCCTGCCTTAGGGATTTAACTTCCGTACCGTGGAGCTCAATGCCTGCCTCGAAGCTCTCCAACACGAAATAATCATGGAGAGCTTTTTTATTTTGTGCAATTGTAGTGCTTTGTGTTTTATCTGCCATGACTGTTTCCTCATCATGCGGGACGATGAAAGGCATCGTCCCATATGAATGTAAATTTTAATTTATATTTGTGTTTTACACGGTAGGGCGGGGGCTTGCCCCCGCCCTACCGTGTTGGAGTTGGTTCCCCTGCGACTTTGCAGGACGATGAAAGGCATCGTCCCCTACGGGCTACATAATATTTTGTGGCTTTGGTTGTAGGGGCAGATGCCCACATCTGCCCGTTAATTTACAGGTAGTCCCGCGGCGGGGGCAAGCCCCCGCCCTACCGTGTAAATACAATAAATAAAAATTTCTCACAACAAACTTCTGCCTGCAAGGGCACGTGTGAGGGTCACCTCATCGGCGTACTCCAAATCACTGCCAACGGGGACGCCGTAAGCCAAACGGGACACCTTAATCCCCATTGGCTTTAAAAGACGGGCAATATACATAGCCGTTGCCTCGCCCTCCGCCGTGGGGTTGGTAGCCATAATTACCTCGTTGACGGAATCATCCGCCATACGGCTGATCAGTTCCTTAATTCTTATGTTATCGGGGCCTATGCCGTTCATGGGCGAAATTACGCCGTGGAGCACATGATAAACGCCCTTGTATTCGTGAGTTCTTTCAAATGCTGTAACATCACGGGGGTCCTCAACAACGCAGATAACCGAGTCGTCACGGTTGGGGTTGTTGCAAATTCCGCATTTTTCACCCTCCGTAAGATTACAGCAAACCTTACAGGTGTGTATGCTTTCGTGGGCGTTATTTATGGCGTCAACAAGGCTTTTTGTGCCCTCGTCATCAAGACCGAGAATATAATATGCCATTCTCTCCGCCGATTTTACACCGACAGAGGGCATTTTTCGGAATTCCTCAATCAACTTTTCAAGTGAAACTATCGCCATAACGCCTTATCCTCAAAGCTTATAATCCAAGACCGGGAATATTCATTCCGCCTGTGATTTTGCCCATTTCTCGCTCCAATGTTTCGTCTGCCTTGCGCATTGCCTCGTTAACGGAAGCCACAAGCAAATCTTCAAGCATTTCAACATCTTCGGGGTCAACTACATCGGGCTGAATTTTAACAGAAACCAGCTGATGCGAGCCGTTAACGGTAACCTCAACAGCTCCGCCGCCTGATGATGCGCTGTATTCCGCCTCTTCACATTCCTTTTGAACACGGGCCATATCGTCCTGCATCTGCTGAAGCTTTTTCATCATATTTGCCTGACCGCCCTGATTGGGTATTCTTGCTTTCATTTTTTATTCCTCCTCAATATTCACACCTAAACTTTTTGCCCTTGAAACTAAGTCGGACAAGGGATTCTTCGGTGCGGTTTCCTGCTTGTTGTTATAAACAGCAAGAGTATAGTTTTTGCCTGTCACCGAAGCGACGGCTTCTTTTATGATTTTTGAATAATCGCCTGTTTTAAGGTACATTTCCAATACAGGCGAACCTTTTATAAGCAGATATTTGCCGTTGTGAATAAACGCCGTTGAGCCTGTAAGCATAACGATAAGGCTCTTATCCTTTGAAAAGATTTTGTCAAGAACCTCGGGCCAACGGTCAAAGGGAACTGTGCCCTCAGCTGATGCTTGGGGCTCTTGAGGTTCCGCTGCTTCGGGCGGGGGTTCGGGCAGAGGAATTTCATCGTCTGCAACGGGTGCGCTTATGGGTTTTTCAGAGGCTTTTTCTTTAAATTCCTCATTTTTCACCGCTTCCGGGGCAGGGGGATTTACGGATTTTTCCTCAACCTTTACTTCGCTTACTTTTGATGTAGGTTTAGGAATATTCCCCGATGATACAAGGGCTTCAAGCTCGGCGAGTCTGCGGAGCACCGAGTTCATATCAGCGTCAAGGGAGGGGGTGCAAAGCCTTATAATGCAAAGCTCGGCGGCGGTGCGCCTGTTTGCGCCCTGCTTCATATCTGCGGCGGCATCGGTGAGCACATCAATGCAGGACATAATTGTCGCCAGCGTGGTTTTTTCGCTCTGCTCTTTGATTGTTTTAAGTTCACCCTCGGAGCAGATAATCATATTTTCAATATTTTTTACTGCCTTTGACACCATGAGATTTCTGAAATGACTTGTAAGCTCAATCAAGAGCCTTTCCATATCGCAGGAGTCGTTATAAAGTCTGTTTATGATTTCAAGTGCTTTTGCGCTGTCCTTTTGGATTATACAGTCGCACAGTTCAAAAATGTATTCTCTTCCTGCAAGACCTGCACTGTCCGCAACGGCGGCGGAGTCAATAACGCCGTCATATGAAGAACAGCGGTCAAGGAGGGAGAGTGCGTCACGCATTGCGCCGTCGGCAATTCGGGCAATAAGCATTGCGCCGTCGTCGGCAAGACGCAGATTTTCTTTTTCCGCAACCTCTTTAAGTCTGCCTGCGATTTTCTCGGGAGGAATACGCTTAAAATCGAATCGCTGACAGCGTGAAAGTATGGTTGATGGCAGTTTATGCACCTCGGTGGTGGCAAGTATGAAAATAACATGGGCAGGGGGCTCTTCAAGAGTTTTCAAAAGCGCATTGAAAGCTCCGATTGAGAGCATATGAACCTCGTCAATGATATACACACGGTATTTTGCGCTGGCAGGGGTAAAATTAGCCTCCTCACGCAAATCACGGATATTGTCAACACCGTTGTTCGATGCGGCGTCAATTTCAATAATATCAAGGATTGAACCATTGTCAATTCCGCAGCAGATTTCACATTCATTGCAGGGGTTGCCGTTTTGGGGATTAAGGCAGTTGACCGCCTTTGCAAGAATTTTTGCGCAGGAGGTTTTTCCCGTACCGCGGGAGCCTGTAAAAAGATATGCATGGCTGGTTTTGCCCGATTTTACGGCATTTTCAAGAGTTTTTGTAATATGCTCCTGCCCAACTACATCGGTAAATGTTGACGGGCGGTATTTTCTGTAAAACGCACGGTACAAGGCTTGTCCCTCCTGACAGATTTTTTAAAAAGAGCCTTAACTCAGTCATGTGTCGTGCAGGCAGACTGTGGCGCCCGGCGCATACCGTTTAATGCTGCTCGGTTCCCCGCCTGACATGGTTCACAGCGCACCGCCGCACAGGACCCACACGGCACACGACTGAATTAAGGCGTATTTACATCTTTGTATTATACTATACTCCGAGCATAATTTCAAGAGAAAATATATACTATTTTATATCGTTATATATTGTAGTCCGAGAAATTTTATGATAAAATGTATTTGTGTTATTATACTCCGGAGGATAACGAGGATGTACAATATAATTCCGCAGCCTGTCAGTATTCTGACAAACGGCGAAAGAAAAGGCTTTACCCTTCATGCAGGCACAACTATTACGCCGTGCCCTTTTGCTCATATGTTCATATCCTTTGTACGCAAAACCCTTAATAAAAAGGTGCGTGTCCATGAGGATACAGGCGAGGAAAAAACAATAGTTTTTAAAATTGACAGTACGGTTGAGCATGACGAGGGCTATACCATAAAATGTGAAAACCGCAGAGTTTTCGTAAATGCAAAAACAGAAACAGGGCTGTTTTACGGTATGCAGACTCTTTGCCAGATGCTGTTGCAAACCAATGGCAAGCTGCCATATACGGAAATAACTGATTACCCTCGCTTTTCTTACCGCGGTTTTATGCTTGATTCGGGCAGATATTTTTATTCTGTCCCCGATGTTAAGAGAATAGTTGACCTTATGGCACTTCACAAGCTCAATGTTCTTCATTGGCATTTGACGGAGGACCAAGGCTGGCGTGTTGAAATAAAAAAATATCCTCTGTTAACGGAAAAAGGCTCAAAAAGAAGTCATACAAATTTTAACCGCACGCCCCATGAGGGATATTATACACAAGAGGATATAAAAGAAATTGTCGCTTACTGTCATGAGCGAAAAATAAAGGTTATTCCCGAGTTTGACATTCCCGGGCATTCTGTTGCCGCGATAGCCTGTTATCCCGAGCTTTCATGCTTTAACAGGGAATTAGAGGTTGCAACTCATTGGGGAGTTAAGCATGATATACTTTGCGCAGGTAAGGAAAGCACATATGAATTTGTGTTCGGGGTGCTTGACGAGCTTATGGAGCTTTTCCCCGATAAGATTATTCATATAGGCGGCGATGAGGCTGCAAAAATGCGTTGGAAGCTTTGCCCCGACTGTCAGCGTGCCATTCGGGAAAACGGCTTGCGTGATGAAGACGAACTGCAAATGCATTTTACAGCAAAAGTTAATAATTATCTAAAAAGCCACGGCTATTCTGCCGTTATGTGGAATTACGATTTGTCGGGCAACACAGAAAAGCTTCCCGCCGATATTGCATGGACGGTTTGCGGCGTTTCAGGCGGTAAGGAACAGCTGAAAGGCGAGATGAACCGCGGCAGAAAAATGATAAATACAAACGCTTATCCTTATTATCTTGATTTTCCTTACGGTTGGAACACATTGAAAAAGGTTTGTAATTCTGACGGCGCTCTCACTGATGACGACAGCGAAACATGGGGCGTT
The DNA here is from genome assembly GCA_051881455.1 of Candidatus Fimenecus sp. Lineage (GTDB taxonomy): Bacteria > Bacillota > Clostridia > Oscillospirales > Acutalibacteraceae > Fimenecus. The sequence continues at coordinate 42,598 of JBJEPX010000048.1, read as the reverse complement.
GAGGGCTGTATGTGGACGGAATATGTACCTGATATGAAGAAACTTGAATTTCTTGCGTTCCCACGCTTAGGTGCAATTGCCGAGGCAGGCTGGGCAGAAAAGGGATATCCGTCATTTACCACTTTTCTGCACAAGGCGGAGGACTATTACAAGCTTCTTGATGTTTATGAGGTTAATTATGCAAAGCTGAAAACGGCGTGTCCGTCTTTTGCTTACAGGCATATTTCCTCTCTTTGGTTTAAACGCAGAGTATTTCATTGGCAGGGGATACACAATCTTTTAGACGATGCAAAAGTCCGAAAGTTAAAAAACAACTAAAAAATAGGGAACAGTTAAAAATAATCTATTTAGTACAGAGGTGTTATATTATGAAAAAGTATGTTATGGCTCTCGACCAGGGCACAACCAGCTCCCGCGCAATACTTTTTGACAAAAAGGGAAATATCTGCGCAAAGGCACAGCATGAATTTACACAGATTTATCCCAAAGCGGGCTGGGTAGAGCACAATCCCATGGAGATACTGTTTTCACAGCTTCAATCCGTAATGGAGGTTGTGGCAAAAAGCGGAGCAACTGCCGAAGAAATAGCTGCAATAGGCATAACAAATCAGCGTGAAACCACAATTGTTTGGGATAAAGCAACGGGCAAACCCATATATAACGCCATTGTGTGGCAGTGCCGCAGAACGGCGGATACCTGCGAGAAAATCAAGGCGGATAAAGAGCTTACACAGTATATTAAAGACCACACGGGACTTGTGGTGGACGCATATTTTTCGGCAACAAAGATAAAATGGATACTTGACCGCGTTAAGGGCGCAAGAGAGCTTGCCGAAAAAGGACAGCTTCTTTTCGGTACGGTTGAAACATGGCTTATATGGAATTTAACAGGAGGCAAGGTTCATATTACCGATTATTCAAACGCTTCGAGAACCATGCTTTTCGATGTTGACAAGCTTTGCTGGGACGAATACCTTTGCGAAAAACTGGGCGTACCCATGGCAATGCTTCCAAAGTGTGTACCGTCGAGCGAGATTTACGGCACCGTGGCGGCAGGAGTAATGGGTATTGAGGATTTGGCAGGCGTTCCCATTTCGGGCGCTATCGGCGACCAGCCTGCGGCGCTTTTCGGTCAGGGTTGTTTTGAGAGCGGTCAGGCAAAGAATACATACGGTACAGGCTGTTTCCTGCTTATGAATACAGGTGCAAAGAGAGTAAAATCGGAAAATAATCTTGTAACGGGCGTTGCCTGGGGGCTTAACGGTAAGGTGACATATGCCATTGAGGGCTCGGCATTCAATGCAGGCTCCGTTATAAAATGGCTCCGTGACGATTTGCATCTTATCGATTCCGCCCGCCGCTGTGATGAACTGGCGGAGAGTGTAAACGACGCAAACGGTATATATTTTGTCCCCGCCTTTACAGGACTTGGCGCACCTTATTGGGATATGTATGCAAGAGGTACCATTGTGGGGCTTACCCGCGGCGTAAAGAGCGAGCACATTGCAAGAAGCGTGCTTGAAGCCATTGCATATCAGATGACAGATTTGCTTGAAGCCATGAAGCAGGATTCCCATATTGAACTTTCGGAATTGCGTGTTGACGGCGGTGCGTCTGTCAGCGACATTATGATGCAAATTCAGGCGGATTTGATAAGAACAAGCGTTAACCGCCCTCAGATGGTTGAAACAACGGCAATCGGCGCGGCGTATCTTGCGGGACTCGCTGTGGGCTTTTGGAAAAGTACCGATGAAATAAGCAAAATCCGCAAGGTGGATAAGGTTTTTGAGCCGAAAATGATTATTGACGAGCGCGACAGATTGTATAAGGGTTGGCTTCGTGCGGTTGAGCGCTCCCGCGATTGGATTGAGCATTAACTAAGTGCGATTCGCAAATCTGCCCTACATTCTTGTCTCCCCTGAAAGGGGAGATGTCACGAAGTGACAGAGGGGTTAATTTACGGGCGGATGAAGGCATCCGCCCCTACAAACAGGAATATTAAAAATAGGAGAAACATCAATGGATTACGCAAAGGAAAGTTTAAAATTACACTATGAGTGGCAGGGTAAAATCGAAATCAAAACACGGGCAAAAGCAGGGGATAAGGAAGCTCTTTCCCTCGCTTATACCCCCGGCGTTGCACAGCCCTGTCTTGAAATTCAAAAGGATATTAACAAATCATATGAGTTAACACGCCGCTGGAACACGGTTGCGGTTGTAACGGACGGTACGGCAGTTTTGGGGCTTGGTGATATAGGCCCCGAGGCAGGTATGCCCGTAATGGAGGGTAAATGCGTGCTGTTTAAGGAGTTCGGCGGAGTTGACGCTATTCCCCTTTGCGTAAGAAGTAAAGATGTTGATGAAATTGTAAATTGTATTGCGCTTTTGGCAGGCTCCTTCGGCGGAGTGAATTTGGAGGACATCGCCGCACCCCGTTGCTTTGAAATTGAACGGAAATTAAAAGAGAAAACCGATATTCCCATATTCCACGACGACCAGCACGGTACTGCCGTTGTCGTTGCGGCGGCGGTTACAAATGCTACACGAGTAGTAAATAAGAGGTTGGAAGAGTGCACTGTTGTTTTCAGCGGTGCGGGCGCGGCAGGAATAGCTATTGCAAAACTCATTCATAAAATGGGCGCAGGGAATATTATTATGTGCGATAAAATGGGCGCGCTTTGCACAGGCGAAGAATGGATGAATCCCGCACAGAAAGAAATGGCGGAAATTACAAACAGAAACAAACTTCGGGGCACACTTAAAGACGCTATGAAAGGTGCTGATATTTTCATCGGCGTTTCCGCACCGGGAATTGTAACGGAAGAAATGATAAAATCAATGGCGGAAAGCCCCATAGTATTTCCTATGGCAAATCCCGTTCCTGAAATTATGCCCGATTTGGCAATTAAGGCAGGTGCGGCTGTTGTAGGTACGGGCAGAAGCGACTTCCCCAATCAAATTAACAATGTGCTTGCGTTCCCGGGAGTTTTCCGCGGCGCGCTTGATTGCAGAGCAAGGGATATTAACGAAGAAATGAAAATAGCGGCGGCAAAGGCAATCGCATCCCTCGTTTCCGATGAGGAGCTTTCTCCCGAATACATTTTACCCAAAGCCTTTGACGAAAGAGTAGGCACAACCGTTGCAAAAGCCGTTATGGACGCCGCAAGAAAATCAGGCGTAGCAAGAGTGTAAGAAAACGGATTGAGTGCGTAGTCTGTGCCCGCCCGAGAAATTATATCACGCCAATGGCGGTTTTGTAGGGTGCGACGACCTCGGTGCACCGTGGATTTTACCGCTTTTTCTCTTATTAACGCATAAATGAGGTGAGAGTATGAAAAGTATTGACAAAATAGCAATACTGATTGCGGTATCTATTGTTGATTTGCTCTCTGTTACTCTTGCATTAGGGCTTATTATCGGCGGACGATTTGGCTTGATACATTTGATTGCTTCTGTTATCCTTTGTATGGTGTCGGTTTTGTGCATTATGAAAATTCTCAAAAAAGACATCGCTTTTAAAAAGGATAATGTGTTAAATTTTCTTGCAATAATCGGTATCTGTGTCGTTACGGTTTATTTCTCATATTCTGCATTAAATCGCATGGGTGCAAGTAATGAATACACTGATTTTGATACAGTAATAACAGAACAATACCGTTCTTGTTATAAATTTTATGATGGTGAGCAAGAAATTGAATGTGCAGATATGAGGATTATTGTAATTGAAGACGAATACACTATGGGTGTTGGCTCAAACATTACAATGCGAAAACGCGAGGGACTTTTTGGATACACGGTTTATTCGTTAGTGTCGGTAAACAGTGACCTAACAGAGTATTGAAAAAGACAAGGGAATTGATGTGTCCTAACAACCGGTTATGTGAGGAAGGGGCGTAATTATGAACGAAAACGAGAAAAACAGCATAAATTCCGATGCTCCCGAAAAAAATCTTGCCGAGGAGTATAACTCTGTTTTTGATTACAATACCGAAACCTTTATTGAGCACGACAATATGAACCGCGACTATCTCCGTTTAATATATAACGACGATATGGAGTGCCTTAATAAAGAAACACGGTTCACCCGCTCCCAATATCTTAAAAGAATGGCGAACATTGAAGAATCTTATGCCAAGGAGATAAAAGCCAATAAAAAAAGATTGTTGATTTTTACGGCGCTTTTGGTTGCGTCAATAGTAATTTCGATTGTTTTCTATTTTGTTGCTCAGCCTTACAGAGAAATATATGAAAAGCTTATATGGGAATCTAATTTTACCTATATCTCCCCCATGTATAAGATAGCTTATTGGGCGGCAGCAGCATTTTTCGGTGCGTTTTCGTGGATTGTGCTTGCCGTGGGAGTTATGCAGTTTTTGTATTTCGGTTACGGTGCAATAAAAAATCACAAAAGGTTGAAAAAGAATAAGATTACAGCTGTTCAGAGGCTGGAAGAAATCAAAAAAGAAAGTATGCTGTTGGGAGTATATAATCCCGAAAAGTAATTTAATTTATCTAAAAAAATAAAAATATAAAATATTAAAAAGGGTGTTTAATCATGAAAATTGATGTTGCTGTTGCATCTCTCGTAAACTATGCCGAGAAAGCAGGTCTTATTGAAAAAGAAGATAAGATTTTTTCGGTGAACAGAATACTTGAAGCGCTAAATCTTGACGGAATTGAGGAATGTGAAGCTCCCGAAAACGCAGAGCTTGAGGATATTTTAAAGTCCATACTTGACTATGCCTGCGAAAACGGTCTTTGCGAGGACTCGGTTGTTTACCGTGACCTTTTTGACACAAAAATTATGGGACTTTTAACTCCCAGACCATCAGAGGTTATTAAAAAATTCTTCTCGGAATACGAAAAATCTCCCGAAGCGGCAACAAATTTTTATTATAATTTCAGCCGAAAGACTGATTATATACGTGACTACCGCATTAAAAACGATGTAAAATGGGTAACAAAAACAGAGTACGGCGATATTGATATTACAGTCAATCTTTCAAAGCCTGAAAAGGACCCCAAGGCTATTGCGGCGGCTCTTAAAATGAAACAGGCAAACGCTTATCCCAAATGTGCACTTTGCATCGAAAACGAGGGATATGCGGGCAGAGTTAACCACCCTGCACGACAAAATCACCGTATAATTCCTTTAACTCTGGGCGGTAAAAATTGGTATATGCAGTATTCACCCTATGTTTATTACAATGAGCACTGCATTGTTTTTGACAGTGAACACGAGCCTATGAAAGTCTGCTATGAAAATTTTGTTAAGCTCTTTGACTTTGTAAAGATGTTCCCCCATTATTTCATCGGCTCAAATTCGGATTTGCCCATTTCAGGCGGTTCAATCTTAACTCATGAGCATTTTCAGGGTGGCAGATACGAGTTTGCAATGGCAAAGGCTCCCATTGAAACAGAGGTTACATTCAAGGGATATGACGATGTGGAAGCAGGTATTGTAAAATGGCCCATGTCGGTTATCAGACTCAGAGGTGACAGTGCCGAAAGACTTTGCGAGTTAGGCGGAAAAATTTTATCAACATGGCGTGGCTATACCGATGAGGACGCATTCATTTTAGCCGAAACCGACGGCGAGATACACAACACCATCACTCCCATCGCCCGATTTGCCAACGGAAAATATGAGTTTGACCTGGTTCTCCGCAACAATATAACAACAGAGGAGTATCCTGACGGATATTATCATCCCCACCCCGAATATCATCATATCAAAAAGGAAAACATCGGTCTTATCGAGGTTATGGGACTGGCTGTTCTCCCTTCAAGACTTAAAACAGAAATGAGCGCCTTGAAAGATGCCATTTTGGAAGGCAAGGATATTTCAGCCGACGAAACCATTGCCAAGCATAAGGATTGGGCTGATATGTTAACTGAGAAATATGATATAACCGCCGAAAACTGCGATGAAATCCTGGAAAAAGAGATAGGCATTGTCTTTACGGCAATCTTAGAGCAGTGCGGCGTTTATGAGAGAACGGAAAAAGGCAAAGAGCAGTTCCTTAAATTTATCGCATCTGTTGAATAATTACATATCAATCAATGTTCTTTTGTGCGGCTGCAAATTGAGGTGACAGTATGAGCGAAAATGAAGAAAAAAGACCTGCAAATACGGTCGACCCGGCGGAGAATATCCCTGAAAGCGGTTCAAAATATGATTACAGCACCATTTTTGACTGCAATGGAAGCACAGAACCGTCAAAAGATGAATATTCAAGCCGTGAATACTTAAAGGGCATTTATAAAAACGGCGAGGAGCTTGATTCTTCTTTAAATAAAGATGTCAGATACACCCGCTCACAGTATTTAAAAGAATACGAAACGATTGAAAACAATTACAACGGCGATTTAAGCCTGCAAAGGAAATCCATCGCCGTTTCAGTTGCCGGCGGTGCGGTGCTTTTATTCTTGAGCATTATGTTTTTTAAATGGGCAGATACAAGCGCAATGTGGGCAACATATTCATTTATATGGCTTGCAGGATATATCGTAATTCTTATTGCACTGGCTGTTCCCGTGTTTTTAATTATCGGGTTTGCACGCAAAATATCAAAGCTCAAGAAAGCAAAAGAACGGTCAATTGAAATGCTTGAAAAAAAGAAAAAAGACCATATGCTCATGGGCACATATGATTCGGGGAAATAAACCTGTGCTTGTAGGGGCGATTCACGAATCGCCCGAAAAAATAACGGAAAAACCCACGGCGGTATTGTAGGGGCAGGTCTCCGTGCCTGCCCGGAACACAAGTAACACATAAGAACCGTATCCTTGTGTTCTTTGTATTTCGCGGCACCATTTGTAGGGTGCGACGACCTCGGCGCACCGCAAGGATTGTCAAACAACAATGAAACAGGACAGAGAACCATATCTTGTGTGCGGCACTTTTGGATAGTAAGAAACAGTAGGAGTTATTTATGAGTTTTAATGAATCGTATAAAAGATTAGAGAAACTTTGTAATGAGATATATGGCGATAATTACGGTGTTTCACGCTACATTGATGAAATGATAAATACACCGAACGGTTCCCGATATGTATGCGGATGGGACGAAGACTTGAAACAGTTAAAGCATTATCATTGGGTTAGAAATCAAATTGCTCATGAACCTGATTGCACTGAAGAAAATATGTGCGAAGAAAGTGATGCACAATGGCTTGACGATTTTCGTGCTCGACTAATGTCATCGAATGACCCACTCGCCAAGTATCGCAAGGCAAGAAATAACATATATAAAGAACAAAAAGCTGTACCACAGAATTATACACATATACAACAAACACTTGACTTTGAAGAACCATCACAAAAATCAGTTGGATTAAGAATTGCTATTGCATGTATATTAGTTTTTATTGTTTCAATTGTTGCTGTTACAGCTATGGTTGTTATCGCAGAGGAATTTATATTTATTTAAATGATTAGTCTGGATGTGCATTATGGCATTAAAAAAGTACAGGGGACGGCCCAGAAAAAAGCACAAGGGACGGTACCCCGTGCGTGCAACTTAATTTGGCTTAGAGGTATAGCTCACCTCAAATAACATGATAAATAAACCAAACCCCTGCCGAGTAAATCAGCAGGGGCTCCTTTTTCATTCGTTAAAAATTAACGAAATATAACCGAATTTCAGTGGCTTTGCGTGTTACAAAGCAACAAAGTAATTATAACACACAATCCCGAATTTTCAATTGTGACTTTTGATATATTATTTCATATATTTTGTGCAGTTTTCATAGGTGTGTTTGTAGGGGTCGGCGTCCTCGACGACCCGCAAAATTTCCCGAAAACCCGTAGGGGCGATTCACGAATCGCCCGCAAAAATAAGTGAAATTATCGGGCGGGCATGGAAACCCGCCCCTACAATCGAAAACACATAATTTTGCGTAAATTTCACGGTGCGCCGAGGTCGTCGCACCATACAAAATAGCCGTTAAATCATTGAAAATCACATATCATTATTTCATCGCAAAACAAAAAAAGGCTTGGTTTTTTCCAAGCCTTTTTTTAATGCCTATATAAATTATTTGCTTGCCTCTTCAACTGCAACTGCGCAGGCAACGGTAGCGCCAACCATGGGGTTGTTGCCCATACCGATTAAGCCCATCATTTCAACATGAGCGGGAACGGAAGAAGAACCTGCAAACTGTGCATCACCGTGCATTCTGCCCATTGAGTCTGTAAGACCGTAAGAAGCAGGACCTGCGGCAACGTTGTCGGGGTGGAGTGTACGGCCTGTGCCGCCGCCGGATGCTACTGAGAAATAGTCAACGCCGTTTTCCATAGCCCATTTCTTATATGTGCCGGCAACAAGGTGCTGGAAACGTGTGGGGTTGGTTGAGTTACCTGTGATGGAAACATCAACGCCCTCTTTCTTCATGATTGCAACGCCTTCAAGAACATCGTTAGCACCGTAGCACTTAACCTTTGCTCTCTCACCGTCGGAATAAGCTGTCTCGTTAACAACTTTAAGCTCGCCTGTGAAGAAATCGTAGTCAGTCTGAACATAGGTGAAGCCGTTAATTCTTGAAATAATCATAGCGGCGTCCTTACCGAGACCGTTAAGGATAACGCGTAAGGGTTCTTTACGAACCTTGTTAGCAGTTCTTGCAATACCGATTGCGCCCTCTGCGGCTGCGAAGGATTCGTGACCTGCAAGGAATGCAAAGCACTTTGTTTCTTCTTTAAGAAGCATTGCGCCGAGGTTACCGTGACCGAGGCCTACATTTCTCTGCTCTGCAACGGAGCCGGGAATGCAGAATGCCTGAAGTCCCTTACCGATTGTAGCGGCAGCCTCAGAAGCTGTTTTAACGCCTGATTTAAGTGCAAGAGCAACACCGAGAGTATAAGCCCAAACAGCGTTGTCAAATGCGATGGGCTGAACGCCCTTAACGATGCCTTCAACATCAATACCTTTTGATTCGCAAAGAGCCTTTGCGTCTTCAAGAGAAGCAATACCGTACTCAGCAAGACACTTCTCAATTTTGGCCATTCTTCTCTCTTTGCCTTCGAATCTTACATCATTAGCCATTATAAATGCCCTCCCTTTTCTTATTCTTCTCTGGGGTCAATATACTTTGCAGCGTCTGCAAAGCGACCGTATGAACCTGTGTTATTTTTAAGAGCAACATCAGCAGGTGTGCCGTGACGGATATCTTCCATCATCTTGCCGAGTTTTACGAACTCGTAGCCGATAACCTGATCGTCGCTGTCAAGAGCCATTCTTGTAACATAGCCCTCAGCCATTTCCATATAACGAACGCCCTTAACCTTAGTTGAGAACATTGTACCAACCTGTGAACGAAGTCCCTTACCAAGATCTTCAAGACCTGCGCCTACTGTAAGACCGTCCTCAGAGAAAGCGGACTGAGTTCTGCCGTAAACAAACTGGAGGAAAATCTCACGCATTGCAACGTTGATAGCGTCACAAACAAGGTCTGTGTTAAGGCATTCAAGAAGAGTTTTGCCGGGGAGAACCTCAGCAGCCATAGCGGCGGAGTGAGTCATACCGGAGCAGCCGATAGTCTCAACAAGAGCCTCCTCAACAATACCGTCTTTAACATTAAGAGAGAGCTTGCAGGTGCCCTGCTGGGGAGCGCACCAGCCGATACCGTGTGAAAAGCCGGAAATATCCTTAATCTCATAAGCCTTTACCCATTTGCCTTCTTCGGGAATGGGAGCGGGACCGTGATGAGGGCCTTTCTTAACACAGCACATTTTTTCAACTTCATGTGAATAGTTAATCATAATAAAATGAAACTCCTTTCTTTTTTTCCTATCCTTGTAATTATACAATTACTGATAAATTTTTTCAATAGGATTTTTGGCAAAAAATTAACAATTTATGCAAATTTAATGCGGTTTCAGCGAAAATACACCGCCGAAGCCGCATAGTGTCAGTCTATATTATACTTAATTAAGAAATCTCCATTCGCAAAAGCGTTTTGCCATCATTTCGTCATTGTATCTTTCGTCGATGCGTTCGATTATTTTACCCGAAGCGGCGATTCCTCTGTGCCTCTGTGCCCACCTTACAATGCACACTGCCGTGAACGCAAGATTTACCGCCATAAATACCGAAAGTACGGCGCAGGCAATATCCCACGCCTTGCCCTGCATTTTTTCAAAAAACATATCGACTTTGGGAACAGACATACCGAAAAGCGTTCCCACAGCGCCCCATACAATCGTCATTTTAAGGCTTATGTAGCCGTTAATATTCAAAAACTGCGCGCGGTAGTTCCAAGCCTCCATATTAAGACCGCGGTCAAGAATCCAGCCGCAAATGTATTCAACGCCCGAGCCGATAAGGGCAAAAACCAAAAACCGCAGAAAAACGCTTTTTTTCTCCATAAGCACGGCGCCTATATAAAATCCCGCCGCACCGAAGCCGTAGATTATGCAGAACGGACCCCACATTGATACCACATGAGTTTCCCACTTGCCGTAGCCGATAAGGCACCAAAAGCCTTCAAGTACCGCGCCCAAAAGACTGCCCGCCATAAAAAGCCAAAAGAGCTTTTGATATGTAATTCTTCCTTTTTTGCTCATTTCCGTCGTCATAATTATCACTTCCCACAGCCTTATAATAAGTCGCGTTATAGCCTGCGTCAATGATAAAAGAGTATTATTAAATATATGTAAACTAATTTTAATAAAATCTAAAAAAACAGGCAAAAACGGCTTCCCCTTGAGGGGAAGCTGTCGGCGAAGCCGACTGATGAGGTGTATATCTCAAAACAATATGTAATCATTTTAAATTACTTGGGACGGTGAAAGGCATCGTTCTCTACAAATTACATTACGCAACCGGTGACTTTGTAGGGTGCGACGACTCGGCGCACCGTGAATTTTACGAAATTTTTGCGGGCTGTCGAGGTCGCCAGCCCCTACGATACCGCAATTGGTGTATATGTGATTTTACGGGCGGGCAGGAACCCCGCCCATACAACTTGTTGCCCCTATAAATTATAAAGTTTATTTACACAGTTCGACAATTTTTGATAGACTATATATTGTACTATACTATTAAAAGGAGGCGAAATTATGAATTATCAGAAAATATTAGAACAACTTGCAAGGGAACATAACACTACCCCCGATGAGATTGAAAGAGAAATGCGTAAGGCTTTGCATGCGTCAGGCTACGAAATTGAACCGGCTATGTTCATTGCACTTGCTGCTACCAAAGCAAAAAAGACTATATATAGTAATTAGTATATTTTATAGTCTATATCATTCCTGCAAAACTAGTATCATAGTTTTGTTAGGAGTGATATTGATGACTGTTGCTGAGGCTACAAAACAGCGAATAGAGGAATTATGTAACGAAAGAGGCTTGAACTTCTGTCGCTTGGCAACTATATCGGGCGTGCCGTACACAACCGTTAAATCTATTATTTACAATCAAAGCAAAAATCCCGGTATAACCACCATTAAGAAGCTTTGCGACGGATTGGGCATTACAATTACAGAGTTTTTTGATACTGAAGCTTTTAAAAATCTTGAACAGGAAATTGAATAGATTGTCCATAACTTTGCGGGCGATTCGTGAATCGCCCCTACGATATACATAAAATTTTATGTTTTCACAATAAAAAAACAGCCCGACATCATTGCCGAGCTGTTTCATATATTAATTGGAATTTACCTTACATCGACTCAGGTGCGGAGATACGGAACATTGTAAGAATGTTTGTAAGCACCATTGATACGCAGGAGCAAAGAGTAAGGCGCGATTGCATAAGCGCTTCGTCATCAACCGCAACACGGCAGGCGTTATAGAATTTATGGAAAAGCGTTGCCAAATCTATGCAATAGCGTGTAATCTTTGCAGGGTCATAATTTTTTGCCGCCGCAATAATTTCGTCCGTAAATGCGGCAAGGTGACGGATAAGCTCGATTTCCTCGGGTGCTGTCAGCAATTTAAGCTCTTCTCTTGTGCAGTCACGCAAAGAAATACCGTCTGCCTCTACCTTGCGGATAATACTGTGGATACGGGCGTTGGCATATTGGCAGTAATAAACGGGATTTTGTGAGTTTTCGCTTACTGCAAGCCCTAAATCAAAGTCGATTGTTGAGCCGGGCTCACGGAGATTGAAGAAAAATCTTGCGGCGTCAACGGGAACTTCGTCAAGCAAATCAACAAGGGTAATGGCGTTGCCGCTGCGCTTTGAAACCTTAACGGGCTTTCCGTCCTTAACAAGATTTACAAGCTGCATAAGCACTATATCAAGACGGTCGCCGTCAAGTCCTATGGAATCAAGAGCACCTTTAAGACGGGCAACATGACCGTGATGGTCCGCACCCCAAACATCAATAGCCTTGTCAAAGCCACGGTCAACAAGCTTGTTGCGGTGATATGCAATATCAGCGGCAAAATATGTGGGATTGCCGTTTTGGCGGATAAGCACATCGTCCTTTAATTCAAGCTTGTCAATCTGCTCCTGTGTTTTGCCTTGGGACAAAAGCTTTTTCGTCTGTACCTCTTTGTTTTTGTACCAGAGAGCGCCGTCCTTTTCATATGTCATGCCGTTGGCGGTAAGTATGTCCACAACCTCTTTTATTGCGCCCTTGTGAAGTTCGCTTTCATGGAACCATGTGTCATAGTTTATACGGTATGCGCCGAGAGCCGTTTTAAGCCCCTCAATGTTTTTAGGCAACGCAAAATCTACAAGAGCCTTCCTGCGTTCTGCCTCACTCTTATTTATAAACTCATCGCCGTAAATTTGGGAAAATTCCTTTGCACGCTCGATAATATCAGCGCCGTGATAGCTGTCCTCAGGCAGTTCGGGGGCATTTTCGCCCAAATGGAGCTGTTGATAGCGTATATCAAGGGACATACCGAATTTTTCAATTTGATTTCCTGCGTCGTTAATATAAAATTCTCTCTCGACCTCATAACCTGCCGCCGAAAGAACAGCCGCAAGACAGTCACCCAAAGCGCCGCCTCTTGCGTTGCCTATGTGCATAGGACCTGTGGGGTTTGCCGAAACGAATTCAACATTGACTCTTTTGCCCTTGCCGTAATCGCTTCTGCCGTAATTTTCACCTGAATTTTTTATGTCGAGAAGAACATCGGCATAAAATTCCCCTGCAAGGGTAAAGTTGATAAAGCCTGCCCCTGCTACGGAGCAATCGGAAAAATATGTGCCGTTCAAATCAATGTATTTTGCCACTGCGTCGGCAATTTTCCTAGGCGCACAGCGGAAAGCCTTTGCGCAAACAAACGCAAGGTTTGTTGAGTAGTCGCCGTTGTCACGGTTTGCGGGAATTTCAATGTTAAACGCGGGAATTGCCTCCTCGGGCAGTTCACCTTCCGAAACCGCTCTGCCGAGAGCGTCGATTATGAGAGTGTGAAGCTGTTCTGTCGCTTTCTTTACTGTATCTGACATTTTTTTCGTTCGTTCCTTTCGTACTTAGGGTAACGTCGATAATCCGAACCACGGATTATTACCGTTACCCTACTGTTTTTCTTCAATGTAAATGTTCATACTGTTTTCCGAAACATAACCGTTGTTAAAATCTAAGGTATATTTCATTTTAAGCACGCTGTTTTTGCCGTTTCTGAACCAGTTTACATCATTTCCGTAAATCCCCATGGTAAACTCACCGTAGGGAGTTTTGTAATATGTATGGTGGCGGCGGTTTTTCTCAACGCACATTTCCGAGCTGAACTGCCCCTCGCGGACTATGCTTACTGCCGCTCCTTCCGTAACGGTAAGACTTGTACGTTCTTCGCCCGTTTCTTCATTATCCTCAATGTATTCAATAACGCTTGTGCCGTTCTCGTGGCAGACGGTGCCTGCAACGGTCATTTCGGCGGTATCTCTGCCCTCGTCGGTAGATTGAATACTGACAATTTTAATTACAGCGTCCTTTTTCATTTTGAAAATTCCTTTTCCCACTTTTCAATCGCAAAAGTACAAAGTTTGTCAATGAGCTCGCCGTAAGAAATCCCCGCTTTTTCCATAAGCATAGGATACATACTGATTGAAGTAAATCCGGGGATTGTGTTGGGCTCGTTTAAAAGCACCTTTCCGTCACTGTGTCTTACGAAAAAGTCAACGCGTGCAAGCCCCGTGCAGCCCCACGCCTTGTATGCTTTAACTGCAAGGGTGCGGATTTCTTCACGCTTTTCTTCCGAAAGTCTTGCAGGAATATGCAGACCGCTTTTGTTATCGATATACTTTGCGTTAAAATCATAAAACTCATTGCAGGGCTCAATTTCGCCCACCGCCCCTGCAAAAGGCTCATCGTTGCCCATAACCGCACATTCAACCTCAATGCCGTCAATGCCCTCTTCTACAACAACTCTGTCGTCAAAAGAGAAGGCATATTCAAGTGCGGAATATATTTCGTCAACGGTTTTTGCCTTGCGCACGCCCACAGAGGAGCCGGCGTTGGCAGGCTTAATGAATACGGGAAGTCCGAGATACTCTTCACATTCACGGGCAAACTCCCTGCCTCTTAATGTAAAATCGTGAAGCGTTATGTATTTCCATTTTGCCTGTGGAATACCGTTTACATCGCAAATACTGTTTGTCATGGCTTTATCCATACAAACGGCGGAAGCCATTGTGCCGCATCCCACAAAGGGAATACCTGCAACGGTTAAAAGCCCCTGCATTGTTCCGTCCTCACCGTTTTTACCGTGAAGCACGGGAAAACAAACATCAATTTTAATTTTTTCTAAACCGTTTTCATTGAAAACTATAATACCTCTGTCATTTCTGTCGGTTGAAATTACCGCTTTTTTAAGTAAAGCCTTGTCATTCAGCCATTTGTCCTCCGGCAGATTTTTAAAATCCCCATCATACAAATACATCTCGCCCTGCTTGGTAATTCCCAGCATAATAACATTATATTTGTCCTTGGGAATGTTTCTGATAACCGAAGAAGCGGAGAGCAGAGAAATATCGTGCTCAGAGGAAACACCGCCGAAAATGATAAGAGCGTTTTTCATAAATATCACTCCTAAAACAGAAATTCATAAAATTATATCATATTATATTTTACTTATCAATCAAATGTTCAAAAATTTTTAATGACAAACGGGGATAAGTGTGTTATATTATATAAGAAATACTATGTTTTAATGAGGTAACAATATGTTTGAAAGAAAAGAAGCACTTTCACTTATTTTAAAAGGCTGTTGTGATAACTTTGAAGCAAACGGCTTTAAGGTAAGCGTTCCCGAGAATATTGAAAAAGGCGATGCGCCTGTATTTTCGGACGGAGAGAGCGAATATATTGAGATTACGAAAAACAGTCTTACGGTTCGCTTTGAAAGCCATGACAATATTCTTGATATAAAAGAAAAAGACGGTGACGGCGAGTTTTCAAAGTCGGCGTCAAACCTTATGGATCTTGATACCTTTGAGGAAAGAGATATTAAGTCCCTTTGCAATGAGATTAACGACACCGTTGACAGTTTTTACGGCAAAAAAGCGAAGAAAGCCGCAAAAAAAGCTCCCGCAACAATTTCGAGAACGGCTGTTAAAAACGGTATGTCTTATGATGCAAACACTCTCGCAAACCGTATTGCCACGCTTTATCCCGAACTCAAAGAGGAGTATAAGGATAATTTCCAAAGATACGATGAATTTTTGGCGGAGGATTTCTTTGTAAATCACGCAAATAAGTGTATTATGGAAACAATACGCTCAAACGATAAGCAAATGCTTAAAAAGCTTTTCAAAATTCTCAGCGATATTTACGAGAACGGTACTAATGATGTTCAGGACCTTGTTGTAGTTACCATTTTAGGCGAAATCAATAACGACAGCGAGCTTTTGGAAAGATGCAGTGCGGAAATAACGGATGATGATTTCCGCGATATGCTCTATGCAGTGAATGCTTATCTTGCGTCTTCTGCAGGTAAAAAAGCAAAGGAAAAGCTTAAAAATCCCCCGAAGTTCAAGCCCCGCAAGCAGAAAAAGGGAATGATGGCGTCCATGCTTCAAAATCAGATGCCTCAACAGTAAGGGGGATCCGGTATGAGATTGTTTAAATCGAGGAGACTCCTTGCGGTTATAGCTGACCTGCTCGTGATTTCAATGGCGGTAGGTCTTTCAGCCTGCAAAAACGAAAAAGACGGCACAGAACCCCCCTCCTCAACGGAGCCTACAACAGAAGCTTTGATGACAGCACAGGAACTTGCAAATGTGATTATTCCCGCTGTTATAAAGTCTGATATGGCAACGGTGTTGGGATATTCGTTTGTAGATGTGGACAAGGCGTTTGAAGACAAAATTTCCGACAAGGGAATGGACAGAACAGTCGTTTACAAAGACCTCTCAGAGAGTTTGGGCACAGAGATAAACAGCTACACGGATTTTTTAAAGAAACAATCCGCAATTCAGGAGGACGCCTTAAAAATCCAATTCGGCGAGGATTTTAAAATCACATTTGAAATAGTTGAGAATAATGTGTGTACCCCTGAGGAAAGGGAAGAAAAAATTATCAATATCCTTGCAAAGCTTGAAAACGGCGGATTTTCTTCCGCAAGATATTTTGACCCATCAAAGGCAGAGGAATTCCGTGAAATTGATTTTGACTATACCATAGAGGGCAGTAAGAATAAGCAAAGCGCCGCAAAGATTATTACCCTTTGCAAATATGACGGCAAGTGGGTTTACGGCGATGTTGAAATGCCGTAAATAAAGTATAAAATAGAAGGGGCTGTTTTTTTACAGCCCCTTAATTTTTACTGTATTATTTATCTCTCATTCTTCGCCAATGGAAAAGGTACTGCTGGGCTATGCCCTCGGTGCCTTTTGTGCATTCGGGGAGTCCTGTGGGATACATTTCCGCCATAATGCGCTTTACCCATACATCAACGGGGAAAGCCTCGGTTTTGTGGAATCCGTAGAGAAGAGTGCACTCCGCAACCTTTGCGCCCACGCCCTTGATTTTTTGCAGTTCTTCTCTGCCAAACTCAATGGGCATACTGTCAATTTTTGCAAAATCAACCGAGCCTTCCGCTACCTTTTGAGCTGCGTCGATTATGTATTTGGCACGAAAGCCTGAGCGCAACGGTGCTAAATCCTCAACAGACAATTCAGCAAGCCTTTCTGCTGACGGAAAGCTCTTACAGTCCTCGTCCCCCTCACCGAAAGTATTACAAAGTCGCTCAATGATACCTTTAATTCGGGGAATATTGTTGTTTTGGGAAATGATAAAGGAACAAAGCGCCTCCCATGGCTCCTGCCGCAAAATCCGTATGCCACTGTATTCCCTTACGGCGGCTTTTAAATACTCATCGTCATATAAAGACACTATTTTTTCATAGTCGCAGTCAAGATCAAAATATGGTTTCCATATTTCATCAAAATCCTCCTGCGTGCAGTTGTAAAAAATCAGCTTGCCGTCCTGTTGTTCCGTGGTAAGCGCTTTACCAAAAGCAACTCCGCTCCAACGGTTGCCGTCCTTTGTCCAACGGAACGCCTGACCGCAGTCCAAGCACAGCCCTAAATCAAAAACGGGAGGACATGAAATTTCAATTTTGCTTTTCATAAAATCACCCTTGCAAAATGACTGAAAAATATATGAATTTATATTGAAAATTACCAATAAAAAATTGCACAAATAATTTTGTCGGTTTTTGAATATTTTAAGTTCCAAACTGTATAAAAAGTAAAGTGTTTACAACATTTAGTATTTGATAAGTTTTTAACAAAAGTTTTCAAATATTGTCGAAAAAAGGCAAAATCTTTTAAAATGTAGGGTTTAAAGGGCAAGTTATAAACATTTTCAACAGAGTTTTCAACAATTTCGTTGAAAAGTCTATTATACTGTTTGTATATTTTCCTTGTAATAAAATTTGTTGAAAATCCCATATTGACAAAAATTTATGCACAAAATCAGTTATTCTTTCGGTATAACCGCCGCAAAAAAATCCAACAATATACCCGAATAATAACAAAAATTTGTGAGGGCGTAAAAA
The DNA here is from genome assembly GCA_051881455.1 of Candidatus Fimenecus sp. Lineage (GTDB taxonomy): Bacteria > Bacillota > Clostridia > Oscillospirales > Acutalibacteraceae > Fimenecus. Next base: position 24,635 of record JBJEPX010000048.1, on the reverse strand, counting down.
TGGTTAAGGGAGTAAACAGACAGGTGTTGGAAATTCACGAAACGGGCTGTGATTATTTTGAAAAAGCGTTATTCTTTATCAAGCCCGAATACAGCGCGGAAAGCGACGGCCGTCTTAAAGGCGGCGCGTTAAAGGCTATACAAAGCTCCGCCGCCGTTCCGAAAACACGACGGCAGAAAATAAAAGGAAGATTGTTTTTTATTTTTGAACTTGCGGCTTCCGCAGGCGTAGGGGCGATAATAACGGCAATTTTTGTAAAGTAATTACAGTATTATAAGCTCTTTGGGTGCGTTTGTAAGATTGCGGCAACCGTTTTCGGTAATATATGCCATATCTTCAATACGAACACCGAATTTACCGGGGATATAAATACCCGGTTCAACGGTCACGATGTTGCCTGCTTGCAAAATACTGTCAGAAGCAAGCGAGAGGTTGGGGTATTCGTGTATTTCAACGCCTACACCGTGGCCCGTTGAATGTGTAAAGTATTCGCCGTAGCCTTCATTCTCGATGTATTCGCGGGTAAGACTGTCGCCATCCTTGCAGGAAAGACCTGCTTTAAGGGAGTTCAGGCAACGAATTTGAGCGTTTAAAACAGTGTTGTAAACGCTTTTCATCTCATCGGTAGCATAGCCAACGGAAACGGTGCGCGTCATATCGCTGTGATATCCGCCTACCATTGCACCGAAATCCATTGTGACAAAATCTCCCGCTTCAATTTTCTTGAAAGAGGGAACGCCGTGGGGCATTGAGGAATTTTTTCCGCTTACCGCAATGGTTTCAAAGGACAGAGCCTCGGCTCCGTTTCGAAGCATATAAAAATCAAGCTCCAATGCGATTTCTTTTTCCGTAACGCCCGGCTTTATGAAGCCTAAAATACGGTCAAAGGCTTCTTCCGCAATGCGCTGGGCTTTTACGATGCTTTCAACCTCGTCTTCCGTTTTGATACTGCGCAAGGTGTTTATAAGACGGTCAAGTGTGTTGTCGATGGAAATTTTGGTATCCTTTAAAACGCCTTTGAGAGAGTTATATACATCAACCGTCATTCTGGACGCTTCAATAAGCAGGTTGCGGCATCCCATTTCGCCGAGAATTTCGGCAATCTGCGGATAAATCCGTTTTTGCAGCACAACCTGACAGGAGTTAACGGTGTTTTGCGCCGCTTCAATATATCTGCCGTCGGTAATGAAAACCGCTTTTTTTGAATTTACAAGCAAATAGCCGTTTGAGGACTCAAAGCCGGTAAAGTATTTTCTGTTTTCCGGGGAAATTATTAAAGCAGAATAACCGTCCCCGAGTTCTGCTGAAAGTTTTTGCAAATTATTCATCGTAAACACCGTACCCGTGGAGTTTTTCAAATTCTTCTAAGACAGCCGCTTCTTTTTTGCGCCGTCTTGCATAATAATGAGGATAGCGTGTTTCGCCCATAAGCGGATCAACGCGCACGCCGATAGCACCACAGCTGTTTGCAGCCTTTATATCGGCAAAAAGCTGGTCTCCCACCATTGCCATTTCGGAAATATCCACACCCATCATCTTGGCTCCTCTGCGAAGCTTATATGAAAGCGGCTTTTTCGCAAAGCAAAGGTAAGGAAGCCCCAAGCTTTTCGCAATTTTACCGGGGCGGGGCTCAATGGCGTTTGAAATTATCATCATTTTAATGCCTGCGCCCTGAATTTTTGAAATCCAGCTTTCAAGCCCCTCAATGCAGTTATCCTTACCGTCGTTGCAAATGGTATTGTCAATATCAAGGGCAACTGCCTTCGCGCCCATTTTTTGCAAATCATCGGGTGTAATATCAAGTACGCTCTTAAAGCGGTACCTGGGCATAGGCGATGATGGAATAAAAATATCAAGTATGCTTTTTTTGTAATTGCCTGCCATAAATAACCTCTGAAATCAGTAAATATAATAGTAATAAAACAAAAACAGCGGGTTGTCAACAATATGACAACCCGCTCTCTTTTTTGCAATAGCGAATAGAGCCTTGCCCCAAATAAGTAATAACTTATTTATACTTGCGCTTGCGGGCAGCCTCAGACTTCTTTTTTCTTTTTACAGAAGGCTTTTCATAATGCTCTCTCTTGCGTACTTCCTGAATTACGCCGTCACGGGAAGTCTGTCTTTTAAATCTTCTGAGAGCACTTTCCAAGGACTCGTTCTCTTTAACTTTTACCTGACTCATTAAAAATCCCTCCCTTTACACTGGGATACATTGTGTATTATACATTATTAAAATTAAACTGTCAACAATTATTTAAAAAACAGTGGAAAAACATAATTCCCCTTTAATCCGAATAGTGGAAATTTTAAGAATATTACGCTCAAATCCGTAAAAAAAGCAGAAAAACACAAAATGTTAACAATTTGTTCATATTTTCGTGTGAACTTTGACAAACTCCTATGTTATCTTAAATATGCAAACAGATTGTATCCGCAATCACTTGCAGGGCATCTTACCCAATGCTCCGTATTTGTTTGTGAACAGTCTGATAGATCTTGAACAATCTACTCCTATTTTGAGATCCGGCGGTAAACGGAGTCTCAAACAAGAAATTAACCGACAGGAAGTCGGTTTTTTCTTTTTTATAAGCAAAATGAAATCCCACCGTTCTCTGAGTGAAGGCGGCGGGATTGTTTATTTTATATTCAGTTTACCACATTTTGCGGCGTGCCGTTAAAATATGCCGTAAGATTTTCACACAGTATATTCATAAGCCTTTCTCTTGTTTCAAAGGCCGCCCAGGCAATATGAGGAGTTATTATACAATTCTTTGCGCTGAGCAGTGGATTGTCCTCCCGCGGCGGTTCAACGCTTAACACATCAAGACCTGCTCCGCGGAGTTTTCCGCTGTTAAGAGCGTTCGCCAACGCCTTATCGTTGACAACGGGACCGCGTGAGGTGTTTATGATTATTGCCCCTTCTTTGCACTTTGAAATAAAATCTTCATTCACAAGATTTTCTGTTTTCTCGGTCAGCGGACAGTGAAATGTAATTATATCGCTTGTTCTCGCAAGCGTGTCCATATCGGTCCACTTAAAGCTTTTGCGGTGAGTTTGGTCTGTTTCGTGACCCGAAACCGCAACGATGTTCATTTTGAACGCCTCGGCAATATCGGCAACCGCCTGACCTATCTGACCGAAGCCCACAATGCCTATGGTTTTTCCGCAAAGCTCCGTAAGGGATGTTTTCCAATAGCAAAAATCGGGACAACTGCTCCATTCACCCGCTCTCACGCTTTCGCTGTGCAGCCCTGTCGCGTTTGTTATTTCAAGTATCAGGGAAAAGGTGAGCTGTGCTACCGCGTTTGTGGAATAGGCGGGAATGTTTGAAACGGGTACGCCCAATTCCCTTGCACATGCACAGTCTACAATATTGTAGCCGGTGGAAAGCAAGGCTATGTATTTAAGACCGTGTAGCTTTGTAAGCGTTTCTCTTGTGAGGGGAGTTTTGTTTGTAAGTATAATTTCCGCGCCCGTGCATCGGCTGAGAATTTTATCGGCCGGAGTTCTGTCGTAAATCTCACACTCTCCCAAGGCTTTGAGCCAGTCCCAGGATAAGTCGCCGGGATTTAACGCATATGAATCAAGAACAACTATTTTCAATTTAATCACTGCCTTTATATATAATACTGTATTATTGTATCACAAAATGAAATAATATAACAATAAAATATTGACCTTTTGAGATAAATAATATAAAATTAAGGTGTGTGGGTAAATTTAGCAAAGCCGACAAATCCAATTTCTGTTTTAGAGAATATTTTTTCGGCTCGGCTAAGGGGATATAAAAGCGGTGATTAAATGGAAAAACACAATCTTGACCGAAAAGGCGCTTTGAATTTAAGCTCAATAGGATTGTTTGCGGCGGCGGTAGTGCTTGCTGTTATAACCTTTTTTATGAGTACCGCCGTTGCAGAGGGCGGATGGGCCGATTTCTTAAAAGCGCTTAACGAAATGCAGGAGCTTATTCAAAGCCTGCCCAATAAATGGCTCATTGTAATTGCAATTATGTGCGTGTTCGCGTTGAAAAACATAATTCCCATTCCGTTTCCCTTCATTTTTATGATGACAGGCGTTATGTTCAGCCGCGTTAACGCCATTATAATAAATGTTGCGGGTTTTTGCCTTGTTCTTATTATAAAATATTATTGGGGCAAAAAATTCGGCGGCGGAACGGCAATGAAAAACCTAAAAAAATACGATAACGTGCGTGAAATGATGTTGAAGGCGGGTCCCGCAAAGCTTGGTGTGCTTGTGGCGCTCCGTCTGATTCCGTCAATTCCCGTGAATATGGTAAGTAAAATTTACGGCGGAATGGAATTTCCGATAGGTCGCTTTTTACTTGCATCCGTAATAGGATTTTTCCCGAAAATTTGGACATACAGCGTGATGGGCGGTAACATTTCTCAGCCGTTCACATGGAAATTTATGGGACCTATTGTGGGACTTCTTATTATTTCCGGAATTTCGACTTTGGTCGTAAACATAGTATTAGAAAAAAGAAAAGGGGACAGTCAAAATGGCAAAAATCAGCCTGTTGAAGAATGAAATTAAAAGCGGTGCATACGACAGCCGCTTTAAGAGAGTGTATGTTACAGATGAAGCTGTAAAAGCACAGCATGAGCGATATGTAAGCCTTGCCGATGATTTTGCAAAGTTATTCGGTGAGGACAGAGACGCAAGACTTTTCTCTGCTCCCGGCAGAACAGAGGTGGGCGGCAACCATACCGACCATAACCATGGCAGAGTGCTGGCGGCGGGAATTAACCTGGACGCTATTGCAGTTGCCGCAAAAAATGATGAGAACATAGTCCGTGTTAAGTCAAGAGGCTATGATATGGATGTGTGCGATATTACCGACCTTGAAATAAAGGAAGATGAAAAGGGCCATTCGCCTGCTCTTGTAAGAGGTATGTGCGCAGGCTTTAAAAAGTACGGTTACGAAATCGGCGGTTTTGACGCCGCAACAATGTCCAGCGTGCTTTCAGGCTCGGGACTTTCCTCTTCCGCGGCTTACGAGGTGCTTGTCGGAACAATGCTCAACTACCTTTATAACGACGGAAAGGTTGACTCCGTAACAATCGCAAAAATTGCGCAGTATGCGGAAAATGTATATTTTGATAAGCCCTGCGGTCTTATGGACCAGATGGCGTGCTCCGTAGGCGGATTTGTTACCATTGATTTTAACGACCCTGCCGAGCCCGTAATCAATGAGGTTAAATTTGACTTTGCTTCCTGCGGTCATGCGCTTTGCATCGTAGATACAAAGGGAAGCCATTCCGATTTGACCGATGATTATGCGGCAATCCGCAGAGAGATGGAGTCGGTAGCAGAGTTTTTCGGCAAAAAGGTGCTCCGTGAGGTGGACGAGGCTGAATTTAAGAAAAACATCCCCGCAATCCGTGAGAAATTGGGCGACAGAGCAGTTCTCCGTGCAATCCATTTCTTCGCTGATAACGCAAGAGTTTTAGATGAGGTTGACGCACTTAAAAAAGGCGATTTTGAAGCCTTTAAGGAATACATACTTGAAAGCGGCGCTTCTTCATATATGTATAATCAGAATGTATTTTCAACCAAACAGCCCTCTGTTCAGCCTGTATCGTTGGCGCTGGCAATCAGCGAGAGCATTCTTTCTGGCAAGGGCGCTTGGCGTGTTCACGGCGGCGGCTTTGCAGGTACAATTCAGGCATTTGTGCCCGAAGAGCTTTTGAGCGACTATAAAAACGCAATGGAAAGCGTGTTCGGTGACGGTTCTTGCTATGTATTGATGATTCGTCCCGTAGGCGGCGTTGAAATCTAATCAAGAAAATTTCCAATTGCACGCACATTTTACGCCTTGGGCACGGCAACTCGTGTATCTTCATACACTTCGCCGTACCCAAAACGCAAACTGCACGCACACTTGAAAATTTTTGAGTGTTCAGGTATAAGGGTGATTTATTTGGAAACCAAATTACTTTTACAAAAATTAACCTCACCTGCAGGTGTTGCGGGGGAGGAGAGAAGCTCCTTTGAAAGCTTAAAGGAGCTTTTTTCACAATACGGAAGCGTGTCCTGTGACGGTACGGGCAGTATTATTATTGAGCGTGACGGCGCAGGAAAGCACATTTTGCTTGACGCACACCTTGATACAATAGGCTTTGTTGTAACAGCTATTGAAGATGACGGCTTTCTTCGTCTGACCAAGGTCGGCGGCGTTGATATGCGTACCGTTGAGGGCGCAGAGCTTATTATTCACGGCAAAGAAGATATTTTCGGCGTTGTCTGCACCGTTCCTCCCCATCTTTCAGAGGGGGAAAGCCGTGTTTCAAAGGACGGAACATGCGTTGCAGATATAGGCATGACGAAAGAACAAGCGGAAAAGGTTGTTGCTTTGGGCGATAAGGTCAGCTTTAAGCCCTGCTTTTATGAAATGGGCGAAAATGCAGTCTCTTCACCGTACATTGACGACAGAGGCGGCGTTGCGGTGCTTTTAAAAGCTATTGAATACACAAAAACCGAGAATAAAATTACACTTGTTTTGTCCGCACAGGAGGAAACAGGTGGAGCAGGGGCGACCTGCGCCGCATTTAATGCAGGGGCGGATTTATCCCTGGCGGTTGATGTAAGCTTTGCTCACACTCCCGATTCAAATATCCGTGAGTGCGGAAAAATGGGAAAAGGTCCCATGATTGGCTTTTCTCCCATTCTGGACCGTGACCTGTCGGAATTGCTTGTGAAAATTGCAGAAGCAAATGGTATTCCTTATCAAAAAGAGATAATGAACGGCAGAACAGGCACAAATGCCGACCACATAACCGTATCACGGGGCGGAGTACCCTCAGCCCTTGTTTCACTGCCGCAAAAATATATGCACACTCCTGTTGAAACGGCAGACGTGCGTGATATTGAAAACTGCGCAAAGCTTATTGCACGTTTTCTTGAAAGGGTGTGAACGGAATGAAAATGAACCTGCTTGAAAAACTTTGTATGTGCAACGGTACATCGGGTGATGAAAAAAGCGTCAGGGATATGATAATATCCATGCTCCCCGAAGATTGCACATATATAATTGACGCTCTCGGCAACCTGATAGTAAATAAAAAAGGTGAAAGAAAGCCTAAAAACCATGTTGCGCTTTTCGCCCATATGGACGAGGTGGGCTTTATCGTAACATATATCACCGATGAGGGATATATTTGCCTTGCTCCCGTGGGCGGAATAGAGGATTCGGCGCTTTTCGGGAAAAGAATTACCGTAAACGGCTGTAACGGCGTTGCAGGGGGTAAAGCAATTCATCAGTGTGAGGGCGACGAGGGCAAAACAATCCCGAAAATTACCGATATTTCAGCGGATTTCGGTTTTTCGAGTCGTGAAGAGGCAGAAAAGAAAATTGCTCTCGGTGATTTCGGCTATTTTAAATCTGATTTTGTCCGTTTCGGCGACGGTTTAATAAAATCAAAAGCACTTGACGACCGTTTAGGCTGTGCCGTGCTTTTGGAGATGTTGCAGGAAAAGTCAGAAATTGACTATACATGCGTTTTCACCGTTCAGGAGGAAATCGGTACAAGAGGAGCCGCCGTCAGCGCATATACGGTTAATCCCGATTACGCCATAGTAGTTGAGACCACAACAGCCTCCGATATTCCCGATACACCTGACCGAAAAAAGGTTTGCAAGGTATGCGGCGGCGCAGTTGTTTCCTTTATGGACAGAGGTACGATTTATAATAAGGATTTGTATAAAAAAGCCTTTGAAATTGCTGAAAAGAAGGGCATTCCCTGCCAGACTAAAACCGTTGTGGCAGGCGGAAATGACGCCTCCGCAATACACAAGGCATCAGGGGGAATTAAAACTATTGCTGTTTCTCTTCCCTGCCGTTATATTCATTCTGCCTCCTCTGTGGGCGCAGTTAAGGATATGGAGAGCGTGGAAAGACTGACAAAAGCACTCCTTGAGGAATTTGCCAATGGTTAAAGCCGCGGAGTGTGTTGATAAGTTAATTTTTGACTATTTGGGGAAAGAGAGAACGGCTGTCTTTTTGTCGTACACCCAATGCTTTCTTGAAAATGATGTGAATTGTGGCAACCTGTGGGTACAGTATGATGAAAAGGGCAGTATAACAGCGGTTTTATCGGTGTGCCAAGAGGGTAAAACTTTGCTTTTCTCTAATGAAAGCACAGATTATGAGGAACTTTCAGTTATAATAAACGGCATAGTGATTTCTCCCGATAAATTGCCCTTTTCACAAATAGACAAAAAATATCTATTGCACATTTCAACACAGCCACATTCACAAGGAAAAGGCGTAAAATATACCCGTTTCGGAGAAATAAAAGGGCTGAATGGGGAACTTTTGCCCGATTACGCCGAGGATATATCACACAAGATGTATCTTAATCTTAAAGGCCGCTGTGAGGGCGCGTTAATCGAAGAAAACGGCGAAATTATAAGCGGTGGGTTTATTTCTTTTAATGAAGAAACGGCAGTAATTTCAGATGTTTTCACAAAGCGTGAATATAGAAATCGGGGTAACGGAACTGCGATAGTTAAAAATCTTCTAATGATTTCCCCCTGTGAAAATGTATATCTTGTATGCGAAGAACATAATCTTAAATTTTACGAAAATATAGGCTTTAAAAAAGCCATGGAAATATATGAATACAAAAGCAAAGGATAAACAGTATGCTTGAATTTTTTGAAATCAGCGAAAGAGTAAAAACTCTTTCCCATATTGCTCTTAAAAAGGCGGAAAAAGCCTTTGGGGGCATTGACGAAATAACGGAATACAATCAGCAAAAGGTGCTTTCTGCCTTTATAAAAAACCGTGTTGACGAAACGGATTTTAACACCACAACGGGCTACGGTTACAGCGACAAAGGCAGGGATAAGCTTGACCGCCTCACCGCCGATATTTTCGGGGCAGAGAGCGCAATTATCCGTGCAGGAGCTCTTGCCTGCGGAACACATACCCTTGCCGTTTGTCTTTACGGAATTTTGCGTCCGAGGGATAAAATGCTGTGCGTTACAGGTGCTCCCTATGACACAATTCACCCGGTAATCGGTATCGGCGGCAAAAACTCAGGTCAGGGCACTTTGGCGGATTTCGGTGTGAAATACGGTCAGGTGGATATGACCGATAAAGACGAGCTTGATTTTGCGGCGATTGAAACAGCGGCGGCTGAAAAAGATGTGAGAATGGTATATATTCAGCGCTCCCGCGGTTATTCTTTACGTCATACAATTTCTATTGACGAGATAGAAAAAGTTTGCGAGATTGTTCACAGGGTAAACAGCCGTGCAATTGTTATGGTGGATAACTGCTACGGTGAATTTACCGAGAAAAAAGAGCCCTGTGATGTGGGCGCCGATTTAATGGCAGGCTCCCTTATAAAAAATCCCGGCGGCGGCATTGCACCGTCAGGCGGCTACATAGCAGGCAGAGCGGATTTAGTGGAACTTTGCGGCTATCGTCTTACTACCCCCGGTTTGGGAACAGAATTGGGCTCAACCTTGGGGCAGAACAGAAATCTGTTTATGGGACTTTTCAACGCTCCCCATATAGTGGGCGAGGCGCTTAAAACAGCGGCTTTTGCGGCGTCACTTTTTTCTGAATTGGGATTTAAGGTCACTCCCGAAACCGACGAAACACGCCACGATATTATTCAGGCAATCTGCCTTGAAAAGGCGGAAAATCTCATAGCCTTTTGTCAGGGACTTCAAAAAGGAGCTCCCGTTGATTCATATGTTACTCCCGAGCCGTGGGATATGCCGGGCTATGACAGTCAGGTGATTATGTCGGCAGGGGCATTTACCTCCGGTTCGTCAATCGAACTTTCGGCTGACGCACCGCTCAGAGAGCCCTTTGCCGTTTGGATGCAGGGCGGGCTTAATTTTCACAGCGGAAAAATCGGCATAATGCTAGCGGCAGAAGAACTTAATAAAAGAGGGTTGATATAATGAAGCTTACACACTTAAAAAGCGGGACAGATGTACGGGGAACGGCGGTGTCAACCTCGGAACACCCCGAATACGAGCTGACCGATGATGTAGTTTCCGCAATCAGCGGAGCATTTATTGATTTTCTTTCAAAAAAGACAGGAAAAGAGTGTAAGGGCCTCACCGTTTCGGTAGGTCACGATTCAAGAATTTCCGCAATGCGAATAAAAGACGCCGTAACAGAAACACTTGTTAATATGGGTGTAAAAGTGCTTTACTGCTCATACTGCTCAACTCCCGCAATGTTTATGACCACCGTTACGAGGGGCTGTGACGGCGCTGTGCAGATAACGGCAAGCCATCACCCCTATGACCGCAACGGACTTAAATTCTTTACCCGTGACGGCGGACTTTCGGGGGGAGAATTGACAGAAATTCTCACCGCCGCCGAAAATGCGGAGGAAAGATCTAAAAATCAAAAGGTCAGTATAACGGAAATCGACTATATTTCCGAGTATTCCGAAATACTTCGCAATATGATAAAAAGAGAGGTTGGGGCTGAAAATTACGATAAACCCCTCCAAGGCTTTAAATTTGCCGTGGATGCAGGCAACGGCGTAGGTGGATTTTATGCTGAAAAGGTGCTCGCTCCCTTGGGCGCAGATGTTTCCGCGAGTCAGTTTTTGGAGATTGACGGAATGTTCCCCAATCACATACCAAATCCCGAAAATAAAACGGCAATGGAATTTATAAGACGGGCAACCGTGGAAAACGGCTGTGATTTAGGCGTGATTTTTGATACGGATGTTGACCGTGCCTCCTGCGTTGATGAAAAAGGCGACGAAATTAACCGTAACTCCATAGTGGCGCTGGCGTCTGTTATCGCTCTTGAAAACAACAGGGGCGGTACGGTTGTTACAGATTCCGTTACAAGCGACGGTCTTCACGATTTCATTGAAAACACCTTGGGCGGACGCCATATCCGCTTTAAAAGAGGGTATAAAAATGTAATTGACGAGGCGGTGCGCCGCACAAATTCAGGTGAAAACACGCCCCTTGCCATTGAAACCTCGGGACATGCCGCATTTAAAGAAAACTATTATCTTGACGACGGTGCATACCTCATTACAAAAATTATTATTAAGGCGGCGGTTCTTCGTAAAGAGGGCAAAAAAATAGGCGACTGCATTAAAGACCTTAAAAAGCCCGTTGAGGAAAAAGAATTGAGATTTAATATTTCTTCCGCTAATTTCAGAGAAATCGGTGAAGAACTCATTGAAAAAATAAAGGTAATCGCCGAAAACAGCAGTGAAATGCACCTTGCCCCCGACAATTACGAGGGTGTCAGAGTGTCTTTTGACGATGAAAAGCGGAAGGGTTGGTTTTTACTTCGTCTTTCGGTTCATGACCCCGTAATGCCCTTTAATGCGGAAAGCGATACGGCGGGCGGATGTGTCGAAATATGCAGAAATTTTTACGAAATTGTCAAAGATGTAAAGGATATTGACTTTACAGCGCTCAAAGATTTTATAAAAATCCCATAAAGGTGTTGACAAAACAGGGAAAAATAATTAGTATATGAGTGGACAATTATTTAGGGAGGTGTTACGATGGTTTTTGAGAAAATCCGTGATATAATCTGTGACCAGCTGGAGCTTGAAGAGGAAGATGTTACAATGGATTCCGTGCTTCTTGAAGATTTGGGCGCAGACAGTATTGATCTTGCAGATCTTGTTATGACCTTTGAGGATGAGTTCGATATGGAAATTTCCGATGAGGATCTTGAAAATATTAAGACTGTTGCCGATATTGTTAAGTTTATTGAAGAACACTGATAAACCGTTTTCGGCGGATATGATTTTTATGGCAGGGACACATACGCTGTCCCTGTAATTTTTAAGTTAGAGGGATAAAAATGGCTGAACAAAAAAAGATGGTTGAGGAAATAACCTCAATGGATGAGGATTTTGCCAAATGGTACACCGATGTGGTGAAAAAAGCAGAGCTTGTTGAATACACAAGCGTAAAGGGCTGTATGGTAATACGGCCTTACGGCTATGCTATTTGGGAAAACATCCAGAAAACTCTTGACGGAATGTTTAAGGCAACGGGGCATGAAAATGTTTGTATGCCAATGTTCATTCCCGAAAGCCTTCTCAATAAGGAAAAGGACCATGTTGAGGGCTTTGCTCCCGAGGTTGCGTGGGTAACTCACGGAGGCAGCGAAAAGCTTGAGGAGCGTCTTTGCGTTCGACCTACCTCCGAGACTCTTTTCTGCGAGCATTATGCAAATATAGTTCATTCCTATCGCGACCTGCCCAAGCTTTATAATCAATGGGTATCCGTTGTCCGTTGGGAAAAGACCACAAGACCTTTCCTGCGTACAAGAGAATTCCTCTGGCAGGAGGGGCACACAATCCACGCCACCGCAGAAGAGGCACAGGAAGAAACAATCAAAATGCTGAATGTGTATGCGGATTTCTGTGAAAATTATCTTGCAATGCCCGTTGTTAAGGGCGTTAAAACCGAAAAAGAGCGTTTTGCAGGCGCAGAGGATACATATACTATCGAGGCTTTAATGCACGACGGTAAAGCGTTGCAGTCAGGCACAAGCCATTATTTCGGCGACGGCTTTGCCAAGGCTTTCGGTATTCAGTTCCAGGATAGAGATAATAAGTTAAAGCATCCGTTCCAAACCTCGTGGGGCTGTACAACACGCCTTATCGGTGCAATAATTATGACTCACGGTGACGATAACGGACTTGTTCTTCCCCCGAAAATCGCTCCCATACAGGTCGTTGTTATTCCTGTTGCCGCTCATAAAGAGGGCGTAAAGGAAAAAGCACAAGAGATTTATGAGAATATTTCAAAAATCGCCCGTGCAAAGATTGATTTGACCGACAACACCCCCGGCTGGAAATATGCCGAGTACGAAATGAAGGGCGTGCCCCTTCGTTTGGAAATCGGCCCCAAGGATATTGAGAAAAACCAGTGCGTAGTTGTTCGCCGAGATACAAGAGAGAAATACTTTGTATCTCTTGACGAGCTTGAAACTAAAATTCCCGAATTGCTGGAAGCAGTACATCAGGGACTTTATAATTCCGCGCTCACACGCCGTGAGAATATGACCTTTACGGCTCATAATCTTGACGAGATGTGCGACATTGCCGATAATAAGCCCGGCTTTATAAAGGCTATGTGGTGCGGCGACCGTGAGTGTGAGGACGCACTTAAAGACAAGGCGGGAGTTTCCTCACGCTGTATTCCCTTTGAGCAGGAGCAGATTACGGATAAATGCGTTTGCTGCGGCAAGCCTGCAACAAAAATGCTCTATTGGGGCAAGGCATATTAAATTTTCAAATGATAAAAAAACACGGCGAGGGTTTCCTCGCCGTTAATTTTTTATTAAATTACAATTATGCCGATAATTTTTTGCATTGTAGGGGACGATGCCCACATCGTCCCGTGAATTTCAACACAAATCAATTACGACATTGTAGGGTGCGACGACCCCGGCGCACCGTTAATTTTACGAAATTTTTGCGGGCTGTCGAGGTCGCCAGCCCCTACAATGGTGCCGTGAAATCATATCCAACATTAGGGCGGGGGCAAGCATTACTCGCCTGTCGGCTCAGACAGCGCTTCTGCTCATTTCATTCGCAGAGGTGTCCACCGGACACCCGCGCCACCGCCATAATGTGTGGATTCGCTTTTTAATTACTTATAAAGCGGGCCGTATTCTGCGCAGGCACGGTAATCGGCGGATTCCAAATCCTCTGTTCCGAAAGCCGACCATGCGTGGGGACGGAAAATCTTATTTTCGTCAACATTGTGCATATTAACGGGGATACGAAGCATTGAAGCCAGCGTTATAAGGTCTGCACCTACATGGCCGTAAACCGTTACGCCGTGGTTAGCGCCCCAATTTGCCATAACGCTGTAAACATCTTTAAATGCGCCCTTGCCTGTGAGTCTGGGTGCAAACCATGTTGTGGGCCAAGTGGGGTCTGTGCGCTTATCAATGGTTGTGTGGATGTCGTCGGGAAGATTTGCTGTGTATCCCTCTGCAATTTGAAGCACAGGACCTATACCGTCAACAACATTTACGCGGAGCATTGTAACGGGCATTTCCGCTCTGCAACGGAAATGGCTTGAAAATCCGCCGCCTCTGAAATACTCGTAATTGGCTCTGCACCAATCGGTTGCTTCAAGGCATGCCTTAACATCTGCATCGGTCATTTCCCAATAGGGCTTCATGCAGCCCTCGCCCTTGTCGTTCTTTGAAGCGCCGCTTCCGTCAAGAGCAGTTGCGCCTGAGTTAATAAGGTGGATAAAGCCGTTTGCGGCAACGCCCTCAGGCTTTTTGCCTGTTACTCTTTCGCAAGCCTCAGGGCTCCAATATGTACGCACATCGTGGAAACAGGGGGCTGTACCCGTAACAAGAGTACCCAGCATCATTGCAACGCCGTTGAGTGTATCGTTCTCCGTTGCAAAGGGTGTGGGAGCCTTTTTGCCGTTCCAGTCAAAGGTAGAAGCCATAATAGCCTCGGTAAAGTCGGCATTAGGAAGCCAGTCTGTCCACTGACGCTGTCCCTGGAAACCGCCTGCAACGGCATTTTTGCCGAGAGCCTCCTCGTGCCAGCCCAAATCGTCAAGCTTTTTGTTGCCGTAAAGAATATCACGGACAACGATTGTCATTTTTGCAATGAACTCCCAATCCTTGTCGGCGGGAACAACCTTTGACTTGCGGATAATCTCGGGAAGATTTTTGCCTGCGTTGCAGTCAAAGCCTTCCTTGCAGTTTTCCTTAATCCACTTTAATGCTTTTTCATATTCATCGTTATCATAGATACCAAGCTCAATTCGGCGGACAATTTCAATCATATCCACCCATTCGGCACGGATACCGAAATAATTTTGGAACATTTCAGCATTGCAGTAGCTTCCTGCAATACCCATGGCGATTGCGCCAAGGTTTACATATGACTTGTTCTTCATCCAGCCAACGCAAACAGCGCCGCGGGCAAAACGGATTATTTTTTCAGCCACATCATCGGGAATTTCCGTATCGGTCATATCCTGAACATCGTGGCCGTAAATTGAGAATGCAGGAAGTCCTTTTTGAGCGTATGCCGCCATAACAGCCGCAAGATAAACAGCGCCGGGACGCTCCGTGCCGTTAAAGCCCCAAACAGCCTTAATTGTGTTGGGGTCCATATCGAAGGTTTCTGAGCCGTAGCACCAGCAGGGTGTAACGGTAAGAGTTGCAACAACATTTTCAGCCGCAAACTGCTCAGCACATTTTGCCGCTTCTGCGCCGCCGCCTATGGTTGTGTTGCTGATTACGCACTGAACGGGCGTACCGTCGGGATATTTTAATGTGCTTTCAATAAGCTTTGCCGCAGATTTTGCCATTCCCATAGTCTGATTTTCAAGGCTTTCACGGACGCCTCCCCAGCGGCCGTCGATTACAGGTCTTATACCTATTTTAGGATATAACATAAATTTTCCTCCCTATTTTGTAATAATTTTAACATATCTTTCATATGCCTCGTCCCACTCGGGAGTGTGAACGGGAGCATATTTTTTTGTGTTTTCGGTCTTTGCAATAATTTTTCTGCCCTCACCGACAGTCTTTATTTCGCCAAGAGCCTTTAACTGCAAAATAATGTTGCCCAGCGCCGTCGCCTCAATAGGTCCTGCCGTAACAGGCATATCAATGCTGTTTGCAGTCATTTCGCAAAGGAAACCGTCCTTTGTGCCGCCGCCAAGAATATTGAGAGAATCAAATTTCTTACCTGTGCACTCTGAAATCTGGTTCAGGGCATAACGGTATTTAAGAGCAAGGCTTTCATAAATACAGCGTACCGTTTCACCAACAGTTTCGGGGACTTCCTGACCTGTTTTTTCACAGTAGGCTTTGATTTTTGCAGGCAAATCTCCGTGTGCGGAAAGCATGGGAGCGTCGGGGTCGATAAAGCATTTAAAGGGCTTTGAAGCTCTTGCCAGCATTTCCAGGTCGTTATATGAATATTTCTGACCTTTCTTTGCCAAATCACGCTTTGTCTCCTGAATAAGCCACAAGCCGCTGATATTTTTAAGATAATTCACCTTGCCGTTTGAGCCTATTTCATTGGAAAGCTCGTTTTTATTGCTCTCTGCGGTGAGAACAGGCTCATCTAACTCACAGCCGATAAGGGACCATGTGCCGCAGGATAGAAAAGCGGAATTTTCGCTGACACAGGGCATCGCCGCAACGGCGCACTGTGTATCGTGCCCTGCAACGGAAATAACCTTAATACCTTCGTACTCACCGTTAACAGTTGCGCTGTCGGTAATCTGTGGAAAAAGGTTTTTGCTTATTCCGAAAGCCTTTAAAACGCTCTCGTCCCAAGTTTTTGTAACGGGATTGAGCATTTGTGAGGTGGAGGCAATTGTCATTTCACAAACCTTGTTTTTTGTGAGCATCCACGCAAAAAGGTCGGGCATAAACAAAAGCTTGTGGGCATTGGCGAGGTTTTCGTCAACAGTAAGTTGAAACAGGGTGTTGATACCCATTATCTGATTTCCCGTTGCTTTGTAAAGAGCGTCAAGGCTGATTTTTTCTTTTGCCTTTTCAACGGCGTTTTCCGTTCTCGGGTCTCTGTAATGAACAGGCAAATGCAAAAGCTCGCCGTTTTCGTCAATCAAGCCGTAATCAACGCCCCATGTATCAAAGGCGAGGGAATCGATTTTACCTGCTTTTTCAATGGCTTTTTTGATTTCTCCCATAATCATTTCTATATCATGACAAACCAAGCCGTCAACGGTTACGGGAATATTATCAAAGCGGTGAATTTCCTCATAAGAGATTTTCTCACCGTCAAAATGCGCCTTTATTGCTCTGCCGCTTGACGCGCCGAAATCGAATGCAAGTACGGTTTTCATTTTACCACACCTTTTTTAAGCAATATGTTGGCATAAATTGCCTTTTCGCCCGTTGCGATTATAAGATATGCGTCCTTTGCACGCTCGTAAAAGGCAAAGCGCTCGGTAAAATCAATATCGTGATGCGTGGGCTCATATTTGTTGAGTATTTTTTCATACTCCGACCAAATAGGCGGCGTGGGGCAATCATCACCGGGGACAATCTCCATCAGCGCAACAGGCTTTTCGGTATATGTATCCAAAGGGATAAGCTGTAAAACAGCGTCAAGAATTTCGGGTACGCCGTGGCCGTCCGCACGGATAACTATGGAATTTTTACCTACGCTGTGGCAGGGGAAATTACCGTCGGCAATAACCAACTCATCGCCGTGGCCCATTTGTGCAAGAGCCTTTAAAAGCTCGGGGGAAATTATTGAGGGAACACCTTTAAGCATAATCTTCCTCCTCAGTCCTTTTTATGCAAAATCTCATCGTCGGGGTTAAACAGCTTGTAGCCGGGGTGCCTACCCGTTACTCTGTAATATCCCCTCAAATCAATAAGCTTTTGAATGTTCTCACGGCTGATGTCGTGGCTTCCGCCTAAAATTACTGCGTTGATTGTAATTTTTGCCCAAAGTTCAAGGCTTTCCATTCGGTAAAAAGCGGTGATTACATCGCTGCCAACCGCCAGCGCACCGTGGTTTTCAAGAAGCATTACATCGTGCTCCTCCAAATACGGCTCAATGGCGTTGGGAACTTCGATAGTAGAGGGTGTACCGTAGGGCGTCAGCGGAACGGCGCCGATAACGGCAACATCTTCAATCATATTATACATATCCATTGCCTTGTGAGCCACGGCAAAGCCTGTTGCTCCCGGCGGATGTGCGTGAATAACGCTCATTACATCGTCCCGCTTGTCATAACAGCGCAGATGCATTTTAATTTCGCTTGACGGACGAAGACCGTCGGCGGCTTCAAGCACATTTCCCTCTTTGTCGAGCAAAACCAGTTTTTCAGGCGTTATGAACGATTTGCTCATGCCTGTGGGAGTGGCAAGTATTCTGCCGTCTTCAAGGCGGACGCTTACATTGCCGTCGTTGGCGGCAACCCAGCCCAATTGCCACATTTTATGGCACACATCGCAAATCTGTTCTTTGATTACATCAATGTTCTGCATTGTTTTACCTCCTATTATTGACAATACTTTAATTGTATTATATTATAATTACAAACAATCTGCTTGGCGGATTATGCGCCAAAACTATGACAATATTCACTTGAAGGTGATTTTTTGGATTACAGCGAGCTTTATGAAAACAAAAAAAGGGGAACCTTTGATTTCCCCATTGAGCTATATTATGTTGATAAATCTTCTCCTCGGTATCATATGCCTCTGCATTGGCATCTTGAATACGAGCTTATTCTTGTTCAGCAGGGTACATTTTCTCTGTCTCTTGACGGCGTTACCACCGTTTTGGAATCAGGGGACTGCGCCTGGATTGGCGACGGAGTAGTCCACGGCGGAACTCCTGATAACTGTATATATGAATGTGTGGTTTTTGATTTGGGTACACTTTTGCACGATACCCCCGTCTGCTCACGCTCTGCGGCGGAGTTTTTGGCTGACCGAAACGGATATACCTCCGTTTTTAAAAAGGGCAGTGATTGTTCCGTGTTGGCGGATAAAATTTTTGAGTGTATGGAAACGGAACAGCACGGCTATGAGTGGACAACGGTAGGGCTTATGTGGCAGCTTATGGGAAAAATGATTTGTTTAAAAAAGCCACCTGAGAACATAAGCCGTGACAGGGTTAAAATAAATAAGCTTAAAAATGTTCTCACCTTCATCAGAAGCAATTATTACGAAACCATAACTCTTGATGAGATGGCAAAGGTGGCAGGAATGTCCCCGCGGTATTTTTGCCGTGCCTTCTCTGCCATGACAGGCAAAACGCCCATTGAATATTTAAACTATTACCGAATTGAATCGGCAGGAGAAAAGCTTTTAATGACGGATAGCTCAATTACCGAAATCGCACTTTCCTGCGGATTTAACGATATGAGCTATTTTTCAAAAACATTTTCAAGATACAAGGGTATGAGCCCCTCAGCATACAGATGTAAAAAGTAATAAAACGCTAAGGTAAGGGAATGTATGGCAACAGTAACCCTTTCTGCTCCGTCTTTAACCGTGAGAGTGTGTCCCCTCGTTATCATTTCATCTGACTTTGCGAGAAAGCCGAAGGTAAGACCTGTAAGAAAATCGTGTTTTTCGGGATAATTTTCAAGATGCTGATGGGAAAGGCTGAATTCATAAAGCGAGGTGCTGTTTTGGTGCATTTGCCCCAAGGTGCCGTCGCCCTCCGAAAACATAACATCTGCGTCCTCAGTGCAGTCAAATCCCGTATCCTCATTGCTTTCGCAGTTTAACTGATAGTTGCTTCGGTCGTTATGGGCAATTTTTTCTCTGTGGCTTCGGTAATTGATTACTTCAAGAGTCATTCCCGAAACGCCTTTGCCCTCAATTTCCATTATGTAAACAGGCTCAAAAGCGTCGGCATAAATCTCCGCACGGATATTTTCATTGCTTATTTTGAGAATTCCCTCTTCAAGGGCAAGATGAAAGTCTAAATTCTTATTAAGCACTCCATCCTGAAAGCGCAGTTTGATATAACCCGTTTTTAAAAGTCTGTGCAATCGGCTGAACGCGTCTGTTTTTGAAAGCAGAATATTGATTTCATTCCCGCTTGCCCAAAGATTTGCGCCCAAATCGCCGTTTCCCAACGGAATAGATTCCATTGCGCTTTTCATAAGACCTTTATATTTGAAATCGTATGAAGATATCATTTTTATTTTCCTTTACTGATTTCTCCCGCTTTTGTAAGCGCAGCCTTTGTGAGCAGAGGGCCTACAAGCTCATATATAAGCGTTGCGCACAAAACAACGGCTCTTATCTGCTCTCCGTATTCGGGAACAACGGTCAGTGAGAGCTGAGCCATACCTATTGCCACGCCTGCCTGAGGCAAAAGCGTTATGCCCAGATATTTCTGAACGGTTTTTTCCGTTTTTACTATTGCGCACCCTGCCATTGCGCCGAAATATTTACCTAAGGAACGCAGCAGGATATAAGCAATGCCCACAAGCCCTACCTGCGGCAGAATTGAAAAATTGAACTGCGCACCCGATATTACGAAAAACAGCATAAACAGGGGAGGAGTCCAGCGGTCGGTTCCTTCAAGCACAGCGTCCGAAACAGGGCTGAAATTTGCCAGCGCCGCACCGATTGCCATACAAAACAAAAGAGACGAAAGTCCCATAAGCTCCGAAAGACCTACGCCTAAAAACACGGCTGTTACAACAAGGGAAATTCTGTTTGCTCTCGATTTGAAGAATTTTGAACATAATGAAAGCACAATTCCCACGGCAAAGCCGATTACAAGGGAAAGTACAATTTCAATGAGAGGCTTTATAATAGTTGCGTAAACTTGAAAGCCGTTTCCCGCCTCAATGGTTTTTGCCACAGAGGAAAGAATTGAAAACAGCATAAGACAAACAGCGTCGTCTATGGCAACAACAGGCAAAAGAGTGGAGGTAACAGGCCCCGACGCTTTGTATTGCCGAACGACCATAAGAGTAGCGGCAGGCGCGGTAGCACTGGCTATTGCTCCTAAGACAAGGGCAAGAGGTGCATTGTAACCCATTGCCAAAAGCACCGCTGACACAAGCACCGACGCTCCCACAGCCTCAAAAAGAGTAATAACAAATATTTTTGCACCCAACTGCTTTAATGCGGAAAGCTTAAATTCGCCGCCTATGGAAAAGGCTATAAAGCCCAGCGCCGCATTGGTGACAACCGTCATATTGTCTAATTCGCCTGCGGAAAAAATCTTTAAGCAGTAAGGCCCTGCAATAAGCCCTGCAATAAGATAGCCCGTAACATTGGGCAGATTTATTTTTTTCATTATTCTTGTCATCAGGAGCCCCAAAACCATTCCCAAGGACAATGATAATAATGTGTTCATTTCTTTTCACCCCAAAAAATGCACACCGATTTTTAACGGATTTTTATTTTGCCAAGCCCTCAACATTAAGGAGCGGAACGGTCATTAAAATGCCCGTGTTCGCCTTGTCAAGACCGCCTGTTACATCGTTCACGATTTTTTTAACCGTTTCCACCTGTGAATCCTCAATGGCAGAAATCAGGATTTTGTTCATTTCCCCTTTATCGGGATTAAGATATTGACGAAGTGAGCCGAATATGGGAGGGGGTTCAACGGAATCACGCCCCACCGCCTGCAAAACTCCCTCGCAGTCGAGAAGCGAGCCGCCGTGAATACCCGAGGCGAGCATACCTGCCGTAACCTTTGCCATATGGCGCTGGCTGTGTAATATCAATATTAAAAGCTGCATAAAAGTGCCTCCTTTAAAAATTTCTCTATATATTATACTCGTTTTGTGGTATAATTCAATAGAAATACAGATGAAAAGGTATATTTTGTATGGAGCGTTATCTTGAATACAAAATTGAAGAGAATTACGACGGGAAAAAGGTGCTTGCCTTTTTAAAAACAGAGATAAAAGCCTCCGCAAGGCTTATCCGTAACCTTAAAAATGTTCCCGACGGCATAACCTTAAACGGAGAGCATATCCGCACCGTGGATTTTATGAAAAAAGGCGATATTCTGCGGCTGCATATACCCTCGGACAGTGACGAAAACAGCATCGCAGAGCCTTTGGAGTTTGATTTAAAAATTCTGTATGAGGACAATGATTTGCTCATTGTTGACAAGCCTGCGGGGCTTGCCTTACACCCCTCCCACAACCATCAGGGCGATACTCTTGCCAACGCTGTGTCATACCATCTGCAAAAGCAGGGAAAATCGGCGGTTTTCCGTGCTGTGGGCAGGCTTGACAAGGGCACATCGGGAATAGTTGTGTGCGCTCTTAACAAATACACCGCCGCAAGGCTTTCGGGCAAAATTTATAAGGAATATATGGCAGTTTCCGAGGGGCTTTATGAGGGAGAGGGCATAATCGACCGCCCCATATACCGCCCCGACCCCATAATCACTCTGCGTACAGTTGACGAAAGAGGAGAAAGAGCCGTAACGGAGTGGAAAGCAATAGCACACAGTAACGGCAGAACACTTTTGAGAATACATCTTGTAACAGGCAGAACACATCAGATTAGAGTCCATTTTTCATCTCTCGGCACGCCTCTTACGGGAGATACAATGTACGGTACGCCATGTGACGAAATCTCACATCAGGCGCTTCATTGCTGTTATTGCCGCTTTACCCACCCCGTAACAGGAGAAGAAGTTGAAATAACATCACCCTTGCCGCAGGATATGGCAAATTTGGTAAATTATTAAATTTTCTCAACACTATTGCCTCAAAGTGATTATTATGTTACAATTACCGTAACAAACAACAGGTGGAGGACGGAATGGAAGAAATAAAGGATTACGTAAATTACCCTAAAAAAATAAAGCATTACGATACATCTAAAATGCCCAAGCGGCAAACAAAATTTGCGGCGGGTGTAATGTATCTTTTATCAAAGGCTTTGATGCCCCGTCAGGTGCAGGGCTATAAAATAGACAAAATCAACACGGAAAATCTAAAGCCGCCCTATATACTTTTGTGTAATCACCATACCTTTGTGGATTTTCAAATAAACTGTATTGCCACATATCCCCACAGGGTAAACAATATTGCAACGGTTGAGGCTTTTTATCTGCGCGCCGCGCTTATTGAGTGGCTGGGGTGCATTTGCAAGCGTAAATTCACCACGGATTTAAGCCTTGTGAGGGCAAGCTATAAGGTGTTAAGGGAATACGGCGATGTACTTTGTATGTATCCCGAGGCAAAATATGCTCCCGTTGGTACAACGGCAATTCTGCCCGATTCTTTGGGCAAGCTCATTAAAAAATGCAAAGTACCTGTTGCCACGCTTTTATATCACGGAAATTATCTTATGACGCCCTTCTGGGATTTTTACAGAAAGAGAAAAGTCCCCCTTTATGCGGAAATGAAGCAGATTCTCACCGCTGAGGAGGTTGAAAAGCTTTCTGCCGAGGAGATAAATGCCGTTGTCCGCAAGGCGATGGAGTATGATGAATACCGCTGGCAAAAAGAGCACGGTATTAAGGTTACGGAGGATTTCCGTGCCGAGGGACTCCACAAGGTGCTGTATCAGTGCCCCGAATGTAAAACGGAATATGAGATGAACTCAAAGGGTACGGAGCTTTTCTGTGAGCATTGCGGCAAACGCTGGGAAATGACGGAGCTGGGCGAATTAAAGGCGCAAGGCGGAGAAACATATTTTTCCCATATCCCCGATTGGTTTGAATGGGAACGGAGCGAAGTCCGCCGTCAGTTAGAGGAGGGCACATACAGCTTTTCAAACGATGTACGTGTTTATTCCCTGCCCTGGACAAGAAGCTTTGTTTATCTTGGCGATGCACACCTTACCCACGATGCGGAAAACGGCTTTGTGCTTGAAGGCGAATACAACGGGGAAAAATACCGTATTCACCGCACACCCCAAAGTATGTATAGCCTCCATGTGGAATATGACTACTGCCATATTGAAAAGGACGACTGTATTGATATTTCCACAAAGGACGATTCCTTTTTCTGCTATCCCTCGCAAAAGAACTGCATAACAAAGCTTTCCTTTGCAACAGAGGAAATGTATAAGATGATACAGGAAAAGAAGTATAAAAATAATTATAACGAATAATTACCGTGATTTTGTAGGGGCGGTGCGAATCGCCCGCAAATTTTCCGCAAAATCAATTCCAACCATGTATGGCGGGGGCGCGGGTGTCCGGTGGACACCTCTGCGAATAAAATGAGCAGAAGCGCTGTCTGAGCCGACAGGCGAGTAATGCTTGCCCCCGCCGTCAAATTACAGTAAATTTTCGGGCGGGCACGGAGACCCGCTCCTACAACCCCTCTGTCAACTTCGTTGACATCTCCCCTTTCAGGGGAGACAAGGCGTGCGGTATGCTTTTAGGGGCAATTATTATAAATAACCAACAAAAAGGGCAGATACCTTATTGGTATCTGCCCTGATTTCACTTTGTTTAATTTAAGAATTAAAGCTCTGCGAAATACTTGATTGTACGAACCATCTGGCTTGTGTAGCTGTTCTCGTTATCATACCAAGAAACAACCTGAACCTCATAAAGGTCGTCAGCAATCTTTGAAACCATTGTCTGAGTAGCATCAAAGAGTGAGCCGTATCTCATGCCGATAACATCGGAAGAAACGATGGGGTCTTCGTTGTAGCCGTAAGACTCAGAAGCAGCAGCCTTCATAGCAGCGTTGATGCCCTCTTTTGTTACATCGTTGCCCTTAACAACAGCTGTAAGGATTGTTGTTGAACCTGTGGGAACGGGAACACGCTGTGCAGAACCGATAAGCTTGCCGTTAAGCTCGGGGATAACAAGGCCGATTGCCTTTGCAGCGCCTGTTGAGTTGGGAACAATGTTAGCAGCGCCGGCTCTTGCTCTTCTCATATCGCCCTTTCTGTGAGGACCGTCAAGAATCATCTGGTCGCCTGTGTAAGCGTGGATTGTGCTCATGATACCGCTCTGGATGGGAGCATAATCGTTAAGAGCCTTAGCCATGGGAGCAAGGCAGTTTGTTGTGCAGGACGCAGCAGAGATAATCTGATCATCAGCAGTAAGAGTATCCTCGTTAACTGAGAATACGATTGTTTTAAGGTCGTTGCCTGCGGGAGCAGAGATAACAACCTTCTTTGCGCCTGCATTGATGTGAGCCATGCTCTTCTCTTT
>JBJEPX010000047.1:0-9643 GCA_051881455.1 Candidatus Fimenecus sp. | reverse complement strand
TAGTCAACACGCTTACCGAGAAGGTTCTGACGGAAGCGTCCCTGCTTACCTTTAAGCATATCGGAAAGAGATTTAAGCGCTCTGTTGTTAGGTCCTGTAACAGGTCTGCCGCGTCTGCCGTTGTCGATAAGAGCATCAACAGCCTCCTGAAGCATTCTCTTTTCGTTACGGACGATTATTTCGGGAGCATTAAGCTCTAAAAGTCTTTTAAGACGGTTGTTTCTGTTGATAACGCGTCTGTAAAGGTCGTTTAAGTCTGATGTTGCAAAACGGCCGCCGTCCAACTGAACCATAGGACGGATATCGGGAGGAATTACGGGGACAACATCAAGAATCATCCACTCGGGACGGTTGCCTGACTGCTTAAAGGCTTCCGCAACTTCAAGGCGTTTAAGAATTCTTGTCTTCTTCTGACCTGTTGCGTCTTTGAGCTCTTCGCGCAAAGTTTTGCAAAGCTCATCAACATCGATTTCGCAAAGAAGCTCTTTAATTGCCTCGGCGCCCATTCCCGCCTTGAATTCGTCGTCGTATTTCTCCACCATATCAAGATACTCTTTTTCATTGAGTATCTGAAGCTTTGTAAGCTCTGTATCGCCGGGATCGATAACGATATACTTTGCAAAATAGAGAACTTTTTCCAAATCTCTGGGTGATACATCAAGGATTAGGCCCATTCTTGAGGGAATACCCTTGAAATACCAAATGTGTGACACAGGGGAAACAAGCTCGATATGTCCCATTCTCTCACGGCGGACTTCTTTTCTTGTTACCTCAACGCCGCAGCGCTCGCACACCTTGCCCTTATAGCGGATTTTCTTATACTTACCGCAATGACATTCCAAATCCTTTTGCGGTCCGAAAATTCTTTCGCAGTAAAGTCCGTCCTTTTCGGGCTTCAGGGTACGGTAGTTTATTGTTTCGGGCTTTTTAACCTCACCGTAAGACCACTCTCTTATCTGGTCGGGAGATGCAAGACCGATTTTTATTGCTTCAAATGGTTTCTTTTCCATTAATTATAGCCCTTCTTCCTTAAAATTTAAGTCAATCAAAAGTCCGAATCATCCAACATATCGTCGTCGTCAAAATCAAGCACGGAATTTTCATTATAGAAATCGGAATCATCATCCTCATCTATTTCGTCACCGTCTTCGTTATCAAGAACAAAGCCGTTTTCATAGGTTGCGTCGTTGATTTCTTCAAACTCAACATCGGAATCGGCGGGAGGAACGAAATCAAAATCATCGTTATCAAAGCCGTTTTTAATATCAATTTCCTCTCCGTCTTCATCAAGGACATGAACATCAAGCGCCAATGCCTGAAGCTCCTTGATAAGAACTTTAAAGGACTCGGGAACTCCGGGTTTCGGAATATTAAGACCTTTAACAATTGCCTCGTAAGTTTTGCGGCGTCCCGTAAGGTCATCCGACTTAACTGTCAGGATTTCCTGAAGTGTATAAGCAGCGCCGTAAGCCTCCAGCGCCCAAACTTCCATTTCACCGAAACGCTGACCGCCGAACTGAGCTTTACCGCCCAAGGGCTGCTGCGTAACAAGTGCATACGGTCCGATGCTTCTTGCGTGGATTTTATCATCAACAAGGTGCAAAAGTTTTAAGAAATACATAACGCCCACGGTTACGGGGTTATCGAATTTAAGTCCCGTTCTGCCGTCCGTCAGTATTGACTTACCGTCCTCACGGTATCCTGCCTCTTTCAATGCCTCGCGGATATCCGCCTCATGCGCGCCGTCAAATACGGGAGTTGCAATCTTCTGACCTAATTTTCTGTAAGCAAAGCCTAAATGAACCTCAAGCACCTGACCGATGTTCATACGTGAGGGAACGCCCAAGGGGTTAAGAACGATATCAAGAGGAGTACCGTCGTCAAGGAAAGGCATATCCTCCTGAGGAAGAATTCTGGAAACAACGCCCTTGTTACCGTGGCGTCCCGCCATCTTGTCGCCTACCGAAAGCTTACGCTTCTGAGCGATATAGCAACGAACAATCTTATTAACTCCGGGGCTTAACTCATCGCTGTTCTCTCTTGTGAACACCTCAACATCAACAACGATACCGTATTCACCGTGAGGAACACGAAGAGAGGTATCACGAACCTCTTTTGCCTTTTCACCGAAAATAGCACGGAGAATTCTCTCCTCTGCTGTTGCAACATCGGTTTCACCCTTAGGAGTAACTTTACCGACAAGTATATCGCCTGAGTGAACCTCTGCACCTACACGGATAATACCGTTTTCGTCAAGGTCTTTAAGAGCATCTTCACCAACATTGGGAATATCTCTTGTGATATCTTCCGGTCCTAACTTTGTATCTCTTGCCTCAATTTCATACTCTTCGATATGGATTGAGGTATATACATCGTCTCTTACAAGCTTTTCGTTTATAAGAACGGCGTCCTCGTAGTTATAACCTTCCCAGGTCATAAATCCGATAAGAGCATTCTTACCGAGAGAAATTTCACCGTTTGAGGTTGCGGGACCGTCTGCGATTACCTCGCCCTCCTCAATCTCCTGACCGAGGGAAACGATGGGACGCTGATTGATGCAGGTGCCCTGGTTGGAACGCATAAACTTAATGAGCTCATAGGTATCAACCTCACCGTCGGCAGTTGTAATTCCGATTGTCTTTGCGTCAACCTGAGTTACCTTACCTGCACGCTTGGCAAGGACAACCGTACCTGAGTCAACAGCGGCTTTATACTCCATACCTGTACCGACGATGGGAGAATCCGTTTTAAGAAGCGGAACAGCCTGGCGCTGCATGTTTGAACCCATCAAAGCACGGTTGGCGTCGTCGTTTTCAAGGAACGGAATCATAGCGGTTGCAACCGAAACGACCATCTTGGGCGAAACGTCCATATAGTCGGCCTCTGTTGTGGGAACCTCTAAGAACTCGTCACGGAAACGGGCGGTAAGCTTGGGATTTACAAATCTGCCTTTTTCATCAAGGGGCTCGTTAGCCTGAGCAACGATGTAATTATCCTCAACATCGGCAGTCATATATTCAACTTCGTCAAGCACTACGCCTGTCTTTTTATCAATTCTTCTGAACGGAGCTTCAATAAAGCCGTATTTATTGATTCTTGCAAATGTTGCAAGATAAGAGATAAGACCGATGTTGGGACCTTCGGGAGTTTCAATGGGGCACATTCTGCCGTAGTGAGAATAGTGAACGTCACGAACCTCAAATCCTGCACGGTCACGGGAAAGACCGCCGGGGCCGAGGGCTGAAAGTCTTCTCTTATGTGTAAGCTCTGCCAAGGGGTTGGTCTGGTCCATGAACTGTGACAGCGGAGATGAACCGAAGAACTCCTTGATTGCCGCCATAACGGGGCGAATATTTATAAGTGCGGCAGGAGTAACCTTATCGGGCTCCTGACCCTGAAGAGTCATTCTCTCCTTAACAACTCTTTCCATTCTTGCAAAGCCGATTCTGAACTGGTTCTGCAACAGCTCGCCTACCGAACGGATACGGCGGTTGCCCAAATGGTCAATATCATCTGTAACGCCCACACCTGATGCAAGGCCGTTAAGATAGTTGATTGATGCAAATATATCGTCAATAATGATATGCTTGGGGATAAGGTCATCGGCACGGAGAGCCATTTCCTCATAAAGAGCGTCCTTATCATCGCCGCACTTATCGAGAACCTCCATAAGAACGGAGAAACGTACTTTTTCATTGATACCGATTTCTTCAAGCTCATCTTCGGTGAACATGGGAACATACTCGGCAATGTCAACCATACCGTTAGAGAACACCTTAACCTCTTTACCCTCAACATCAAGGATAACGGTATCAACGCCCTCCTGCTCCATTCTGTATGCAAGCTCTTCGGAGATAATGTCGCCTTCATCAGCCATAATCTCGCCTGTAAGCTTACTTACAACAGGCTCTTTAACCTTATGGCCGGCAATTCTTGCGGAGATTGCAAGCTTCTTATTATATTTGTATCTTCCAACTCTGGAAAGGTCATAACGGTGAGCATCAAAGAACAAACCGTCAAGGTGAGCCTGAGCTGTTTCAAGTGCGGGGGGCTCGCCGGGACGAAGCTTCTTATAAACCTCGATAAGAGCCTGCTCCGTGTTTACTGTTGTATCCTTTTCAAGAGTTGCGGCAATTCTTTCGTCATAGCCGAAAAACTCCAAAATCTCAGCATTGGAGCTCAAGCCCAACGCTCTGATAAAGGTTGTAATGTAAATTTTTCTGTTCTTATCTATTCTTACATAGAAAAGGTCATTCTGGTCTGTCTCATATTCAAGCCAAGCACCGCGGTTAGGAATAACCGTTGTGGTATAAAGCTCCTTACCTGTCTTGTCATGAGTCATACCGTAATAAACGCTGGGTGAACGCACAAGCTGTGAAATAATAACACGCTCTGCGCCGTTTATAACGAATGTACCGCTGTCAGTCATCAGCGGGAAGTCGCCCATATATACTTCGTTTTCTTTAACCTCGCCTGTTTCCTTATTAAGAAGGCGCGCAGTTACACGCAGGGGGGCAGCATATGTTGCGTCCCTCTCCTTGCACTCCTTAACGGTGTATTTGGGTTTATCGTCCATTCGATAATCCACAAAGGTCAGTTCAAGATTGCCGGTGTAATCAGTGATTGCATCAATATCTCTGAACACCTCTTTAAGTCCCGTTTCAAGGAACCAGCGATAAGAGTTTTTCTGCACCTCGATAAGGTTGGGCATTTGCATAACCTCATTGATCTTTGAAAAACTCATACGGGTATTTCTGCCAAGTTTTACAGGTTTGACATTTACCATAGGGCTTATCACTCTCCGTTCGTTTTTTTATTCCTGACCGCATCACATATTACATAATATATAAAGCGTGGAGATTACTAAAATTAAGGCTTATTTACGCTTGCTTTTTGTGGTATTTTATGGTACACTTTGTGTTGCACAAAATGCGTCAGCGTATATATTTCCATTTTAATAGCAATTTACTATTATATACATGTCAAGTCAATAAGTCAATAGTGAATTTTAATTTTTTCATATTTTTTCTAAGGATGCTGTTATATGAAGGATTTTATCAAGCTTTACCGCCGTGCAATGGCGTGTGTTATATTTAAAAGAGTTACAAAAGACCGTGCTGTTTCTGCTTTATTAAAGCTTTTGAACACAGACGAAGAAAACGGCACTGAAATGATTTGCGCATATTCAGATTTCGTATCTGCCCTTTACGAAAAAGATGATGATTTGTGCCGATACATAAACAGTCTTCTACAAAATGATGAAAATGCATATGTAAAGGCGGCGGCAAAGGGAGATATTTCCTCTCTTATGAAAGAAGCCTGTGAAAATGAGCTTTTGATGTTCAAAGAGTTGGCAGGTATAAAAAGTTCGGACGTTAAAAAGCACTGTCCCACGGGAATATTCCTACCCGACTGGAAAAACGGCGAGACCGATATTAAATCGGAATACGAGAAAAAGATGGCGGCAATTAAAACCACAGGCTACGGAATTTATGCCGACCACAGAATGTTCCTTTACAAGGACGGAAAAATCATACCCGTAAAATATCCCGACCCACAGCGCCTTTCCCAGATGAGCGGATACGAATTAGAGCGGCAAAAGGTTATTGACAACACCTTGGCGCTGATAAACGGCAAGCCCTGCAACAATGTGCTTCTTTACGGCGACGCAGGCAGCGGCAAAAGCAGTACGGTCAAGGCGATTGTGAACGAGTATTATCCAATGGGGCTTCGCCTTATTGAGATTAAGAAAAATCAGCTCTATTCCCTGCCCGATGTTATTGAGCAGTTAGCAGATAATCCGCTGAAATTCATTGTTTTTATTGATGATTTGAGTTTTTCCTCAAACGATGCTGATTTCGGCGCACTAAAAGCCATACTTGAAGGCGGCGTTGCAGGAAAAACCGATAACATAGCAATTTACGCCACCTCTAACCGCCGCAATCTTGTTAAAGAAAATTTCAGCGACAGAAACGGCGACGACATACATATTCAGGATACGGTTCAGGAGATTATGAGCCTTTCCGCGCGGTTCGGGCTGAAAGTTACTTTTTCACGGCCCGATAAAGATTTGTATTTATCTATTGTGGAAAATCTTGCTTTGCAGTATAATATAAATATTAACCCCGACGAGCTGTTTATGTCGGCGGAGGCTTTTGCCCTGCGCAACGGCGGCAGAAGCCCCAGAACAGCAAAGCAGTTCATTGAATATTTAGCATCAAAAGAGGATTGAATATACTTTAACGGAGGGAAAAAATGAGAACTTACAAGTACGATTGGGAAAACCCCGAAATTTTCAAAAAGAACAAGGAAGACGGCCATGTTATCGCTTTTTCATACGATAACGAGCAGGACGCCCTTGACCGTTCTGAGCCTAAAACAAAAATGACTCTTAACGGTACTTGGAAATTTCACTGGCAGAGAGGGCTTGAAAACTGCCCCGAAGATTTTTACAAGGAGGATTTTGACGCTTCTTTTTGGCGTGATATTACCGTACCGTCCGTTTGGCAGACAGAGGACACGGGCAGCTATCCCTATTATTACGCCAGCACCTTCTGCCGTGCTTTCAGCCGCAGTAAAAACAAAATTCCGTCTATTGACCATTCAATGCAGGAAATCGGAATTTATGTCCGTGATTTCACCATGCCCGAAAACTTTGACGGCAACGAGATTTTCCTCCATTTCGGTGCGGCAAAATCCGCGATTGAGGTTTATGTAAACGGCAATTTTGTGGGTTATTCCCAAGGCTCTATGACTCCCCACGAATTTGACATTACAAAATATGCACGCAAGGGCGAAAACAGAGTTGCGGTTAAGGTTTACCGTTTTTCTGACGGCTCATACCTTGAAAATCAGGATATGTGGCTTCTTTGCGGACTTTACAGAGAGGTTTATGTTTTCTGTGAGCCGAAAAAGTGTCTTCGTGATTTCTTTATTACAACAGACCTTGATAAAGATTACCGTGACAGCAAAACAAGCCTTGACCTTACTTTAAAGAATTACGGTGAAACGGGAATCGTTAAAGTTAAGGCGGAAATTATTGACGGTGACGAGAGAATCCTTTTAGGCGAAACCGATACGGCAGTTAACAGCAACACCATAACGCTTCACCTTGAAAGAAATATTGAAAATCCGAAAAAATGGAGTGCTGAAACGCCCTATCTTTATAAACTGCTCATAAGCGTTACCGCTGACGGCAAAACTACATACAAATGCATCCGTTTCGGCTTTAAAAAGGTTGAAATTGTGGGCGAAAAGATACTGTTCAACGGTCAGCCCATGATGATAAGAGGCGTTAACCGCCACGACTTTGACCCCGACCATGGCTGGGCGGTTCCCACAGAGCGTTTTTATGAGGACTTAAAGCTGATGAAGCGCTGCAACATCAACTCAATCCGTACCTCACACTATCCCGACGACCCCACTCTTTACGAAATCGCTGATGAATACGGCTTCTATGTTATGGACGAATGTGATGTTGAAACTCACGGTGTACGCAGAAAGGGTGTTCCCGGCGACAATCCCATGTGGACGGGCGCTGTTGTTGACAGAATGGAGAGAATGGTACTCCGTGACCGTAACCATGCTTGCGTATTTATGTGGTCCTTGGGCAACGAGGCAGGCGACGGAAGCAACTTCCTTAAAATGAAAGAGGCGGCTCTCCGTCTTGACACAACACGTCAGTTCCACTATGAGGGCGACTTTGATTTTACAAAGAGCGATGTTATTTCAAGAATGTATCCTTTGGAGGATATTGTTAACAAGCTGGGTAACCGTGAAGAAATCACAATCTCCCTTTATGACAACATTGCAAATCAGCTTGCGGCGGACTCAAAGCCCATTAAAAAAGAGGCATACTGCCGTCCTGTAATGTTTTGCGAATACGCCCACGCTATGGAAAACAGCCTTGGTAATTTCCAGGAGTATATGGACGCTTTTGAGAAATACGACAATATGTGCGGCGGTTATATCTGGGACTTTGTTGACCAGTCAATCCGCAAAAAGACTCCCGAGGGTGACCAATGGCTTTACGGTACGGACTTTGAGAAGTACGAGCCCGGCAGATACACCCATATTCCCAACACAACCGCTATGACGGGCAGTAACACATATTTCTGCGCAAACGGTATTGTTGCCGCTGACAGAAAGCCCCACCCCTCATACTACGAGGTTAAAAAGGTTTACTGTGAAATCAAGGTTAAAGAAAAGAATATTGATAAGGGTGAATTTACCCTTATCAACAAGAAGCTTTTCACCGATTTGTCTGATTTCGAGATAAGATGGAGCTTGCAGGCAGAGGGCGTTGAGGTACAGAGCGGCGTTATTGAGGATATCACCTGTGCTCCTCTCTCGGAGAGAGAAATCAAGATTAACTATGATTTATCCCCACTTCCCGAAAAGGAATGTGTGCTGATTGTTTCATACATCAACAAAAACAATTATCCTTGGTGCGAGGCAGGCTTTGAGCAGGGCTTTGACCAGTTTATTGTTAAGGAAGCAAATGCCGAGAGTAAACCCGTACATTTCGACGGTAATCTTACATATGTTAAGAACGGCGGAAGCGTTTTTGTTAACGGCGACGGCTTTACCGTTAAAATTGACGGAGGAAAAGTTACTTCTCTTACTTATGACGGCAAGGAATACCTTAAAATGCCCATAAGCCCCAACTATTTCCGTGCGGTTACGGATAACGACCTTTCAAATACAAACTTTGTGCCCTTCACTATCCCCTTCCACCCGTATTTCAACTGGCAGAGAGCAACAAAATCCGCAAAGGGTACTGTTAAATCGGCAGAGAAAAACTCACTCGGTCAGTTGATTGTAAAAATCGACTGGAGCGTTCAGCTTTTCTCAAATGTTACATCCGTAATTGTTGTTAATCCCGACGGCAGTCTTGAAATCACCCACACGGGAACTCCCAAAATGTTCAATCTTACACGCTTTGGCACAAAGATGGGACTTTTGCGTGAATTTGACCGTGTAAAATGGTACGGCAGAGGTCCGCAGGAGACATACTGTGACCGTAAGACAGGCGCAAAGATTTCACTACACGAAATGAGCGTTGAGGATTTGGAGCATCACTATATGCGTCCTCAGGAAAACGCAAACCGTACCGATGTACGCTTTGTTGAGGTTACAAACAAGGACGGCAAGGGACTTCGATTTGAGTCCGTGGGCGAAACTCCCATTTGTTTCAGCGCATGGCATTATACGCAGGACGAATTGCAGGCGGCAAAGCATATTCACGAATTGAAACACCGTGACATTACCACATTTAATGTTGACCTTAATCAGCTTGGTGTGGGCGGCGATATGCCCGGTGACGCACATGTTCGTGAGCCGTATATTATGCACTGCAACAAGGAATACACATACACATTTAAGATTGTACCGATAAAATAAGTCATTCGTTCACGATGAGTTAACCCCCTGATTGAAAAATCAGGGGGTTGTTTTATATTATTTTGGGGTTATTTTTTTAGACGATTTGGGGCTTTCCCCTACGAGTTAACTGTAATTTCCGGCGTGTTTGTAGGGTGCGACGACCTCGGCGCACCGCAAATAAATGAATAATGAAGAATTGATATAAGAAAGTTGTACAATAAAAATGGACTGTTCAAAGAGTGAAAATATGGTAAAATAT
>JBJEPX010000046.1:0-9679 GCA_051881455.1 Candidatus Fimenecus sp. | reverse complement strand
CGGCGCACTATGAGGTGCTCGACGGCGTTTACTGCACGGAATACAACAACAGTTCAAGGGTTTATGTAAATTATAACAACGCACCCGTTACATTTAACGGAATTACCGTGAACGCTCTTGACTGCGTCGGAATTCAGTAATATGTAAACAATAATTAAAGCCATCGGTTAACTTTGACCGGTGGCTTTTTGTTGTGCGGATATGTGGAATTGTATAAAACCAAAATAAACAAGGTAGGGCGGGGGGCTTGCCCCCGCCGTTGGATTTACTATAAACCGATTACGGCGGGGGCAAGCCCCCGCCCTACGAGATTGGAGTTGGTTTTTTGTGATTTTGCGGGACGATGAAGGCATCGTCCCCTACAAAATGCTAAAAATATATTTTTGCTATGTTTACCCGAAAATGTTGAAATCGAAGGGGTTTTTTGTGGTTGTTTCGGTGGTGGGAGGTTCTCCCCACACCTGTAAAATCACTGTTTTACTGCCTTTCACAATGGACTCGCCCTCGGCGGGAGTTACGCTTGCAACGGTATCTGCTTCATATTCGCCTGTGTTTTCTCTTATGACAACATCAACCTTAAAGCCTGCTTCCTCAAGCTTTACAAGGGCAAATTCTCTTAAATCGCCCACAACCTGCGGTACGGTTATCATTTCAGGTCCTTTACTTACGGTAAAGGTAATTTCCGTTCCTGCCGCCACGGTACTGCCCGCTTTTACGCTTTGAGCAATTACATAATCCTTGGGCACGGTTGCACTATACTCATAAACGGGAGCCTGAATTTTAAATCTCTTATTCTGCACGGGATTTGACGCGATGCTATCGTAAGTAATGCTGTTTTCAACGGTGCTGAACACAAAATCGGGAACCTCCACGGATTCAGCCGCCGCTTCCGTTGTAGTTTCGGTGGGAGTGTTTTTCTCTTTTATCACCTTTTCGTACACAAGCCAGCCTGCCCCGAAAAGGATCAGCCCCACGCCGAGGAAAATAAGGAATGTAATAAGCACGGTTTTACCGACTGAGCTTTCCTCTTGCACAGGAGCCGCGGTTTTCACCGGCTCTTTTCTTTCTGCGCCTGTGGGAACATTCACGCCTGAAAAAGACGAAACAACATTTCCCGGAGTTGCCGAAAGCTCTTCACGGAGCGTTTCAACGTCTTGTGTACGGTCATTTGGCTCTACCTGCAAGCCGTTCATTAAAGCGTTGATTACATAAGCGGGAATAATCTCCGCATAGCGTGCGGGGATTATTAAGCGGTCGTTTGCACAGCGCGAAACGGCGTCCTGCGGGACAGTTCCCACCAGGGCTCGATAAAGCACGGCGCAAAAGGCATAAACATCTGACCATGCGCCCTCCTTATAGCCGTAGGAATACTGCTCAATGGGGGAATATCCCTCAAAAAGCTCGGGGGAAATATCCGTTCCTTCAAGGCGAGCCTCGGCAATGGAAAAGCCTGAAATTCTCAGCTTTCCGTCTCTGCCGATAAGCAGATTATCGGGATTTATGCCGTAATGGACTATGCCCAGATTATGAAGCGTTGAAAGGGTTGAAAGCACAGGCATAAACAGCACCTTTGCTTTTTCCCAATTAAGATAGCCTGTATTGCTTTTTAAAAGAAATTCTCTTAAAGATATGCTTTCAAAATATTCGGTAACGGCATACGCCGTATTATTTTCCTCTATAATATCAATTACGGGAATAAGCGCAGAAAGCCCCCTAACTCTTGCAAGCTTGCGCCAGAGTTCAAGAAACTTTTTCAAATAATCGTAATAACAGTCGCGCCACTCGTCCTTAATGCTTACATCCGCCGATTGAAAGGACCTTTGGGCAAATTTATCGGGCAGAAACTCGCGAATTACAACAGGGGTACGCCTTTCTACATCGAAAGCAATATATGTTACGCCCTCGCTGTTTGAAGAGAGCACCTTGCCTATTATATATTTACCGCCTACGGGAGTTCTTAAAGGAAGATAAGGCGAAATCTGCGGAGAATCGGTATAATATCCGCAATTAGGGCATTGTTTTTCGCCGTGAAGCTCATGCATACAGCTCATACACAAATTGTCTATATTCATTTTATAGCTCCTTTCACAAAACTCATATTCTTCCGATAATACTATATCAAATACTGCCCTGTATTGTCAAATTACAGTTTTGTTAACATTTAGGCAAAGTCGATGAGTTCGAACCCGAAATCATCGGCTTTGCCCTACTTATGTTTCGTCGGACAATACTGCCTCAGCACACTTTACGCCGTCAACAGCCGCTGAAACAATTCCCCCTGCATAGCCTGCGCCCTCGCCGCAGGGATAAAGTCCTCTTATATTTGTCTGATAAAACTCGTCACGGATAATTCTTACGGGAGATGAGCTTCTCGTTTCGGGGGCAGTGAGCACTGCCTCTTTCATAGCAAAGCCCGAAAGCTTTTTATCCATCTGCACCAGGGCGTCACGCATTGTATTAACTACCTTTTGGGGCAAGACAAGACTTATATCGCTCATTGTTACGCCTGTGGGGAATGTGGGTTTTACCGCACCCAAACGGGTTGATTTTTTACCCTCAAGGAAATCCCCTACGAGCTGTGCAGGGGCTGTATAATCACCGCCGCCCAAGGCGAAAGCCTTTTCCTCAATTTCTCTTTGAAGCCGGAAGCCCGAAAGAGGGTGTTCATCGGGGAAATCCGCAGGCTCAACGCCCACAAGGACTGCCGAATTGGCATTTTCGCCGTTTCTTGCGTATTCGCTCATACCGTTTGTGACCACGCCACCCTCCTGAGAAGAGGCGCACACCACCGTACCGCCGGGGCACATACAAAATGTATATGCTCCTCTGCCGTGAGGCGGATGGCAGGCGAGCTTATAATCCGCCGCTTTTAGCTTCGGATGATTTTTATACTTGCCGTACTGACAATCGTTAATCATTTCCTGCGGATGCTCAATTCTGGCTCCCACAGAAAATGGCTTTTGCATCATATTTATGCCTCTGCCGTAAAGCATTTCTATTGTATCTCTTGCAGAGTGACCGATGGCGAGGATAAGAGAATCGGTTTCAATATCTTTTTCTCTGCCCTCTTTATCCCTTACGGTAACGCCGTGTATAAATCCGTTGGCAACAATTATATTTACAAGCTGTGTTTCAAAAAGAACCGTTCCGCCCAATGAAATTATTTCTTCGCGGATGTTTTTTACAACGCCTTTAAGCTTATCTGTACCGATATGTGGCTTTGCGTTATACAGAATATCATCGGGAGCGCCGTGGGACACAAATTCCTCAAACACAAGGCGGCAACGGCTGTCTTTTATGCCCGTTGTCAGCTTTCCGTCGGAAAATGTTCCTGCTCCGCCCTCTCCGTACTGAATATTCGAAGTCTCGTCAAGAACTCTTGTGCTCCAAAAACGGCTCACATCGGCAGTACGGCT
Source organism: Candidatus Fimenecus sp. (assembly GCA_051881455.1). Lineage (GTDB taxonomy): Bacteria > Bacillota > Clostridia > Oscillospirales > Acutalibacteraceae > Fimenecus. The sequence continues at coordinate 6,263 of JBJEPX010000046.1, read as the reverse complement.
TTCAACATCTCTGCCCCGTTCAATTACTATTGGGCAATGTCCGCTCCGCGCCAGAATAAGAGAGGCAAACATTCCCGCAGGACCGAAGCCTGCCACAACAGGCGGCAAGGTGCTTTTCCGCTTTGATTGGGGAATATTATATGAATACTTTTCGCATTTGCTTACTCTTGATGTATTAAGTGACGCAAGGATTTTATCCTCATCGCCGTCCACAGTTACATCGGCAGTATAGACAAAGCGCACCTCGCCCTTTCGGCAATCCACACTCCGCCTGAATACTTCTGTTTTTAATATTCGGTTTTTATTGATTTTCAGCGCCTTTGCCGCTTCATTTTCAATATCCGAAAAGTCGCTGTCAAGGCTTAATTTTATCTCATTTATTCTCAGCATTGTTTATCCTCTCGCCGATTGTTCTGCCTGCTGTCCGTCCCGAGCTCCAAGCCCATTGAAGGTTATACCCTCCGCAGTCGCCATCTACATTTAAAGCCTCGCCGCAGCAGAAAATGTTATTCACAAGTTTTGATTCCATTGTTTTGGGGTCAAACTGGGAGCAATCAGCTCCCCCTGCCGTTACCTGTGCAAAATCAAAGCTTCGGGAATTTTTCACTCTTATACGCCAGCATTTAAGTATTTTTGCAAGCTTTTGGAGTTCATTGTCGGAAAGTTCGTTTACTCTGCCGTTAACCGCAATTGAACATTCCTTCATAAGCGCAATGCAAAGCTGTTTATTGATTATACCGCCAAGCATATTTTCACAAAGTCCCGTATCCACCGCGCGGCGTGAAATTAAGTATTCCATTATCTGTTTTTCGTCAAAATCGGGGGCAACATCAAGCTCAATACATATGTTTTCCGACGGTGAAACGGACACGAATCGGGAAATCTGCATTATGGGTATTCCCGAAAGTCCGTAATCGGTAAATTGCACCTCGCCGTAATTTTTGAGCACCTTTTCGCCGTCAATTACAAGGTTTAGCCCGCAAATTGAACGGACGCCTTTAAGCGACTTTGTAAATTCATCGCAGTTAAGAGAAACAAGGGCAGGAACAGGGGAAATAATATTGTGCCCCAGCATTTTGAGAAGGTCATAGGAATCGCCGTCGGTTCCGTGCACCTTGGCGGCTTTTCCGCCTGATGCTATAACCGCATAATCAAAGCGGTCGCGGTTATTTACAACAATTTTTACCCCTAATGAGGTATTTACGGTTTTAAGGTGTACGGCACGGTAATCGCACACGGTCTCTACACCCAATCTGTCACACTCAAAGCGCAGAGCGTCCAGCACAGAGGACGCCTGATTTGAAAGAGGATAAACCCTGCCCTCTTCCTCCGTTCTTGTATAAAGCCCCATTGAATTGAAAAATTCAATATTGCTTTCGGGAGTAAAGCGATTTAAGGCAACCTTTGAAAAATCCGTATCGCCCCTGTAACCCGATGCGGCTGAATTCATATTGGTCAGATTACATCTGCCGTTACCTGTTACAAGAATTTTTTTGCCAACACGGGTAAGACGCTCCAAAACGGTAACGCTCACATCTTCTTTATTCTTCACCGTATGCATAAGCTCCACGGCACAGGCAAGTCCCGAAGCGCCGCCGCCGATAATTGCAACCTTTTTCAAAGCTTATCCCTGCCTTTCAAGATATTCATAAAGCTTTTCGATTGTAACGGGGCTCATTACATGCTCCATTTTGCAGGCATCGTTTTCTGCGTTTTCCTCATCCACCTTTAAGGTATCCATAAGAAAACGCTTGATAAGCTTATGCCTGTGCAAAACATTGGCGGCATAGCTTTCTCCCTCGGGAGTTAGTATAATATCCCCATAGTTAATATGCTCTAAATAACCGTTTTGCGTCAAAGTGTTTACCGCACGGTTAACGCTGGGCTTTGACACTTTTAAAAACTCCGCAATATCGGTCATTCGCACGCTTCTTGATTTTTGGGAAAGCACAAACACGGCTTCAAGATAATCTTCAAGAGATGAGGTCATATTTTTATTTTCCTTTTTCATTTTCCTTTTCCTTTTCGCAATTACTGCAATTATTATAAGGACAGCCGTTACAGCCTCCGCAGCCGTGACAGCCGCCTTTTTTCTTTTTAAATACGGAGCGGATGAAAACCGCCATAATTAAGACGGCGACAATCAATACCGCAACATCAATGGTACTCATAAAATCACCCTTGCAAGGTTATATATCACGAATGTTATAACATATGCCGTACACGCCTGAAAGCCCAATGCCATCAATGTCCATCTTCTTGAATTCATTTCTTTTCTCAATGTGGTAACAGCCGCAAAACAGGGAATAAACAGCAATGCAAACACCATCATTGAATATGCCGCCGCAGGAGTGTAAGCAGAACTTATTGCCGCTGAAATTGATGCGCCCTCACCTGCACCGTAAAGAATTCCCATTGTTGTGACGATTGACTCACGGGCAACGAGTCCCGTAAGCATTGCCACGGAGGATTTCCAATCGCCGAAGCCGAGAGGAGCGAACACGGGAGCGATAAAAGAGCCGATTACGCCTAAAATGCTCTCCTCACTGCTTTCCACATGCTGAAGTGAGAAATTGAAATACTGACAGAACCATATGATTATACTTGCGCCGAGAAGCACTGTTCCCGCTTTGGTCATAAAGTCCTTGATTTTATCGTAAAGATGCAAGCAAAGAGTTTTTGCGGTGGGCATTCTGTAAGGCGGTAATTCCATCACAAATGGTGCATGGCCGCCCTTTAATACGGTTTTTTGTAAAATAAATGCCGAAGCAATCGCCACAATAAAGCCGAGAGCATAAAGTGAAATTACCACAACACCCCGTACATTTGGGAAAAACGCCATAATAAACATTGAATAAACGGGCATTTTCGCACTGCACGACATAAACGGTATAAGCATCATGGTAAGCCTGCGGTCTTTTTCGTTTTCCAGCGTTCTTGTCGCCATAATAGCAGGAACTGAACAGCCGAAGCCCATAAGCATAGGTACAAAGGATTTTCCCGAAAGACCGATTGTATGCAATGCTCTGTCCATTATAAAAGCCGCACGAGCCATATAACCGCTGTCTTCAAGTATGGACAGGAAGAAAAACAGCAAAAGTATCTGAGGGAAGAAAGACAGTACCGTGCCCACACCGGCGATAATACCGTCGCACACAAGCCCTGTTGCCCAATCGGCGGCGTTGTGGTTTACCATAAAATCGCGGACAAGACCTGCAAAATTCTCATTTATCAATCCGTCCACCAACGATGTCAGGTTTGCGCCCAAAGCACCGAAGGTTATATAGAATATTGCCAGCATAAGCAGGAAAAATAAGGGAATTGCAAAAAACTTATGTGTTACAACACGGTCGATTTTATCGGAAAAGGTCATATGCCCTGCCTCATGACGGCGTGTAACCGTACGCTGTGTAACGGAGCATATAAACTTATATTTTTGGTCCGCTATAACCATTTCACGGTCAATATTTTCTGTTTCAAGCTCGCTGACTATTGCTTCGATACAGTTTAACTGCGTATCGGTCAAATCAAGGGAAGTGAGCGTAGGTTCGTCGCCCTCGATAAGCTTTACCGCCGACCAGCGGAGCGGCAAATCCTTTGAAGAACAATTATCGTTAATTATACTTTCAATACGAAGGACAGCCTCTTTCACCCTGCCCGTATAAATATCGGGAGGGGCGCACATATTAAGATGTTTATCAATGTGCTTTCCCGAGGCTTTTTCGTCACCGTGGACAGCCTCGTGCATTGCGGCGTGCAAAAGCTTGTGTATGCCCGTTCCCTTGCCTGCTGAAATGGGTATTACCTTTATTCCCAACAAGGAGGAAAGTTTGGCGGTATCAATAGAATCGCCGTTTTTCTCTATCATATCAATCATATTAAGCGCTATTACCATAGGTATTCCAAGCTCTGCTAGCTGTAATGAAAGATAGAGATTTCGCTCAATATTGGTGGCATCTACAATATTTATGATTAGATCGGGCTTTTCGTCTATTATGTAATTTCTTGTGACAATTTCCTCGGAGGAATATGGCGACAGGGAGTATATTCCCGGCAAATCCACAATATACGCGTTCATATTATCGTGGGTGATTTTGCCCTCTTTCTTCTCAACGGTAACACCGGGCCAGTTGCCCACATACTGATTGGAACCTGTTACAGCGTTAAAAAGCGTTGTTTTGCCGCAGTTGGGATTTCCCGCCAATGCATAACGGTAACTCATTTTTCCACCTCCACGGTAATGGTCTGCGCTTCGCTTTTTCTTATGGAAAGCTCATAACCGCGCACATTTATTTCAATCGGGTCTCCCATAGGCGCCGTTTTACGCATAATTATTACTGCGCCCGGAGTAATACCCATATCAATTATGTGACGGCGCACGGCTCCGAAACTGCCGAGAGATTTTACAACGCCTTTTTCTCCGGGAGAAAGCTTATCTACTGTTTTTATCATCATATCATAACCTTTATAAAAAAATTAGCATAGGGTAACTTTTTCTTTATTTTATCACGGTAAACCTTTTACAGTCAATAGTCATTTCAAATATTTATGCAATTTTTTACAAAAAAATCCCTGTATTCACAATGAACACAGGGAGATAATTTTAATCGTTTGCCTGCAAGGTAATATCCTTTTTTCCCTCGGCTTTCATAATGCGATATTTTACAATCAAATCTCTTTCTTCTTTCGTAAGCTGGGAGAGATACCGTGTATCGGGCTGGTCCTCATAATACATATCGTCATAAACATAATCCGGAAGCACCTTGCCCACGAATTTATCAATGGAAAGATTGTAAAATTTACTGAGCTTTGCGATTGTGTCAATATCCAATGAGCGCCTGCCGATTTCGTATCCGCAATATGCCGAACGGCTTATTCCCAAAGCGTCGGCAACCTGCTGCTGTGTAAGCCCATTTTGGTTTCTGATAATCCGAAGCTGCCTTAACCGCATACAATCACTCCAAAAAATTTTGTATGATAATTATACAATACAATTGTCGCAAAATCAATATACCGTTTGAGTATATTCAACTAAATTCTTGTAAAAAAATAAAAAATATGATAGAATTAAGACAAAGTGAGGAGTTGATTGTATGACTGTTGCACTCATTGTACTGCTTTTTGTATTTATATTATTGATTGTATTTTCGGCTGTAATTCTCAATGCGCCCGGCTTCTCCAAAAGGTGTGAGGGGAACGAAAATCTGAAATATCTTAAAGCCAAGAATTTTGACAACCTTAACGCGCGCCCCGTAAGTTTTAAATCCAACAAGGGGCAGACGCTTAACGGATTTCTATACAGCAGTGCTAAAACGGAAAAGCCAAAGGCTTTGATTGTTTTTTCCCACGGTATGGGAGCAGGTCATCTGAGCTACACTACCGAAATTAACTACTTTGCTCAAAAGGGCTACACCGTTTTGGCGTATGACAACACGGGCACCTGCACCTCCGAGGGCAAGAGTCTTTACGGGTTTGCTCAGGGAATAATCGACCTTAAATCAGCCCTTGATTTTGTAAGTACCCGCGAAGATTTAAAAGAGCTTCCTTTATTGCTTGCAGGTCACTCCTGGGGCGCATACAGCGCTTGCAATGTTGCCGCACTGGCGCACGATGCAGATATAAAGGGCATTGTTGCGTTTTCACCGTTTAATTCCGTTAACAGGCTCATAGCGGACGTTGCAAAGGGAAAAATCAAGATTGACATCAGTTTTTTAAGTCCGTTTTTTGATATTGTTAATCTTTTTAAATTCGGCAAAACGGGAATTTTGCGCTCCTGCGATACAATCGCTTCAAATACCATACCTACTCTTATAATGCACGGCGGAAACGATATGACGGTAAGCGTGCAGAACAGTCCCGTTGGGCTTAAAAACAGAATAGCATCAAACGCCAACGCAAGAACTGTTCTTTACGAGAGCAAATTTCACAATGTTTATCTCGCCAAGGACGCAGAGCAATATCTCAACGATATTTTCGGGAAAATTGCTTCTCTGCCTGCTGACAGCCGTGAAGCGTACGAGGTTTATCAATCGATTGATTATTCCCTTATCACCAAAGAGGACTTAACGGTTATGGAAACTGCCTGCTCTTTCTTTGAAGAATGTGTTATGAAAAGAGATTTTCTCTCTTAGGGTTACGGTGATAATCCGAACCACGGTTTCTCGTGGCGGATTTGCCCTTACTCTTCGTTAAAATACTCGTTAATCCAAAAGGATTAACTGCGTTTTATGCCTCGATTAAGACCAAATCTGCACACGATAAAC
>JBJEPX010000045.1:0-1919 GCA_051881455.1 Candidatus Fimenecus sp. | reverse complement strand
TTTGCTCGGAGGCAGTACCCTTGTACAGCACCCGCTCGCAAGAAAACGAAATTCAACCTCATTTATCTGCGCCTGTGTAATGGGCTGAACCGCTAACGCTTTTCGTTTTTTGCTCGGAGGCAGTACCCTTGTACAGCACCCGCTCGCAAGAAAACGAAATTCAGCCTCATTTATCTGCGCCTGCGGAGTGTCGAGGTCGCCACTCCCTACAAAATAGCATTAAGGTTTAATACAACTCGTAGGGAACGCCGTCCTCGGCGTTCCGCAAAAACGGGTCGGCGTGGAAACCGACCCCTACGAAAATACATTTAAATCGTTATAAAACCTAAATGCAACACCATCGGGGCGAACTGCGTTCGCCCGCATTTTCGTTTTTGCTCCGCCATTTTTATTTGCATTGTTATTATTAACGCAAACCAACAAAAAATCCGCAAAGGCAATTTGCTTTTGCGGATTGATTTATACGATTTTTAATTTTTAAACAAAAACGGAAATAACATATCCAACATATCCGGCAAGCATAACAACGCCCTGCCATCTGTTGAATTTCTTTGTTATAATTGTTGGGAAAACGGCAACCGCAATTGCGCAAAGGCAAACAATCATATCTATCGTAACAGATGAAACGGAAACCGCCAAGGCGCCCGTGCCCTTGCCCATTGAAACAAAGGAGCATATCGGCAGAATAAGCGTTAAATCTATAATGTTTGCGCCCAAAATGTTGCCGACGGAAAGTGCGCCAACCTTTTTTCTTAACGCCGTTATTGTTGTTACAAGCTCGGGCAGAGAGGTGCCTATTGCAATTGCAATAACGCTGATAACTCTTTGCGGAATACCGAGGCTTTGCGCAATTTGCGTTCCGTAATTAACAAGCAAATCCGCTCCGACAACAATACCTGCCGCACCGAGCACGAAGAAAATAATATTTTTAAACCAGTCTTTTTTTGTTGCGGTTTCCTTTGAGGGAACAATATCGTCCTCCTCCTGCAAGCCGATATTTTCGGGGCTCGGCTCAATCTGCGTTTCGCTTTTTTTCATTGAGGCAAAGTTCTCAATAAAGAAGATAACGAATATCGCGATAAGAACAATTAAGCCTATTAACGAAAGGCGGTAATATAAATTTGTTTCGCCCTCAAAGGTAAGCGTTTCCTGCTTTGTGAAAACGCATCCCAAAACAAGCGCCGCAGAAGCGCAAAACATCATAATCGCCTTTGGCGCAAATTCCTTTCGCTTGATTGCAAACGGCATACAAACGATGAAAACGCCCATAATCATAGCCGTGTTCGCCGTAACGGAGCCGATGGCGTTTCCTGCCGCCATATCAACATTTCCCTTTGCCGTTGCCTGAATACTAACTATCATTTCGGGAAGCGTTGTTGCAATTGAAACAATTGTTGCGCCTATAACGAATTTAGGAACGCCGAGCACCTCGGCAATCCAGCTTGCGCTGTCAACAAACCAGTCTCCGCCTTTAATAATAAGCACAAGGCCGATTGCAAACAACACATACATTAAAACCGTTTGCATATTTTTACCACCTTAATTTAGTATAGTTAATATAAATAATAAATCACACATTGCCGTTTGTCAATATGCAGTAATGCAACCGCAAATCTCGCAACGCCGATGACGGCATTCCCTACGGGGTATATATAACCCGAATGATATTTTGTAGGGGTCGGTTTCCACGCCGACCCGTTTTTTGCGCAACGCCGAGGACAGCGTTCCCTACGGGGTATAAAAACCCAAATGATATTTTGTAGGGGTCGGTTTCCACGCCGACCCGTTTTTTGCGGAACGCCGAGGACAGCGTTCCCTACGGGGTATATATAACCCGAATGATATTTTTGTAGGGAGTGGCGACCTGTCAAGAGTAACATACTTTACACTTTGTGTAAGAACATACTTTACACTTTTGT
>JBJEPX010000044.1:0-9886 GCA_051881455.1 Candidatus Fimenecus sp. | reverse complement strand
AATATCGCTTTAATACTGCATTTTTGACGGGTTCGGATTATTACCGTAACCCTAAGGTGAGGGGAGTCGAACACAATATGCCGAAAATTTGATATTACGGTGCATTTTCACTTTTTCACCGTTGTCGGGCGTCAAATTTGGGGTATCTCTTGCGGTTATTGATAAAAAAAGCACTCAAAACGGGCAAAATCCCATTGAGTGCTTTTTCATAGTTATAAATGACCAACGTAATTAAATTATTTTCTTAACTTCAACAGTTTTTTTGCAATGCCGTTGTATTTTTTCTTAATACTGCCTTTTGAGAATAACAACAGACCTTCATCATCTGCTTTTATCAACTTTCCGCCAAACTCTGCCGGCTCCCAATTCTCGTTAAATTTCCAGTTCTTTTTTACTATTTCTACTATTTGACCTGTGCCTTTTAACTTTACAATGTCGCCTATTTCTATATCTTCTTTTACCGTGACTCTATACTTCTTCGCCATTTCTTCCGAGTTGAGCGATTCCCAATATAGCGGCGTTTGAAAATTCACTCCAATCGAAGTCTCATTTCCGTCTGCTTCCGCACTTTTGCACTGCGGACAACTACCGAAAATGCTTTTGTCAAAGTAATGTCCGTTCGGGCATCTTGTCAGCAACATAATATCACCCGTTATAAAATCAAATTATTCAGCACAAATGTATCAGCCTTTTTGCCAACCGCATACTGCAAACTCAAATGCGATAGGCAAATAAGGCTTTAACATTTCATTCCATAGCGTTTACGGCTTCATCAAGGCACATTCTGAAAGCTTTTGAGCGTGCTTTGCGAACTAGGGACGCATAATCTTTATCTGTTTTGCAATCTGCCGCCTTTGATTGTATCATTTTTTTCTTGATATTTGAGCCGTTCAAGTGAATTATGCAATCCAGCACGCGCTCATTTATGGGCTTGTTTTTACGGGCCGATATTCCTTTTAATGTAATTTCTATTTCATCTTCAACTTTTACATTATGTACCGTTACAAAGCTTTTGCCCACCGTAGCGGAGGTTTCTACGCCGTTCACCTTTACGGTTGCCGTGTCGAAATCTTCTATATCCTTAAACTCCACGGTATATTCACGGCATTTGGGGATACAGGCAAGGGCCTTTCCTCCACTTACGGTAAAGGTAAGGGTATCCGCAGTTTCGGATACGGTCATTTTTGAAATTGAATACTCGCCGTTTTTATAATTTCCGCTTTCACCGTCGTCCTCATAGAAATCAAAGGTATTATTACCTCTGTAAACGAGGATTTTAAGGTGATCGGGGCACTGCCAGGCGTTTCCGCCGTCTTCCGACATGGGAATTATTGCTCCCTCACGGGCAAGAACAGGAATTGTATTTATAGGGCTGTTTATTATTACTTTTTGACCGCCTATATATATCTTGCCGTCAAAAATATTTGTCCATCTGCCCTCGGGAAGCCACATTTTGGTGGCGGCGGTTTTGGTTTTTTCGTCCAGCTTTGTTGTTACGGGACAAACGAGAAGTTCAGAGCCGAACATATACTCATTTTTGTATTCAAACGCTTCATTTTCCTGAGGATATGTGTAATACATAGGCTCGCAAAGGGCTCTGCCCTCATTAAAAGAACGGTAATTCATAGCGTAGATATACGGAATAAGCTTATGGCGCAGGCGCAAAAACTGTGTTGAGAGGGTTTCCGCCTCCCAACTGAAATTCCAAGGCTCTTTGCCCAAAAACTCCCAATTCGTTGAGTGAAGTCTCATAATGGGAGAAAATACGCCGAATTGAAGCCAGCGTATATAAAGCTCGTCATCGTGCTCACCCATATGGTGTCCGCCTATATCATGGCTCCACCATGTATAACCGCAGTTTGCCGCATTGGCTGTGAAATAGGGCTGGAAATTTAAAACGCTCCAATTTATTGCCGTATCGCCTGAAAAACCGAGAGGATAACGGTGAGAACCTATGCCTGCATAGCGGGAGAGAATCATGGGGCGGCGCTTCTCTCTATCCGTATCAAGATAATGATAATGATTTAACAGCCACAGCGGGTCAAGACCTGCTTTTTTGCTTTTTGTGCCCTGCTGCCAGTCAATCCACCAAAAATCAACGCCCTGATTTTCATATGGGTGGTGCAAAATATCGAAATATGCGTTGATGAAGGTCTTATCGGTCAGGTCAAACTCCACCGTTTGTCCCGTTTTTTCATCAATACCCATAGCCTCTGCCATATCGCCGTACATATCCTCAAAACTTCGTACACCGTCGGCAGGGTGAAGGTTAAGAGTGACTTTAAGCCCCATATCGTGAAGCTTATTGAGAAATCCCTTATAATCGGGGAAAAGGTCGGTATTCCAGCTATACCCTGTCCAGCCGCTTCCCCATATAGATGCTTTTTTATTGGGCATTCCGAACTTGCCCTTAATATCCACCCAATGCCAGTCCATATCAACCGTGGCTATTGTAAGAGGAATATCACGGCGGAAAAACTCCTCCATCAAATCCTCATATTCCTTTTGAGTGTACGCTCTGTAACGGCTCCACCAGTTGCCGAGAACATAACGGGGAATAAGGGGCGGTTTGCCTGTAATTTTGTAAAAATCGTTTATCCAGCCCACATAATCCTTTCCGAAAGCAAAGACATAAGTATCCTTTGTCCCCTTTTCTCTTGGGCAAAGCATACCGTCATCCTTTAAAAGCAAGGTTTTACTGTCGTCATAAACGCTTACTCCGTCCAGGCTTATTATTCCGTCATCCAGTTCCTTGGGGCCAAAGGTCTGGTCAAGAGTTCTGGTTGTTCCTTTGAGGTTGTTTGAGGGGCTGTATGCCACGCTTTTCCCGTCAATCACAGCATATTTGAAATTACCTGTGTGGCAGTTTATCTGGAATTCCGCAGAAGCAGTACGCACGGTCAAAACATCGGCATTTTCCGCCGATGTAAAAACAACCTTGCCGAAATTTCTGTACCACACGGTCTGGGAAGGTAAATCGGTAAATTTGCCGTCAGCAGAAAACTCAATTCGCAGCATGCGCTCGGTAAGCACAGATACGCGCACATTTCCTGCCTTAATAATATTTTCTTCAAACGCCGCGCCTTTTGTTGCGGCAAGCATTCTTTTATTCAATTCAGCCATCTTAATCACCCTTTATAATTCATCATATGAAAGAGCCTTTGACATCACACGGAGTCCTGATACATTATCGGAAAGTGTAACATCAGAGTTTTCCAATTCAGCGCAGTATTCGGCATTATATGCGGAACATTCAAGTTTTCCGTTTACATAAAGCTTCATTAAGCCGTTTGGCTCACAAACTGCGGTGATACGGTCGCCGTTTTTGATTTCGGTTTCTCCCCTGCTCACCTTTTCTCCGAAGCGGATTGTACCCACGCTCTCGTTTATACTAATATTGATAATTTCGCCGATGTTAAGTATATTTCCGTCCGCCGCATTATCCGCGGTGCAATCGACCGTAAAATCTCTGCCGCAGGGGATTTTGCCGTCTGCACAGATGAAATCGGGATAGTGTTTTCCGCTGAAATCAACGCCTTTACTGTCGCCGAAAGCGTTTTTGACGGTTAAATGGAGATTTACGGTATCGACATCGCCGCCGAAGGTAATTTTAAGTGTGCTGTAATCCTCCAAAAGCTCTGTTTTTGATATTTCGGCATCGGAGGAAACTGCTTTTTCGTCTAAATATATTCTGTCATCAAAGAACAGCAAAAGTTCATTGGCAGAGTCAAATCTGCCGTATATAAGCGACGGGAGTTTTTCCTCTTCCAGTGAGAATTTCATAATGACAGAGCCCAAAGGCGGAAGTTTAACGGTTATACTGTCGCCGTATGAATAACGCGTGCTTTCAACTTCCGCTGAATACGGATAAACAAATGCACGGCGCATATTGTCCATTTTCTCAAAAGTGCCCAAGGTTTTATCAAGAGTCAACACATATTCCTGCTCATAATTTGCGGGATTGCGCAAGGAAACAATTCCCGCTTTTTGCGTCCATGAGGAATAGCCGTAAACCTGACTTTCGGCGGCGGTTCCGCCTATATAGCGCGAGGTTTTGAGTATATGATACTCATTACGGATAAAACGGAGAGCGTCTGCATTTATACGCCATTTGGCATCGTTGAACAGGTTATAGGAATAATAAAGCTCCCAAAACGCCGTACCTCTTGTTGCCATCATCAGCATATATGTACGGTACTCTTCGTCTGTTAAAGATATTTTTGCTGTATTGCCGTAAATCGGGTCATGGTTATATATAAACTCATGGGGGAACTGATAATCACGCCTTACGCTGAAATCGTAATAACGGTCGTCACGGTATGAAAGGACTTTATCGAAATCACGGGAGCTTAATTTCTCGCCGTTTTTGCCCTTATCAAGGAAGCCGATATCGTTGCTATTCTGAATCCAGAAGCTATCCGCCCACTGTAAAAACCACGGGCTTGCGTTACAATAGCTTGTCTGATTTATCCACAAATCCTTGCCTGCGCTTTCACGGTGCAATCTTATCTTGCGGAAGACATCTATCCAATTTTCCCACATTTCCGTGTACTGATACATATCGTTAAAGCCGCCTGTCATATGGCCGTGTTTTTTCGAGGGGCAGGCTTTGAGCAGGAAACCGTCCAGCTTCCAATAATTTATATCGAACTTATCCATACTGTCTATGAAATAGTCGGTAACATTTTTAATATATGCAGTTGATGAAACGCAAACATCAAGCGCCGCACGGTTAAAGCCGCCCGTACCGGCCTGTTCCATTCTCTTAGCAAATCCCGGTGTATCCTTATTGTATCCGCCTCTCGGTCCCAGCCACAAGCCGAAATTTGAAGAAAACTTTTTTGCAAGTGACGACGCGGGATAAAGCTCGTTGGGGAATTTTTCGTTAAAACTCCAAAAAGTGTGGTGATAATCCACAAAGCCGTCGTCAACTACATAGGAATCCAGCGGCGGTACAATGGTTTTATCAAGGTTCTTTTCAATCTCCATAAAGGATTTTGAAATGTTTTCATCGGTTATGTCAAGCATATGGTCATACCATGAATTGTATTGGAAACGGGGCTTGACATCTCTTGCAATATCACGGATATAGGTTAAGAAATCCTCACGGACTACCTCCTGCTCTAAATCTCTTGCCGCGCCTGCGACGGTATTCCATGTTTTGAAGGTGTGTCCGCAGTTAAGATTAAGCATATCAAAGCGCTTTCCGCTGAAATATCGGATATACGCTGTACTGTCTTTTATTTTGTTTTCGGCAAGAGGAAATTCCGAACCGAAAAACATACCGTTAATATAAAAGGGCTGACCTAGAGCGCTGTGGTATTTGCTTAAATACGCTTTGTCAATATCGCCTATTGTCCATTGCTGTTCGGGGTTTTCAAAGCAAATATGCTCACAGTCGATATAATCCAGCGTAATCAAGTGCTGCTGTTCGGGAGGAACCATTATTTCAATGTTTTTGCGCATATAATGGCAGTTATCCTCAATTTCCACATTCATAATAAAGGTTATTTTTGCACCGTTATATGAGTAAGGCTCAAATACAAACTCCACTCTGCGCTTAAACACATTTACCTTATCAAGGATAAGGTCGTTGGACGAAAGAAAATCAGTACCGTATCCGAACATTTTTTTCTTGCGAAAGCCTATGAAAAACTCTGCCGAAAAAGCCTTAAAAGTTAATGCTTTTCCGCCCTCAATTCTTTTATTTATTATTTTAGTGGTTACAAGCTTATTGTTCTCCGTTGAGAACTGTCTTTCAATATAATCGTTACCGATAGTTGCCGTTGTATTTTCAATATATGCATATGCACCTGCCATATTTATATCTCCCCTTCAAATAACACCTTTTCGACCGCCAGCGCCGCATCCTCAACTATTTTTACGCACGGTCGTTTTTTATAATACTCCGCCGTTCTCTGCTCAGGCGTACTGCTGTGTTCGGGTTTTGAAAGCCCTAACAATTCCTTACAAACGATTGACGGATTTGTCTTTTTGAATTCTTCTGCAATTTGCTGAACCTTTGCGTAAACGCCTGCCTTATCAAGCTCGGGATATTTGAGGCCCACAATCATTGCACTTCCGCTGACGGCACCGCAGACCTCCCTCATTCTGCCTACTCCGCCGCCCAAGCCTGCCGATACTTGCAAAGCTGTTTCTTCACTCAATCCGAAATCGGGCGCAAATGCCGCAAACACTGCCTGCGAACAGTTCTTTCCCTCTTGAAAAAGCTTTACCGCTCTCTCTGAATACTTTGACAAAACAATCTCCCCCATCAATTATACTTGTGATAATTCTAACACAAAACATAAACACTTTCAATAGCTTTACGATGCATAAAAAAACAGGCTGCAATCAAAATTTGACTGTAACCTGTATTCTTTATTCGGGATATGTGCGCTCTTCTTTCATTTGGTCAAGCTGAGGAATAATAAACTCCTTTGTCAGTTGGAAGGTTGCCAGGCTCTGGGCAAAATTATACCCATCGTTGCCTGACATTTTTCCTGTTGCTTTTCTTATAGTACCGTTACTGTCGGTCACCTCATAAACTGCTCTTAACTCGTTTTCATCCTTTACAAGCTGACCGTCAGAATCGGTTTTTCCCGAAAACTCCAACACAGTTGCCCCGGGATTCTGAGCCTTTGTGCGTATCAACGCAACTAAATGGGATTTATCAACACCGTATTTATCAGCCACGGCACATATATATTTATTGTTGGGATTTTCTGAATAATATGTAACCACTTCGCTGTTTTCAATATTTTCAAGCGCGGAAAGCGTTGTGGTGGGCTGTGTTTGCTGAACGGTATTCGTGGTACTGACGGTTGTATTATTATCAGACGGCGAAGTACCGCTTGTACTGCTTTCCTGCGATATAGACTGAACACTTGATATTTCAGAAGATGATGAAGTGCTTGATGATTCCTCAGGATTGAGAGAACCGTCTTTTTTACAGCCTGCAAGGAAAGTTAAAAGAATTGCCGCGCATAAAATTAAAGATAATCTTTTCATAACACCTGAATAGAACAAAAGGGTGTTTGAACACCCTTTTGCCAAATAATCTTTTTTTAGAAATCAACCAAAAATACCTTTGATCTTATCAATAATAGCATTGATATCGAAGTCAACAAACAATCCCTTGATTGTTTCAATGAGTCCTGCAAGCATCTCCATGGTTTTCACCTCCTAAGTTATTCCGTTTATACAAATGTAGCATTAAAATTGAATTTAGTCAACACATTTTTAAAAAAATGTTTAACAAAAAGCAAAATACAAGTTTGGTAACAAACACCAATTCCGTGAAAGAACCGTGAAAATAAGGAACAAAAAATCCCTGTTCCGTAACGGAACAGGGAACCTTCGCAATTACTTTTAACTTATTTAAGAGTAACCTTTGCGCCAACTTCTTCAAGCTTAGCCTTTGCAGCCTCAGCGTCTTCCTTAGAAGCAGCCTCTTTGAGTACCTTGGGAGCGCCGTCAACGATTGCCTTTGCCTCAGCAAGACCGAGACCTGTGATCTCACGAACTGCCTTGATAACCTTAATCTTCTCAGCGCCTACCTCTGTAAGCTCAACATCAAACTCTGTCTTCTCCTCAGCTGCTGCTGCGCCGCCCTCTACGGGTGCTGCTACTGCAACTGCTGCTGCGGCTGAAACGCCGAATTCCTCTTCAACTGCGTGTACGAGCTCTGAAAGCTCAAGAACTGTAAGAGCTTTAAGCTCTTCAATCATAGCTGTTACCTTCTCTGATGCCATGATATTTACCTCCAATATTTTTTTAAGTTAATTTTTTTAATTATTCTGCAGCGGGTGCTGCTTCGCCGTTTTTGTCAACGATAGCCTGAACGGCACGTGCAAAAGAAGCTATAGGTGCGTTGAACGCATTGAGAACAGTAGCAAGCAATACTTCTCTTGACGGAAGCTTTGCAAGACTGTTAATCTTTTCAAGGCTGATTACCTCATCATCGAGATAACCTGACTTAATTGAAAAGCTGTTACTCTTTTCAGCATACTTATTAAGTATTCTTGCTGCGGCAACATAGTCATCCTTACTGGTAGCGATAGCGGTTGTTCCTTCAAGAACACTGCTCATATCAGCAAGAGATGTACCTTCGATAGCACGGCCCAAAAGAGTGTTCTTGACTACGGTGTATTCAACACCTGCTTCACGAAGCTCTTTACGAAGCTTTGTATCATCCTCAACGCTGATACCCTTGTAATCAACAACGACACCGGCGATGGAAGAATCAAGTCTTTCTTTAAGGTCAGCTACCTGCTGTTTCTTTAACTCTAAAACCTTCTCACTTGGCAAACGAACTCACCTCCTGTACCAATTAAATGTCGCTTGCAAGGAGAAAAATGCCCTTTCTGACAAAGGCAGAAAGGGCATTGAAACATTTTGAATAAATGCTTATGTCCTCGGTAGGCGGTTAAAACCTTTATGCGATAAAGCACCTACTGTCTTTGGCAAGCTCAATTATACTAACATACCAAAAAGGTATTGTCAAGTATTTTATTCGGCAGCAGTTGTAACTGCTGTGAATTTGTTGGCGTTTATTTTAACGCCGGGGCCCATTGTTGTTGCAACTGCACAGGACTTAATATATTGTCCCTTTGTTGCGGCGGGCTTTGCCTTAACGATTGCCTCCATAAGAGTGTCAAGGTTTTCTTTGAGCTTTTCAGCACCGAAGGATACCTTGCCGATGGGGCAGTGAATGATATTTGTTTTATCAAGACGGTACTCGATTTTACCTGCCTTAGCCTCTGTAACAGCCTTTGCTACATCGGGAGTAACTGTACCTGCCTTGGGGCTGGGCATAAGTCCGCGGGGACCGAGAACCTTACCGAGACGGCCTACAAGGCCCATCATATCGGGGCTTGCGATACAAACATCGAAATCCATGAAGCCTTCCTGAACCTTTGCAACAAGGTCTTCTGCACCGACAAACTCTGCGCCGGCAGCAGTTGCTGCGTCAGCCTTATCGCCTTTTGCGAAAACTGCAACTCTTACCTTTTTGCCTGTTCCGTTGGGAAGAACAACAGCACCTCTGACCTGCTGGTCAGCATGACGGGAGTCAACGCCCAAGCGAACATGAAGCTCAACGGTTTCATCGAATTTTGCGGTTGCACCCTTAACTGCAAGTTCAAGAGCCTCCGCTGTATCATAAAGTTTTGTTCTGTCGATAAGCTTTGCGCTCTCAACATATTTCTTTCCGTGTTTCATAATCTATTTACCTCCAAAAAAGTGGTTAATCGGATCTGATTTTTCCTCCCACAAAGGAGATCAGTCAACTACCGTAACGCCCATGCTGCGAGCTGTGCCTGCAATCATGCTCATTGCGGTTTCGATTGTAGCAGCGTTAAGGTCGGGCATCTTCTGCTCGGCAATCTTTCTAACCTGCTCTTTTGTAATTGTAGCTACCTTTGTTTTGTTGGGAACACCCGAACCACTCTCTATTCCGCATGCCTTCTTAATGAGAACTGCTGCGGGGGGAGTTTTTGTTACGAATGTAAATGTACGGTCTGCATAAACCGTAATAACAACAGGGATGATAAGTCCCATATCGTTCTTTGTGCGCTCATTGAATTCTTTTGTGAACGCCATAATGTTAACGCCGTGCTGACCCAGTGCAGGTCCTACGGGCGGTGCCGGTGTTGCTTTACCGGCGGGAATCTGAAGCTTAATAAAGCCTACTACTTTTTGAGCCATTTTTAGCACCTCCAAAATTCGTGGTATGGCGGAACGGGAAGCTCTTGCCGTTCCTCCCACGACGCCTTACATAAATAAAGCGTCATAAAAAGCGTATTTTACGCTGATTACCAAATTAAAAATTATTCCTCAACCTTTTCTACCTCCAACTGAGGTGTCGGAGCAATTTCCAAAGGCA
>JBJEPX010000043.1:0-49366 GCA_051881455.1 Candidatus Fimenecus sp. | reverse complement strand
CCAAATCAATTTTTCACTCTTCTATCTGTCCGTAATTCTTGACAAGTTTCAGTGTGGGCGGGACACCCGCACCCGATTGTATTTTTATATCAGGTATGATATAATCGTCTCGATAAATCGAGAGTTGAAAGGGAGTGTTGATAATGGGACTTGATGTATATGCTGGAACTTTAACTCGCTATTATATGCATAATTGGAAAACGGTATCACAACAATTTGCTGAAGCCAATGGATTGAAATTTCAGACAATAAGGTCACAACAGGAAAATGAGGATAATCTTTCTTTACAAGCAGTTCAAGAAATTGTAACTGAATGGCAAAATTCTATTGTAAAGGGTCTTAATTTAAATCCTATCCCATTGTGGAATGAAGATTACAATGCTACGCCATACTATACAGATAAGCCAGACTGGGATGCTTTAAGTGCGCTATTACTTTACATTGCTTCAAAATACAGTCATAAAGAAGTGCCAACAACAATTATAAAAAACATTGATATCTATAAACATCCTATTGTGTTAGAATTTCTTGAAACGAAAGATTTTCAATTATCTTTATTTGATGGAAATGGGTGGTGGTTACCTATTAACAAGAACATAATGTTTAATTATGTTTTACCAAATTCGGAGAAAAGTGTTTTAGCAACAAGTAGTTTACTTCTTGAAGAGTTGAAGGTGTATAATTCTTTTGAATGGAATGCTGATAGGAATACTATCATTTCGTGGAGTAAAACGGAAGGATATCTTGTTGATACAATCTATAGTAAAGAAACAGGATTAGAACAAGTATCTGAACATCAAACATATAACACAGAGTCTTTAGCAAAATTTGCTTTTTCTATTTTGTGGCAAGCAGCAGAATTTTCTCTTGAACATGGTGTTGTTATTATTTATGATTTTTAAAGAATACCACTATCCATTGAGATACCCGAAATTTAATGCATTTGTAGAGGCGATTCACGAATCGCCCCGTAAAATAACCCCTCTGTCAACTTTGTTGACATCCACTGACGGCGGCCGTCCCCTCTGTCACTTCGTGACATCTCCCCACACTGCGGGGAGTCACCCCTTTCAGGGGAGACAAGGGGCGATGTGCAAATACAACTTCCAATTTGTCAAACTGTTGGTTGACTAATGAATGGTTCTAAAATGAGACATATTGCCAAAAAACAAAGGACTTTGAAAAAAGTCCTTTGTTTTTTTATCCAAGCCGACAGGTTTGGCATATCTTCACCGTTAGCGTGTATATCATCAAAGGCGGCAAGCCGCCTTTGTATCTCATCACACCTTCAGGTGTGCATACTGTCGGCTTGATGAGATACAAAACTTCGTTTTGATGATATGCAATTCCTACGGAATTGATGATATACAATGCTTCGCATTGATTTTATTGTAATTTTATAGTAGGGTTAGACAGGGGACGGTTGTTTTCGCGGGCGATTCGTGAATCGCCCCTACAAGTCACCGTATTACTCGTCTCCCCTGAAAGGGGTGACTCCCCGCAGTGTGGGGAGATGTCACGAAGTGACAGAGGGGACGGCCGCCGTCAGTGGATGTCAACGGAGTTGACAGAGGGGTTGTTTTACAGGACGATGAAAGGCATCGTCCCCTACGGGTTACATAAAAGTTACATAAAATTTTATAAATTTGCTTGTAGGGGGCGGTCTCTGTGCCCGCCCGATAAAATATATCAAAAATTATCAATCAACGGCTGTTTTGTAGGGTGCGACGACTCGGCGCACCGTTGAAATTTAACGAGATTTTTTCGGGCTGCCGAGGTCGCCAGCCCCTACGATACCACCGCATAATCAGAGAACCGTCCCCTGATTGTCGGAAATATTCCGTATTCAATGTCTTTCCATTCAAAGCATAAATCACAGCCTCTGCTTACGGCGTCTTTAAATTCATATTTAGTTTTAAAATCTCTGTTCCAATCCTCGTTCATTTGATACACTTCTATATGTTTATAATATTTGAATTTTGGAAATTCGCCGCCAAATAATATAGGTACATCTGAAAACTTATATAGTTCTTACCTCAACTTTAATCTCGGTTATAATATCGCGGAGCTTATCACCGTCAATGGTATATTCTAAAATTTCATCAGCAGTATCGGCGTACATGCCCTCAAAATCAATACATGGTTCGTGGCTTTCTGCATTACGGCGTACCCCATTACTGTCAGTATAATATCCCTCGCCGATATTTATTTTATCGCCTACATGCACAATTGAATATGACTTTCCTTTCCAAACAAATTCAACCTCACCGTGACATTTCATACACCATTTAAAATCGCTGATACTCTCAAAGCCGCTACTAAATGTGTTCATATTATCTGCTCCTCTCCAATTTTTAAATTCAGGAAAATCTCCTACAGGATAGTTTATTGGCGGACTCAAATCTGGGAAATTTTTACTCCAATCAATTATATGGTCATGCGGATCCGTGTGACCTGTATGTTCTTTTTTGTGAGTTGTATGATGTCTTTCTTTCTCCGCTTTTCCGTCTTCACCTATTTTGGTTTCATATTTTTCTCCGTTTTTAGTATATGTAACTTTTATCTCTCCGGGCTCACCCAAAAACCTTTTATCTTCCGGTTTTTTGGGTTTCCATTCTCCGCCGAAAGCACTGCCGGTGCCCTTAGTTAAATCATAAGGCAGCACATAGCCGGAATGATATTTTGTGATAATATTTGATGTATTATCTTTTCCGTACACTTTGACCTCATCATCGCCATAATGTCGCCATGAACTTAAATCATAATTTATATAAAGTATGTTTCCTTCCATTTCAGGAAAAGGTTCATCGTAACAAATTACAAGTTCAGGTTCAATGCGTTTCATCATTTCATTATAACCCTTTAAGAAAAAATCTTTTTGGTCTCTATGATGCCCGTGTTCATTCACCATATATGTCGATACTGCTACTGTTCCGCCTTTCTCTATACCATTAAAACAAAAATCAAAAGTATTTTCAAGCCCCCAATTCACAGTTGGCACAACTTGTATCCCTTGTGAGGCAAGAAAAGCACCACACCAGCGATTCCTGAAAGTGTTATAAAGTTGCATTACAGGATTCATTTCAATGTACATACTGAAATCCGGAGACAAAACACCTTTATATTGCTTTAATATATCTATGTATTTTTGCGGCTGTTCCCAAATTTTCTCAAACTCATAATCATACAAAAAGAAATGAACGAGTCTGTTATAGTGCGTATCCTTATTATTTTTTATTCGGTCAAATCCGATAACACGTAAATCTTCGTTTGAAGTAATGTTCAAATCACATTTAGGAATGATAGGAATTTTCCATTCGTCTTTTGAATTGAACTCATTTCGTAAAAACAACGGACTTGTTCGATAATTAAAATTTTCTTCTGTCAAAATAAACCTCCTTACAGTTGTTAAACGAACATTTGTTCTATAAACTATTGTAAAGAAAATTTTTCTATTTGTCAAGTAAGATAATAGTTTTGGGCTATTATGCGTTTTTAAACTTATTATATAATGCTGTTACTCATAATTATTCTAATTGACTCGCATCACAGGCGAACAGTGAAAGCCAATAAAAAATCCGAGGTTCTTGACCTCGGATTTTTGGTAGAGACGGAGAGGATCAAAAAAGGCAAGTCTTTTTCATTTGCTTCGCAAATATCCTATTATATGTCCGTGCTCCTCCGCCTACGGCGAACCGTCGCACATGGACAATAGAGTTCAATCCTTGTGTTTATCTCAATACGCAAAAAAAGGAAGCCTGTCAGAATAACAGACTTCCGTGGTGGAGACGGAGAGGATCGAACTCTTGACCTCTTGAATGCCATTCAAGCGCTCTCCCAGCTGAGCTACGCCCCCATATATTAAGTAAGAAGTAATAGTGAATAGTGAAGAAGTAAGAATTTTACATAGGCTTCCTACTTGCTCCGCTAATGCTCACATATTGTAACATAACTTTTATTAAATTTCAACTGTTATTTAAATATTTTTCTTTTGTACTTTATTTATAATAAAGCACCTTAAAGTTTGTTGTATCTGCCTAAATTGTGATATTTTGTGGAAAATCGGTGCAAAATGTGGTAGAATACATTATATTTTGTAATCAAGGTGATTTTTTTGGAGTTTCTTACCAAGGAATATACTTTCCCCTCTCATTCTGGGCTGGGCGAAATATACGCGCAAAGCGCCGCACCAATTGACTACGGCTCAATCAAGGGAATTGTTCAGATTTCTCACGGTATGGCGGAGTATTCAAACAGATATGCTCGCTTTGCCCTTGAACTTTGCAAGCACGGATACGCCGTGTTCATAAGCGACCACATAGGCCACGGTTCATCGGTTACGGACAAAAGTATGCTCGGCTTTTTCGGTGAAACGGATGGTGAGGAGCATTTTGTTGAGGACTTAAAATACTTGACCGATACCATAAAATCCGAATATCCCGATTTGCCCTTTTTTATGCTTGGTCACGGAATGGGCTCTTTGATTGCGCGAAAATACACGGCAAAATACGGTTATCTTTTAGACGGCGCGATTTACAGCGGCACAAGCGGCACAAATTCCGCTATCGGCATAGGCATACACCTTGCAAACACTCTTATTAAGCAAAACGGACCTATGTACCGTTCCGAGTTGCTGGACACAATGGCGTTCGGCGCATACAACCGCAAAACGGAAAAGCGCACGGAATGCGACTGGGTTTCCCGCGATACAAACGAGGTTGACAAATTCATTGCGGACGAGCTTTGCGGATACAAATATACCGTAAGCGGAATGAAAGCGCTGTTTATGACGCTCAAACAAGTTTCCTCACGCCGCTGGTACAACTCCGTGCCTTTAAGTATGCCCATACTGCTGATTTCAGGCTCCATGGACCCCATAGGCGACTACTCAAAAGGCGTTAATGAGGTTTATAAAACTCTCAAAAAGACAGGGCACACCAATGTGAGCATCAAGCTTTACGAGGGTGCACGCCACGAAATTTTAAATGAGACAAACCGCAAAGAGGTTTATCTTGACATAATAGACTGGCTTGATGAAAAGGTTGAGCGCCACCGTGAGGAAATGACAAAATCGGTAGTCGTTCCTTCCATTGATGAAATTGAGCCTCCCCCCGAAGCTGCAGAAGTACCCGAAGACAATACTAATGAAGAATGATATATGAAAAAGCCGCCAAATTGGCGGCTTTTTGATTCCGGATTACTCTCCTTGCTTGGGTCCGTCCTGAAATTCATTGTACTGATAATCAGGGAACGGGCGGCGGGGCATAATTATTGCAAGTATGATGTAGAGCACGAGCCCTCCAAAGCCTGCCGTGCAAAGGGAACCAACTGCATACAGCACGCGTACTATTGTGGGGTCAATTTCAAAAAACTCCGCAATACCTGCGCATACTCCGTCAACCATTTTGTTTGTGCTTTTGTAAAGCTTCTTTTCTTTAAACATTATATATACCTCCCAGTATTACATTTCAATTATTGTCAAAAGATTATTTACCGCGTTTTCGGTACGGTGCTCGCGGTACTCGCCTATTCCGTATTCAATACCCGCCTTTATCAGCTCGCCGCCGCACACGGCAAAGCTTACAATAGCCGTGAAAACGGATATTATAAAAAGAATAACCAGCGCTATTATTGCTTTTTTCATAAAACGCCCTCCGACTATCTGTTAATCTTTTTTATGCAATCACGGATTCCGTCAATCGCAACGAGCAATGTTATTATTGCCATAATAAAGACAGCCGCAGTGGAAGAAACCGCAAACACGATAAACGCAACGGAGCCGGTTGGAGGAACAATAAAGGCGAACAGCACGCACATAATCGCCGCCGCAACGAACAGTCCGAAAGTAAGCGGCAAGGATATAAGCGCTTGAATGAGATTCCAGAAAAAAGCCGCTGTCCAAAATGTTTTATGGGTATTTTTCGGTTTAATTCTGTTTTCTTCTATTGCATCGCCCACATACTGCTTTGCGCACTCAAAAGGCGAACCCAACTCAGCGCATATCTGCTCCTCTGTTTTACCTGCCGCCGCTCCCTCGCGGAAATGCTCTCTGAAATCATCGAGAATTTCCATGCGTTCTTTTTTAGGCAGCGGAGAAAGATATGCATAAAGTTCATTTAAAAAATCAATTTTTGTCATTATTCTGCCCCCTGAAAAAATGAGTTGACCTGATTTGAAAAAACCTTCCATTCCGTCATTAAAAGTTCCTGACGCTCTCTGCCTTTAAGCGTTATTCTGTAATATTTCCGTGCGGGACCGTTAGGCGACTCCTTTAAATACGAATCAAAATACCCCTCATTCTGCAAACGGCGGAGCATAGGATACACCGTTCCCTCGGATACGGACATTTTCTTACCCAACATATCGGCGAGCTCATAGCCATAGCAATCGCCTTTCGTGAGCAACGATAAGGCGCAAAGTTCAAGCACGCCTTTTTTGAATTGCGTATTCATATCCCGACTCCTTTCGTATATCTCAGCATTATAATATCACAAGCTACTGTATAATGCAAGATAGTTTATAAAATTTAATAGTTTCTTAATAAAAACTTTAAAATCCCCGCAGAATTTCCCAAAATAGGTAAATAATGAACATTTCCAAAAAAAATGTGGAAAAACTGCACAAAGTTTTATATCATTTTCATATTTTGCAGAAAACTGTCGCATCTTTGAAAGCATTTTCAAGCAGTTTCGGCCCTTATTTCTTGTTAAATTTGCATAATTTTTAAATCTTATATTCAGTTATATTACCTAAATATGTAGGAAATGTGTTTTTCTTTTGATTTGTTCATTTTGCACAAATGATAATATATTTTATTGTGCAAAAACACTTGACAAACAGAAAAATCGGTGATATTCTATAACCACAACAGAATAAAGGAGGCGGTAAGAATGATTAACGCCAAATATGAGCGCGAAATGCAGCTCATCAAGGAGCTGGGCAGCGAAAAGTTCTCCCTTAAATCACTCCTTAAAGCGGTTGAGTTAATGACTCTTGTAGGTTAACAAAACCGAAATTCTTTTAGTTTGTTTATAATTTCTGTGCGGTGGGTTTTTTCCAATCCCCAACAAATTTTCCCTTTCCTTTTTCATAAAGTATAACACCAATCCCTATTTTCCCCACCGCACAGAAATTTTAATATATAGGCTCGGATTTGCCGAGTCAAAAAATTGCTCATAATAATTTTAACATATAAAAGCCCTGCTGAGTTTTTTCAGCAGGGCTTTTGCTTTGCCTTTTAATATGCAATATTATACGATTTTCATATCCACAAGGTCAATTACGCCCACAGGGCAAGCCTCGTGGCATTTTCCGCAGCCGACGCACTTTGCATAATCAACATGCGCGGCGAAATTTTCCACCTTAACAGCGTCATGCTCACAGGTCTTTACACATTTCATACAGCCTATGCAGCCCGCCGTACACTCTTTTCGCGTAACGGCGCCTTTATCGTGGTTTTTACAAAGTACCGCGGCGGTAACACGGTGCAGGGGCATCATTTCAATAAGCCCCTTGGGGCAAGTGTTTACGCACATTTTGCAGGCACGGCACTCCACGGGGTTTATTCTTGCAACGCCGTTGCAAATATGGATCGCCTCATAGGGGCAGGCTCTTACACAGTCGCCCAAGCCGATACAGCCATACACACATTCCTTCGGTCCGCCGAAAAGCTGTGTTGCCATTCGGCAGCTATCCACACCGCTGTAATCATATTTAAGCTTTGCATTGCCATTATGTCCCGTACAAAGCACAACAGCGGCTTCGGGCATAACCTCACCCGCGGCAACGCCCAATATATCGGCAATTTTAGCGGATACTGCATTTCCTCCGGGGGAACAAAGGCCTGTATTATCTGTTTCGCCCTTGGAAAGTGCAGAAGCGTAACCGTCGCACCCTGAAAATCCGCAGGCACCGCAGTTGGCTCCCGGTAAGCATTCACGGACCTTTTCCGCCTTTTCATCTTTGGGTACTGCCATTACTATTGACGCAACGGCAAGGCCCAGACCGAGCACAAGTCCTATGCCGGCAACTATTAAAACAGCGTTTAATATTTCCACTTTTGTTCCCTCCTTTATGCAAAAATTCCTTCAACAAGTCCTGTAAAGCCTAAAAAGGACATTGATACAAGGGATGCGGCGACAAGAGTTATAGGTAGTCCTTGCAAGCTTTTGGGTATATCGCACCCCTCAAGTCTTTCACGGACGCCCGCAAACATAACCATAGCAACCATAAAGCCAAGTCCTGCGCCCAATGATGACACCATTGACTGTGCGAAATTGTAGCCCTCATCAATATTGAGAAGCACAACGCCCAGCACTGCGCAGTTTGTTGTTATTAGGGGAAGATAAATTCCCAATGAATTATACAAAGAAACCATATACTTTTTAAGCACGATTTCCACAAGCTGAACAAGCGCGGCGATTACAAGGATAAACACAATGGTCTGCAAATATTCCATATCGTTCTTAACAAGCAAGGTGTTTATGGGGTATGTAACCGCAGTTGCAAGCACCATAACAAAAATTACGGCGGCGCTCATTCCTGCGGCGGTATTAAGCTTTTTGGAAACGCCGAGGAAAGGACAAATTCCCAAGAATTTTGAAAGTATATAGTTATTTGTTAATATTCCCGTAAGCAGGATTGCTAAAAATATTTTCATTTTTCTTCCTCCTTACAAGCGTCATTTGTTCCTATAAGTGAGCATGATGCCGCCATGGGGCAGGCTGAACAGCCTTTAAGCTCCGCCTTGGGCTTTCCGTTTTTCTCGGCAAGCTTATTAGCAAGGGCAATAAGAATTCCGAATACGAAAAATCCGCCGGGGGCAAGAACAAATATTGTCATGGGGGGTATGCTTTCGGGCAATACGGTAAAGCCGTAAAGAGAGCCTGAGCCTAAGAGTTCACGGATACCGCTCATAAGCAACAGCGCACAAGTAAAGCCAACGCCCATTCCAAGTCCGTCAACTGCGGAAAGAAGCACGGGATTTTTGCCTGCAAATGCCTCTGCCCTGCCCAAAATTATGCAGTTAACAACAATAAGGGGAAGATAAACACCCAGCATCTCATCAATTTGGGGCAAAAAGGCACGGACAAGCATTTGCACGATTGTAACAAAGCCTGCAATTATTACGATGTATGCAGGAATACGCACCTTTGAGGGGATTATTTTCCGCAAAGCGGAAATTACGATATTTGAGCAGACCAAAACCACTGACGCCGCAAGTCCCATACCGATTGCGCTTTCAACAGAGGTTGTAACCGCCAAGGTGGGGCATGTTCCAAGCACAAGACGAAGCACAGGATTTTCTTTTACTATGCCCTTTGAAAATTCTTTTGCAAGTGACATCTTTTCAGCCATTATCTGCTCACCTCCTCATACAGTGCCAACGCATCGTTGACAGCCTTTGTAACCGCCTTTGATGTTATTGTAGCGCCTGTAAGCGCTTGAATTTCATTATCTGCGGGAGAGTTTTTCACCACTGTTATCTCCCCGCTTTTGCCTTTGAACTGACTTTTGAATTTTTCCGTATCCGCATTCATTCCAAGTCCTGCGGTTTCTGAAATTGAGAGGAAATCAATACCCTCAACAGTGCCGTCAGCCTTTACGCCAACCATTACGGTAATATCTCCGCCATAGCCCTTGGAAACGGTGGTAAACACATATCCTGCAAGGGTTTTTTCTTCGCCGTATCCCTCATAATATGTATAATCAATACCGTTCAGGGAGACTTTTTTAGCATCTGAAAACTCATTGGCACAGGGCAAAACCTCCGCCTTTGTTTTATTCTCGGTTTCCGCCTGAAGCTCTGCGATTTTCGGGGCAGTCACGGAATTTGTAACCGCCAGCAAAAGTGTTACAACAGCGCATATAAGGAAAAGAGAAACAGTTGGAATCAAAATGTCTTTTACATTAAACTTTTTCATTTTGCCTCTGCCTCCTTTTTCTTCTTTTCCTTAACCTCACCGAAAGGTCTGGGGGTTGTTAAATGCTCAATATGAGGCACAAGAATATTCATAAGAATTATGGAGAAGGACACGCCCTCGGGGAGAGAACCGAAAATGCGTATGAGGGAGGTAATAATTCCGCACCCTAAAGCATATATGATTTTTCCCTTGAAAGAAACGGGGGAGGTTGTGTAGTCGGTAGCCATAAACACGGCGCCCAACACTAAACCGCCTGCCATAAGCTGATAAAGCATAAAGTTAAAACTACCCTTGCCTGCAATAAGCATTATTACGGCAACCGTACCCATATAGACGAGGGGGATTACGGGAGAAATCACACGGCGGATAAGCAGATAAACAAAGCCTATGAGCAATGCGGCAATGCAAACCTCGCCTAAACATCCACCCTTTACTCCCAAGAACATTTGAAGCAAAGCGGGAAGCCCTGCTGACTCTACCGATGCTCCGTTATAAACTGAGGAAGACGCCATTTGTGCAAGTGGCGTTGCCGTTGTTACGGCATCAACCGCATTTTTATAAGCAAATGGGGCTACAAATCCGCCTATCTGCGTGGGGAATGACGCCATAAGTACAATTCTGCCGATAAGGGCAGGGTTTACAAAGTTCTGACCGATACCGCCGAAGAACTGCTTTGCAATTACTATTGCGGTAAAAGCACCGATAACAACCATCCAATAAGGCATTGTTGAGGGCAGATTAAATGCCAAAAGCATACCTGTTACAACTGCGCTTAAATCCCCTATTGTATTATGCCGTTTCATTATTTTTCTTGAAAGATATTCAAACAGCACACAGGAGATAACCGAAACTGCCGTCAGCGTTATTGCACGGTAACCGAAAAGCACACCCGAAGCAACAAGTGCAGGAAGCAATGCTATTATCACATCAAGCATTATCCCCCTTGTTGTGTCCTTTGAACGGAAATGAGGCGATGCACTTACAACAAGCTTATTTTTAAGTTCCGTCATTTCTTTGCACCGTCCTCTCTTATCATTGCCTTTGCAAGGCGCATATGCTGAACAAGGGGCTTTCCTGCGGGACAACTGTATGCACAGGAGCCGCACTCCATACATACCATAGCGCCTGAATGTTTAAGCTTCCCGATATCCTTTGCCTTTGTGAATCTTTCGATATTAGTGGGGACAAGGCTCAACGGGCAGGCGGCGGCACAGCGTCCGCAACGAATACAGTCCGTTTCCTTTTTATGGCTCAAATCGCCTTTTTTGAACGCCAGCAACGCATTGTTGCCTTTAAGAACGGGATAATTTATACCGGTCAACGCCATACCCATCATTGGACCGCCGCATACAATCTTTTCAGGCTCCTCTGTAAATCCGCCGCAGTATTCAACGATGTAATCCATCATTGTACCTATGGGCACACGCACATTCATGGGATTTTTAATTGCAGAGCCGTCAACAGTCATCGTCCTGCTTACAAGGGGCTTACCTGTTTTGATAAACCTGCCCACAAAGGCGATACTTGCAACATTCATTACAACACAGCCCACATCGGAGGGGAGCTTTCCGGGAGGAATTCTTCTTCCCGTTGCCGACTGAATAATCATTTTTTCCGCACCCTGAGGATAACGGGATTTAAGCCTCATTACCTTAACCTTATCGCCCGTATCGTTATCTCTGTCTGCAATTTTTTGCAGTATTTCGATAGCCTTGGGCTTGTTATCCTCAACCGCAATTACTATATTATCAATGTTGAGATAGGTGCTTACCGCATCTACTCCCCGCATTATGTTTTCGCTGTTTTCAATACATTCACGGTAGTCAACGGTAATATACGGTTCACATTCGGCGGCATTTATAATAAGGGTGTCGATTTTTGCCTCTTGGGGCAAATTAAGCTTTACATGAGCAGGAAAGCCCGCTCCGCCAAGTCCAACAAGTCCCGATGCACGAACGGCGGCGATAAAAGACTTTGTATCCGTAACCTCGGGGGGAGTAAATTCCGCCTCCTCCAAAAGTCCGTCACTTTCAATTATAACAGCCTTTGAAACTGCGCCCGACGCTAATTTTATATCCTTAATTTCCGTAACTGTTCCCGACACAGACGCATAAATCGGCGCGCTTACATAAGCGTCACTGTCGCCGATAAGCTGACCTACCTTAACTTTATCTCCCACCGCAACAACAGGCACGCAAGGCGCTCCGATATTCTGCTGCATGGGGATTTGCACAAAGGGCGGTGTGGGAATTCTCACAACGCTCATTTCAGCGGTGTTCTTACGGTGGGCAATATTTACTCCGCCCCGTCCTTTTTTGACCGCTTTTAATACTCCCGTCACTTCTCCATCTCCTTTACAAAATTCATTTTGTAAAAATACGGCATAGCCTCTCTTAAAACCGAACCTGTCAGCACACCGGTTACCGCCGCCGCTAAAATCATAACGGGTGCATAACCGAACACTGCGGCGCTGTCTATTATAACAAACGATACAAGAAGCTGACCTGCGTTATGACAAAGCGCAGACAAAACTCCCGTACCGACACAGCCGATACTCTTAAAACGGCGGAAAATAAGCAACATACAAAGTGCGCTCAGAACACCGCCGCAAAGGCTCATAAGAAATGCTGTAAAGCCTCTTGTTATGAGCACAAAAAACGCCTTTGCAATAACAATCAACATGGTTTCGCCGATACTTAATGTTGATGCGGCAAACATCACGGGGATATTCGAAAGCCCCAATCTGCTCCCCGGCGGCAAAAACGCTGCCGCAGGGAAAAGCCCCTCCGCAAAGGAAAGAACGACTGCCGCCGCTGTCATAAGAGCGGTAAAGGTGAGTCTTTTTATTTTTCTGTTTCGCATTTTCTCACCCCGTTATAGCGTCGGGCGCATTTTGTGCTTTTCCGCTGATTTCAACCGAAACTCCGTTAGGCGCGCAGACCGCACATTCGCCTTTTTTGGAAAGTCTGCCGCTGCGAACACAAACTTTATCCCTGCAAGATGCACTTTTTATAAACACCTCGCCGTTTTCACGGCATATAACAACACCGTTTACGGTTGTTTCATAATATTCACCGTCAAGGGAGATTTTTTCCACCGTTTCGCCGCCAACTTTTATCTCTGCCGTGCTCCCCTCGGGAAGAAACCTCGTTATTATCAGGGAGCCTGCACCTAAAATCAGCACAATCAGCAGAATTATTAAATCTTTCCTTCCTGCAAGCTTTCTCATAATCACAAAACAACAAAGGACTCATCGGTAAGCTTAAAGCTGTCCTTTAAAGAATCGGAGATAAGCACCGTTTTATCCTTTTTAACAATAATTACATCTGCATTGTATTTTTCCGCGAGCGCAACACCTTTAACCTCACCTAAAATAAACACAGCCGTTGACAGATAATCGCTGACCGTCCCGTTATCGGCAATAACCGTAACCGAGGTTATATCGTTCTGAACAGGTGCACCCGTGCGAGTGTCAAAAATATGACAGTAACGCACGCCGTCACGCTCAAAAAACTTTTCATAGTCCCCCGAGGTTGAAATAAAGCAATCAGTTACATTTACCGTTCCAAAGTATTCATTCACCGTGCCGAAAGGATTGCGAATTCCCACGGTAAAGCCATTGCCACCTTTGGGAGAACCCATAACGCCCACAGAACCGCCCACAGTGCAAAGGGCATTTTCAACCCCTGCATTTTTAAGGCTGTCAATTGCATATTGGCAGGCAGTACCTTTGCCCAAAGCGCCTAAATCCAACTTGCCGTTTCCGTTAAGGGACACCGTATTACCGTCAATGGTAATATTACTGTCCGACAAAGAGGAAAGTAGGCTGTCAATTTCCTCTTTTGAGGGTATATATCCGCCGTCCTCAATTTTCCACAAATCGGAAAGTCCGCCGCACATGAGGGAAAATCCGTCACAGTCTGCCGACATCATCAGACAATTTTTGATGTATTTTACAAATTCCCCGTCAGCCGTTACGGTGCGGTTTTCATTCAGTGCATATACATATGAGGTTGCCGCATTGTGAGAAAGGTACTTACTGTCAAGCTCCTTTATTTCAGCCAATGCAGTCTTTGCATTTTCATCACCGTTTTTACCGCCGCAAACGGTAATTTTCACGGCACTTCCCATTGCAAAGCCCGATGCTTCATATGCTTTTCGGGGCATATTTACAAGAGAAACGGTAATTATTGCGGCAACGGCAACAAGAGCTGCAACCGCAGTTATTATTTTTTTCTTTTTTATGCCGTTCACCGCCTTAAAATTTATACACTACACAATACAAATATAATACAATATTTCCCCCGTTTATTCAATAGGGAAATATCTTGCAATAGGCAAAAGGAAATGATAAAATATTTCCTGAAAGGACTGATAAGAATGGGATACGATTTCAGTTTTTATATGCCTGTAAATATTTTGGGCGGCAAAAACGCCCTTGAAAGCAATAAAAGTATTTTTTCTTCGCTGGGCAAAACGTGCCTTGTTGTAACGGGTAAATCCTCCGCCGAAAAGTCAGGCGCACTGGGTGAAATTAAGAAAATATTTGCCGAGCTCGGCATCGAATATAAAGTTTTTAATGAGATTACCGAAAATCCCCTGACAACAGATTGCTATGCAGGCGGAAAGAATGCAAGAGATATGAATGCCGACTTTGTTGTGGGAATTGGCGGCGGTTCGCCCCTTGACGCGTCAAAGGCGGTTTGCGTTTATGCTGCAAATCCCCATATTATCGACGACGGCATTTATACAGAAGCCGTAACCAATTCTCCCCTGCCTCTTGTGCTCATCGGCACTACAGCAGGTACGGGCAGTGAGATTTCAGGCGTTTCCGTGCTTACGCGTACAGACGGCAGAAAACAAAGCGTCAGCGGTAAAAATTACTACGCAAAATACGCTCTTGCAGATTCAAAATACACATATTCCGTTCCCTATAACACTACCGTTTCAACTGCACTTGACGCTCTGTGTCACGCGGTGGAATCAATGTTTTCACCCCGTTCGGACTTTTTATCACATCAATTTTCGCTTTTAAGTGCAAAAATGCTTTTCCCTGTAATTGAGAAAATGATTAAGGAAAACAGTTTGCCCGACGAAGCAGAGCGTGACACCCTGTATTTTGCCTCTCTTTATGCAGGCTTTGCCCTCAACAAAGGCGGAACCGGCTTTCCACACGGAATGGGTTATGCGCTCACTGAGGATTATGGTGTTCCCCACGGCAAGGCGTGCGCCGTATTCCTTCCCGCATATCTTGAAGAGGCAAACAAAGCAAACCCCGCTTTATATAATTCTCTTTTTCAAGAGATGGGCACTGATTTTGACACCTTAAAAGCCTTGATTGAGCAGTTCTGCACATTTGACTTTTCCATTCCCCGGGATAAAGCAAGAGCATATGAAAAAAGATGGGAAACCTTGAAAAACTTTAAAAACTCCCCCACGGATTTCAACAATCACGACGCATACAATTTGATAAAATCTATGTTTTAGATTATTTTTAACTAAAAGCGCGTAAAATCTGATTTTTCTATGTTTTGAATACAAAACAGCCTTTTGGATTGTATAAAATTTACAAAATCAGTTGTCGAAAACTTTAATAAAATGTGTTTATAAAGGTATATTTAGATAATTATTATCTAAATATACCTATTATTTTACCGTATTTCCAAAGCTTAATTATATAAATAGTTAAAAATTATCTAAAAATTGCTTTGCCTATTCAAAAAATGTTTGACACATATGAAAAAAGTGGTATAATTAAGGTGAACAGCAATTCACCTATCGGCGAATTGCCATACCAATAATATTAACGGAGGGTAAAATAATGGCAGACACAAGATTTGCAATCGCACATTATCATGATGCGGCTCAGATTAACAAGCAGCTTGACGAGCTTATTGAGAAACCTATCTACTCAATTAAGCCCGACGTGCTCAAGACTTATGAAGAGGAATATTATGATAAGAAATGTTCAAAATCAAAGGAAATGATTGCCGAAGCAAAGACAATCATCCCCGGCGGTGTTCAGCACAACCTTGCATTTAACTATCCTTTCCCCCTTGTTTTCACAAAGGCAGAGGGCGCATATCTTTATGATATTGACGGCAATAAGTATTTCGACTTCCTTCAGGCAGGCGGCCCCACAGTTCTCGGCTCTAACCCCAAGGTAGTTCGCGAGCAGGTTATCGACCTTCTTAACACCTGCGGTCCTTCAACAGGCCTTTTCCACGAGTTTGAATACAAACTTGCAAAGAAGATTTCCGACAGTGTTGAATCAGTTGATATGTTCCGTATGCAGGGTTCAGGTACTGAAGCTTGTATGACAGCAGTTCGTGTTGCCCGCCTTGCAACAGGTAAGAAGAATATTCTTAAAATGGGCGGTGCTTACCACGGTTGGTCAGATCAGCTCGGTTACGGTATCCGTGTTCCCGGTTCTAAATTCACACAGGCAAACGGTGTTCCGCTTTATCTCTTCAAGCACACACAGGAATTCTTCCCCGGTGACCTTGAAGACCTTGAAAGAAAACTCTGGCTCAATCAGTTCAGAGGCGGCACAGCAGCAGTATTCATGGAGCCAATCGGCCCCGAAAGCGGTACTACTCCTCTTGATTATGACTTCAACAAGGGCGTTGAAAGACTTTGCCGTAAATACGGCGCACTTCTCGTATTCGATGAGGTTGTTACAGGTTTCCGTATCGGTATGGCAGGTGCTCAGGGCTTCTTCGGCGTATCTCCTGACCTTACAATCTTTGGTAAAGTTATTGCCGGCGGTTATCCCGGAGCAGGCGGCGTAGGCGGTAAGAAGCAGTACATGAAGTATCTCGGCGCAGGTCTTGATGATTCAGGTATGAAGATTAAGAAGGCATTTACAGGCGGTACAATGACTGCTAACCCGCTTTCATGCTGCGCAGGTTACTTTACTCTTGAAGAAATTGACAAGACAAACGCATGCCAGAAGGCAGGCGAAATGGGCGACAGACTTACAACAGGTCTTCAAGAGCTTGTTGCTAAACACGGTCTTCCCTTCGTATGCTGGAATGAAGGCTCTGTTTGCCACCTTGAAACAGTTGGTACAATGCACTACTCAATCGACTGGGCTAAACCCTGGAAGATTCCGGGTGTTCTTTCAGCTACAAGTGAAAGAAAGAAAGAGATGCAGTATATGGGTGCTGCTTACATGGCAGAAGGACTTGTTACTCTTGCAGGCAGCCGTCTTTACACTTCAGCTGCTTATACTCCCAAGATGATTGATCAGGCTCTTAAATGCTTCGATAAAGTATTTGAGAACGTTGCAGTTAAACCTGCTGAATAATTATCGTTTATTTGCAGGCGGACAAGAGCCCTTGTCCGCCTGTTTTTCACAAATTAAAAAATGAGGTGAAAACCATGGAAATAATGCAGGCAAAAGAGCTTGTAATCAAAGCCGGTAAAGAGCTTGTAGCGTCAGGACTTATCGCCCGCACATGGGGTAACATTTCCTGCCGTATCAGCGATACGCAGTTTGTTATCACTCCCAGCGGAAGAGCTTATGAAACACTCACTCCCGAGGAAATCGTCCTTGTAAATATTGAGGATTTGGAGTATGAGGGCGAGATTAAGCCTTCGAGCGAAAAGGGAATTCACGCGGCTTGCTATAAGCTTCGTCCCGAGGTAAATTTCGTTATTCACACACACCAGATTAACGCTTCTATCGTATCGGCTCTCGGTATGGATATAAACAATGTTGAGGGAGAA
Source organism: Candidatus Fimenecus sp. (assembly GCA_051881455.1). GTDB lineage: Bacteria > Bacillota > Clostridia > Oscillospirales > Acutalibacteraceae > Fimenecus. Next base: position 31,712 of record JBJEPX010000043.1, on the reverse strand, counting down.
AACGCACAGGTTATCGGCAACAATGTTCCGATTGCTTCTTACGGTCTTCCGGGAACAGGCAAGCTTCGCAAGGGCGTAATCGACGCTATCACCCGTTCCGACTCAAAGGCGGCTATTATGGCTCACCACGGCGCCGTTTGTATGGGCGCTGATTATGACGACGCCTTCAATGTTGCAACCCGTCTTGAAGATGTTTGCGAAAAGTATGTGCTTGATAAGTACACTTCACTTACAGGTGCCGTTGCAGAGGGACTTACCGCAATCAATGATTATGTAACGGAAAAATTCATCAAGAAACCTCTTGATGCTCCCGAATTCCCCGCTTGCAAAAGCGAGCGTGACGGCAGTGTGTTCAACATTTCTCTTGTTGACGGTGACGGTGCTGTTACAAGAATTGACATTGATACAGGCGACATTATCGCAGGTGATGCAAGCATTGAATCAATCGAACTTCACCGTGCAGTTTATAAGAAACGCAAAGATGTTAACTTCATCAGCCACTCAAAGGACCCTTATACCGTTACCTGCTCAAAAATGGGCAAAAAAATGCGTCCTCTTATTGACGACTTTGCACAGATTTGCGGCGCAACGGTTAAGCACGCAAAATATGACCCCAACAATACTTTGAAAACATCAAAGAAAGTTGTTAAGGCTCTTAAAGGCAGAAACGCCGTTCTTCTTGATAATAACGGTGCTCTCTGTGTTGCGGGCAGTGAGTTTGACGGCGGCGCAATTGAGTTTATTATGAACAAGGGCGCAAAAATCCATGTTAGCGCAAAAATGTTCAATAAATTCAGCCCCATAAGCCCCATTGAAACAAGACTTATGAGAGTTATCTATCTTGCTAAGTATTCAAAACAGGCAACTAAATAATTTAAGCACAAAAACTATGACCTCTGTTCAAGCCGAACAGAGGTCATTTTTATGCTTTCCTTAATTTATTTATACCTATCATAATCGCATCGCAAAGCAGGTTAATGAAATATGATAAAAACAGAGAACCTGCAATTATAACAATTACAACAACAGGAAACCACATATATTGCTGGAGATGGGTAGAAGTATGCTGCTTAAGTATGTCATAGACAATCTTATCAACGACATAGGAAATCAAATATGCACCCAGCGTCAGTCGTGAAATACTTGTAACGATTGATTTTTTTATTTTTGATTTTCCGATATTGCTTTCTGTTTTCAAAAGAATACCGAACAAAGCAACCGTTGTAATATATACGAATACAGAATTATGCCCCGAAATCGGGGAAAAATTTATTTTCTGTTTTTTGAAAACAATAAGCATCACAAGACAAAGCAAAAGATTTGAAGCAAAAATCGCAGAAACACCTTGCCATGTTTTTAGTTTAAATCCGTATTCCTTTAAATAGCATCCTGTATAGTAATAAGCTAAGGGATATACACCCGCCCACCAGCCTTGTGTGCATTTGAACATGCTAAATAAGCTGGGAATAATAATTGTAATTGCAGTAAAGGATAAAACAAGAATAAATTTCTGCTTCTGTGAATTAAGCCCGTTATAAGCAAGGTTTAAAAAGGGGATAATCAAAAACAGCCCTATATACATATCAATATACCACGAATAATGAGCCGCACCTATTGTCTTTATTTGCGATAAGAACGATTTTTCCAAAACAATATTGTCATATATTATACAGCCCATTTCCGCAATTAAAAAAGTTATTATTGTCTTGATAATTCCGAAATAATAGCCTTTTTGCAATGTTTTTTCTTGCATCAAATACCCTGTTATGACAATAAATAAAGGTACGCATGACATTGCAAAATTCCTGACAAAAGTGGCAGCAAACATTCCCGTTCCACAAAACGGGATAGAATAGTATCCTGTATTCAAGAAAAAATGAACGCTTATTACCAAGCAAAAGGCAACTATTCTTATTAAATCTATGGAATAATTCCGCTGCTTAATCTGTTTTTTCGTTTCCGTTATCATAGCCCTTTTTCCACCCTACAAAACAGGCGAGATCACCCGCCATTGATTTATTGTATAAAATATGTAAGACTTGAAAGCATCATGGCAGCGGTATCGTGAGCATGCTCGTGATTGTGACCTCCGTTTATTCCGCAAAGAGCCATATACCAACCAAGGATTTTCGTGCCTACGAACATACAGATCACAACTGCCGCCGCAAGATGTGGCGCAAAGGGTACCTTGCGCGGCACCTTACCCTTGTTTTTAACGGCACAGAAAATAAGATAAAGTGTTCCTAAAACGCCGCCCATAACAAGGGAAAGCAAAACGACCTTCCAGCCCAGCAAAAATCCGCAAGCCGCCATTAGCTTTATATCGCCGCCGCCCATACCACCTTTTGTAACAACGGCAAGGAAGAAAAGAATACCGCTTGCGGCAAAAAATCCGATTATGCGTTCAACAAGGCACTGCCAATCGAAGCCCTCGCTGATAAGTTCATCAATGTAAACAATGATGCCGCCCACAAGCACGGTAATCCACATTGAATCGGGGATTTCCATTGTTCGCCAGTCGATTACAGCCGTAACGAGCAAAGCGGAAAATGCGGCGCAGTACCCAAGCAAAGAGAGTTTCGGCTCGGCTCCGCAAATGAACCAGAATATCAGCGCATACATAATGCCGTTGATTGCCTCAACTATTGGATATTGAGGGGATATTTTCGCCTTGCAGTAACGGCACTTTCCCCCGAGGAAAATCCAACTGAACAAGGGCACCAAATCAATGGGATACAGCCTGTGATTGCAGCTCATACAATGGCTGTTTTCGCTGACAATATTTTCTTTTTTGGGAATACGGTAAATCAGCACATTAAGGAAACTGCCGATAGTTATTCCGAAAAGGAACACAATCACCGCATAAAATATTTTTGTAGCCAAAATATAGTTCATATTTTATTCCTCATTCACATCATTTGAAACGATTATATCACTTTCCTGCTCTTTTTTAAAGCGTTTTGCTGAAATTACCGCCCACGCAATAAGAATGAGAACGCTGACGCCGGTAATAATCGCACCGGAAACAAATCCCAAAGGCATATATTTCATCTCAACAATATGCTCACCCTTTGAAATTTCGGTCATTAAAACATGGCTTTCGTGCTCATACAACGGCACTTCCTGACCGTCAATGGTGATTGTCCAACCCTCGTCATAGGCGGTGGGAATATAAAGCATACCGTCCTCGTAGCTTGTAACCTTTGCCTTGACATATGTATCCTCAAATTCAAGCATCTGGGTATCGCTCATGGCGTCAAGCTTGTTATATGCCGACTCAAATTTATCCATATCAATAGTGTATGACAGCGTGGTAAATGAATTGTATTTGTTGGCGTAAACATTATCATTGCCGAAGTCATTATTTCTGTGCCCGCCGATAGTAATCGTTGCAACATCACCTTTTTTTACTTGACCCAACTCAAAATTACAGTCATCCTCATGACCGAAAAGATAGTATGAAGTTGTTTTACCGTTTAAAGTTACAGTCATATCGGTAAGCTCAAATGTATCAACATACAGATACATCATACCGTCTGCTTCTGCAACGGAATCAAAAGTGATATAGGCTGATTTTGTCATATCATCAACCTTATATGAATAACCCGTCATTCGTTTTTCAATGAATTCATAATATTCATCGGGCATATCGTTACCGTTCGCCTCAGCGCGCTCGGTTGCTGAAACATGAGTACAGTTTTCAAATTTGAAATTCGTGGGATTATTGTAATAAGCAACATTTTCGCTTGTGTCGGTAATAGTTTTTGTAACATCATTCAAGTTGTCCATAAGAACGAAGAAACCAAAAGGCTCCCACTCTGCAACTCTCTTACTGACGGTATACATAAACGGCATTGTATAGTTATTCTTGAAAAGCTTATATCCGTCTTTTTCAGCAATCTCTGTTCTGTAAACAGACTCTTCAATTCTGCCGGTACCGTCGATATAGTAATTAGTTGGGAAAATCATATTGAATACGGGAGTTTGTTCTTGTGCACCGTTTTGATAATTAAGTCTGTTTCCGTAGGTTCCCAAATCCGTAGCAGTCAGAGTAAATGAAAAATCAGCTAATGAGGAGTAGTTTTCAAGGCTGTTGTATCCAAAAAGAGCACCGTACATAATCATATCTTTGTATTGCTGTGATTTACTTGCAAAATGAATTCTGTCACTCTTCGACATATCTGCGGTAAGCTCGTCAACATATTCTTTCTCTTTTAGGTTTTCTCCAACATTAAGAGTGTTAACTCCGTTGAAATTGAGAACAACAGCTTCGGTGACAACACAAATGAGCAATACATATGTCAATACTGTTTTCAATTTCAAGTTTCTATTCATAACAATTAGAATTGCAGTAAATACTGCAATGAATACTGAAACCATAATTATCAGATTTGATGAATAGAAAACCACATCGAAAAACCTGCTCACCTTAATTGATACGGTACATATCACCGCAAATGCGGTGCCCGCTATAATACCGTAAACAGGAATATTCTTCAATTCGCAAAATGCCTCATATGCTATTTTCAGAAGAACAAAACTATAAATAAACGCGAATCGGTACATCATTCCCGCAGGATTACCAAATCCGTGCCAAATAAAATATATTCCATGAAAAACTATCGGTATCCATATGCTGAGAATTAAGAAAAAGTTGCTGATTTTTTTGCGGACAGAAATACCTTTCGTAAAGAAATATGCAACCGCAAGAATTACGGTGGCAATTCCTGCAAAACAAAAAATACAGTCTAATGAACTTAAACTGTTATATGTATTTTTAAACGGAAATATATGAGACGCAAGAATTCCAAGGGCTCCGTTTGCATTGATATTAAATGCTTCATTGGTTACGGTTCCCTTACCCGTGTTTTGCAGAGCGTGAACCATCGGTAAGCTGATTATTGCAGAGAGGGCGCCCGCTATCAATGATGAAGCGAAAAATTTGAAAAGACTGTTCAGTAAGTAGGAATTCTTCAATAATCCAAAAACATCAACGGTGGCTTCGTCGTCAGATGCAGAGTCATTTCTGTCGGCTTCACCTGTTATGCCCTCATAAGCTACCTCCTCATCGGATATAAACAAATAAATAAAGTAAATAACACAGAAAATGCAGGTCATCCATCCGATATAAAAGTTAGAAATAATAGTTAAACCGAGGAAAAGCGAATAAAACCAAGCGCTTTTCCCATCCAGCATTCTTTGAAGGCCTAAAATTACAAGAGGAAAATATACTATGGAATCAAGCCACGAGGTTATATTAAGAGCACCGAAAATAAATCCTGACATTGCCCACAGGACAGAAAAAATCGGCAAAGATAAATCATTCTTTTTATACGAATATTTAAGAAAAACGCTGAACGTTAATGCAATAAACGAAGGTTTGATAAGCGTTATAAGAGAAAAAGCATCTGCCATTCTCTCAGCAGGAAAGAGAAGTGCTATAACATTCAAGGGACTTGTAAGATAATAACCGATAAGCGTCCAAAAGTTTTGTCCGCCGCCCGTATGCCATGTAAATAATAACGAGCCTCCGTTGTGAATCTTGTCAGAAAGCTCTGCCAAAAATGCGGTATATTGTGAAAATCCGTCGGCAAAAGCAGTTGATGCCGTACCAAAAGGAAATACACCGTTTACTGCATACAATATCAGCATAATTATTAGCGTTATAATCGGTCCGAAAAGAACATACGGAATTTGTTTTTTGCTTTTCATAACATTCTCCTCTTCCAATGCTTGTAAAAACTTCACCAATATTTTACCATAAAAGAACAGCAAGGGCAACTATATTTACGGTAACAAAAAAAGCGAGGGGGTTACCCTCGCCTTTAAGTTGAAAATAAATTAGTCTGTAACTGCTGTGCCAGCTGCCTGAAGAGAAGTTGCTGCTGCAAGTTCTGCTGATGTATTGTTGCCTTCGGGAGCGTGACCGTCACGAGTGTTGTTGCAATAAACAACTGCGTTGCCCTTAGCTGTAACGCCGATACCATACTGGCCGCCAAGAGGACAAGTGGGGATTGTGCCGTCATCCATCATTGATTTAAGACCGTTAAGATCGATCTTCTGCTGATCATATGATGCGAAATAGTTAGCAGCTGCGTTCTTAATTGTTGAAATGTTTGTTGCACAAGTCTTATTGTTTGCATTCTTTGTGATTGCGCCGTACAGCGGAATAGCAACTGCAATAAGGATACCCATGATAACAACAACGATCATAAGTTCAACAAGAGAGAAGCCTTTTTTGTTTAACATTTTTCTCATAATAATTTCTCCTTCAATAAGAATTTTGAGTTTGTATATCGAGGTTTTTTGCAAAACCTTAATATCCTAAATTGAGCCATTCATAATCTGCTCTGTAAAAGTATTCTATTACTTTGTGAACAGTTTGTAAAGAGGTTTTTGCCATTTTCGTTAGTTCAAACAACTAAAATAATCTTTTTTTGTCGAAAACTGCTAATTACTTGTGTGCTTTGGTCTTAAATTACCGTCTGCATCAAAGCACTCAATTTTAATAGTTTTATCATCGACTCTGGTTATAACATAATATGATTCTTTGTCCGGACAGGTCGGTAACTTACCGTCATCGAACCTTTCAAGGAATTCAGGTGCAAACACATCTTCTGCATTTTGTGTTTTACCGTTAAAAGCTTTTGTAGAGGTTAAGAACAGCGAATTAGCATTGTTCTGTACAGTGTCCATCAATACCCAGTTGGCAAAAGCGCCGCGAATAATTCTCTGGTTAGAACCGCAACTGTTAGCCTCTGCATTATCCGTTACGGCGTTATAAAGAGGAATTGCGACTGCAATGAGAATTCCCATTATAATAACGACGATCATCAACTCGACGAGTGAAAAGCCCTTTTTATTTAAAACTTTTCTCATTAGCCAACCCCCTTGGCCGCACGGGAAAGTTCCGTGAACTTTCCGTAACCCGTTTGGTATATTAACATTATATACCAATTCCATAATATGTCAATAGTGAATTTTCGACAAATAGATAAACCTAATTTTGTTATAAATGCTTAAATATTGGCAATCAAACCGCAAACATACGCAACCGGAGTGAGAATAACCTTATATACCGGTTTAAGGTAGCCCATCTTCTGAACAAGGAACGGTGACCACTCGTTATAATAGTTATCTATAATCCAATCGCCTACCGTTGTTCCTTTAAGAACATTATCACGGAAATCACGCAATGCGCCGAGAGCATGGCTCGAAAGCTTGCTGCTGTCGCTGAAAGCATAGGAACTGAGGCATGACGCCATATTTGCAGAGCTTGTGGCTTCGTCAATATCACCTTTTGAGTGGAACGCTGTTTCGGAGATAAAGCGCATAACATTGGCGCTTTTATTCATTGTGTCAACTATAACCGAAACCATTTCACCTGTGGTAGGATCCTTGTATTGTGCATTTCCGCTTTCAGGATAACCTGAGCCTGTTTGTGAATTGAGTTCAGCATCCGACCAGCCTGCAGGGCCCGCCATGGGAGTTGCTCCCGCTTCACCGCCAAGCCAACCGTAATCAAAAACAAGCGCACCGCCGATATAGTTTATTTTTTTACCGTTCGATAAGTTTTCAAGAGTATACGATGTTTTCAAGGTATAACTTGTAACATCGGGACGGCCCGATTTTAAGGTTATGGAAACAGTGTGCGTAAGGTAAATATTAGGTATGGTGTCATCAACAATTCCGGTTGCGTCAAGTGAATCAACACTGCGTGCAACATTAAATTCAACCTCGACAGGAGTTTCGCCGAAGCCAGCTTCGTCAAGGAAAAGTTCGCTTTTGGAAGCACCGAATTCGCGGATAAACAAAAATGAGCCCAAATACTGACCGTCCGACGCTCTGTAAGCCGGTGTTGAAAACATATATGTATATGGGTCATCGCTGTTCGACATATTCTCCGCCGGCAGTACAAACGGGCTTCCGTCTTTCCACGTAAAGGTGTGGTCATCGTTAATAATAACGCCTTTTTCAACTATCGGGTCATAAAGCAAGTCCGCACGGTATGCATTGGAAATTGAATCGCGGTTTGTTTCAAACTTATTACACGCCAACTGAACAGCGCTTTGTATTTCCCAACGCATAGCAGTTGCATTATAAAAATTCGTCAACTGATAGAGGATCTGCCCGCCGAGAGACACAACCATACCGAGAATAACAACTGTGACAATCAATTCAACCAATGACAAGCCCTTTTTATTCTCATGTATAAGTTTGAACATTAACCTCACCTCGATTTTACTTACTGTTTCCCCTCTTTTTTGAGGGGAAACAGTACTGAATTACGCAATTATGATCTTGTTGCAACGGAGTTGATACCGCCGACGCTGTTTGTTACATTGCTATACCCGCCGCTTCCGTTGTATTCATAGAAAACGGTTTTTTCAGACCAACCGCCTGAATATTTTGTTGAATCGTTGTGATTCTTGTGGCCGTCAACATCTACCAACGGGTCGGTTGCCCAAGATACAACTGTTCTCTCACCGTCGTCCTGCTCGCCGTTATGGTTAGAGTCAATATAACCGGTAGCAATCCACATACCGTTAATATTATTCACCTGAACAACATTGTGATATGCTTCGTTGGATATTTTAACGGCTTTCCAAAGATAATTGGCATTTGAATCGGACTGAGTTTTGTCACCGACAGTATCAACCCAGTATCTTACATAAATCCACGAGCCGCCGCCTCTGCTGGTAAATGCCGTTACATTCTCGCCGCCGTAAGTTACGCTGCCGTTACCGCAATAAGTTTCGGGAGCCTTTCCGCTCTGGTCACCGCCTGCTACCCAGATATCGTTATCATAAGCGACATCGTTTATGGAATCAAGAACCGAAATAACGCCTATCGAGCTACGAACGCCTAAATCTCTTGAGCCCTTGTCAAAAAACTCATTATACGAGCCGTTGTCAGGAGAAAATATTTCACCGGAGTAGTTACTTTCATTACCGGAATGCGCGCCAACACTATTTTTCCAGCTATATGAATTCACAGCAAATGTTTTGCCGTTTACATTATCAATCCATCTGTATGACTGAAGCTCGGCATCGACTTTTCTGTCATTCCATTTGTCAGAGCTCTCACTCTGAGCCTTTTTAAGGTCAACCCACCAAGAAAGTACCGTTCCGTTTTCCGTACCCCACATAGCTTCAGGGTTGTTATTCCAAGTGGTACCCCAAGCTACGCAATTAACCTTTGTATTTGACAGCGGATGGCAACGCAGGTAGTTATAACTACCCGAGTTTTTGTTCTCCGCCGTATCAGGCTCGCCGCCGTTCATTGAAACATAATCAATATGGCGGTTGTTCTGCCAGTAATTTGCTCCGTAAAGGTTACCGATATGATTGAATGTGCCGCCGACGAAATCACGGTACGGCTCCTTACCATCTGATCCGGTAGTTCTTGAATTCAAATAATAAAACTGATGGAAAACATTGCTTTCGGCATCGAGCTTATAGCCCGTACTGTCTTTTGCATAGTATTCTTCCGTCCTATTATTCTCCGTCATTTGTTGTCCGATATCAGCCTTACCTGCGCGGATATATACGATACCGTTATTCATAACCGTATTAGCATACATCTCTTTACTGGATTGCTCAGCCAAACCGCCCATAACATAGCCGACCATAAGGGAAACGGGAATATCTTTATCACCGTTAGGAATAATTGTACTTGCGCAGTCAAGATATGTAACAGTCTCTCTCCTGTTATTCCAGTAGTGAATACTGTTAACGCTTCCCTTTTTATCGTTAGTCATATCATATCCCTGGTCATCGGAGGGATTTGCCGCTATATGAACAGCCATCGGGTGGGAAAGATATGCCGCCGTAACATCTACCACTTTACCGGCAGTAATATACTGCTGCCTTCCTTCAAAGGTTGAATAAGTGCGGTTTGTGAGCAAGTTTCCAAGCGGTGAGCTTGCGTCATAAATTCTGCCCGTTAAAGCATATTTCAGATTTGTATAGGGATAGTAATATACATAAATTCGGGAATAAGACCACTCACCAACACTTTTTGCTTTCTCCTTTGTATAAGCCATTTGGCCTGTTTCACTTACATCAAAGGTTGTTCTCGTGGTAAAATAAGGTTCTATACCGAAAGTACCTCTCCACTTGGGATACTGCTCCATTCCCGAACTTTCGAAATTAGAATTAACGCGTTCGAGCCCGTTCTGCGGCGTAACATTGTAAGAGGTACCTCCGCTCTGTGCTACAACCGCATTTTCGTATGATGTTGAAGCAGACGAATCAACGGACCACGCATCCATAGCGGCAGGAATATATCCGCAATACAATGTATATGATGACGAGGGATAATCCAAATTCGTGGTGCCGCCGCCGGAAAGCTCATAACTGTTCTCGTTAACATTATCATAATAGCCCGAGCTGCTTGTGTCGGTAATAAGAATAGCGTCAACGCTGGTAAGAGTGATAGGTATAGTCTCTGATTTATCCAAACCGTTTACCACATAATATCCATCATCGGAACCCTTAAGCCAGGTCATAGCCTCGTGGCCGTAGAAATAGGTACTTTTGCTGCTGAGATTATCACTTACTTCGATTCTGTACCAATAATCTTTTCCATCATATCTATATTTGAATTCCTCACCATTGGGATACTGAGATTTTAATTGAGTGATTACTGAGTAAGGTAGGACCATCGTTGGAGCATATGTAGTGCCTTTCCAAGCCTGGTTGTGATAAACCTTACCGTCCGAAGCGTAGAACCGATTACTTGATGATGTGTCGCCGAAAGCAGTCACAGTCCAAATATTATTACACTGCAAATATCCGGTTTTCTTGTTAACAGCGGTAGTACCGGCAGTATTTGAACCCAAATTGAAACCTTTGCCGGTTACCTGATTACGGGTTGCGGAAAATTTATACGAAACATCGGTACTGTATGTTTTAGTACCGTTGAAATATTGATTCCCGCCTAACCTATCCAAGTTGATATCGGTATAATATGTATAGTCGCCGCCCCAGTAGTAGTTACCTGTTGCGTTATTGCGCCAGAAACGGCGAATTTGACCGTTATCTCCGCACATTACATAATAACCGTATTTATCGCCGTTGGCGTCAATGTTATTACCGTCGCCGCTATCGGCAGGAACCCACTCAACATCGTTCATTGCGGAATCAAGCGTTATTGTTTTGCCTGTTCTCGGATCCTTGGAATTCATTGTGCGGCGAAGAATAATAAGGTTTCCGTCATCATCCGTTTCACCGCGTGAAACATAGTAATAATATTTGCCATCGGACGCCTTTTCGCCGACCATTATCATAGTGGGCGCGTCAACTTCGATTTCTTTTGTATATGCTCCGTTGTTGTACTTAAACACAAGAGGCGAATTTTCATAAGAAACATCTGTGCCGCCGAAAAGTGTGAGAAGCAGAATATTCTGCGTTCCCGAAACTCTTTCAAGCGTATAGTCTTTATTGAAAACAAGCGGTTGAAGCTCGGAACCGGTATTTGTGGCATTTGCCTTTGTGCAATAAAGGGAATATGCATTTAAATCGCTCATATGGTCGTTGGCAAAATTAAATCCGTCCGCCACAATGGTAATATACGCCTTTACGAAATCATCGGTCAAAGAAGTGGGGAAACACTTAATGTTTGAATTGATGGAGTCCGTATATATTGTTGAAAATCCGGCTTTAATATCCGATGGATTGGAGAATATAAAGCTTCCGCTTATGGGATCAAGTGCGCCGTCCGGATTGGACGCAGTTCTAACCGATACTAGGGTTTGTTCAACAGTCTGTGTTACGCTGTCACGGGTTACTGTTGTTGTGGGAGCTGTGAAAATAAGGGGAATTGAAGAAACATTTGATTCATACCCGCTGGTTGCGCCCGTACCTTTTCCGCCGATAAGACTTTGAATCTTACCTGCTTCCGTATAAGTGGATTTCATCTTTTCGCCCGAAATTTTTATTGTATCAAAATAACTGAGATATAAGGGTGCAAAGCAGAATATTATAAGCGCAAGTATTGTAAGCGCCGTTAGAGTTTCAACAAGCGTCATACCGCGTTTTTCTTTTAAATATCCTGTCAGTCTTTTCATATCAAATGCTCCTCCTTTCAAATAAAACAGCTTAATACTTATTACCGTTTAATTAAATATATTACTCAAAGACATCTCCGCCGGCAGGTCTGCCCCATGTCAAGGAAGTTGAATCTGTGGGGCTGGTCTGTATAATATCCATTACACTGCCGTAGCCTCCGTCAACCTCAACCTGACCGTTAGCTTTATAATCTACTTGTATTTTTCTTACAAGAACATTATCATCGGTAAAATATGAGGCTTCTGTTCCGCCGTAATAAAGCTCGTTAACCTTTCGAAGCTTTTGTTTCAATGCTTCGCCGTACTTGAATCCGTCTTTATCTGCCAAGACGGCATCGATAAAGTATTTCAAGAGGTCAATACCTCTTGATTCAACGGGTTCTGAACCTGCATTGCCCGTAACTGTATAAGCACCGTAAAAATATGCAATATCACCGGCATTGAACACACGGTAGGTTTCCGTACTTCCGCCCTGAGTATAAAGTTTTACATAAACATTACCGTTAAAATAAACCTTGTTTGCAGGAACCGACGCACCGTTATACTGCAAACCGCCCTTATTCAGAGGAACGGGGTCGCGTCTGTCCGTACCCAAAGCTGAAGCGTCGCCCAGAACCACTGTTCCCAAACGGAAACGGTTACCAATCATTTCAAGGGTCGATGCAAGCCTATCTCCCAACAACGAATTTGGGTTGGTGTAATAGACCTCCATTGTAATATCGCCGTCAATTACTATCTGGTCACCGTAAAGGCCTATGGACGAATAATATCCCTTGGTGGGTATTGATTCTATTCCCACATTATCCAGGAAAAGGTTTCCCGTTGTTGCAAAAACATAAAAATTATCTTTATTGGGATTTGCCTTGATATGTTTTGAATTTAAGGGCTTTGAAAGAATAACATTACCCTCGCCTGTTTTTACAAAAATATCAATGTTTCTTCCGTCAGGATAAAGCATTTGGAACACCCATAGAATTATTCCTTTACCCAGCCTTGTAAAAAAGCCATCGCCAGAATCAATAATATCAGTATCAAAGTATATCGTTTTATTGGTTTTTACAAACTGACCGTTCGTACCGTTTTGTTCTGCCTCTTCTTTCGTAACTCCGGTTGTAAAAAGATAACCGTCGTCATCATAAAGCTCCATTGAGGAAACATTATCCGAAGGGGTTATGTAGCCGAATGCGACCTGGGATCTTTCACCGCATACAGCCTTCGCTCTGAACACCTTAACATCAACATCCTGCTCGGTTGTATTTCCGTTGCTTTCTCCAACATTTATTTTATCGGTTCCGTTGCCTACCTGGACCTCAAAATAACCGATACAACTCGTATCTGCAATAGCCTCACTGTCGCTTGAATATGTTTTGAATTCAAGTCCGTCCCATCTTGTTCCTTCATTCTCGCCGGAAGTGGAATAACGCAGATACACCTTATTTGTTTTTATAATCTCATCGCTGTTTTCCGAAACCGTCAAAAGCTTATCAATTGCCGTAAAGTCGGCATATTTTGCAAGATTATTGTAATTGGCACTGGTTTTGGATACTGCATTTTGATACGAAAAAGATGCGGCCTCAACACCGGCACGGGCAAGATAATAAGCGCGCTTCTCCTCATTCATCCATCTGACAGACAAATATGAATTATGGGCATACATAGCCAACCCCGTTGCAAACAATGACAGAATTGTCATTATAATCAACACCATCGGGAGCGCCATACCCTCTTTGTTTTTCAAATACTTTTTCATTTGTCCGTCCCCCTTTCTGCCGTTCAGGCAAAATCAAAACCGTTTGTGCTGTTCCTCATCAAAATAATGAATATCAATAATTACACGATAACTCTTATAAGCTCTTCAAGTGAGGTTCTGCCCTCCATAACCTTATAAATACCCTCATCTTTAAGGGTTTTCATATCCTGTTTAATTGCCAGCTCCTTAACCTCGGCAACTGTTGCTCTGTCAAGAATAAGGCGTTTCATCTCTTCTGTTACGGTAAGGAATTCGAATACTGCCTCTCGTCCCTTATAGCCTGTATTGTTGCAGGTAAGGCAGCCCTTTGCTCTGTAAAGCTTAAAGGTGTCTCCCTCATAACCGTAATCATCAAAATCATGAATAATCTTTTTGAGCTCCGTGCGGGAAATCTCATATTCTTCCTTGCACTTGGGGCAAAGCTTTCTTACAAGACGCTGTGCCAACACACCCACAAGGGAAGATGCCGTAAGGAAAGGCTCAACGCCCATTTCGTCAAGACGGGTAACGGCACCGGGGGCGTCGTTTGTATGAAGTGTAGAAAGAACCATATGTCCCGTAAGAGCGGCCTCAACGGCAATTTTTGCAGTCTCACTGTCACGAATCTCACCGACCATCACGATGTCAGGGTCGGAACGGAGAACTGAACGAAGCGCCGCCGCAAAGGTCATACCCGCGCGGTTGTTCATCTGAACCTGATTTATACCTGCCATACGGCGCTCAACCGGGTCTTCAAGTGTAATAACGTTTTTCTCAATTGTACTGATTTCTGCAAGTGTTGCATAAAGAGTTGTGGATTTACCGCTACCGGTGGGTCCTGTAACAAGAACAAAACCGTAAGGCATATGAATAGCGGCGTTAAATCTGTCAAACTGACGGGGGCTGAAACGGATATCCTTAATTGTAACGGACTTTGTATTGCTTCTTTCAAGAAGACGCATAACAACCTTTTCACCGTAAACGGTAGGCATTGACGCAATACGAACGTCCATTGTCTTATCCTCAAATTTAACCGTTGCACGGCCGTCCTGAGGAATTCTGCGCTCGGCAATATCCATACCGCCGATAACCTTAATTCTTGAAATAACAGCAGGATACATCTTTATGGGATTCTGCATAATCTCCTGCAAAACGCCGTCTATTCTGAAACGGACGCGCATGCTTTTCTCCAATGCTTCAATGTGAATATCGGAAGCTCCTGCCTTGATTGCATTGTTGATTATCTGATTAACAAGCTGAACAGCAGGCTTATCATCAATATCAAGGTCCTCTGCCTCTGCCTGAATGTCATCGTCATCCTCGTTGTAATCCTCAACGCCATTGTTCATGTTCGCAAAGTTTTCAATGGCGGCAGAAAGCTCCATATCGGTTGCAACTACGGGGCAAATTTCATAGCCCGTAAGCATACGCAGATTGTCAACCGTCAAAATATCGTTCGGATTACGCATTGCAACATAAACAACATCGTCCTCCTGATAAAGAGGCAATACGTTGTTTCTAAGTGCAAATTCGGGAGTGATTAGGTTAGCAATCGCAATATTTACGCCGATTTCGTTAATCGACACAAACTTAAAGCCTGTTTTCTTTGCGAGTGTTCTTGCTATATCCTCTTCCGTACAATATCCGAGTTGTGTTAAGATTGTTCCGATAAGCTGCTTTGAGGTCTTTTGAACTTCCAAAGCCTCTTCAAGCTGTGCTTCGGTAATTATTCCGGCGTCTATGAGTCTTGCACAAAGGCTGCCGGGGACAATTATCTCATTTGCCATTAAAATACCCGTCTTTCGTCATTCATTTATATGTTGCCGATCATTTTGTAAAATTAACTATCGTCATAGTTGCGGCAACAGTTCCGTCCTCTTGTTTTGCCATTGCAATATCGTCAATACGCGCAATGTACTGCTGTGAAACTATTGCAGCAGCCATCTTTCTTACATCAAGCTCATCACCGACAACGGTAAGTGTTGTTCTGGCAACATTAACATTCCCCTGTTTCTCGATTTGACCTATATTCAGCTCAACAATATCAAGGTGATATTCTGTACAAAGCTCGTCAAGCTCAATAGTGTATCCCTTTACGCTGTATGAGCCCTCCTCTGCAATAACTGCGTCATATTTTTCTTTCTGAGCAATATATTCGTTTGCATTGCTTTTAAGAGCCTCCAAACGGCCTACGAGAATTTTATTTGAATTATAATCGGAAACAACTTTTTGAATAGTTGCTTTCGTTTCTATTGAGCTTTTTATTGTGTACCATGAAGTAAAGCCCATCAAGGCAACAAGAAGCACCATTATCAATCCTATAAGCGCCACGCCGTTCAATTTGTCTTTTAACAGGGAAAGATCAATTTTTTTATTCATTTTTCCATTCCTCCTCTGTTACTGCTCGGCGGTTGTGCCTTCATTTTCTGCCTCCGCAGATGAAGACTCTGACGCTGTTCCTTCATCGGATGCCGTTGATTCCTCAGAAGTTGTCTCGGTGGTGGTTGTTGTCGTAGTTGTAACAAGCGAACCTGATGCGTCGATATTTATCTGTCCGCTCAATGAAACATACATTATAAATGTATATGTAACCGTGCCGTTAGAAGCTTCATTCTGTGACGGCATATCGTTTACAACTTTAATTTGATTTACAACGCCGCCGTAAGCTTCATTGGTTTTAAAGGATTCCGCATAATTGTCCAGCTGTGTTATAGCTGCTCCGATTGTCTGAGCGGAGGGAAGCTCGCCCTCAATTGCACAAATTGCCGCACCCGACCAATCGGTAAGCGCAATGGAATTGATTTTTACATATTCCGGTCTTTGTGCCTGAACTATCGACAAAAACTTTACTGCACTGGGCTGTCTTGACTGAACGGTATTTACTCTGTCCTGTGAAAGAACAAGACTGTCATAGAAGCCTTTATACTGCTGGAGCTCGTTTATTTGGGCTATAACATTGGAATTTGCTCTTTCAACTTTTTTCAACTGACTTTGAAGTACCAAAAACCTTACTGCAAATCCGCTGTATATTATCAGCATACAAAGAAGCACAATAAGTGCTATCTTCATCATCAATTCTTTTTTCTTTTTGCCTTCAAGATACTTTCTGTAACTTGCAGGCAATAAGCTAACCTTAAACACCGTCATCCCTCCAAACTAGAAATTGCAATTCCTATACAGCCCGCATATTCACCCAACGGAACAGTTGCTTCAGCTTGAAGAGCCGGATAGAAATTGGGTATTTCCATATCCACATACAGGTTCTCCCTTAAAGCAGGTAAAACCTTTTCGGTTGCGGTGGAATTCATTATAAAGTAAATCTTATCCATCGGAATGCTGTTCTGCATTGCGTAATAACTGATTGTTGACGATGTTTCGGAGGTGAGCAGTGAAATAACCGTTTCCAAATCTTCCTCCGAATATGACATATCACGGGAGCCCTTAAAGATATTACTTACTGCCTTTTGGCTCTTTTCCGGTATTGTGATGGAACGAACCATTGAAATTTCATTGCCGCTAACAACAATAAAATTGAGCACATCATCTGTAAGGTTTACTATTCCGTACTTTATTCCGCCGCAAATCTCATTTATTCCACGGCAATATGAAAGCAAAGACGAATCTATCTCAATTACCTGAAGCTTTGAAGCCGTAAAAATGTTTATGTAGCCTTCCAGCATTTGCCGTCTTGCTGCAAGCAACATAACATTTGTCTGCGGAGCCTCATCGTCGTCTTTTGTTTCACCGGCAACTACATAATCAACCTCCATTTCCTGAATGGGGATGGGAATAAACTCCTGTGCCTGCAAAAGAACCATATTGCGGAGCTTATCGCCGTCAACCTTGGGGAATGCCGCAAAACGCATAAGAAGGTTTTCATTGTTAACGCCGATTGCTACATCATTAGTCTGGAAATTTCCGCTTGAGAGAAGCTCTGTAATAGCAGTATTAAAACGGTCTGCATCTCTGATAAAGCCTTCCTCAACGACTCCTTCCTCCAACGGGATATACCCCATCGCAAGAATTGAATAATTGCTGTCTATTTTTGTGACTTCAACAGCTCTTATTTCATTGGTTGTAATTTCACAACCTATAATACTCTTCACCTTTGCCATAATATCATTCTCCTGTGGTCTATGGATAGTGTGGTCCGACTTTTTTTATTATTGCTGTCCCATTGCAGTAGATGCGGTAAGCATGGGAACATAAAGAGCTATAAGCATTCCGCCGACGATAACACCGACGACAACAAGCGCTATGGGCTCAAGCATTGCTCGAAGATTTCGGGAGGTCGCATCAACATCTTCTTCAAAAAATTCCGCAACCTTGTCAAGCAATTCGGGAAGCGTACCTGACTCCTCACCGATGGCAATCATACCTGTAACCATAGGCGGGAAAAGTCCGCTTTTATCAAGTGCTTCCGAAATACCGCTGCCCTCTTCGATTTCGCCTATTGCTTTTTCAACTGCGGCGGCAAGCTTATCACTGCCGGAGGTAGGTCCTGCGCTCTTCAAAGCGTCAACCGCCGTTACGCCGCCTGCAAGAAGAGTTGCCAAAGTTCGGCAAAATCTTGCAACAACCATTTTGGTAATAAAAGTACCGAACATTGGCATTGTAAGCTTTGTATTCTCCCAGAAAACATGAGCAGGCTTACTTTTCAGCACCAAAACAATCACAATTACTATGGCGGCTGCACAACCCGCCCATACAAACGGTTTGCCGCGCAAACTATCGGAAACAGCAAATATCGCGTTTGAAAGTGCGTTCAGTTCAACGCCGCTGGGGACCATCTTTTTGAATATGGGAACCATGAAAACAAGCATGGCAACAAGAATGAGCAACGCCATTATTCCGACATTTTTAGGATAAGAATATGCCGATTTAATATTTTTTTGAAGATTTTTTTCCTTTTGAAGCTGATCCGCAAGGCTGGTGAGCGACTGCTCCAAAATACCGCCCGTTTCACCAGCGGAAATCATAGCAACGAACAGCTTTGAGAAAATTTTCGGATATTCTTTAAATGCGTCCGATAACGGCATACCGCTTTCAACGTTTTTTGCGATTGTGTCAATAGCATCTGCAAGTCTGGCATTTTCAGTCTGCTTTGAAAGCGTTGACATAGCTCTTGTTATGGGAACACCGGCAGACAGCATAACTGCAAGCTGACGGCAAAAAACTGCAACCTCTGTTGTAGAAACCTTTTTACCTTTTGACTTTTTAGCACTGGATTTTGTGCTTTTTTCTTTCATCTCCGTAACGACAATACCCGCCTCACGAAGCTTGTTTATGGCCTGTGTAGAGTTGTCGGCAACAACTTCGCCGTGAACATTCTGACCTTGTTTATTAAGGCCGTCATATGTAAAAGCTGCCACAAGATTTCCCCCTTATGAAATCATTACCGTTAAGAAGTATCAGTAACCCATTGTTGCCATCAGGCGCAAAACTTCCTTTTGATCAACGCAAAATTCAATAACAGAATCTTTTGATATTTTTTGCTGTTTCAGCAGGTTGAGCAACGCCTGGTCCATCGTCTGCATTCCCTGCATCTGACCGGTTTGCATTGCCGCATAGAGCTGATGCTCTTTTTCCTCACGAATCAAATTCTTGATTGCGGGAGTATCAATCATATATTCAACCGCCGCCACACGGCCTTTACCATTAATTGTGGGAATAAGCTGCTGAGATATAACCGCTTTCAGCGAGTTTGCAAGCTGAGAACGAATCTGACCTTTTTGTTCGGCGGGGAAGGTATCAATAATTCTCGAAATTGTCAACGGCGCCGTCTGTGTATGAAGAGTAGAGAAAACAAGGTGTCCTGTTTCGGCTGCCGTAACCGCAACCTGAATACTTTCAGGATCACGCATTTCACCGATCATAATTGTATCAGGGTCGTGACGGAGAACAGTACGAAGCGCATTTGCAAAGCTTCTTGTATCTGTACCGATTTCTCTCTGACGAATCGTTGACTTTTTATGTGTATGTAAGAACTCGATAGGGTCCTCAACTGTTACGATGTTAGTTTCATATCTTTCATTTATGAAATTCAGCATTGCCGCAAGCGTTGTTGATTTACCGCTTCCCGTAGGACCTGTAACAAGAACAAGACCTCTCGGCAGGTTGCAAAGGCGCTTAACATCAGGCGGAAGCCCCAGCTTATCAAGCTCGGGGATTGAGAAGGGAATCGCTCTGAAAACCGCCGCTATTGTACCTCTCTGCACAATAACATTTCCGCGGAAACGGGCACATTCAGGAACTGAAACAGCAAGGTCAAGTTCCCAATCTTCCTCAAACTGTCTGCGCTGACGGTCTGAAATAACCTGCAACAGAAGCTGCTCAACATCTTCGGGTAAAAGCTTAGGTAGCTCAGTTTGTCTGACCAAATCGCCGTTTATTCTTATACACGGCTCAATACCACTTACAATATGAAGGTCGGAGCCTTTTTTTTCAACGGTAAGCCTGAGCAAATCCTCTAGTCTTACCGGATAACTGCTGAATTTACCCGAAAAGTTCACTAACACTCAATCCTTTGCATTTTTATCTGAATAATTGGGTATGGGGGTGCGTTTTGTCGCACCCCTCAATTTTTAAGCATTATCAAGAGCATCAAGAAGATTGTTCATTCTCTTTGCCTGGTCTGATGTTGCCTTAACATATATTACGCCCTTGTAAGAAGCGCCTGTAATCTGACCGCTCTCTGCGTCCATTGAGCCCTCGTCAACAACGAGTGCTACAACCTGATACTCCACGCCGCCGAATACTTCGGGATAAAGGCCTTGCATGAGAATAAATCTATCCTCAATGGCTGTTGTAGCTTTTGCGGCAGTATCCTTCGTGATGGATTCAAGAGGTATCCACATCTTTTCACCTGTGTCAACTGTGTCAAGTGCAACAAGGAGGTCGTGGATCTCATTATTCCATGTAACATCATCGCAGTAAACTATGATGCTGTTAGTTATAGCAGAGTGGTCATATGTATAGAACTGAACATTCTCGTAAGAAACATTCGCAAGTCTTGACATAAGCTCATCAACCGTGCAGTTCTGAGCAACATATGTATGAATTGTACTTGAAGCAGAAGCAACATTTGAATCAATCTGATTGATAATTGCCTTTGCATTGGAGATTGCAGTAGCAGTACCGAACAGCCAGAGTGATTTTGTCATTCTGTCATGACCGTATGTTGTAACATCCTGAGCATATCTTGATATGAGAGATTCAGCGTCGCTTCTTGAAATATTTACAAGGTCAATCTTCTCAATAGTAGTAGTACTGGGAGCAACAGTTGTGCCGGAATCGCCGGAACCTGTGCCTGTGCCGGAACTGCCTGTGCCGACAGCGGCAGGAACATCAACAACCTGCTTTATCTTCATTATGTCGGCCATAGCTGTTCCGCTCACATAAACGAACAGTGTCATCGGTCTTGACTCAGTTGTGATACCGGAATGAAGTCCCAAGCTGGAAAGAAGTGTTGAAAATTCACCGGCAGAAATATAATCAAGTTCAATGGGGGTGAAAGCAGAGGCGATGCTTGTGCTGCCTACGCTGATATTTTCACTTGCATCAAGAATTTCGGCAAGCTCGTAAAGTTTAGCCATCTCCTTGGGATATGCGCTTATCCAGGCATCCCTTTTATTGTTTGACTGAGAAACAACCTTTACATTGGAAAGTCCGAGAGCCGAAGCCTGTGATACAAGCTCATCATAGGTTATGTATTTGAAAGAGAATTTCGTAAGAACAAGGCTGTCAACAAAAGTTGAGTTGAGCTCACTGGCCGTAGAAACCATTACCGTGTTGCCGTCCTTAAGGTATGAAAGACCGACAAGTCTTGTTACATAGTCAAGAGCTTTGAGCGGAGATACATCTTTAAGATCGACCGTAACAGTTTCTGTTCCCGAGCCCTTAAAGATGACCGTATACCCTGCATTGTACGCAATTGAAGAAATAAGGTCTTTAATATTTGCGTCTTTTGCCCTTATTGTTATGCGTGTTGAAACCATGCCCGATGAAGCATTTGCCGTAGTAACAGGCAATTTAAGCACCTGGCCTCTGTAAAGGGTATCGTTGCTGCTCAGATTATTGTATGTCATAATATCACTGATGGTGATACCGTTTTTCTGAGCAATTGAGGCAAGTGTTTCGCCGCTTCTTACAGAATAATAGCGATAATTGCCCAATGCGGTGCCTTTTGAACCGCCGTAATTTTCAGAGCCCATAACAGCCATCGGTGCAACCGCGCTTATTATAAGCACCAGCGACAAAGCGATAACAAGTATCGACTTGCCGAATTTCTTAGAACCTCTCATTGTAGTTCCCCCTAAAACTTTATGTTAAAATAAAATTATTGCCTATGTTAAATGTCCATTTTCAGCTCGACCTTTGTTTCGCCGAGAGAAATGATAACCGTGTTGTCTGTAATATTTTCAACCGTCCATGATGAATCGCCCAAGCAATCACCCACCTGAAGGTGCGGATATGACTGATTGTCTGTTTCCACCGTAGCGGTGTAATAACCGTCCGAATTGACAAGTATAGCTGTAACCTTACCGTGAGAGAGGGCCGACTCGTTCAAAACATCAGCACCGTCAAGAGGAATATCCTCTTTATTTCTTACATCCTGCGGGAAGACATCTGCCTGCACCGCATCACCCGCATTGACGGGAGTTGTATCAATTTTCGTTTTTTCCGTAGTAAAAATAATAACCAATGCAACAATCAATGAAATTGCAATTAAAATTATCGGTATTATTATTTTCATTTTGGGATTCTTATCGAAGAAAGCAGTAATTCCGCCTCCGCTTTTACCGCCGCCCTTGCCGCCTTTCAGCTTTGCAAACAGTTCCTTTATATCCATATTCATACACAGAATCCTCCAAACAAATGATACTATGATTACAAAAGGGAACTAAAAGCACACTCAAAAGGGTGCACTATCCCCTAAAAATATATACTTATACAAAATTATTTTATACTAAATGGAAAGAAAAAGCAACAAAATTATAATGCAAAAATCACCAAAATATATCAAATATTTTAGTGATTTTGCTAAACGAATTTATCAAAATTGTCTAATATCGTAAATCAAACATAAAAACGGCGCTCTCTTTTCGAGGCGCCGTCAAGATTATTAAAATCAATAAACGAAGTCAGAATATGTAGCTACTGTTTTAGCCTTTCCTTTTCCGTTAATCGGAACAAGTGTAGCTTTCAAGCTGAGCTGTGCCGAGAAAACATAGGAAAGTTCAAGGTTTGTAAGCTTGCTGTCAGCAATTGTAGCCTTAATAACAATCGAGCTGTATGTAACATCAGAGCTTTCAAGCTTTATCAATGAACCGAGTGAGCCGAGCGCATTTTTAATTGCAGCATCAACTTCGCTGTGTGTAATGAAGTCGTTTGTTGCATGATGAAGAGCATTAGAGTTATCTTTCTGGGGATTTGAGCACTGATTAAGCTGGAACATGTAAACATTTCCGCTCTGCTTGTACTGCTTAATATCTCCCTCTGTCAACGACATTGCTTTAAGAAGATAATCTTCGCTCATTCCGTCAGGAGCCTTTCCTCCCGTTACCTTTGCGTCTTTATCACCGATTCCGATAAATCCGCCGACTACTGAACTTAGGTCGGAGTTATCATCATAAGGATTGTCATTGCTTGTAACTACCTTCTGAATAATGCTGTTAAGGGTATCTGTTGCACTACCAACATCAATGGCACCGTCTTTAGTATAATTACAAACTCTCTTCCAGTTGTAATTTCCCTTTGCTGCCTTTGCTGTTACATCGTTAAGAAGCTTTACTGCATCTGCCTTTGATGTGTCAGCCGCCGCAGTGTTTCCGCCTGAGTTTGAAGCGTCACCTGAATTCGAAGCATCACCTGAGTTTGAAGCATCGCCAGAATTATCAGAAGCGTTTGAATTGCTGTTTGCGGTGTTACCGTCATCACCAAAGTCAACATTATCATCGGTATTGTTTGATGAACTGTTTGAATTGCTGTCGGCATTTACATTTGATGTCGCCTTTTCAGCATTTTTATCAGCTACGCTCTTACCGGCAGTAACCACGCCTACAGTAATAACAAGAGCAAGAAGAATCGCAAAGAATTTTGTTGTTCTCTCTCCTCTTCTTTTTTTCTTAATTGCCTTTATTTCAGCCTGTTCGGGAGTTAAAGGTGTTTTTTCTTTTTTAGCCATTGTTTATTCTCCTTTCACCAATCAATAAACGAAGTCAGAATATGTAGCTACTGTTTTAGCCTTTCCTTTTCCGTTAATCGGAACAAGTGTAGCTTTCAAGCTGAGCTGTGCCGAGAAAACATAGGAAAGTTCAAGGTTTGTAAGCTTGCTGTCAGCAATTGTAGCCTTAATAACAATCGAGCTGTATGTAACATCAGAGCTTTCAAGCTTTATCAATGAACCGAGTGAGCCGAGCGCATTTTTAATTGCAGCATCAACTTCGCTGTGTGTAATGAAGTCGTTTGTTGCATGATGAAGAGCATTAGAGTTATCTTTCTGGGGATTTGAGCACTGATTAAGCTGGAACATGTAAACATTTCCGCTCTGCTTGTACTGCTTAATATCTCCCTCTGTCAACGACATTGCTTTAAGAAGATAATCTTCGCTCATTCCGTCAGGAGCCTTTCCTCCCGTTACCTTTGCGTCTTTATCACCGATTCCGATAAATCCGCCGACTACTGAACTTAGGTCGGAGTTATCATCATAAGGATTGTCATTGCTTGTAACTACCTTCTGAATAATGCTGTTAAGGGTATCTGTTGCACTACCAACATCAATGGCACCGTCTTTAGTATAATTACAAACTCTCTTCCAGTTGTAATTTCCCTTTGCTGCCTTTGCTGTTACATCGTTAAGAAGCTTTACTGCATCTGCCTTTGATGTGTCAGCCGCCGCAGTGTTTCCGCCTGTGCTCTCTGTACCTGTGCTTTCGCCGCCGGTACTCTCTGTGCCTGTGCTTTCGCTACCGGTGCTTTCGCCGATAGATTCTCCGCCGAAATCGACTTCATCATCATTCCCTTTTGATGTTGCGTTCTCTATTGTGTTTTGGCCCGTTGCTGTTGCAACTGTCGGAGTGAACGCAATAGTAGCAAGAGTGTAAACCATTGCGATTGCAAGGAAAAATGCTAATGATTTTGTGAATGTTCCGAAGAAAATCTTTCTTCTGTTGACTTTTTTGTCAATTCGAGCTTGGTATTCTTCGGGTGTAATAACCTTTTTTGCCATCTGAGGCTCCCCTTTCAAATGTTATATGTAACATATACATACTAAATTTACAATAAAATTCACGAAATGTCAATCAATTTTTGACCATTTTTTAAAATCTTTTCATATATTTTGCATAACGGCAGCCCGACAACATTAAAATAGTCACCATTTATTCCCGTTATAAACCTTGAAGCATACCCTTGTATGCCATAACTGCCTGCTTTATCGTAACAATCTTTGGTAGATATGTAATCCGCTATTTCTTTATCGGTAAGAGTTGCAAATACCACCTCGGTTCTTTCGTAAAAAGCAATTTTTCCGTTATCCGTCAACGCACAAACGCCTGTCAGCACGCTGTGAGTTCTGCCCGAAAGAGCGCTAAGCATTGTGAAGGCTTCTTTTTCGTCTTTCGGCTTACCGAGGATTTTGCCGTCAAGTACAACCACCGTATCCGCACCCAGCACGAGTTCATTGGAAGCTCTGCTCACCGCCTGCGCCTTGATTTCGGCAAGATAAACAACAGCATTTTCGGGTGTAATCCCATCGGGCAGAGTTTCGTCGGCATCACCCGCACGGACAATAAACTCAAATCCTGCATTTTTCAGAATTTCACTTCTCCTGGGGGATTTTGACGCAAGAACAAGTTTGTATTTTCCGCTCATATCCTGCCCTCTTGCTTTAAACAATGAATTTTAAGAATTGCCGTTTGGGTTTTGCTGTCTTTAAGCTCACCCGACAGCACCATTTCCACCGCTTTTTTAAGAGGAATTTTATAGACCTCCAAAAATTCATCGTCATCGGGATTTTGCTCACCGAAGGAAAGTTCTGTTGCAAGATACATATGTATAATCTCGCCGCAGTAACCCGGTGTTGGATAAAGCTGACCTAAGGACACATATTTATTTGCAACGGCACCCGTTTCTTCCTTTAATTCTCTTTTGCCTGCCTCAAAGGGGTCCTCCCCCTTTTCCAATTTGCCTGCGGGAAGCTCCGTCACTATCTCCATATAGGGGTAACGAAACTGCTTGACGAAATACAGGTTGTCCTCACTGTCAAGAGGTGCTACCATAACGCCGCCGTTGTGCTCCACGATTTCTCTCTTTGCAATATTACCGTTTGGCAAAAGAGCATCGTCGACTCTTAAATTTACTATTTTACCCTTAAACTTATACTCCTGCTTTACAGGCTTTTCGGTAAGGTCCATTTTATTCACTCTCCGTATTTTTTGATAAGCTCTTTATAATGTCTGCCTTTTTCTTCAAAATTCTTATACTCATTATAACTTGATGCGGCAGGGGACAAAATGCATATTCCGTCTTTTGCGGTATTCTCAAAAGCCGACTTTACCGCATCATCAAGATTTTCCGCCTTTATCAGAATCTTTGATGTGCCCGACTCGTTCATCATATCTATGATTTTATGTCCCGTGGATTTTGTGCCGATTATCACGGACAGTCCGCTGTTTTCAAGGTCGGCGGCAAATTCCGTGTAGTCAATACCTCTGTCCTTACCGCCCATTATAAGCGTATTGGCGTTCAAAGCGTTTACGGCGCACATGACCGCATGGGGAATTGTTGCAATACAGTCGTTATAAAATGTAACACCTTTAAATGTGCCCACTTTTTCCATTCGGTGCTCAATACCCTCAAAATCGTCAACGGCTTTTTTGGCGTCTTTTGCCGTTACTCCGTATAAAGACGACGCCGCATAAGCAAAAAGTACATCGTGGCGGTTGTGTTCACCCGAAAGATGGGGATTGTTAAAATCAAAAGGTAACGTTGAGTTTTCGCAAACAGGAATTTTTCTTGATTTTACCGTGTCAAGGTCAAGATAATCACAAAGCCCCTGAGTACCGTTATATATAAAGGTATTATTTTCGGTCTGATGCTTTACAATGTTCAGCTTTGCGCCAACATACCCTGCCATACCGCCCTTGTAATGTTCAAGGTGCTCCTCGTATATATTGGTAAGTATGGCTGTATCGGGGGATGTGCGTGTAAATTCAAGCTGATGGGAGGAAAGTTCAATAACGGCGATTTTATTCTCCGTCATTTCCTCTATATAATCTAAAACGGGAAGTCCCATATTTCCCATAAGCTCACAGTCAATCCCTGCGGCGCACAGCATTTTATATGTAAGAGTTGATGTTGTGGTCTTACCCTTTGAGCCTGTAACGCCTATTTTTTTGCAGGGGGCGTATTTCATAAACAAATCCGTTTGGCAGGTAACATAAGTATTCTGTGGGACATCTACCTTTGCAAAGGATATTCCGGGACTTTTAATTACAACATCAAATTCCCCCATATGAGAGAGATAATCCTCGCCGAAAAAAGACACGGTGTTTTTATCGTCAATTTTCTGTTCTTTTCCGTCGGCAATACCCAGCATTTTTTGCGGTAAATATTTCCTTATATAATTGTATGTGGATTTACCCTCTCTGCCGAAGCCTAAAATCAGCACGGTTTTGTCTTTTAAAAACTCAATTATCGGAGGCAACAAGCTCATACATCTCCTTAATTTCCTCTAAAAATTCATCGGGAACATTATGCTTGGGGTTATAGTCCTTCAAAAGTGACCTGTTAACATCAACGGAATCCGCCTTTTCACAGAAACGGCGCAGTAACGGTGGTAACTCCCTGCCCTCTTTATTCAGTTTTTCCGCCGTAAGAGCAAGAGCAAGTCTTATTTCGTCGGGAGTGCCCACACATTCAAAGGGCTTAATTCCCGCAATATCCGCGAGTCCGTCGAAATCCTCTACCATTTCGCCGTCGCTTAACATATCATTACCGAAAACAGACACAAGTTTGTCGTAATCCGTAAAAGGTGCAAGCATTATAAACACGAAAAGGCACTTTGCACATTCTCCGCACCATTTATTCTCTTTACTGCCCCTGTTACAGCTTCTGAAAACATCAAGATACTGAGGACATGCGGCAAAATATTTTGCAATCTGCAATTCGTTAAAGGGACGCAAAAGTGAGAAATAACGAATTTCGTTCATAATGTTTTTCTCAACATATTCAGTGAAATCCTCCTCAAATGCAAAGGATTTTGAATACTGATGGTTAATTTCCGTTCCCTTTACATTGGACTGATTTGCACTGCTCTCGTTGGAAAGCACAATGTTTTTTCCGCCTGTAAGGAACGCACAGTAAAGAGAAAGGAACGCCACTATTGCAGAAAAAGGCGTATGACCGTTCAAATATCCCTTTGAATTTAGGGTGAGCAGATTTTTGTCGATAGTACGGTAGGTTTTTATAATTCTGCTCCCGTCATAGCCCGATTTTAAAACTGTTTGGGTGCGGGCCTCCTGGTCGTTTACGGTTAAAAACATATTTTTGTCACGGTAACGCTTTAACAAATCCGTTGTAACGGCGGAATCCTTGCCGCCGCCCACGGTAATCAGATTATATTCCCCGCATTTATACTCAAATGTGGGGTAATCTCGTTTTTCGGCACGGCATACAATATTCATAAAGCTATCTTTATCGGGGAAAACGCCGTTGCGGTAGAAAAACTCGCCCAAGCCGTTGAAATAAAGCTTTTTCCACCAGCGAATATCCCATTCGTCAAGATAACCGCAGTCCACATAAACGGTAGGCGGGCAGGCACATTTCCAATAGCTTACAAGCTCCACCATTCCCAAAGAGAAGACAATTTTTTTGCCTGCCTCGCTGTCAAAATCGTTTAAAAGCTCTAAATTATCCGTCATTATTTTGGTTGTGGGGTTAAAGCTTAAACCGTTTTCCATTGAAAAATCGTACTCAATGAAAATGCAGTCCTTTTGCCTTTCAAGAGTGTATCCCTTATATGTAAAGGACGGATGAAGTTTGCGCAGTTCTTCAAATCTGTTGTTATCCATAAGCGTCACCTATAAAGCCTAATATTTACAACTTAATTATACCTTTACCCTCTTAAAAAATCAACAGAAAAAGGTCACACAATATATTTTAAAAAGTTATAAAAATACCGTTGCATTGTTTAGGCAATTGTGCTATAATTTCGATAAACTGTTTAAAAATTATATGTATATTTTACATAAAACGGTAAACAAGGAAAGGGAGGCACGCTTTTATGAAGGCTTATACCTCAAACAACATCAGAAATATTGCCGTGCTCGGTCACGGCGGAAAAGGAAAAACCACGCTTTGTGAAGCAATGCTCTACATATCCGGCGCATCGGAAAGATTGGGCAAGGTTGCAGACGGCAACACGGTGCTTGACTTTGACGCAGAGGAAAAACGCAGAAAGTCATCTGTTTCCTCAGCCATGGCGGCTATTGAATGGGACAACACAAAGCTGAATATTATAGACGCTCCCGGTCTTTTTGACTTTGAAAACGGCTCTGCCGAAGCAGTTCGTGCCGCTGAGGCAGTGCTTATAGTTACAAGCGCAGGTTCAGGCGTTGACGTTGGTACGGAAAAGGCGTTCAAAGCCGCCGAAAAGAGAGGTCTTGCAAAGTTCTTTGCCATTACAAAGACCGATTCCGACCACAGAAGTTTCTACAAGACTTTTGAGGCGCTCAAGGAAACATACGGCAACAAGCTTTGCCCCACAATAATTCCCTATATGGAAGGCAATATTACAAAATGCTATGTTAACCTTATGACAGGTATGGCATTTGAATATACTGACGGCAAGGCAACAAAGGTTCCCGTTCCCTCTGACCCTGTTATTGAGGAAATGACTGCCGCATTTATGGAGGCAGTTGCCACTACCGACGATGAGCTTATGGAAAAGTTCTTCGAGGGTGAGGCTTTTACACAGGAGGAAATCCTCAAAGGCCTTTGCACAGGTATTTTTGACGGCTCAATTTATCCCGTTTACGCGGTTTCCGGACTTACTGCCGCCGCTGTTGACCAGCTTCTTTACGGTCTTGCATGGTCTGCCCCCGGAGCATACGGCTACGCAGGTGAAACGGCAAAGGACGAAAAGGGCGAGGAGGTTATACTCCCCTGTGATGTTAACGGATCTCTTGCCGCAGTATGCTTTAAGACGGTTGCCGACCCGTTTGTAGGAAAAATGTCCTTCTTCAAGGTGGTTTCAGGCAAGCTCACACCTGATACGCAGGCATACAACGTACGCACAGGCGAAATTGAAAAAATGGGCAAGATTGTCACCGTTAAGGGCGGAAAGCAGGAGGACGCAAAAGAGATTATCGCAGGTGATATCGGCGTTGTTACAAAGCTTGCAGGCGTTAAGACAGGCGACACTCTCTGCGACAGTAAAAATATAGTTACTCTCGACGGCGTTGACTGCCCCAAGGCTTGCCTTTCAATGGCAGTTAAGGTTCGCAAAAAAGGTGAGGAAGAAAAGGTTGCCCAAGGGCTTTTCCGCCTTATGGAGGAAGACCCCTCTATCACCTTTGAGGTTAATAAAGAAACAAAGGAGCAAATTCTCTCCGGTATGGGCGAGCAGCATCTTGATGTTGTTGTTTCAAAGCTTAAAAACAAATTCGGCGTTGAGGTTGATTTGTCCGTACCCAAGGTTGCATACAGAGAAACAATCCGCAAAAAGGCAGAGGCACAGGGTAAGCACAAGAAGCAGTCCGGCGGACACGGTCAGTTCGGCGATGTTTGGATTCGCTTTGAGCCTTGCGAAAGTGAAGAACTTGTGTTTGCAGAAGAGGTTTTCGGCGGCGCAGTTCCCAAAAACTTCTTCCCCGCAGTTGAAAAAGGACTTCGTGACTGCGTTTTGAAGGGCGTTTTGGCAGGATACCCAATGGTTGGCGTTAAGGCTACTCTTTATGACGGCTCATACCACCCTGTTGACTCCTCGGAAATGGCGTTTAAGACTGCCGCTTCCCTTGCATACAAGGCAGGTATCCCGAAAGCTGACCCCACAATTCTCGAACCCGTAGGCACACTCGTTGCCCGTATGCCCGATGACAATTTAGGCGACATCATGGGCGATATTACAAAGCGCCGCGGCAGAGTTCTCGGTATGGGGCCTGCAGATGAGCCTAAGATGCAGGAACTTACAGCCGAGGTTCCCATGGCGGAAATGGGCGACTTTACAACGGTTCTCCGCTCCGTAACGGCAGGCAGAGGTTCATTCTCCTTTGAATTTACCCGTTATGAGCAAGCACCGCAGAATATAGTTGAAAAGGTTATCGCCGACGCCGCAGTAGAAGAAGAATAATCTGCATAAAAAATAAAAACAGCGCCCTGATTGTATGAACAGTCAGGACGCTTTTTATTTTACTGACAGCAGGGTGATTCGCCGTCACATCCTATGACAGGGTCACCCATACATGCCGAAACCTGATAACTAATTGGAATTTTGATGTTTACCTTTTGCGTAACATTAACCGTACAGGTGTTTGCGCCTCTGCTTTCTATAAGCAACTCTATCCAATATTCACTTTCGGAACATTCTTTTAATGCAATTTGCAGTTTTGCGATAAAATCGGCTTTACCATGAGCGAAAAAGGCTTCTCTGATATTAGCACCGATGCTTGTTCCGGAACGCAAAAACTGATTGATTAAGGCACTTTCGCATTTTGCCGCTCTCAATTCTTTGCAAACTCGTATTACATCAAGGGCAAATGCTTTGGATTTTATCATTAACGGACTTTCTTTCAACGGTATCGCCCTTGTTCATTATACTGCCAAAAAGTAAAAAAGGCAAGGCGAAGCCTTGCAAAACACTGAAACTTGTCAAGAATTACGGACAGATAGAAGAGTGAAAAATTGATTTGG
>JBJEPX010000042.1:0-49379 GCA_051881455.1 Candidatus Fimenecus sp. | reverse complement strand
TTCAGGCGAAAATATGCCGTTTTAAACCATATGGGGTTCGACTCCCCTCACCTTAGGGTAACGGTAATAAAAAAGCGGTGGGAAAACCCACCGCCGAAAATTACATTTTATTCGCAGTCAGGCTCTAAAAGTCCGTAGCCGCCGTCATTTCTTTTATACACAACGCAAACCGAATCCGTTTCCGCATTGCGGAACATATAGAACATATGCCCCAGCATATTCATCTGCAAAATTGCTTCATCAACGGTTTCGGGCTTTAAAACAACTGTTTTTGTTCTTACAACCTCGAAAGCATCTTCCTCCTCTGACGCATCTGCCGCCAGAATATCGTCAAAGGATACATCACGGAGTTTCTTTTCAAGCTTTGTCTTATTCTTTCTTATCTGACGGATAAGAGAATCAACGCACTTATCAAGAGCCTCCTCCAAATCGTCGCTGCGCTCCTGCGCGCGGAAAATCATACTCTTTCTTGTGAGGGTAATCTCACAGATTTTCTGATTTTTCTCAACAGTTGCGGTGATTTTAGCCGTTGCGTCAGGTCCGAAGAATTTTTCAACTTTCAGAAGCTTTTCTTCTGCCCTTGCCTTGAAGCTTTCTCTCGGCGTACATTTGCGCCCAATAATTGTAATGTTCACAACGACATCTCCTTTGTGTTTGTTTGAAACAATCTCTTGTTTCGATTACATTATAGCACATATGCACATAAAAATAAAGTAGTTTATAAAAATTTTATAAAATATTTACAATCTATATTTCTGCTGAGGCGTGTCGCGTAACATGACAGCCAACATTCACCGCAACGGGAAGCCCCGCAATATGAGTAGGCGCTGTCTCAATATTCACTGCCAGAGCGGTAGTTTTGCCGCCGAAGCCCTGCGGTCCCACATTTGTTCCGTTTACTCTTTTTAAAAGTTCATTTTCCATTTCCGCATACAGAGATTTTTCGTTTCGGATACTAACAGGTCGGCAAAGCGCTTTTTTCGCAAGGTATGCGCACTGCTCAAAGCTTCCGCCGATGCCCACTCCCAAAACCATGGGCGGGCAAGGGTTGCCCCCTGCGATTATTACGGTTTCAATTACGAAATCCATAATATCCTCTTTTGTTGCGGAGGGGGTGAACATTTTAATTCTGCTCATATTCTCACTGCCGAAGCCTTTGGGCGCAACGGTCAATGTTATTTTGTCCCCCGCCACAAGGCGCGTATGTATAACAGCAGGAGTATTATCGTTGGTATTTATTCTTTCAAGAGGGTCCGAAACAACGGATTTGCGCAAAAGCCCCTCTGTGTAGCCACGGCGTACGCCCTCGTTTACTGCGTCCTCAAATCCGCCGCCCACGATATGAACCTCCTGCCCCACATCGGCAAAAACGATTGCCATTCCTGTGTCCTGACAAATGGGTATACCAAGCTCTGCGGCACAGTCAAGATTTTTTACTATATCGCCCATTATGCTTTTGGGCAGTTCCTTCGTTTCGTTATCAAGACCGCATTTGATACAGTCCGCCAAATCAGCGGGCAACACCTTATTTGCCTTTATGCAAAGCTCTTTCACGGTATTTATAATCTCGTTTACATTTACTTCTCTCATATTTTCACCTAAAAATAAAGGGCAGTAAGACTGCCCTGTTAATTATAATTATTTGTTCCCTCTGCGATAGCCGTTACTTCCGCCGCGCTTATCGGAGCTTCGTTTGAGGTCGCTCATTTTGTCCTCGCTCTGCGCCTTAAACTTTGCCATCATTTCCTCAAAGGACATGGGACCTGAGGGCTCCTCCTGACGGACGCCGCTCCAACCGCGGTTGGCATTTTTATTCTGGGTTCTCGGCTTACTCTGCTTCGGCTTTTCAGCCTCAGGCAATGCTTTTTTAATTGAAAGGCTTACCTTGCCCTTTTCGTTAATATCAATAACCTTTACCTTTACCTCGTCACCCTCGGAGAGATGCTGTGATATATCGCTGACATATTCAGCCGCAACCTCGGAAATATGAACCATTCCCGTAGTACCGTCCGAAAGCTTTACAAAAGCTCCGAAATTAGTTAACCCCGTCACTGTTCCGTCATAAACAGAACCGATCTCAATTTGCATAAAACTGCGTTTCCTCCCCGATTAAGCCCCCGGCGTAACATCGTAGAACACTTTTTCACCCGGCATAACATAGCCCAGCTTTTCGCGGGCGACTTGCTCAATATATTCGCTCTTATCGTCGCTTTCAACAACCGATTTAAGCCTTTCATTTTCAGCAAGCTGCTGCTGATATGCCACATTTTTCTGTTCCAGCACCGAACGGCGCTCGTTTATTGAAAGCCGAAGGCTAAAAAATGTTATGACAAAATAACCTATGAGCAAAACAAGCCCCAAGGTGAGTATAAAACTCTTTTTACGGGTGCGCCGATTTTGCTGCGCCGCTTTTGCCATAATACGCACTTCCCTTTCTTATTCGCCGCTGTTTTCCGCCGAATTTTGCTTTTTAACATTTAGATTATACAACAGATGTTTATTAACTTTCAAGAGGAATTTTGATTTATTTTTCATTTTTTGAGCCTTTTTTCGACTTTTTTTGAGGATTTTGTCGATAATTTTGCATAATTTTCCATAAATCCACCGAAACGGAAATGAAATTATTTTAAAAAACGACACAAAAAAGCCTTTTATAAAGCCTATTATTTTTTCGATTGCGGAAAAAACAAACACGCCCAAAGAGAAATAATAAACGAGAAAACCCACAGCCTCGCCTATCATCATATAGCCCCTTATTTCCCCTTCATTAACGGCAAGACAGAAAACAAAGGTGCAAAGGCAAAGGAAAATACAGTAAACAATATCGGAAACGATTACCGCCGCCTTGCCCCGCGAAACGCTTATCCTCACAATACGGAAAAGGTCATAAAATATGCCCATAATAAAGCCGAAGCCCAGTGATAGCAAAAAGCACTTTGTCTGCTGTGCAAGGCTCAGGCTGTAAAGATAATCTGTCATCGCAGTACTTTACTGAAAAAGCCCTGTGCTTTGGGGCGCGTGTCGGTATATGTAAGGGAAGAGATTTCACCGTCCACCATAAGCTCGCCCTGTTCAAGGCTCAGCCTTGTTATGTGTAAATCCCAGCCCCGTATTGTCAGTTCTCCCAACTGTGTAACGGCGATTACCGTTTGTTCATCAAAGGAATCAATATCGGTTACGCCCGATACGGAAAGCTTTTTGCGGTCCTCCATTATTATGTTGTTCGGCAGTTTCGGCAAGTTTTTTTCGTCTGTCATAATTATGTACCTCCTTAAACAATTTATATGTAAGGAGGGACAAATCTATTCTACTATTTAGACAACACTACATTCCAATCGGCGGGAGGGGCGTCATACAGCACGCCGTTTGTAACAAGGTCCAGTATATCACAGGCTCCCTCTGTGCCCTTTTTAAGCTTCAAAAATCCCTTTATCCTGCCTGTAATAGCGGCAAAGGCTTTAAACTCGGGAGTGTCCGGCGTATAAGGCTCGTCGCCGTGGAAGGTACTTTGAATTAACATAAGAATGAAATCTTTAGCTTTCATATCTCTGATTTTTTTATCAATACTCCCGCTGATGAATAACAGTTTACCCAGTCCGCCGAGAGTTAGTTTTTGCAGCGCCTTGCCGATAATGCCGAGGGGCACTTTCATTTTGTAAATCTGCTCAGGGGTCATACTGAACCCGCACGCCAAATCATTGGCAAGGTGGTCAATATCGTAAGCCGCCGAATACAGCACATCGTTAAGCATATAGCTGAAACTATCCTTTAAATACTCCTCTGCTGTTTTGCCTTTTCTGTCCCAATCAAAATCGTCAATCACAACGGACTCTATCTGTACTTCGCTTTCGGTCATTGTGACCTTGCGCATGGCAGAGGGGTATCCCACGGGCGAACAGGTGTTGACATCGTAAAAATCGCTGCCTGCCTTTGTGGTTATCTTGGCAATGTTCTGCATATGAGCGTGACCTGTGAATATAAACTTTACGCCTCTGTCAGCTAAAAACTCCGCTGTTTTTTCGCTGTCTCCCAGCATATCCCGCTTGCTCATCAGAGGATAAATGGGCGTTGGGGGCAAGACAGGGTGATGAGTCATTGCAAATATGTAATCCCCCGCGTCGTGCGCCGCTGTTATCTGCTCGTCAATCCACCGAAGCTGGTCTTCACTGTATCCGCAGAACACACGGTCACCGTCGTCATTAAGGCAAAGAAGCCTGTACCCTTCGCAAAGCTGAACGGAATAGGAATGGCTTTCCCCGTGCCTTGAAATCGCCTCGTTGGGACCGAACCCATAATACATTTCCGCAAGCTCTTCACGGGAAGTTACGGTTGCGCGCCCCAATACATCGCCGTCACAGCGTTCGGGGCATCCCGTGCGGTTTCCCTCAACATAATAATCGTGAGTTGCGGTGATAAGGAAAACACGCTTGCCCGCCTCTTTAAAGCGGTTGAGCTTGGGCAAAAGCCCCAAATGGCTCTCCTTTGCGCCGTTATATGTAACATCGCCCGCTATAAGCACGGTGTCGACTTCTTTATCCTCAATAATTTTATCAAAATACGCATCTATTATTGCGCCCGACTCCGCCAGGCATTTTTGGTCGGCATTGCTTAATGCTTCATAAGCTTTACCCGTGACGCCCAAAGACTTATCATAATAATGCAAATCAGTTATAAAATAAAATTTTAAATTCCCCGCCATATTTTCCCCCGCTGATAAATTATTTATTTGAATACATAAAGAAATATGGAAAGAAAGTGCAGAACACTTCCCCCGATTACAAAAAAATGAAAAACGCTGTGGAAATATTTTTTCTTGCTCCCTATTCCGTAAAGCACAGCGCCAACGGTGTAGCAAATTCCCCCTGCCAGCAAAAGCCAAAAGCCTGCGGGACTTAAAAGCGTATAAAGCTTTCTGACAAGGACTATTACCATCCAGCCCTCGGCAATACAGAGTATCATTTGCGGAACTTTTGTTTTTTCAAAGGATATAAAAATCATTGCCGCCGCTGCCGCGGTACAGCCCCATGCAACGCCGAACAGTGTCCAGCCTATTGCGGGGCTCGCCTCTCGCAGTGTTACAAGAGCATACGGAGTAATGGAGCCTGCAATAAGGCAAAATACCATTGTGTGGTCCACAAGCCGCATGGCTTTTTTGCCGTTGTTGTTATAAAGCCCGTGATAAACGGCGGAACAGGAATACATGGCTACCATCGTAAGAGAATAGACAATCCCCGTTACGATATACCATGGGGAGTGGCGCATAATTCCCTTTACAAGGCACAGCACAAAAGCGCAAACAGCCAATCCGCCGCCTGCCATATGGGAAATGGAGCTTATCCATTCCTCGGTACGGGAGTATTTGACAAAAGGAACTTTATCAAGATATTTAGACATTTTTTACACCTCGTTTTTAATATACAGATAATTATTGTTAATAGCCCCTCCGCTCAACGCCTCATCTGCGATACGGTCAAGCTCTGATAAAAGTTCAGTCACCTTTCCGCCCAAATGAAGCTTGCGGCTTATCCTCAAAGGAGCGCTCACGGCTCCTCTTACAACCTTGTAAAAATCGTCCTTCGGCGAATACTTATTTACTGCGCCGTCAAGAACATTCAGCATCATACGGTCAATTACCTGTGTAACCTTAACGCTTTCAAGCTTCTTTACGCTCTCACGGGGTATGGCTTTGCCGAGAGTAACTGCGTTTATAAGCTTTCCCGCAGAGCCTACCGTTGCACCGGAAATTTTTTTGAGAACCGGCGTGATTATGAAATAGTATTTCATAACAGGCTCGCTTTTTATGCCCAACGCTTCAAGCCGCTGAGCAAAAAGACCGCGGTCGCCGCTATTGGCGGCATCAAATACCACGGAAACAATTTTTGTTGCGTGGTCGGCAAGATATTTTGTTAAATTCTTTTCCTCGCCGTTATGTACAAAGGTTTTCAAATGCTCGGTGTTCACCGTAATATCGCCGTTTTCCACAGTCATAGTGACCATAGGAGCAGGATACCCCACAAGAGAACCGATATTGACCTCGTAAATTTTATTTCCCGCAGGAGAAGTGTATTCATCTATACGCTGAATATGGGAGTGCCCTACAAAGACGAATTTTAAGCCTGCGTCCGCCATTTCGTTTAAAATATGCTCGCCGTCGCGACAGCGCGCACCATTTGTGATAAGTGGAGAAATATGGGGATACAAAAGGTGATGCTCCATGGCAACGGGTAGCCTGCCCCTTTGCTTTGCCCCTTTAATCTGTTCCTTTATCCATTCAAGATGCTCTTTTTTAAAGCCTGCGCCGCCTCTGCCGTTTTTATCGTCAATTAGAGCTAAGAGCGTTACATCATCGCCTATATCAACGGCATAAGAGGCAGTGCCCAGCGTTGTTCTGTACTCCGCAAATGCATTATCAGTACCGAATTCACGGTAAAAATCGTAAAGCTCGTTATGATGAACGGTGGGAACATCGTTATACACCCTGTCACCCGCAAAGCGGCGGGGATTGCAGTCACAGCACCAATCGTGGGTTGCCGTGACCACATACACATTTTTTGTTTCCTTTAATTTGCGAAGTTTTTCACGAAATTCCTCGTGGCAAACCCTTTCGCCGTCATTTGTAAGGTCGCCCGCTATCATAACCGCGTCACAGTCACTTTTTGATAACTTGCTGAAAGCGGCGTCGATTATCTCACCCGTTTCTGCAAGACATTTCTGGTCGGAATCGGAGCGGAGCTGATAAGCTTTTCCCTCTGTTCCCAGCGTTTTTGAATAATAATGGGTATCGGCGATAAAGGTTAATACGGTTTTACTCATGATTTGCAACGGCAGAACCCGTTTCAGCCTCGTGGCGTGCTTTAAGCTCTTCAATCATCATATGATGGCTCTTGCCCGAAATATTATAGAAAGCCATAGGAATAAGCATAAGAAGATAGCCGATTGCAGGAAGAATTGTCGTCATAAAGAACAGCGCCTTGTTTGTTGCGGCATTCTGAATTACAGAGCCGTCTTCGTGAACGATATATCCCGTAAAGGAAAGAATTGCCATACCGATCGCGGCGGAGAAGGAATTTTCGATTTTGCCTGTAAAGGACATAATGGAAAGCATAATTCCCTCAACGCGGGTGCCTGTTTTCCATTCGATATAGTCAACGGTTTCCGCTTCCATTTCCTTTTGCATAAGGTTTTTGCACTCCAAAGGAATAGCCGTAAGTCCCGTGAAAAGAACGATAAGTATGCCTATGGGCAGAGATACAACCTCGCCGGGTTCTTTGTTTATAAGTCCGTCATAGCAGGTAACCGCAAAGAGAAGATGGAACGCAATGGCAAGAATACAGCATACTCTGTAAAATTTTCTGGGGTCGGAACGCTCGCCTAATTTTTCAACAAGCTTGGGAACTCCGATACCTGCGATAAGGAAGCCGGGGAAAGTGATAACATCTATAAATACATTATACTTGGTTGTAAACATAAGGTCGGCAACGAAATAGAACGAAACCTGATTTGTAACCTTAACGAGTATGAACAGCATATTTGCA
This sequence comes from Candidatus Fimenecus sp., assembly GCA_051881455.1. Taxonomy (GTDB): domain Bacteria; phylum Bacillota; class Clostridia; order Oscillospirales; family Acutalibacteraceae; genus Fimenecus. Next base: position 41,844 of record JBJEPX010000042.1, on the reverse strand, counting down.
AGGAAGAGCATCAAAAGCGGTCTGTTCTTGAAAAGGAGCTTAAAACACTCGCCTACCGACGGAGCTTCCTCGTGATGGATTGTTCTTTCTTTTGTGTTACGGTAAGTAATTCTTGTGAACACCATAATTCCTACCGCCGAAACTATCGCGCCGGTAAGATATGCTTTTGATGTGTGAGTTTTAAAATAGGGAAGCCAACCCGCGCAGGCAACGAAAAGTCCCGGTAATACGCCCGATACGGAACGGATAATGGAGCTTGCGCCGTATAGCTTCGTTCGTTCAATGCCGTTGGGTGTAATTACAAACGCCAGCGCGCCCATGGGAATATCAAAGGCGGTATATGTAACATCAAGTCCTACAAAGAGGAAAACCGTCCAGGCAATGCAAGCCCAATTTGGAACGCTGCCGGGCATACCAAGGAAGAAAAGAAGCATTACTGCCGAAACAAACCATGGAGCAATGCGGATATAGGGGCGCATTTGTCCCTCTTTCGTTCTTGTTTTATCAACGATAACGCCCATTATGGGATCATTGATTGCATCGAATATACCGCAGTAAAGGCGTATCTGCGACGCTAATCCCATAGGGTCGTTAAAGCGCTTTAAAAGTATGTTTGTTAAAAAGTAGTTCAGGTATTTTGAGCCTGTCATTGAGGTGAACATACCCTGCGCGCCTCTGCCCAAGGCATAGGAAATTGTTTCGCGCCATGTGAGATATGTTTCCTCGCCCACATCTTTTTTAACGATTTTGGAATTGAGGAAAGTGCTTATTTTTCCGCTTTTCTTTACTTGTTGTTCTTCCATTGCAATACTCCTTTATTTTTTATTTATCCGCTTCACCTGCGCGCTTTTCAATAATATAATCGTGCACTTTCTGTGCAAGGTCGCCGTAAATTTTGAATTTCTTTCTGAAAACAATCAATGAAAGTGTGAGGAAAACAACCGGTAATCCGAAACAGATAATTCCTATACCGAATTTTGTTCCCTCCGAAATATTCTGCGATGCTTTCTGCGAGTTGTAATTCATAATCCAAAGTCCGCCGAAAAGCATAATCGTTTGGATTGTGTAAGCCATTTTCTGCAAAAAGCCTTTCATTGAGAAAGTTATGCTCTCGTTTCTCTCGCCGTTTTTAAATTCACCGTAGTCAACAATATCCGCCAGGAATATTGTCTGCGAAACAAACATTGAAGAAATACCCACGGAAGCGAGAATATAGCAAATACTCAAAATAAGGGGTTGTTTTAATACCGTACCTGTAATAAACATTAAAACATATCCGATAATTGCAGTAGTTAAAGAAATTGTATATGTAGTTCTTTTTGTGAATTTCGTTGACAGCACGGGAATTACAAGAAGACCTAAAACAGAGCCTACCGTACCGATAAGACCGAATGTGGACTGAGCTTCGGGTTTTCCCAATGAGTCCGAAAAGAAATAGACCGCCGTTGAAGATGTAAGATACCAACCTGCATTTGAAAGCATTGCAAATATAATGAACACCACAAGCTGATCGTTGGTTTTTATAACAGAGAAAATCTGCTTTATACTGAATTTCTTTTTCTCACCGTAAACAACATTTGTTTCTTTTGTTACAAGTACGCAGGTTAAAGCGAAAAATATCAGTGCAATTCCGCAGATAATCGCCCATTTTGAAAAGCCTTCGGGAGTATAACCTTTTTCTGTTGCATGGGAAAGGTCATTGCCTAATTTCGGCACAATCATGGGAGTGAGTATTGTAATAATTCCCTGACCGATACCTGAAAATGTGCGGGCGATTGTTGCAACGAGGTTTCTCTCTTTTTCCTCGCTTGTGAACGAGGGCACCATTGACCAATAGGGAATATCCGCCATTGTGTTTGTCATACCCCAAAGCACATACATTACCGCTATATAGGTATAAAGTTTCCAACCGCTCATACCGAAAGAGGTGAAAAGAAGCGCCAATACAACCGCGTTACAAACCGCACCTATTAAAATCCACGGTCTGTACTTTCCGTGTTTTGTTTTTGTGTTATCCACAATCGTACCCATCATGGGGTCGTTAATTCCGTCCCAAATGCGGGCAAGAGGCGTAATAATTAAAAGAAACGCCGAATGAATACCGAGACTTGAAAGATAATATGACAAATAGGAATAGAAAAGTCCGTAGCTTAAATCAAGACCCACAGCACCTACTCCGTAGCCTAAATATCTGCCTAAATTTTTACTCATCAGCGTCCTCCATATTTTCGGCTCTTATCGCTTCAACAGCCGCCGTTATTTCATTTTCACAATCGGAAAATTCACGGGAATAATTTCCCTGTTTTTCCTCGTATTTCGCAAGAGCAAGACTTATTACTCCCACCGCTGCCGATACGGCAGAAAAAACTGCACCTGCCGTCTTTAATGTTTTTTTATTTATTTCCATCATATATTTCCTTTCGGCAAAGTGCCGTTATCATACTCCGCAAGATATCTTTTTGCAAAATACGCATCGCCCTCATAGTGCTCGGAGGAAATTCCCCGTTTTTGATGGGTTTCCGCACCTTTTCCCGCAAGGAGAACAATTCCGTCTCCGTTACAGTCGGTAATCGCCTGTTTTATTGCCTCGCCTCGGTCATAAATTATACTGTATTTCCCGCCCTTACTCTTCACATAGCCTGCAACGGTATTACAAATATCTTCAAGGCTTTCCTCGGCAGGGTCGTCCTCGGTTATATAGGACATATCTGCGTTCATTCCGCTTATCTCGCCCAAATCCTTACGACGGATAATCGCCTTGTTGCCGGGGCAGCCGAATACAATGGAAATGTGCCTGCCCGGATATTCCTTTTTTACGGAAGCAAACAGACTTTCAAAACTCATTTTGTTGTGAGCATAATCCACTATAACGGTAATTTTTTTATCGCCGCTTTCATAGACTTCCATTCTGCCGCTTGAACGGGCCTTTAAAAGTCCTGCACGGATATATTTTTCATCAATTTCCAATTTATTGCACACGGCAATGGCGCAAAGTGCGTTTTCAACATTGAAAAGTCCGGGTACGGTCAGGATAAAATCGCCTTCAAAGGAATTTGTTCTCACCGTGAATATTGTGTCGGAACCGTTTTTGCGTATATTAAAGCCATAGACATCTGCATTTTTATCTTTTGTGCTGAAAGTTATTACCTCGGGGGCATTCCTTGCCGCTTTAAGTACATCTTCGGTTCTGTCCGAATCGAGATTTACAACGGCGGTTTTGCATTTTGAAAAAAGCTTCATTTTTGAGTTGAAATAATCCTCAAAATTCGGGTGTTCAACCGCGCTTATGTGGTCAATGCCGATATTGAGATAACAGCCGATTGTAAAATCAACGCCGTAAACTCTGCCGTATTTCAGTGCCTGTGAGGAAACCTCCATTGTGAAATAATCAATGCCGCTTTTAACCGCATTGTCAAAGTGTTTGTGCAGTTCAAAGGGTTCGGGTGTTGTTAGACTGCTTTCCTCGTTTATAACTCCGTCGTAAGTATCTATTGAAGATACAATTGCACTTTTTTTGCCGCTTTCGGCAAGATATTCGTCAAGTATATATTTAATGAAATACGCTGTTGTGGATTTTCCCTTTGTACCCGTAATGCCGATAAGCTTCAGTTTTTCGTGAGCGTTACCGTAAAAGAAATTTGCGGAAAGTCCCAAAGCAAGACGCATATCCGAAACGGTTATGCATGGAACTGCTACATCGTATTTCCTTTCGGCAACATAAGCCACAGCGCCTTTTTTAACGGCGTCTTTTAAAAACTCTTCTTTAAAATGAGCTCCCTTGCAGAAAAACAGCGTGTTTTCCTTTACATCTCTTGAATTATATGAGATATAACCGATTTCTGCATTACGGTCTTCATCGTATTCCGAAAGTATTGAATTTTCTTTGAAAAGGTTTACAAAATCTTTGAAACTGAACATCTCGTTCTCCGCTTTTTGCAAATAATAATAATCTAAGTTATATCATATCACAATGCACCGTGATATGCAATTAAAAAAAATCAGTACATTCCGCCGTTTACGGGAATATCCTGCCCCGTTATGAAATCACCGTCAGGTGACGCCAAAAAGGCAACTGCACCCGCCACATCATCGGGAGTGCCGATACGGTTTAAGGGCGTTTCATTTTTAAGCTCGTTCATTGTGTCCTCGTCAAAATGGGCGGTCATATCGGTTAAAATAACGCCGGGGGATACGGAATTTACGGTTATTCCCGAAAGCCCCAATTCCTTGGCAAGAGCCTTTGTCATACCGATAAGCCCTGCCTTTGATGCTGAATAATGCACCTCACATGAACCCCCTGTCTCACCCCATATTGAAGCAATATTTATGATTTTACCTGCTTTTCGGTTTATCATAAAGGGCAGAACGGCACGGGTGCAGTAAAATGCGCCGCCCAGATTCGTATCAATCATTCTGTGCCACATATCATCGGTTATATCGGTAAAAAGCGACTGCTCTGCTATGCCCGCGTTGTTTACAAGCACGCTGATTTCACCGAAACGGCGTTCAATATCGGTCATAACGGCGGTCACCGCCTCGCTGTCCGTTATATCAAAAGAGAAAATCATTGCGTTCCCACCGCTATCCTTAATTTTAAAAGCAAGTTTTTCCGCCTTTTCTCTTGATGTATTACAGCATATCGCCACGCTGAACCCTTGAGCGGCAAGACGCAAACATATAGCCTCGCCTATGCCCTTTGCTCCGCCCGTTACAACGGCAACTTTTACTTTTGTGTTCATAAAACCGCCTCTTTCAATATCATACAAAACCATTCTAACATATTTTTACCGAAATTGCATCAAAACACTTGAAAAAATATAAGAAATACTTTATAATACATTTTGCTGTTAAAAGAGCATAATTAAACAATGCCGGTATTGCTCAGTTGGGCGAAGTTGCGAGTGCCGTCCTGCGGACGAAACGCACGAGCAAAATGTAAAAAGATAATAATACGCTGGTATGGCTCAGTTGGGCGAAGTTGCGAGTGCCGTCCGGTGGACGAAACGCACGAGCAAAATGAGGTGAAGAAATAAGGAGTAATGCGAACGGCAGTGAGCAGAACGACTATATTTCTGAGGGAAGAGCAGCGCATTTGCAATGCGCAGACAGCAGAATTGCATTGAAGAGCATAACAAACATAATACTTGCTGGTATGGCTCAGTTGGTAGAGCAGCGCATTCGTAATGCGCAGGTCATCGGTTCGAGTCCGATTACCAGCTCCAAACGAAAATCCGTTCTCGTAAGGGGACGGATTTTCGTTTGTATTATTCACTATTAATTTTTCATCATTCATTATTCATTTATTCTCGGTGCGCCGAGGTCGTCGCACCCTACAAAAATGTTATTGGTTTTGATATGATTTTACGGGCGGGCATGGAAACCCGCCCCTACTTTATGGATTGTTGAGATTAGCAAAAAAATCCCAAACCACAATCCATGTTCAACTCGTGTTTGTGCAAACATATTGAAAATAACGGATACTTATGCTATTATCGTTTTGCAATCATAAATCAAATGAGGTATATCATATGGAACAGCGAAGAGTAAAATTGTATTCAAAAGATGACGCAATGCAATATGCAAAATCCGTTTTGCAAAACAAAATGGATTGTAAAGTTAAGAGCATTTCTTATATCGGCGGCGGTTCTTATGGATATGTATATATTTGTGAAATAGATAAATCGCCTTATAAATTGATTATGAAAGCTTGCCGAGTTGACGGAATGTGTGAGCAAGAGGCTCACGCAATTACACTTCTTGGCAAAGACTCGTTAATTCCTATGCCAAAGGTTTTGTTTATCTCATTATCAAATGAAACAATTCCTCTGGATTTCATATGCGAGGAATTTGTTGAGGGCAAGAATTGCTTATCTCCTGCTCTGACAATATTCAGTTCTAAAAAGGCAAAACAAGAATTTGCAGACAAAATTACCGATGCACTGGGATTTTGGCACAGTAAAACAAATGATAAATTCGGTTTGATTGATAATGCTGTATTTGACACTTGGCTTGATTATTACAAGCCCTTCGCATTGGAAATATTAGAAACTGCAAGAGATTTTTGTAATAGAAACAAGCTTAGCAAGGATATACTGCTTGTAATGGAAAATGCTTGGGATAATTTTGACTACATATTTTCGGAACCGGTTGAAAACGCCGTGCTCATTCACGGCGATTTGAATACGATGAACATTATGGCTGACAAGCATTTGAATCCAACAGCCATTATTGACCCCCTTGAAAGCAAATGGGCAGATAAAGAATATGATTTGTTCCAGCTTCGCAATCTCAACGGCGAGATGTTTCACTTATATGAAACGTATAAAAGCAAATTCCCTGTATCCGAAAAGTGTGATATTAAATGCGCATTTTATGGATTATACAATGAAATATATTGTAATATTATGGCGGGTAGTTTTAATCAATTTCTAATTAAACCGGTTGTAAAGAGAATGAAAAAAGAATTAACAAAGGCTGGATTATAAATGGAAAAAATTATTATGCGTCTTGTGGAAGAAAAATTAAAATGCAAGGTATTGGACACATCTGTTATCGGCAAAGGTGCAAGCGGAAGTGTATATAAAGTTATACTTGATACTGCCCCACACTGTATTGCTGTTAAAACAAGTGATTATCCACAACTTATATTTGATGAATACAACAGAATTGAATTCATATCAAGCAAGGTGGATTGCAAATTGCCAAAACTGTATTTTGTGGAAGAACTTGCAGGCAAAGGCTTTCTTGGAATGGAATTGATTGAGGGTGTTGAAGCAAGTGTAAAAGCACTATTGTTTAAGCGAAACAAGAAAAAACTTGCTAATGAAATTGTTGATAACTTAATTAAAATTCATACAGTTCATAACGACAAATACGGCCCTATTGATAATGCCGTTTATAATTCCTGGTATGAATATTATAGTGAGTTTGCAAAGGAAATAGTTGATTTCACTAATCAATCAGAGGCTTCTGACAGAGTCAAAAAAGCAGTTAATTTAGCATATGAAAAACTATACGAAATCATCGGTGATGACAGCGGCAATGCTACTCTGACACACGGAGATTATTGGTTGCCTAATTTTATTATTGATACAAAAAACATGTCGTTGAAAGGTGTTATTGACCCTTTTAATGTTATGTGGACAGAACCGGAATACGAATTGTTTACCCTAACGGTTAGCTATGGTACGAACTTACACCTATATGACATTTACAAGAGCAAGGTAAAAACCTCAAAAAACTGCGATATAAAAGTTGAATTATACGCATTATTTAATGAATTGTTATGGTATAAAACTCTTGGCAAAGTGGGGTTTGGATATTTAGAATTCAGGAGTAAAAGACTTTTAAAATTAATTTCATAATAAAAGTTAAGTTTTATGTGTTTTTACGGGCGATTCGTGAATCGTCCCTATTTTTCCCCCTCTAAGAGGGAGAGGAACGGATTTTTACCTAATATATACCATTTCCCCGTGTCAAAACGATAAAAATCGACTGCACATTACTATCGTTACCCCATTCAATGAAGGATGTCTTTTATTATTTCTTTTGAAACAGCAGAGAATTTTGGCAAATAATTTCGGAAATCGTATATGCCAAATTCGTCAGTGTGCCGTCGAGTTCGCCGCAAAACCGGCGCGGAACAAATTGGTTACACCGCCTGCAAAAAAGCGGGCGCGGTTTCGGAAAGTTCGCCGGCGTGCAGATTTGCATCAATTTTCGGGTTGATTTTCATAAATTCAATAAAAGCGGATTGCAGTTTTTCATAAAAATGCATTGCCGAATTTTTTTTAAACATAGCACGAAAAATGTCTGTCTTTTGCACAACCGGCATACCAAAATCTTTGACAAAGCTATGTGTAAAAATATCAGTTCACAGATATAACCGGTAAAAATATAACAATTCCCTTTTTTACCGATTTTTTGTCACGCTTGGGGTTGACGCACCGCGCGGTAAGGTCTATTATTATATAAATTTTATGAACACTGCGGAGAAAAAAGTGAAGTCACAAAAAACGGATTTACTGACGGGCAGTCCCGTAAAAAGCATAATTCGGTTTGCCCTGCCCATTATGGCAAGCTCTTTACTGCAATATAATTACAATTTGGTTGATAACATTATCGTAGGTCGGTTTGTGGGGATAAACGCCCTTGCCGCCGTAGGCAATGTGGGCGCTATCAACAGTTTTATCATCGGCGCGGCACTTGGTCTTACCGCCGGCTTTACCATACCTGTTTCCCAGTTCTTCGGCGCAAAGGACAAGGAGAAAATGAACCGTTATGCCGCTAACAGCATATCCCTTTCGCTTTTAATCGGTCTTGTGCTTATCATAGCGGCGCATATCGTTTCCCGTCCTCTCTTGCGTCTTATTGACACTCCTGATGAGATTATAGATTTATCGGCTTCTTACATAAACATTTTATACTACGCCGTTCCTATTCAAATGGCAGTAAATAATTTCAATGCTCTTGCACGGGCGGTAGGCGAAAGCAAAAAGCCGCTGTATTTTTTATCCGCAAGCGTTGTGCTGAATTTATTTCTTGATATTCTGCTTGTGGGTATTATGCGTTACGGCGTGGAGGGAGCGGCATGGGCAACATTTTTATCGCAGACAGCGGCGGCAGTGCTTTCAGGTATCTACATTTTTAAATACAATCCGGTGTTGACGATAACTTTCAAGGATTTACTCCCCGATGTCAAAATTTCGCTTCATCAGTTACGGCTCGGCATTCCCCTTTCCCTGCAATTCACCGTGACTTCAATTGGCTCAATGCTTTTGCAAACGGCTGTCAACAGCTTCGGTGCAAATGTAATCGCGGGCTTTACCGCCGCAGGACGAGTAGAACAGGTAATGAATATACCTATGTCCGGTCTCGGAGTAGGCACAATGGTGTTTGTTTCTCAAAATTATGGCGCAAAGCAATATGAACGCATTTTGAAAAGTGTAAAGCGCGTCTTCCTGCTGGATATAGGCGTTTCCGTAATTTGCAGTTTAATACTCGTAACGGCAGGACCCTTTGCAGTACGGCTGTTTATGGAGGAACAAAATGCCGAAATTATTTATGCCGCAACCCGTTATCTTTATGCAATAGGCCTGTGTTACAGCCTTGTGGCAGTATTGTTTGTGTTGCGCAACACCTTGCAGGGCTTGGGCTGTACCTATGCCAACACAGTTGCGGGAGTGGGCGAGCTTTGCGGCAGAACGGCGGTGGCACTCATTTTAAAACCGCTGTTCGGCTTCGGCGCGGTTTGCTTTGCAGGACCTGCCGCATGGCTTCTGGCAGATATTCCGCTGGCAATTATTTATTTGCACAAGCAGCGTGAATTTAAACTCCTCGCCGCAAATCAAAATTAAAAAAGCGACGGCTTTGCAAAAATCAACAAAGCCGTCGTTTTTTTAAATTATGCCTTACTTATTGAAATTGCGAAAACATCGTCATTTACTGCGGCATTGAGATACAGTTCATCATACTTATCGCAGATTTTTTTCACCTTGTTAAGTCCTATACCCGAATGTCCCTCTTTTGTGGTATAGTCTCTTTCAAAAAGCTTTGATATTACAGGCTTTTCGCCGTAGGTGTTTGAAACGGACAGCTCATATCCGCTTCCCAACTTTTTAAGCGACAAAACAATTTTCCTTTTTTCGCTCTGCACGGCGCTTTCAATTGCGTTATCGGTGAGGATACCGAGGATTTCAATAAACTCGTTCTTTTTCATCACCGTATCAACATTTTCAAAGGAAGCCACCTCAAAGGTTACGCCGTTTTTAACCGCTTCTGCCGTTTTTGAAACGAGAATATACCGTATTCCTGTATCCTCAATGGAATTCAAATCCATTTTATATGAAGAATTATACACTACCTGCGCGTCGGCAAGCTTTTCGGAAACCACATGTTTCAGTTTTTCATAGTCGCCGCTTTCAATACAACCCTGAAAATACAGCATCAGATTTTTATAATCATGAACAAATTCCCTTGAATTTTCATAAAGGGCAAAAGAGCTTTTTTGCAGTTCAAGAATTTCGTCAAGGTGCCTTTGCGCTCTTTTTTTATCAGAAAACATGTAAGAGACACCGGCAATTGATAAAATGGGAACAAAACCTCCCAAAAGCCATACCCATATGGAAAAATTACTGATTATCAACAGCGATTCAGCAGTCAGGACATCAAGAAGATAATAAACAACTACGGAATAAATACAGCAATAAATTATTGCAAAAACAACCATGTTCACAGCGAAGTTCTTTTCCCGCTCTTCCTTTGTTTGATTTTTTCTGCCTTTTATTCTCTTTATAAAATATACAATCGTGGTAAATGCAACAAAAACTATCCACATAGTAGCATTTATAGCAACGCCGTCTGTTTCAACCTGATTTATAAAGTATTCCTGATCAACAATCACAATAAGCAGAACCAAGAAAAGCTCAGCAAAGACGAGGAGTAAATCTATTGCTACGACATATACTATACTTTTCCATATGCTTACACGCAGAACAATAAAAGTGCAAATTATAAGCATAGCCATAATCGAAAACCAACGGATTGTATTATGGGGAACAATCAAAGTGGGAAATCCCATACAAAATGCTGCGGCAAAATAATAAATCACCCATGTTTTTACAGGCCTTTCCACATCAAAAATTTTCATTATCCAAAACATATAAAAGGGCGTAAACATAATTGCATACGGTATTGCAAGATAATTCATACTTTCTCCTCCATTATCTTTTTAACAGCGCTTTTTCTTCTGACGGAAACAAAAATCACACGCCCGTCGCTCATAACAAGCCTGTTGTTTTTAATATCGAACTGTTTTATTTCATCAGGGTTTATCAAGACATTTTTATCGGCAAAAACAAACCTTCCGGAAAGCTCCTCATATATGCTTTTTAAAGACTTATACACGCTTATAACGCTGTCATGGGTATATACCGTCATTTTGTTTTTTTCCTGAATGATGTAAAGTATCTCGTTTATATTCAGCCTGCAAACCGTGTTGCCGCATTTAAGCGTTATCTTCTTTTTCTGCCCGTCATTTATGATATTTTCCATAATCTCAAAGATTTTTTCACCGGAAAAGGGCTTTACAAGATAATGAGTGGGACGAATCATGCCCTCAAAGGACAATGGCATATACTCCCCCATAACGGTTGTGAAAATAATATGAGCCGAATCATTAAGATGTCTGATTTCTTCGGCACATTTTAAGCCGAATTTTGAATTTCCATCGACCGCTATATCAAGAAAAGCAATGTCAATTTTGTTGTTTATGTAATAATTGTGAAAATCCGCCGTATCGGAAAATCCGAAAACATCATAATCATAGTTTTTGCCCTCAAAAAACGCGTCAACGGTTTCTTCAATTGTGCGCAATGCGTATTCATTGTCATCAAAAACGGCAACCGTCATCACTTTCTCCCCCTACCTGCCAACTGAATTTACGCTATTGTACCATATTTCGCAAAACAAATAAATATTTTTGCTGTCACGAATATACCGAGAAAATAAACGATTGTATAATATTTCCTTTATATATCGTATTTTTTGATATTATACCTAATTGAGCAACATCCAAAACTTACAAGTAAGAGGTAATGCAAATGAAAAACGGTATTTCAATTAAGATACTTATCATTGTTATTGCCTTGGCAACCATTGTCGGCGGAGTTGTATTTATTATTTTTCTGAAACCTGACAATGACGAAAAGCAACCGTCCGAGGAAAAAACAACCGTATCTTCATTAAATACGGGAGCGCAAGCGCCAACAGAAACAGAGCCGCTGACGCAGTCGGCAGAACCGCTTACTCAACAAATTTTATCTGATATTTTAATATGCTATTCCAGAACCTCCCTTTTCGGCTTATACATAAAGGAATATGAATCTGTTGATCCGCCCGAACAATTTCCAACTTCAAAATACTCGGAGTGCCTGCTTGCAATAGGGCTCAGCTCCGTTGATGAGGGCAAAGTGCTTACAAGGCAGTATTTAAGCGATGAAATAGCAACTAAATATTGGGAAAGAAGCAAGGACGCATTTCTCGAAAAGGACGGTCAGCTCTATATAGGTACAGGTGCACGCGGGATACCCTCATACAGTCCTGAGTCTTTCAAAATCGAGCAGGAGGGTAATCGAGCAAAGGTTTTGGTTGATGTATTCGACAGTACAACGGAATATATACAAACAGAAAGCTTTGAGGTCGCTTTTGAAAACGGGAGGTGGATTATGGTCACAGCGCCCACATTTGCATGTTTTATATCACCCCGCCCGCAATACCCCCAAGATGTGATATGGTAACATGCACTTGCTGTTTGGCAAACCGGGATTATAATTAAAATCTATCAGAAAGGGAATAGAAAGCAATGTTATATTTGCAACGCAGATCAATCACATGAAAACAAATACAGATTTAGAAAGAATAAGACAGTACATAAGCCAATATCGTGAAGTAAACGCAATACGGCAAGACTACGCCCAATTACAGCAAAAGCACAATGTTGAAGCAAATAAAGCAACAGATGTAAAGAGAATAAAAAACACGGTTGCAGAATACCAAGTTTCAAGATTTGCACTCTTTATTTTATCATTTTTGTTCTTTAACATAAATTGCGCCCTTACCACTCTGTGGCTTGACGGAAAAATTTCTGATAACGGCTTGATAATAAAAGAAAAAATTGCAAATTTTGTAAATTCCGCAGATATGTCGAACGCAAAATGGGTTATAGCCGTAGTTATGATCACTGTACTCCTCTTTCTTTTACTTGCACCGTTTGAAGCATGGCTTATATTAAAGTTGCGTGTAATAAAAAAACGCAGAGAAGCACAGCGGTCATATGATAAAAAACTTGGCAGAGCTAATGAAAACAATCAAAAGGTTATGACTGTTTGCAACGAAATTCGTGAGCAACTATCGGCACTGGAAAAGAAATATGAAGATATTGCTTCAAAAATGAGGGCAGATGCAAATATAGTTATACCCGAAAGCTATTGGTTTGCAGTTGATGATATTTGCACTCTTTTGGCAAACGGAAGAGCCGATTCCGTGAAAGAAGCTATAAATCTGTTAGAGGATATTTGGCACAAAAACCGTCTTGAAAACATTGCCGCACAAAATGCATACATGTATGACTACAACGACAACAGCGAGGAGCTTGATTTGTTGAGGCAACAGGTCGAAGCGACCAAAAAGCATACTAAAGCTGTTGAAGATTTAGATTTACACCTTTTCTTAAGGTCATTAAAATAACAGGAGGAGTTAAAATGTATTTTGGAGAAACCGATGAAGAAATTTATGAAAATGTTAAAAATATGAATCACTTGGCACGAAAGGTGGCTCGCATATTCCGGATTATTGCCGCTGTTGCAGGAGGTCTTTTAGGCATTGCAATTACGGCAGCCGCAGGAATCGGCGGGTTTCTGTTTGCTGTGTTTTTTGTAGTTGTTTTAGTTTTGTTTTTAGGCGAGATGGGAAAGAACTACGCTTGGGGTTGGATTTGGTATAAAAGCAAACACAACACAAAAAATCTTGCCTCCGATGTTGCGGGGATTGCAAAGGATAATGTTACAGTATCGTACATTATCGGCGGAAAAGGTGCAGCAAAATGGTCAATAATAGGCATGCTTGTTGCATTAGGTATACAAATTTGCATAGGCTTTTGGGCAGGAACATATTACCGAATTAAATTTGAAAAAAAAGAAAAACAGTTGGCACCAAAGGTAAACGCATAAATAGAAAAACTGCCGCATTTCCGTTTTCCACGGTCATGCGGCAGTTTTTTATTACCCTTTAATCATTCTTATTTTTTTGCGTTTGGCTTTAATTCGGTTTTTGCGGATAATCAGCAGGATATAAACTATCAGCAGTACCGCAAACAGTCCCACGAGCAGTTTCACAATGATAGAGGAGAAAATTTGCTTAACTATTCCCCAAATCCACAAAATCAGGCTTCTGCTCACGCCCTCTGCCGCAACCAAATTCACGGTGGCTACAACATCTTCACCGTAAAGAATTTCCGCTTTTCCCAAAACATCGCCTTTTTTAATGGGTGCTTTAACGGTTTTGGGCGTTTCGCTTTCAACAACGCGCACCGTAAGACTGCCCGATTCCGTACCCGTGGGGACAAGGGTTGAAATTTCCTTTTCGGGAACAAGCCGCAGATGGTCAACCTTCCAATTGTACTCAACATTTACAACGGTTATTACATCGGTGGTATTCGTAACCTTTTTAAGAACAATGTTGTCAAACGCCCATTCGTAAATCCTTTTACTGTCGGTAAACGCAACATTTTCTTCTACTCCGTCATTATCTATATCATATTGGGGAGCGTTCATAACCACCAGCAAGTAATTGTATCCGTTTTTTGAAGCGGTGGATATAACGCAGTGCCCCGCCGCGTTGCTTGTACCTGTTTTAACACCTGAAATATAAGGGCTGTAATAGTCCTTATACGCCTTATTCATCATTTTATTTGTATTGTTGAGATAACGCGTCTGGGGATATTTGTCCGTTGGCGCGATTTCGTATCTTGCAGTGCTTGTAATCTCCTTGAAAACGGGATTTTGCAAAGCATATTTTGTGATTTTATACATATCGTTGGCGGTGGTATATGCTCCGCCGTCACCGTCAAGACCGTGAGCATTGATGAAATTGGTATTTTCACAGCCCAGATTCTTTACAAAATCGTTCATCATCACCGTAAAATTATCAAGACTGCCGCCGATATAATCGGCAAGTATATTTGCGGCGTCAGCGGCAGATGGAATCATAAGGCAATATAAAAGTTCCCTGACCGTCAGCGTTTCCCCTGCGAGGATTCCCGCTGTTGAGGCATTTTGAGCATAAAGGCCGTCAAGCACTGACCGTTTGCAGGTAATCTTTGTATCAAGATTGTCGCAGTTTTCAAGCACAAGCATACAAGTCACGATTTTTGTAAGTGACGCAGGTGCGCTGTGCTTATCTGCATTTTTATCGAAAATAACCGTATCGCTGTCTGTATTCACAAGCAAAACTATATCCGCCTCGGTTTCCAGAAGTGAATTAAATGAAGCGAAAGCGCTTATTGAAAAAGTGCCCAACAGCACAGCGGCACAAAGCAACACGGATATTATCTTTTTCAAAAAAATCACCCACTTGAAAAATTACGCTGAAAGTAATACAATAAAAGTATAACACAATTACAAATAATATCCAATACGGAAAAAGGATTTTTTTATGATTTATGTAACAGGAGATACTCATGGGGACCGTGAACGCCTTTCGCGCAGAAAGTTAAGGCACTTAAAAGAGGGCGACACACTTATAATTTGCGGTGATTTCGGCTTTATGTGGAACGACAGTCGCCGCGAACAGCGGTTTCTGCGCTCCTTGGGTAAACGGAAATACAACATCTGCTTTATTGACGGTACTCACGAAAACTTTGACCTTTTAAATAATTACGAGATAAGCCAATGGAACATGGGCAAGGTACATAAGATTTACGGCAACCTTTATCACCTTATGAGAGGTCAGATATTTGAAATTGAGGGTAAGCGCGTGTTCACAATGGGCGGCGGCGAAAGCTCGGATATTGACATTCGCCGTGATGTGAACGCTTGGTCAAAGGATGAAATTCCCACTCAGGAGGAGCTTTTGGAAGGTGCTGAAAACCTTGAAATTGCAGGCTATGATGTAGATATGATTATAACCCACGAGCCGCCCCTTAAAGTTAAGAGCTTTTTAAATCTTAATGAGAGCGCAATGCTGAGAGTAACCGCGCTGAATGCATATTTTGAGGAGCTTTCGGGTAACTGTCATTTCAAAAAGTGGTATTTCGGCTCGCTCCACATTGATAAATACATTTCGGGAACGCACCGTGCTGTTTTTAAAGACATCGTAAACGGTGAAACCGGCGAAAAAATCTGAATACATATAAAAACCGTGCAGATTGAGGCAGCTCAATATTTTTGCACGGTTTTTCCTTGTTATATTTGATTTTCTATTGATAAACCGCTCCAAATATAGTAGAATACATTCAATTGTATTTTTTTACAAAATTTTATGTGTTTGAAACGGAGGCGGGAGAAGTGCAATCGAAAAAGTTTGAAAGAACAGCAATTTACCTGTTTGCCGTATCGATTTTCGCAAGCGCCCTTAATTATCTGTTTCAAATCATTTCAGGCAGACTTTTAAGCCAAGAGGACTTCGGTATTCTCAACTCTGTTTTTTCAGTTACAAACATACTTACAATTTGCGGTACAGCACTGGGGCTCAGTATTACAAAAGATATTGCCGAAAGCGGTACTGTTGACGGCAAAATTCCTTGCATAATCAAATTTTTTGCTTGCATTGCTCTTCCTTTTACTGCTGCTGTAATCGGCATTATGAAAGTGATGAATTTTTCGCTTTCGGTTTGCATTTGCTCTGCTGTTGCAATTTGTCTTATCAGTTCAACCTATATATTTTACGGTATGCTTCAAGGCAAGAAAATGTTTGTATCCCTCAGCATTTTTAATCTTATTCAGCCGATTTTCAAAACAATACTCGGCACGGTTTTAATTATTTCAGGTCTTGGAATAAACTCCGCGCCTGTTGCAATGATTGCAGGCAGTATTTGCTGTCTTATTTTCGGTTACATAGTATTCCGCAAAAACCGCACAGGCAAACGCGCTGATTTTACAGATATTAAACCCATTTTAAGTTACACGGTATTCACCTTAATTTCTACTGTTTGTATTACGGTATTCAACAATATTGATATCTTAATTGTACGGAACTATTTTACGGAATACGATGTTGGGATTTACAGCTGCTCGGCTCTCTTTGGCAAGATTTTAATGTATATCCCCTCTGCTCTCACTGTTTTGCTGGTTCCGGTTGCCGCCGGAAATATAAACGAAGGAAGAACGGCGCTGAAAAAATCCTTGCTTTACTCATTTCTGCTGTCGTTCATAGCAGGCGCAGGGCTTTTTGTACTTAAAAAGCCGATTATTTCGATTATTATGGGCAAAGATTATTTGCCGGCAAGCGAATATATCCTTCCGCTTTGTTTTGCCGTTATTCCGCTCGTTCTGGCGACTGTTCTTATTAACTATTTAATCGCTGTCGGCGATAAGGTGTTTGTTTCACTTGCCGGAATCTGTGCTCTCGCAGTTATGATGATTGCGGTAATGTTTATTCACAGCACTATTCCGTCAGTTTTATTGATTTTAACAGGTGTTTACTCTGTTTTGACAGTTGTATTATTTATAAGGAGCCAAAAAGCATGTCCGAAAGAAGTATAATATTCTTCATTGGTACAACAGCAGAATACATCAAACTATTCACGGTTATTGAAGAAGCGAAAAAGAGAAAGCTCCCTTATAAAATAATTCTAAGCGGGCAGAATGAGATTTCAGATACGGATATTGCAAAAGCCACCTCTCTTTCCGTCGATTTGCAATTAAGCTATGAAAAAGACATTGTTAAAAATGTTTTCGGGCTTTTCGGATGGTTCTTCAAAACACTTCGCAAATCAAAAAAGACGGTTACAAATGCGCTTCCGGATACCGATTTTGAAAACTCCGTATTTGTTGTTCACGGCGACACGCTTTCAACCGTTATGGGTGCAACACTGTCTAAAAAACTGCACTCAAAGCTCTGCCATGTGGAAGCAGGACTGCGCTCGCACCGTATATTTTCACCCTTTCCCGAGGAAATTGACAGACACCTTGTAAGTACAATGTCAAACTACAATTTCTGCCAAGGTGAATTGGGCTTGCGAAACCTGAAAAAATACCCGGGCGAGCCGATTAACACAAGCTACAACACAATTATTGACGCTCTTTATTATTCAAAGCAAATAAAAATTGAAAATGAAACAATTGCAGAGATTCTTAAAAATCCCTATTGCGTTTGTGTTATGCACCGTCAGGAAAATCTTCTTAAAACAGGTTTTGTTAAGCATATGGTTAACAAATTTATTGAAATTTCTCAAAGCAAAACCGTAGTTTTTATACTTCACACAATTACTAAAAACACTTTAATTCAATTGGGACTGCTTCAAAGGCTTCAAGATAATAAAAATATTATCCTTCTTGACCGAACGGAATATTTTGATTTTATGAAACTGCTTGAGGGCAGTGATTTCGTAATTACAGACGGCGGCAGTAATCAGGAAGAACTTTACTATATGGGCAAACCGACTCTTATTCTTCGCACCGCAACGGAGCGTGACGAGGGCATCGGTGAAAACGCCGAACTTTTCGGCGACAGCCTCGATTCGATAGATTTGTTTATCCGAAACTATGAAAAATACAATCGCGAGCCGATTGTTCCCACGGTTTTGCCGTCAAAAATCATATGTGATAAGCTGGCGGAAATAATTTGCGGAGGAAAGAGTAATGCTTGACATAAAAGTTACCGTTATTATGCCTACATTTAACTCCGAAAAAACAATCCGATACTCCCTTGATTCAATAAAGAATCAGAATTTTGATACTGACAAGCTTGAATGTTTAGTGATTGACGGCGGTTCAAAAGATAAAACTCTTGAAATTGCACGTGAATACGCTTTCGTTAAAATACTTCAAAATCCCGAAAGAGTTCCTGAAATTGCAAAGCTTATCGGTTTTAAAAATGCCAAAGGCAGTTACATTATAAAAATGGATTCCGACGAGGCGTTTGAAAATGCTGACGCCATTTCGGGCAGACTTAATGCTTTGAATGAATTCCCCGATGCCCATATTGCTGTTGCAAACGAATTAAAGCCTATGGGAAACGGCGTTTCAAACAGCTATTTGAATTATTGCGGTGACCCGTTTTCGTATTTCATTTACAAACCGCAGAGCACTATCCTTAAAACATATGAAAAAAATATTTCTGCAAGAAGCGGCGAAATTTGCCTTTTGAAATTTAAAGAAAATGAACCGCGACCCATTGCAGACGGCGGAACAACCACCTTTGACCGTGAGTTCATTTTGAAAAACTTTAATGAGTGTCAAATTGACGCTTCCTTTATTTCGTCTGTATCAGACAAAATCCTTGACCTTACAAATACCTGCATTTGCGTTGAAAACGATAATGTTTTACACCGTTCTCGCAGTGGATTCAAGGATTATATTAAGAAAATCAGGTTTAGAGTTATCAACAATATTTTCACGCCTGCCGAGTCCGGCTTTTCCAACAGAAAAATATCTTCAAGCAACAGAAAATTACTTTTTCCGTTCTATGTAATTTCTTTTATCTTACCCTTGCTTGACTCGGTTAAGCTAACAATTAAACACAAAGATTTTTCATTTATGCTCCACCCGATTTATTGCTACTGCACGCTGTTTTTTATTGTGTGGTATTATGTGTTAAAGATATTCCATATAAAAAGAAGTAACAAGGAGTACTGATATGACACTTTTCAGTGATTTGAAAAAGATTCAATCGCCGACCGGCGTTTTGGAAAATGCTTACAAAAAAATTTCTCCTACCGACAAATTCGCATATTGTGCAGGGGCAATCTTCTGTCTTTTAGTAAACGCGTTTATTTATACAAACACCTGCTTTGCTCATGACTCAATTCAAATTTTTAGCGATTCAACGGGAATAAGTAACGGCAGATTTCTTGTAGGGCCGCTTTTAGAGCTTATAAACAGAATGCAAATCCCTTGGGTTATCGGTCTTCTCACCTGTTTCCTGATGGGTTTTGTAATTGTGTTCCTTTCAAAAATATTCAAGTTAACTAATAAAATCAGTATCGTTCTCTGTGCCGGCTTTGTCGTAACAAGTGAAGCAATTGTTGTTTCACACGCTTATTTCAGTTCTGTTTACATTTATGTTTTATCCCTGCTTTTTGCGGTTTTAGCCGTTTATATTGTCGATAAAAAGAAATACGGCATACCGTTGTCAATAGTGTTCTTGTGTCTTAGCATGATGTGCTATCAGGCTTATATTTCAACCGCAATTGCCCTGTTCGTTTTCAAAATGATTTTAAATATTTTTGAAAATAAAAGCAGTATAAAGCATCAAATCCTTTTAACCGTTAAATATGCCTCAATCTCCGTTGCAGCCACCGCTATTTATTACGCAATTTGGAAAGCTGTGCTGAAAATCCTGGGAGAGACGGTTGTTGAGTACTACGCATACAA
The DNA here is from genome assembly GCA_051881455.1 of Candidatus Fimenecus sp. Classification (GTDB taxonomy): domain Bacteria; phylum Bacillota; class Clostridia; order Oscillospirales; family Acutalibacteraceae; genus Fimenecus. The sequence goes on along the minus strand of JBJEPX010000042.1, from coordinate 21,754 downwards.
TAATCTCGGCGTTATTCCTGCAAAAGAGGATTTAATTGACCGTATTGATTATGCGTGGTCGTTTGCTGTTCAGCTTATTTACAGAAATGATATAATCAATACTTTTCCCGCACTTATGATGTGCGGCTGTTTAATAAGCATAATAGTTTTAGCGGTATTTATTATTAGAAGCATTAAAAGGCGCAGATTGCTTTTCACTCTTGTTTATATTACAACATATATTCTTTCTGTCAATTTGATGTATATTATTTCCGGAACGGTTATACACTCGCTCACTGTTTTTTCAATAATTCTGCCGTTCCTTGCACTGCTTTATTTATTTGATAATGTCTTCTCAAAGAAGAAATCTTACAATATTGTTTCCTGGCTGTCTTTGATTTTAAGCGTTGTTATGGTTTTCGGCCAAACCGTTTGTGCCAATTCCCTCTACTTAAAACTCAAAGTAAATTATGACAATGCCTGGAGCTATTCAACAAGGATTATTGACCGTCTTGAACAAACCGAAGGTTTTGACGAAAATTCAAAGGTAATTATTATCGGCAACGATTCATACAGCCCGACGAATTACCCTCAAAACCCAAATATTTATGAACGCGTAAGGTATGACACACGCGTTCAGATTATTTCCGATTATTTTCGTTCAGGCAATGCAATCACTTATACTGATACGCTGAAATGGTTTATCCAGCAAGAGATGGATATGAATATTGACATCACAACCAATCCGAAAGAATTTGTTGGGCGTGATGACATCCGTGAAATGCCCGTTTTCCCTGCGGGGGAGTCAATCGCAGTAATTGACGGAGCTTATGTGATTAAAATATCAGATTAAAAATCTCTTACAATACAAACAGCCCGTTAAAAACGGCAACAGAACCAATATTTTTAATCAGTGTTCTGCACGAGTTGCCAAGGGCTGACAGAAGTTAACGGGTTCACGATAAAACATTCTGTCAGCCCTTGGTATTTTTATTTATTTTCTTTTTTTATGCCCTCAATAAACCTGCCGTAATGCTTGGGCTCAATAAAGGGGAGGGCGAGCATTACGCCCTTTTGCACAATCCCGCACACGAACTTATTTCGCAAAACCTGCTCAAAAGAAATTGCCAGCGCATGACCGATTTCCTCAGTTGAAGGCGTACTGGACGGAGTCATCACAACACGGTCCCCCTTGCGGAAACTGAAAATCATATTTCTTTTTCCCACAGTTTCAATGGGACGTATGCTAACAAGCAAGGTTTTATCGTCAATCCAACAGGCGTTTGAGCAAACCTTAAAATCGGTTTGTCCAAGACGCATTGTGGCGTATCGGTAATGACCGTCCATTCCCAGAGGCACTGTATTTTTTTCGTCGCCCTCGCTCCATTCAATAGTGCACTCATGCTCGCCGAAACGGAATTTTACCATATCAATATTGCCCGCTCTGTCGGTCATCATATATGTTACGGCAAGAGGAAGCACGCTCATGGGGAAGCCGATAATATTGAGCAAAAGCTTTTTGCGGAATTTTATGTATCTGTCCTCAACATACGGCTCGTAATACGACCTTCCGCCGTGGCATGGCTGTTCGATAAAGAACTGTCCCAACTGTGTTTTTTTATCCGACACCTCTTCAAATGCTCTCGGGAAGAACTCCCAGATGCAGTCAAGCGCCGACTGCTCATCGGGAATTGCGGAGGTGGTAACAACAACGGCGTCATATTCGGGGAAAACTATACCGAACTGTGAAAACATACCGTCGGCACGGTAGGAATATTTATCGGTATGATTTTTCCAGAAGCAGTAACCGTAACCGCTTGTGTTATCGGGATTTCTGCCGTTGTCCTTGTTTTCAATCTGCGTTCTTGTTGCCTCCTGCACCCAATGGGCGGGGATTACCTGCTTGCCCTTGAACTTTCCGCCTTGAGAATAGCAAAGCATAAACTTTGCCAAATCCTCGGTTGTGATATACAATCCCCAGCCGCCTGCCTCAATGCCGTTTGCGTCCGTATCCCAATATGGGACTTCTATTCCCAACGGCTCAAAAAGGCGTGGGGTGAGATATTCACGCAAAGAAACGCCCGTTACCCTGTTAATTATTGCGGACAGCATAAATATGTTTTCGTTAACATAAAGGAACTTTTCGCCAGGCTCAAATACCCATGGGGAGTTTATAAAATCGTCAATCCAATCGATTTTTCCCTTTTCCGCAAAAATACTCGGCTGTTTTCCGCTGGACATGGTAAGCAAAGTGCGCACCGTCAGCTTTTCAAAGCGTTTATCGTCATGCTTCGGCGGATAATCGGGGAAAATATCAACAAGCTTTGTATCAAGCGACAGTATTCCCTCTTCAATCGCAAAGCCGATTGCCGTTGCGGTAAAGGATTTACTGACAGAATACATCGTGTGCTTTGATGTTTTGTCGTAGGGCTCGTTGTACCATTCCGCCGCTACCTTGCCGCCCCGTATAACCATAAGGCTGTGAAATTCAAGGTGACGCTTTTCTGCCGCGCTTAAAAACTGACCTATTACCTCTGCCGAAACGCCCGCGCTGCCGGGAGTTTTCGCACGTGGAATTGATTTTGAAACTGCCATAAAAAACACCTCCGTATAGGGAAATTTTAACACACTCAAAAAAAATTTCAATGTTTTAGATAAAAAATGAATATAAAAAAGTAAAAAATGCACATTTTTGACAAAAATGTGCATTACAAATAAATTCTGATTATATTTTAACGGTAAAATCCCCCTGCTCAACGAGCAAGGGGAGAGAAATCAGTTAACCTTAACAATCCAGCCCATTGTGTCGGGTAATTTGCCGAATTGAATACCTGTAAGCGTATCATAAAGGCGCTGTGTGAGCTCACCTGTTTTGAAACCGTTGATTTCAACCGTTTCGCCCTCGTACATAAGTCCGCCCACAGGGCTTATTACCGCCGCAGTACCTGTTCCGAAAACCTCCTGGAGCTTTCCTTCACGGCCCGCCTGCATTACATCGGCAATGGCAAGCTTGCCTTCGTTTACCTTATAGCCCCACTCTTTGAGAAGTTCAATACAACTCATTCTTGTTATTCCGGGAAGAACCGTGCCCACGGTTGCGGCTGTATAAATTTCGCCGTCAATCATAAACATAATATTCATTGAGCCGACTTCCTCAACATACTTGCGCTCAACGCCGTCAAGCCAGAGCACCTGAGAATAGCCGAGGGTGTGCGCTTTTTCACTTGCGATTATAGAAGCCGCATAGTTACCTCCGCACTTGATATATCCCGTTCCGCCGGGAGTTGCACGGACAAATTCGTCCTCAACATATATTTTTACGGGGTTCATACCCTCTGCATAATATGCGCCTGAGGGGGAACAAATTATAATGAACTGATACTGTGCTGACGCCTTAACGCCCAACACAGGCTCGGTAGCAATAGTAAAAGGTCTTATATAAAGGCTTGTGTCGGGCTCTGAGGGAACCCAATCCTTTTCAACTGATACAAGCGTTTTAACAGCCTCTACAAAATCCGCAACGGGGATTTCGGGAATGCAAAGTCTTTTGTGCGTTGACTGCATTCTCTCAGCATTTTTATCAGGTCTGAAAAGCTGAACGCTTCCGTCGGGGCATCGATATGCCTTTAAGCCTTCAAAGCACTCCTGCGCATAGTGAAAAACAAGTGCAGAGGGTTCAAGAGTAATGGGCTGATAAGGTACTATTCTTGCATCGTGCCAGCCCTGTCCCTCGTCATAATTCATTATGAACATATGGTCAGTGTAGTGACTTCCGAAGCCGAGATGCTTTTCATCGGGCTTCTGCTTGGGAGTTTTTGTCAGTTCAATTTTGATTTCCATTTGTGAACATCTCCAATTTATGTATAAATATTATTTAGCATTGTAATTGGGAACAAGACGCTTTAAGAAGCTTCTTACCTCCTCCTGCTTTAAATTAGGTATTTCCTTTATATCCTCTTCAAGCTGAATATCGTCAATGGGTAATGGTGCGGTAACGAAAATCTTATCGTTACTCGTTTTCTTTCTACCGTCAAGCTCCTCCTCCATTGAAAGCTCCTCGTAAAGCTTTTCACCGGGACGAAGCCCTGTAAACTGAATTTCAATATCCTTATACGGCTCAAAGCCCGAAAGCTTGATAAGATTTTCCGCAAGGGAAACAATTTTTACAGGCTCGCCCATATCAAGCACGAAAATCTCGCCGCCCTTTGCAAGTCCCCCTGCCTGAACAACAAGCTGGCTCGCCTCGGGAATAGTCATAAAGTATCTTGTAATATCAGGGTGAGTTACGGTAATGGGACCGCCCTGTTCAAGCTGTTCTTTAAATATGGGAATAACGCTTCCGTTTGAGCCCAGCACATTCCCGAAACGCACCGCCGCAAACTTTGTACCCTTTGAAATCTTGCTGAAATGCTGAATAACAATTTCGCAAACACGCTTTGTTGCACCCATAACATTGGTGGGATTAACCGCCTTGTCGGTAGAAAGCAAAATAAAGTTCTTCACTCCGTATTCGTTGGCGCAAAGTGCCGTATTATATGTACCGAGAATATTGTTTTTAACCGCCTCATAGGGACTGTCCTCCATAAGGGGAACATGCTTGTGTGCCGCCGCATGAAATACCGACGAAGGGTTGAATTCTTCAAAAACCTCCCGCAGTCTTGCAATATCGCGGACAGAGCCAATGCGAATATCAATCTGCGGCGCACCGCAATAGTGCCTGTCCAACTGATTTTTAAGTGTGAAGGCGTTGTTTTCATATATATCGAAAATAACAATTCTTGACGGATTGTATCTCGCAATCTGACGGCAAAGCTCACTGCCTATTGAGCCGCCGCCGCCCGTTACGAGCACCGTTTGGTCTTTCAGATACTTACAAACCTCTGTATCCAGCTTAACCTCGGGGCGTGAAAGCAGGTCGAGAACATCAACCTTTCTGATTCTGTCCGCATAGGATTTATTTGCGCCGCCCAGCTCATCGATATTGGGTGCGGTTTTAAGATTACAGCCTGTTGACATTGCAATCTCAAAAATTTCACGCTTTCTTTGAGCGGGTGCAGAGGGGATACAGAAAATTATCTCGTTAACATCAAAGCTTTTTACAAGCTCGGGAATATCGCTTATCTTACCTGCAACAGGAATCCCTCTGATTCTCATTTTTTGCTTTGAGGGGTCATCGTCCACAATTACAACGGGCGAACCGAACTTAAACCCGCTCATACTCATTTCAAAAAGCACGGTATTTGCCATATCGCCTGCACCGATTATCATGATACGCTTGTTGACGACGGCTCTGCGCCGTTTTGAGTCCGATACCAGCGCGCGGTATGCCTTAAACAGCGTTCTGCTGCCTACGCAAAACAGACAAATAAACATAAACGCGTCAATATACACAACAAACGGCATACAGTTAAGACCTAAGAAATAGTCGTTCTTCATGCCGATATAATCTACCGTCCAGCAAAGCGCTGTGCCCACACCCGCACAAATTACAGCATTTATCAGCTCATAAAAGCCCATATATTTCCACATATTGCTGTAAAGGCGTCTTGCCAAAAAGAGAGCAAGATAAATTACGGTTACAAAAGGAACTCTCACAAGCAAAAACTTGGCAAGCTCCATATCAAAAGAAAATTGTCTGTGCAGAAACAGCGACAAAAAGTATGCACCGTTAACAGCTATAAAGTCAAATATAAAGAGTAAAATCTGATGCGGCCTTACTCTTGAAAAAAATTTTTTCAATAACAACACCTCTTATATTAAAGTTAATTTTACCCCAAATACCGCTAAAAGTCAACGAAACATTTCGGCTTTTTCTTTACAAATATTTCATATAATGATAAAATATTTTTATATTATTTAAGACAGGGTGATTTATATGTTAGGCTTAGGCAAATGGACAGGCGATATTGAAACCTCGGTTATGAGCGGCAGCGCAGTTGTTGAAATTAAGGATAACAACGGAGAGTACGATTTTTCCGTATCAATCCCCGGCGCCAAAAATATTCCCGATTTTTCGGTTTACGATGTAAAAGAGGACGGCAACCGACTTACAGGCAAGACAAAGGTTTCGGTTCTCGGAACGCTGACTGTTGACATTGATGTAACCTTTACCGGCGAAGACACCTTTACAGGCACGCTGAAAATACCGTTTATGGGTACCGTGCCTATAAAGAACGGCAGAAAAATCGGCTGATATGAGCAAAAATGTTAAAGTTTGCACCTACGGCAAAAAATGCGGCGGATGTCAGCTTTTAAATTTGCCCTATGAGGAGCAGTTAAGGCACAAACAGGTAAAAGTAATACGGCTTTTGGGCAAATTCTGCCATGTCCAAGAAATCATCGGTATGGATAATCCCTATCACTACCGCAACAAGGCACAATACGCCTTCGGTTCGTCAGGGAACGGCAAAACCGTTGTGGGAATTTACCAATCCTCAACACATAAAATTGTTGATATTGAAAGCTGTATGCTGACTCATCCCAAAGCGGACGAAATCGTCTTAACCGTGAAAAAGCTTTTAAAGAGCTTCAAATTAAAGCCTTATAATGAAGATACAAAGCAAGGCTTTTTGCGCCATGTTCTTATAAAAACCGCCTTTAAAACAGGTGAAATTATGGTTGTTCTTGTAACGGGAACGCCCATTTTCCCGAAAAAGCAGTCCTTTATCAACGCTCTTTTAAAGGCTCACCCTGAAATCACCACCGTTGTTCAAAACATAAACAACAAAAGGACAAGCATGGTGCTGGGCGACCGTTCTGTGGTGCTTTTCGGCAACGGAAAAATCACGGAGGAGCTTTGCTCTCTCAAATTTCGAATTTCTCCCAAGGCATTTTACCAGATTAACCCCGTGCAGACTGAGATTTTATACAATAAAGCCCTTGAATTTGCCGATTTTAAGGGCGACGAGGAAATAATCGACGCCTATTGTGGTACGGGAACGATAGGTCTTATTGCAAGCAAAAGCGTTAAGAGCGTAATCGGCGTTGAGATAAACGGCGACGCAGTAAAGGACGCAAAGGATAACGCAAGGCTCAATAATATTGAAAATATAAGATTTTACAATGATGACGCAGGCAGATTTATGACAGAACTTGCCGAAAATCACGAAAAAATTGACGCAGTGATTATGGACCCTGCAAGGGCAGGCGCCGATATCCCCTTTTTGTCGTCACTTGTAAAGCTCGCACCGAAAAAAGTTATATATGTATCCTGCAACCCCGAAACACTTGCCCGTGATTTACTTTACCTCACTAAAAGCGGCTATAAGGTCAAAAAAATCCAACCCGTAGATATGTTTCCACATACCGACCATGTGGAATGTATAACACTGTTGATAAAAAACGGCCGTTCAGAGGTGAAATCATGAAAAAATATATAGCATTATTGCGCGGTGTGAATATAAGCGGTAAAAACCAAATTTCAATGCCCGAGCTTAAAGCACGATTTGAAGAAATCGGGTTTACCGATGCAGTTACCTATCTTAACAGCGGCAATATTGCTTTTTCGGGAGACAGCGGCAAAGAAGCAGAATTTCCCGAAATAATAAAAAATATGATAAAGGATAAATTCGGGTTGGATATACCCGTGTATGTAACTGATACCCACCGCATAAAAGACATTCTCGCAAATGCACCCCATTGGTGGGGTACGGAAGACAAAGAGATATACGATAATCTGATTTTTGTAATGCCTCCCGCAACACCTACGGAGATTTTTGAGAAAGTCGGCGAGCCGACAGCAGGTTTGGAAAAGGTTAGCATATATGAAGATGTCATTTTTTGGTCTTTCGACAGAAAAAGATATTCCAAATCAAATTGGTGGAAGAAAACCGCAAGCGCGGGAATCGGCGAAATGATTACAATCAGAACGGCTAACACCGTCAGAAAAATGGCGGAATTGAGCTATAAATAAGCTGTTTTATTCTAAAAAAGGGAGCTGAACCGTACAGATTCAGCTCCCTTTATTTTGTTGATTTATGCCAGCATTTCATTTATCCTGCGCTTTGCAAGCCGCAGTGTTTTTGTGAGGAAAACAGCGCTTAATATAAGCGACACGCACTCCGCAATAGGGAACGCAAGCCATACGAGTTCAAGTCTGCCCGTTTGCGCCAGCGCCCATGCCGACGGAAGGAGCACCAACAGTTGACGGCAGACGGATACGATAAGGCTGTATATAGGTTTCCCTATTGCCTGACACACCGAACCGGCAATTATACAAAATCCGGCAAGCACAAAGTGCGTTGCAATAATCCGAAGGGCCGGTACTCCTATTCTAATCATTTCCTCCGACGCATTGAAAAGGGAGAGAAGAGCTTTAGGCGCCAATTCAAACACCGCGGCGCCCGTAAGCATAATACAAACGGCAGTTGCGATTGTAATTGTAACTGTCTTTTTAACACGGTCAAACCGCCTTGCGCCGTAGTTATAAGCAATAATGGGGACCATTCCGTTATTAAGACCGAAAACAGGCATAAATATAAAGCTTTGAAGCTTAAAGTATGCGCCGAACACCGCCGTTGCCGTTGTTGTAAAGGAAATTATGATTTTATTCATACCGAAGGTCATTACCGAGCCGATTGCCTGCATAATTATTGAGGGAAGTCCTATTCTGTAAATTTCCTTGATAATTGCTGTATTCCAACGGATAAGGCGGAAGCTTATATGGACATCGTGATTGAATTTTATATTGAAAATAATTGCAAGCAACGCCGCTGTAATCTGACCGATAACGGTGGCAATTGCCGCCCCCTTAACTTCAAGGCGGGGCATTCCGCAAAGTCCGAAAATCAAAATGGGGTCAAGAATTATGTTTATAACTGCACCCACCGTTTGCGTTACCATTGTATAGAGCGTGCGCCCTGTTGATTGAAGCAGTTTTTCAAAGTAGAACTGGCTGAAAATCCCTATGGAACAACCTAGCACGATGGTTACATAATCCGTACCGTAGCTTACAATCTGTGCTTCCTTTGTTTGAACCAAAAAGAAGGGCTTTGCCAGCGTTATTCCGCAAATGCTGAAAACGGCAAAGCTGCAAAGAGTAAGAAATATGCCCGTATTGGCAATTTTATTTACCTGCTCAAAATGCTTTGCGCCGAGCTCCCGCGAGAGCAGGGCGTTCATTCCTACCGCCGTACCGCCGCAAACAGCTATAATCAGATGCTGAAGCGGAAAGGCAAGTGAAACGGCGTTCAACGCCGCTTCGTTTATGTGTGAAACAAAGATGCTGTCAACAATATTATAAAGCGCCTGCACGAGCATTGAAATCATCATTGGTATTGCCATACCTGCAAGCAATCTTCCTTCAGGCAGAACGCCCATTTTATTTTCTTGTGTGTTTTTCCCCATCTCTTTCGACATTCTTTACTTCCTTTTCGGGCAAAAATAAGCCGTACATTATGTACGGCTTTTCTTGTTATTTACTGTTTTTTGTTTCGCTTTCACCGTAGCCGTAGCCATAACCGTAGCCGTAGCCGTAACCGTATCCATAGCCCTTCTTGCTCTTTTTGTTCGATTTAATGAACTTTGCGGTCATACTGTTTTCGGCTCCGTTATATACACAGCCGACAACTTCGGTGCCTGTTCCCGTAATATCCTCCACGGTTTTTCTGATACGGCGAAGGGGAGCCCAGTCAGAGCGGACTACCATTACACAGGCATCTGCATAGCCTGCCATAATTGAAGCGTCTGCAACAAGTCCTCCGGGAGGAGTATCAATGATTATATAATCAAACTCATTCTTAACTGCTTCAATGATTTCCGCCGTTTCGTCAGCCGACAAAATCTCAGTTGATTCCGCAACGGGCTGGCTTGTTACAAGAAGGAAAAGATTGAACTTTTCAAAGTACTTAATTGAGTCGCTTAATGTTTTCTCACCTCTTACAACTCCGGTAAGGCCCATTTCATTTGCAGCGGATATGCCGAGAGTCTTATAAACAGAGGGCTTTCTTAAATCGGCATCAATAAGAAGCACCGATTTTCCGTTCTTGGCAAGAGCCAAAGCCGTATTTGTTGAAACGGTTGTTTTACCTTCATTTTCCATAGCGCTGGTAAATACAAAGGCTTTATAATTCTGACGCTTTGCAATATTCTCAATTTTCGTTCTGATAAGCTTAAAGGACTCAATAAACATAAAGCCCGATTTTTTGTCAGTTATCAAAATGCTCTGTTTGTTGTTTTTCTTATCGTTTTTCTTAATGCTTACAACAGAACCGATAACCTTACTGTCAAGCTTGCCTGTAATTTCATCACTGTCCTTGATAGTGTCCTTTACAAATATTTTAATACAAATAATCGCAATGACAAGCGCCGCACCTAAAACAAATCCCATCAATGTATAAAGCATTACGCTGTTATCGGGATTTGGTGATGTGGGCTTTACAGGAGGATCATAGAGAATCGCGCGAGTGCTCTGATATGCCTTGTCCGTAATCTGACTGTAATTGTTAACATAGCTTGTAGCAACAGCGTAAGACGCCTCGGGATCTGATGTAGTAATAGACAAAGCAATAATTGCCGTTTCCTCCATAAGCGATGAAGAAATCATTTTCTTAACATCTGCACCCGTAAGAGGTCTGCCGTTGATATTATAGTTACTGTTTTGGGCGACAAGCTCCATAAGGCTGTTTGTTTGAGTCATAATATTCTGATAGTTCTTTGCAAGACTTATTCCTGCGTTTATATCAGAAGCAGACTGCCCGCCGGTTACCGTATTTTCTCCTCTGTTATCAATAGCGAAACGCATTGTGCAGGTATATTGGGGAACATAGTTCAGCTTAGCAATACCGAAACCGATTGCGGCAAACAAAACAGCGCTCAACAATACTGCCCACCATTTTTGTAAAATGCGGGTTACATAATGCATTATCATTTGAAAATTGATTTCTTTATCCTCAGGGGAATTTTTCGCATTGTATTCCATATCAATACTCCTCTTGTTTTCCATTCCGTTTCATTATAACAAACAAAACAGCGATATGCAACGATTTTTAAAAAGTTTTTTCTATTTTTTTATTTTCGTAAATATGCCCGTCCGAAACGGTAATTATTCTGCCGCATTTTTCGAGGACCGTATCTCGGTGCGTAATGAAAAGCACCGTGATATCCTTTCTGCCGAGAAGATTATCAATAAGCCTTTTTTCCGTTTCGCCGTCCAACGCTCCCGTGGATTCATCCATAAGTAAAATTTTGCCCTTGCCCAGCAATGCGCGGGCAACGGCTATACGCTGAGCCTGACCTTCGGAAATGCCGCTTCCGCCCTCGCCAAGTTCAAAGTTAAGCCCGCCGTCTAAATCGTAAACAAACTCTGCGCAGGCATCGGAAATAGCTTTTTTCAGTTCTTCGTCACCGGCATCGGGGGACAAAAGCAACAGATTTTCCTTAACCGTTCCGCTGAAAAGCATATTGCCCTGGGGAACTGCGGAAAACAGGCTTCTTGCTTTTTTGCAGTCAACCGTTCCCTTGGAGGTTTCAACAGTTACAAATCCCTTTTCCGGCTCATAAAGCCCCGTGATAAGCTTAAACACCGTTGATTTTCCGGCTCCCGAGGGACCTTTTATACCGATAAACTCGCCTTTTTCCACCGTAAAGGAGGCGTTTTCAATAACCGAATCCTGTGCATAGCCGAAGGAAATATTTTCAGCCGTTATTCTTATAAAATCATCATATGAAAGAGATCCCGTATTGTTGGGCTCGTCCTTTTCGCCCTCCGCCGTTTCAATCAGTCTTTGTGCCGAGGCGGTCATGGCAAAAAATGAGGGCATTATTCCCGTAAGTCCCGCCGCAGGGGATTGAAGCTGATTCACAAGCTGAATAAGCGCCGCAACCGTACCGAAAGTCATAGTACCTTTTAAAATACCGTCGGCACCGTATGCAACGGCGGCAAGGAAGCCCGCCGCAAAGGCTATGGAGAAGCCGATGGATGCCCCGACGGAAAAGGCCTTTTTCTTTACCCTTTCACGGTAAAGCTTGTTTTGCAGTTTTTCCGAACGACGAATAATTTTATCCTCAATGGAAAACACCTTTACCGCAAAGAGATTTTCAATCATTTCCTGCATAAACGAGCGCACGGACGCATCTTTTTCCTGCACACGCAGATGCAGAGTTTTCAAAGGCTTTCTGAAAAGAGCGGCAAGGAGCACCACGGCAATTCCGCAGCAGATAAAAACAGCCGCAAAATATTTATCAAGGGCAAGCAGAGCCGCCGCCGCGCTTAAAATTCTGACTGCATACGACACCGCCGAGGGCAAAATATGCACATAATTATCGCTTACCACCGAAACATCCGCCGTAAGTCTTGTCATTATATCGCCGCTGTGGCGTTCTGTTACAGCTCCGTAGTTTCCGTAAAGAGCGCTTGAAAACACATATGTTTTTAACGATTTTTCCGCTTTTCCCTGACTCGCAGCTTCAATAACCGCCGAAATAACGCGGGCAAGCATTTGAGAAATAATGAGCGTCAAAAGCAAAACCGTGTATTTAATCAGCTCGTCACGGCTGCCTTTCTGAGCGCAGTCTATCACAAGCTTTGAAAGGACGGCAAAAAGCGTTACGCACACAGCGGACCAGGCGTTCAAAACGATGAGCGCCGCAATTTCTCCCCACCGTTTGCCGCAGTTTATATAAATCCATTTCAAAACAGAGCTTCGCTTCATTTCACAACCGCTTTCACATTATTCACATAGTAAATCATATTTACGCATTTTTTCAACAAGAGCGTCAAAATCCCTTTTTACAACGCTTTCCGGTACGCCGTAGTCCGCAGCAATTTTCTTAACTATATCCTCAGGCGAATTTGTGCCGTCAAGCATATTGAAAATATCGGCGCCCACGCTGTTAAAGGTCATAACGCCGTTAAAACTCATTTTCTGCTCGCCTGTTGCAATTACTATTTTAGTTCCGGCAACATCCTTTAAAATATATCCGTCTTTTATCTTCATTTTGAAATCAGCCCTTCTATACCGTTATACGATGATGCCGCCGCATCATCATTCATATTGCACCCCAAGGAAAAAACGGGAATTTCACGAAGCAAAATATCAAGAATTTCCAGCATCTTTTCCGAAAGCGACCTGTCCGAGGGATTTACGGTTTGAGAAAGAAACATTCCCACTGCCCGCGAAAGTTCAAGGGGCTTTACTTCGTTTTCCTCACTGCGGTGCAGAAACACAATTGCACGCACGGGAACTTTAACATTAAGATTTTCGTCCGTTTTGCCTGAAAACGGAGTTCCGCAAGCGTACCACACGCCGTTTTCACGCAACAGCGCAGGCTTATCATCGTTGATAATCCTTGTGTTTTCAAGATTTTTAAGCCAAAGATGAGTGTGAGTTGATTTACCCGTTCCGCTTCGTGCGGAAAACAGGTATGCATATCCGTCTTTCTCCACACAGGAGGAATGAAGCATTATACCGCTGTGGTTCAAAAGCTCTCTGTAAAAGGCTTCGCAGGTCCACATATACTCATGTTCTTCCATAGACAGATGCGGCATCGCTTTTCTTTGGCTTTCCAAAAAATCGTCCTTGATATTAAGCCTTATCTGCGTTTCACCGCTGTCAAAATCCGCTTTGTACGGTGCGGAACGCTCCTGCAACAGCTTACCTCTCACATTATATTCCGTTTTAAGCCCTGCAATAAGAAATTTCTCCATATTCTCTCTCCGCACAGCCTATCTGCCCAGATACGGCGCAGGATTAACCTTTGTGCCGTTAACGCGGACCTCAAAGTGAAGGTGGGGCCCCGTAACATAACCCGTACCGCCTATTTTGCCTATCTGCTGACCTCTTGTTACCCTTTGACCTGCCGACACTCTCAAAGAGCCGTTCTGCATATGAGCATAAAGGGTTGTAAGACCGTTTCCGTGATCTATTATTACCGTATTACCGCCGGAACCGTACCAGCCCGCAAAGGTTACAACTCCCGACTCTGCCGCAACAACGGGACAGCCTGAGCTTCCGCCGGGACGGACAATATCCATACCGCCGTGCCAGCCGCCGAGACTTCTTCTGCCGTAAGGCGACGAAACAGAGGTAGCTCCTATTGCCGGCCACAACAGCCTTCCGCCGTATGATACAACAGAGCCTGACGATGAGCCTGAATAGTTCTTTTTGGTGCCTATTTGTATTTTTTCATCAACAGCCTCACGCACCGTTGTGCGGGAAACCTCTTTTGACGATACTCTCACACCGTCGATATATGTTACAAGCTCCGTAATTTCCTGTAATCCGTTAACGCCCTTTACCACAGTTCGTTTATCGCCCACATACAGATTGTTGGTGTTAACCTTAACCGTGTTATACGGTATTTCAACCGTACGCTTTTCCGTTTTGGTAGTTTGAACGCGAACGAAGTTAACCTCTGCCGAGAGCAGAATTTTCTGCCCGACATATATTTTTTCTTTAAGCTCGGGGTTGAGATTAAATATCTCGCTTGTGCTTATACCGTATTTCCCTGCGATTTGAGAAACTGTATCGCCTGCCTGAACGGTGTAATAACTCGCCTCGCTCTTTTTTGAATGAAGCTTGTCCGATAAATACGCGGCGTCGCGGACAGTTTTTTCGTTATCGGGATATAGCCCCTGAACATATTGAATATCCTCAACAAAGCTGACAACGGCGTTTTCCTCGCCCGTTTCGTGTTCGGCAAGAATACTGTCAAAAACGCTTAATGCGTCCGTTTCGTTTTTCACCGCACATATAAAGTTATTGTCAACATATATTCCGCAGGCGTTGGTTATTTTACTGTCCGACTCCTCAATGAGCTTATCGCAAATTGCTTGGGAATCGTTAATCTGACTCAATTTAACAGGCTTGATTTTATACTCCGCCTGACCTATAAGTTCTTTTTCGCCGCCCTCTGCCGACGGAGCCGACGATGCCGCAATATCAAGACGGTCGAGAGCCTGGTCGTGAGCCTGCTTATATTCTGCCTCACTGCGCACATAACCTATTACCTTGTCGTTATATGTTATTTCCAGCGCAAAGGTAACATCTGACCAAATGCTGACAATATACACCAAAAAGGCAAGTGAAATCAAAGGCAGAACCGTATTCAGAACATATATAAAAGCTCTCTTGTAGCGGTTTACTGCCTTGACGAAATAACGCTTGAATTTTGCAGGGGATATTTTCTTTCCGCCGTCGTCAGAGGAAGCTTTGGGAGCGGATACTCGCTTTGCCTCGCCTGCAAGCTCACGGAAATCGGCTACAATCTCGTGAAAAGCCTTTAACGCAAATTTATCAACAACGATTACGGCGGTAAAAATAAGAGTGCCTATGGCTTTTACAGGCTTCAAGAGCAATGCAAAAAGCCATTTGAAAAAGCGCTTACCGTACCGCATGGTCTGTAATCCCAAATAGTATATTTGATTGTAAATCATATCAAACATAATTTTTCCTCATTTAACTATATAAGTTCACAGTTACGGCCATTTTACCACATAATATCAAAAAACGCAAGTCGCATACATTTTCCAAGCAGGTGAAGGACTACCATACCGATAAATCACATCTCGGCAATGGTGGTTTTGTAGGGTGCGACGACCGGTTGTACCGAAAACAAATGAATAATGAATGATATATGATGAAAAATGAAGAATTGATGTAACGGTGTGGTTGTAGGGGCGGGGCTTATGTGCCCGCCCGATAAATCACATCAAAAATTTTCAATTAAAAAACGGCGGGAGCAAGCCCCCGCCCTACATAATAATATAATATTTTTTATCCCAAATTATGGGTGTCGAGAATTGAAACTTCGGGTGTGGAGAAGCCGTTTAAGGAGAGGACGATAATCTCGTTTTCCTCTTTGAGCAATGCGCCGGGGAGATAGAGGGATTTTTGCGGTCCTACCGCCCAGAATCTGCCCAAATTAAAGCCGTTTACGAAAACATAGCCTTTCTCAAAGCCGTCAAGGTGAACAAAGCAATCCGCCTTTGAATCGGTCTTGAATGTACCCTTTAAAAATACGGGCTCGTTTTTATCGTATGTATCGGTATATTTCAGGTTTTCAAGATTGTCAAGGGGAAGCGTCCATACATCAAAGCCCATCTGGCGCTGATTGCCTATGTAAATATCGGAAATTCCCTTGCGGTCGAGCATTCTTGCGCCGTAATTTACTCTTCCCATGGTATCCACGAGTACACCGATTTTTCTGTCGCCGTCAAGAGCCTTCATCATCACCGAAGTGTCATCGGCGGGCTTATTGAGAATAAGATTTTTAAGAGAAAACTTATTGGGTACAGTATATTTTGTGCGGTCGATAAAGGCTTTCTGCTTGCCGTCAAAATAAACATAACCGAAATCGTGAACATCCTTTATTGAAACGGGGGACATATCGTATTTGCCGCTGAGCACGGTTTCATAATAAATCATACCGAAATTCTGCCCGTAATACTCCATACCCTCAGGCACGGCGCTGCGGTGCTTTTCGCCGATATTATCAAGATTTTCAAAAAGAGGTGCGCCCTCGGTAAGCTTTACCTTGCCGATGCTCTGAAGCTCGGGTGACGGGGGAAGCTCTCCCATTTCGATACCCTGTTTTTCACAGAGGAGCTTTCTTACCTCGTGATATGCGGGGGTGTAATCGCCCCACTCATTGAGCAGTGCACAGTAGTCGTAGCTTGTTACGGTGGGCTCATAGGGACAACCGGGAGTGAAATTTGCGCCTGCGGTAAAGCCGAAGTTTGTGCCGCCGTGGAACATATAGAAATTGAAATTGGCGTCAATATCAAGGAAATCCTTAACCTCTTTGGCTATATCAGCGGCATTTCTCGTGTGGTGCTTATCGCGCCAGTGGTCAAACCAACCGCACCAGAACTCGCCGCACATATTGGGGCCGTCATTTTCGAAATCCTTTAAGCAGTTGAAAGCGGTTTTTGCCTTTGAGCCGAAATTGAGAACCTTGTAAATATGAGGCAGAGAGCCGCCTGAAAGCATATTTTTCCAGTTGCCGTCGGAGGTGAAGAGTTCACAGTCAATTCCGCAGTCACGCATAAGTTTTTCAATAAAGGCAAGGTACTCCTTATCGTTGCCGTAGGAGCCGTATTCATTCTCCACCTGCATAGCGATGATATTTCCGCCCTTTGTCATCTGCAAAGGCGCAAGGCGTGAAAGAAGTTCACGGTAAAACCGTTCAACACACGCCGTATAATCGGGATAGTTACAGCGAATCTGCATATTTTTGTCCTTTAAGAGCCATGCGGGAAGTCCGCCGAAATCCCACTCTGCGCATATGTACGGTCCGGGACGGACTATGCAGTAAAGACCTACCTTCTGAGCTGTTTTTACAAAGCGCTCAATATCGAGAATACCATCAAAGCAAAATTCACCTGGCTTTGGCTCATGCAAATTCCAGCAGACATATGTTTCAACCGTATTAAAGCCTGCCAGCTTTAACTTTGTTAGCCTGTCCTCCCAATATTCGGGCAAAGTTCTGAAATAGTGCATTGCGCCTGAATAAATGTTAATGGGCTTTCCGTCCATTAAGAATTTTTTGTCCTTAATCTCAAACATAATTTCTCTCCTTTTTCATAATCGGTTATATGAATGCCCCAAAGGAAGCATTATTTGTAAAAATATATAGACAAAACGGAATTTGTGAGGCGTTTTTCGGAACGGTACGACCGTTCCCTACGCACGAAATGCATTTTACAGGGTAGGGTGGGGGCGCGGGTGTCCGGTGGACACCTCTGCGAATGAAATGAGCATAAGCGCTGTCTGAGCCGGCAGGCGAGTATCGCTTGCCCCCGCCGTCAATTCGCATCGAACAATGCGGCTAATATCGCTCAATCATATTATATTTCTTTGACATACAATCGGTCTGTTTCGTTACCATAATTAACAATATCCCTGAGATAACGATATCCGTACTTTTCGTATAATCCTACATGTATTGATGGGATATATGTTTTATCAAACCCATTTTCCTTTGCGTACTCGTTTGCAAAGGAAATTAGCTTTTCGCTAATCCTATGTCCACGATAATCTTCCGCAACAAATACGCCTGATACCCATGGATATATTTCAGGTAACGGATAATAGTCTTCCTTCCTGATGTAGGCTATTCCTACAATCTGACCGTTTATTATTGCTGCAAATGGGGTTTCCCAATCCGTAAACGCCCATGCCCGAAGCTCGCCTAACATATGGTCTTTTACATCTTCCCACGAGAAATTTTCAACAAAACAGATTAGTTTATCTGCTAAGTCTGTGCCTCTGTCCACTTTTTTTATTTCCGGTGTATTCATACAGATAAACAACCTCCCAAACCCAATTTATTTAATTCATTATTTTTCAACCCTTGACAGCAAACACACACTCTCGACTGTGTTTTCGAAATTCGGAATAAACATATCGGCTTCGTTCCCTTGATAATATACCGGGAAACGAAATTGTATGCTCTTTAATATCTGGCCGTTTTCCAACGGTTCGGGATATATCTCTATTTTCTTTATAAAGCTGTGAAGAAATTCTTTCTTCTCAAATTCGGTAAATTCATTATATATTATATCAAATAATTCCAAAAATTCAAATATTCGTTTCCGAGAGATTTTTTGTTCCTTTATAGCCTTGATTTGTGTTTGTATAGTTTCAAGATTTTCATTTGCCTCTGCAATCTCATCATATAATGAATTTATACGGTTTTGCATATCGGTATATTTTTGCTCATAATGCCTGTCGGAACAGTCGAGCCTGTCAATTTGAGAACCAAGTCGTTCCTTTGCGGCAGTAAGCTGTCTTATCTGTGTCATTAAATATGCTTCTTCTTTTTCATACTTAGATAAATCTACACTTGCATCTAATTTTTCTTTTATTGCAGAATCAAACCTTGAGTTTTTAACGATATTCCTTATTACTTCCACAACCGCTTCATTTATCTTTTCCTGATGAATTTGCTTTTTGAAAGTACATTTGTGACCGTCATATTCCAATCTGTGTTTGCAGGCGTAATACCAATAATCTCTGTAAAAACTTCCGTCTTTTTTGCGTTTGCGGTTGACACTGCCATACAACCCGGCACCGCATATCGGACATTTAATTATACCGGTCAATAAATGCTGATGTTCTGTACTGTATATTTTTTCATTCTTTATACCTGTCTTTTTTCTCTTATCCTGGGCTAAAAGCCAATCTTCTTCGCTGATAATCGCATCATGAATACCGTCATAAATAGGATATTCTTCTTGCTTTACCACGTGATATTCATTACGGCTACCCTGTATTTTTTCCGTTTTTCTTCGCCCGAAAGCAATTTTTCCGCAATAAATAGGGTTGTCCAACACAAGCTTTACAAAATGTGCCGTAAATGCATCCAAAGTTCCGTTTTGGCGTTTCTTTTTGATATAGCCTTGGCGATTCAGATATTTTGCAACAGTACCGGCACCCATTGTGGTATGAATGAATTTATCGTAGATAATGCGAATAATTTCTGCCTCATCTTCGGCTATTTTTAACTCGCCGTCAATAAGTTCATAACCGTATGGGGCAAATCCTCCGTTCCATTTGCCTTCACGAGCTTTCTGTTTTCTGCCTTCCATTGTTTGAACAAGAATATTTTCTCGTTCAATTTCCGCCACAGCCGACAGCACCGAAATCATCAGTTTGCCGCTGTCCTTTGAACTGTCAATACCGTCCTCAACGCAGATAAGATTAACCCCGTAATCCTGCATCAGTTGTAAAGAATTAAGAACATCGGCTGCATTCCTGCCAAATCGGGATAATTTGAAAACCAGCACATATTGTACATTGTCTTTTCCTTCGGAAATGTCGTTAAGCATAGTTTGGAATTCAGGCCTGCCTTCAATATTTTTACCGGACTTACCTTCATCGGAATATTCTCCGGCAATCTTTAAGTCCTGAAATTCGGCATACCTTCTTAACTTTTCTCTCTGTGCATCAAGGCTGAACCCGTCGACCTGCATAGAGGTTGATACACGGGTGTATATATAGCAATTTTTCCTTTTCATACGGTAACTCCTTTCTGGTTTGCTTACATTATATTGCTGTCTAAATAAATACTCAAATGTATGGCAGAAGGGGGGCTAAGCCCCTTTCTGCGAACTGTTACGATTCTTGCATTGGCGGTTTGGAAATTGTCTCAAAACATCTTCCGTTGTTACCAAACGATATTTATCTCCATATTTTAAGTACAGCTTTGCCATTAAGTCTAAAAACCTATCGTATTCGGCTTGTCCGGTTTTATCGCTATTTAGTGTCATCATCTTGCTTCACCTCTGTTTCTTTCTCTTTGCCTCTGCCATTTTTCAAGCAATGTTATGATTGTTTTTTGCATATCAAGGCTTGTATAGCTTTTGGGAAAATATTTGCGTATATCTTCGGTTTTGAATTTGACCTGTTCTTTTTGATTTGGCTTTTCTTCGCTTAATACGGCAAATATTGTTTCTATGGATAATCTGCCTTGTTCACTGAATTTGCGCAGTCGTTGTGCCTGTGAAAGCGAGGGAGTAGCGTCTGCATATTCTATTTCTTCGGCTAATATTTTCTGCTCGTTTTCGGGCAGATACGAAAGTTCAGCAGCCGGAGTAAAGGCTATCCTTTCTTCATCAACGAGTTTTAACAATTCGGGTATCAAGTGCGTTAAGCGGATATATCGTTGGACTTGTCTTGCACTATCATTTACTGTTTCGGCGATTTGTTCATCTGTTCTTGACTTCGTGCCAACTTGGCACGAAGTTTTGCCCTGATGTTTCAACGCTTCCAATTTCATCTTGTAAGCAAAGGCTTTTTCACTTGGCAGTAAATGTTCTCTTTGCAAATTTGAATCCACCATTGCGATAACCGCTTCGTCTTTTGACATTTCTCTGACTATTGCCGGAACGGTTTGTATTTCCAGCTCTTTGCAAACTTCTACTCTCCTGTGACCGCTGATGATTTCGTAAGTACCGGCGGAAAAAGAACGAACAATTATAGGCTCAAGTAATCCGCTTTCCTTTACGCTCTCTTTCAGTTCTTCGTTTTCTACTCCGTCTCTTTTCTTAAACGGATGATTTTCAAATGGAATAAGTAAATCTATGTTGATGTTCTTTATGGTTTCCGTCATTTCAATGTCTCCTTGTCCAATATTTCAATTTTTTTAAGAGCGATGCCTTTGTCATTTTTCTCATAAATCAATCTTAAATTCGTACCGTTATCTATTTCGTAAAAGCCCAGATAACTCTGCCACCAGAACACAGGCGTGATTATCTTTCTTCCGTCGCTTAACTGAAAGAAAAGACGCAGCATATTTTTGCTTGCCTCTGCTCTCATTATCAGTTTTGCGAAGTATTCGCCCTCCTTGTCTATGAACCGATAATCGGTAGTGATGATGTGTTCCTCTCTCATTTCGTCTCTTGTGTATACTTTATTTGCTATCATATTTAAGTCCTTTCTTTTACGGCAGGTAAGAACTACATATTTATTTATATATTTATACGGTTACCTGCCGGTTGAATTGTTTTGAACGGCGAGTGAGAATAATAACCCGACAGCCGTTTTTCTGTATCGAAAAGGTGCCGAAGTTATCAAAATTTCTCTCTGTAAGCCGTTTTGTTTTGAAACGAATATCGGTTATCCTCTTATCCCGAATTGTCGAAATCGTTGCCGTTTGGTAGCGATTTGACGCTTCTTTTAGAACAATACATAGGACAACAGACAACGATTGCTCGAAAACTTTGTTTGCATTGATTGCGACATTTACGGCATAAGTTGTTGTATGTTCTTCTGCCTGTTTTGGGACTGATAAAAAAGGCCCATTCCTGTTTTAATTTCTTTGATAATCTTGCCAT
>JBJEPX010000041.1:0-10424 GCA_051881455.1 Candidatus Fimenecus sp. | reverse complement strand
TTACGAAAGCGTCAGCGTTTTCACTAATAAATACGCAGAATCTTTCAAGAATATCAATGGGCGTTTCCAGTATGGTCTTGGGGCTGACCGTCGCTATTATCTCGTTAAATTCATCGTAAAGACTGTTCTCGATTGACTCAACAAGGTCGTATATATCTTTATAATGTAAATAAAAAGTACCTCTGTTTATTTCAATGAGGTCAGTAAGCTCTTTAACCGTTATTTTGTTAATGCTTTTTTCCTTTGCGAGCTCGGCAAGTCCTTTTCTGATAAGCTTTTTTGTACGCTTTACACGACTGTCATTATCATTTACGGGCATTATTCTGTCTCCTTGATTTTTCAGTTACTTATCATTATACTACCACTGTGTCGGATAATCAACACTTGTCTATTATTTTTTGTAAATTAGTTAAAAATATACAAATATAATATGCAAAATATGTATAGCAATATCGGAGAATATGTGATAGAATATTAAATATATATCTTTACCACGGGGAGAGAAAAAAATGTCATTTATTGATTTGAAAGATGTAACAAAGACCTATAAAATGGGCGAGGTTGAAATCAAAGCCGTTGACGGAGTCAGCTTCCCTATTGAAAAAGGCGAGTTTGTCGTAATAGTAGGTCCCAGCGGCGCCGGTAAAACAACGGTTCTTAACATTTTGGGCGGAATGGATAAGCCTACATCGGGTACGATTACCGTTGACGGTACGGATATATCAAAGTTTAAAGAGAAAGAGCTGACAAAATACCGCAGAGACGATGTGGGATTTGTTTTTCAGTTTTATAACCTTGTGCAGAATTTGACCGCGCTCGAAAATGTTGAGCTGGCGTCTCAGATTTGTCAGAATCCCGTTAGTGCCGAAGAGGTGCTTCGTGAGGTAGGATTGGGCTCGCGTCTTGATAACTTCCCCTCACAGCTTTCCGGCGGCGAGCAGCAGCGTGTGTCCATAGCACGCGCATTGGCGAAAAATCCCAAGCTTTTGCTTTGCGATGAGCCCACAGGCGCCCTTGATTACATAACAGGTAAATCAATTCTTAAACTTTTGCAGGACACTTGCCGCGAGAAGAAAATGACGGTTATAGTAATTACCCATAACTCGGCGCTTACACCTATGGCGGACAAGATAATTCAGATTAAAAACGGTAAGGTGGATAAAATACTTCTCAATCAAAATCCAACAC
Source organism: Candidatus Fimenecus sp. (assembly GCA_051881455.1). Taxonomy (GTDB): domain Bacteria; phylum Bacillota; class Clostridia; order Oscillospirales; family Acutalibacteraceae; genus Fimenecus. The sequence goes on along the minus strand of JBJEPX010000041.1, from coordinate 9,236 downwards.
CCGTTGAGCTTATTGAGTGGTAAGGAGAAACGCAGGAATGAGCAAATCATTAAGAAAAGATTTTTACAGGGAAATAAAGAAAAGCTTCAGCCGTTTTATTTCCATAATGCTCATTGTAGTTCTCGGCGTGGCTTTTTATTCGGGAATTCGTTCCGCCATGCCCGCAATGAAGCTTACTGCGGACAGAATATATGATGAGCAGGGCTTAATGGACATCCGCGTTGTGGGAACATTGGGCCTTACGGCAGACGACCTTGAAAAAATCCGTGAAATTGACGGTGTCTCAGACGCTGAGGGTTCATATTCAAACGATTTTATCTGTTTGGCAAATTCCTCAGAGGTAGTAACAAAGGTTTTTTCAATGCCGGATAAGATAAACGATATAAAGATTGAAGAGGGGCGTTATCCCGAAAAATATAACGAAACCGTTGTCAGCAGTGAATTCCTTGAAGCCACAGGCTTTAAAATAGGGGATTTCGTAACATTTTTAACGGGAACCGGTGAAAGCGTGTTTGACACAATGGCATCTGAAACATATGCTATTGTGGGCGTTGCTTCTTCTTCGTATTTCCTTAACGGCGATATGGGGACAAGCACAATAGGCGACGGTGTTGTCGATGGCTTTGCGGTTATCCCCAAAGAAGCGTTTGTAACAGATGTTTACACTTCAATATATATTAGTGTTGATGGTGCGGCGGATCTTGACTGTTACAGCGACGAGTATCAGGCAAAAATAGATGCTGTTACCGAAAGAGTTAAGGCAATTTCCGATAAACGCTGTGATATCCGTTACAGCGAGGTGCGCTCACATACAAGCGAACTGCTTGAAGAAAAGAGAAACCAGTATTATGAGGCAGAGGTAACCGTAAATACAGAGCTTGCAGAGGCGTATCAGAAGCTTCTTGATACCGAGCAGATGCTTGCGGAACAGAGAGAAACTTTTGAAAATGAAAAGAAAATTCTTGAAAATGCAGAAACAGAACTGCCGCTGAAAAAACAGCAGATTGCCGAGGCTGAAGCAAGTTTGGCTCAGCAGGAGGCTTCTCTTTTAAAGCTTAAAGCCGCTCTTGAAGAAAACCGCTCCAAGGTTGACGAAGCAGAGGAGAAGTATCAGGAAATTGAAAACAATCCCGATGCTACCGAACAGCAGAAAAGTGACGCTAAAAATGCACTTTTGCTTGTGCAGAACATTTATGCGTACACGGAAAAAGAGGTTGCCGACGGCGAAAAAAAGCTTGAAGATGCCAAAAAGCAAATTGCCGACGGTAAAAACACCATAGCACAGGTTGAAAAGGTGCTTGCGGATAAAAACGCCATCACCGATGCAGAAAAGAAGCTGACTGACGCGGAAATCGAGCTTCAGCGCGGAAAAGAGCAGTATGAAATCTCAAAGCAGGATGCCGCCGCCGAGCTTGCCGATGCTTCTGCGGCTTTGGCAAAAGCGGAAACCGATATAAACAATATGGAGGAGCCTGTTTGGTATGTGCTTGACCGTAACACGGTTGAATCATATATGAGCTTCAAAAACGATTCCGAAAGCATAGGAGCCATAGGAACGGTTTTCCCCATAATTTTCTTCCTTGTTGCGGCGCTCGTAAGCCTTACAACAATGACAAGAATGGTTGAGGAGCAGAGAACGCAGATAGGAACCTTGAAGGCTTTGGGCTACAGCAAGCTCTCCATAGCAGGCAAATACCTTATGTATGCCTTGCTCGCCAGCGTAATCGGCAGTGTAATCGGTGTGTTCCTCGGTGAATACACCTTACCTTCGGTAATAGTAACGGCATATAAATCCGTGTATTACAATTTGGGCGAAAATGTTGTTCAGTTTAACGTCTTGCACGGCGTAACAGCGGCATTTGCCGCCGTGTTCTGCACAACCTTTGCGGCGCTTGCAGCTTGCTTTAAGGAGCTTCGCAGTGTGCCCGCACAGCTTATGCGTCCCGAGGCGCCGAGAGTGGGCAAACGCATTTTGATTGAGCGCGTAAGCCCCATTTGGGACAGACTCAACTTTGCTCAGAAGGCGGCAGCAAGAAATTTGTTCAGATATAAAAAGAGATTCTTTATGACTCTTTTCGGAGTGGGCGGATGTATGGCACTTTTGCTCGTGGGTATGGGTATCCGCGATTCCGTAACGGCAATGGCGGATAATCAGTACGGCAAGGTGTTTACCTTCGACGGAATTGTAAGTGTTGATTCCACTCTTACAAGAGCCCAGCGCCGTGCGATGCTTCAAAATGTGTATGACATTTCCGATGTGGAAAGCGTCCTTACCGCAAACAGAACGATGGTTTATGGGTCAAACGGTGAAACAGATGACAATAAAAATGCATATCTTGTAGTACCCTCAGATATTACTGCTTTTGAGGATTATGTTAACCTGAAAGAAAGAGCAGGTCTTCAATCGCGGCTTATGCTGGCGGATGAGGGCGTAATAATAACCGAAAAATATGCCGATTTGTTAGGCGTAAAATCGGGCGACAGTATATTTATAAAGCTGAGCGAGTCTGATAACTATGTGAAAGAGGTAAAGGTTGCAGGTGTTACGGAAAACTATATTTTCAACTATATTTATATGACACCCAATCTCTATCAGAGCCTCTATTCCACAGCACCCGATGTGAATATGCTGATGATTAAAACTGCCAACGCCGCAAATGTCTCCGATTTAAGCGAGAGATTGCTGAAAATAAACGGTGTAACTTCAGTAACAATGAACAGTGATGAATTAGCGTCCCTGAACAGCGTTATCAGAATGTTGTATTTCATAATAATCATTATGATTATAGCGGCAGGCGTTCTGGCGTTTGTTGTACTGTATAACCTTAACAATATCAACATCAGCGAGCGCCGAAGAGAGCTTGCAACGATTAAACTGTTAGGTTTTTACGACGGCGAGTTGGCAAGTTATGTTTACCGTGAAAATGTGGTACTTACGATTTTGGGCACGCTTCTCGGCGTTGTATTGGGCATATTCCTGCACAGATTTGTTATGGTAACGGTTGAAACCGATATTTATATGTTCGGCAGAGATTTAAGCATCTGGAGTATAATTATAGGCGCTGTGCTGACTGTTTTGTTTGCAGTAGCGGTGAATTTTGTAATGTACTTCAAGCTCAAAAAAATTGATATGGTAGAATCACTGAAAAGTGTTGAATGATTAAAAATATCAGATTGTGATAAAGGGGGGGGAGCCGCATTGAGATATATTGATGAACTTAAAGCTTTTCTTGCGTTTGATGTGGGCAAAGCAGAGCGCAAACTGTGGAAAGAAGAGGATATTCAGGATGTATTTCGTGAAGAGTTTGCAACCAAAAATATCGGCAGTGCATTGTCACTTTTGCCCCTTGCGTGTTTTCTTGCGATTGTTTTGATTGTGGCAGGCTATATAGGTATAAGCTTCGGCGGCGAGGAAGCATCTTCCCTGCTTATGATTGTATATGCCGTTTTGTTTTTAATGTCCGCCGTGTTCTATTTTGTTTTAAGAATTTTGGCAAAGGATATTAAGAAAAACAGTAAAAAGATTTTGACAACGCTTTATGTTATGGCTGCCTTGTATATGCTTTGGGTGTCGGCTTTGGCGGATATAAGCGGAAACGCTCAAATGATAATCATAGTTTACGCGGCAACGATTACCGTGGTTACACAGGCGTTATATCTTAATCCGGTTTATTCAACAGCATATGTTATTTCGAGTATGGTGCTTTTCAGCGTAAAAAGCTTGTTCAGCAGCTTCGAGCAACTCAATTATGATGTTTCAATCGGTATAATCGTTCTTTCTTTGATTTCCTGCCTTGTTTCCTATACAAGGTATCAGAACAGATGCAAAGCTATATACAATAAAAAAATAATTATTTGTCAGAACGAACAGCTTGGAATTTTTGTAAAAGAGCTTCAGGAGAAGAAAACAGAGCTTGAAAATCTGAATAAACAGCTTGAAAATGCGTATATCAGCGACCGCCTGACAGGACTTTACAATCGCTGGTATTGGGATGAAACAATTGCCGATCCGTCAAAGAAAATTTTTGAAAGTGACAAGCCCTGTGCGATAATGATGCTGGATTTGGATAATTTTAAAAATATTAACGATACTCTCGGGCACGCTATGGGTGACAAATGCCTTGTTAAAACAGCGGAGGTGCTCAAAGCCGCAACGAAGGATATGGAAAACTGTGATGTTTTCAGAATGGGCGGCGAGGAGTTCGTTGTTTGGTGCCGTGCCATTGAAAAGCCTGAGGCGGTTAAACTTGCGAATACGGTACTCAAAGATATATCAAATATAAAAATCGAAGGGCTCAATACCATGCTTACGGCAAGTATCGGTTTGCATATTCAAAAAGCCGAAAGTGAGCGGGATATTGAACATTTCCTTGTTGAGGCCGATAAAGCCATGTATGAATCTAAAAACAGCGGCAAAAACAGAATTACAATTTCTCTGCCGTAATAAAGGAGTAAAAATATGTTTCATCAGTTATCTGCGCCGAAAGACGGCGAATTAAAAGCAACAATTAAAACAAATATGGGAGAAATCAAACTTCGTCTTTTCCCCGAGCACGCTCCCAAGGCGGTAGAAAATTTTACAACTCACGCAAAAAACGGATATTATAACGGCTTGATTTTTCACCGTGTAATTGATAACTTTATGATTCAGGGCGGCGACCCTCTGGGCACGGGTACGGGCGGCGAGAGCATATGGGGCAAGCCTTTTGAGGACGAGTTCACAGGCGAACTTCATAATCTTCGCGGCGCTTTGTCAATGGCAAATGCAGGTCCCAATACAAACGGAAGTCAGTTCTTCATTGTTCAGGCTCCCGAGGTTCCCGAGGATATGATTGAGCAAATGCAGGCGGCTGACGAAAGAGCTTTCCCCACGGAATGCATAAAGGCATATGAAGAGGTGGGCGGTACTCCGTGGCTTGATTTCCGCCATACCGTTTTCGGTCAGGTGTATGAGGGAATGGAGGTTGTGGATGCAATCGCCAAGGTTCCCGCCGATTATTTCTCAAATAAACCCAAGGAAGATGTCGTTATCGAAACAATAGTAATAGAGTAAAATAAGGGCGGAGCTTTCCGCCTTTTTTCGGAGGTAAATATGCTTTTTAAAGATATAGCAATAATCGACGAAAACTTTAATATTAAAAATAATATGTATGTGGGCGTTTCTGACGGTAAGATTGAGTACATCGGCAGTGAAAAACCGCAAAAGGATTACGGCGAGGAGTATGACGGCAGAAAAAAACTTCTTTCCCCCGGTTTTGTTAACCTCCACACCCATTCTCCAATGACGCTTCTTCGGGGCTATGCGGAAAATTTATCTCTGGACCGCTGGCTCAATGACAGAGTGTTCCCTTTTGAGGATAAGCTTAACTGTGAGCGTGCATATTACGGCACTATGCTCTCAATAGCCGAGATGCTCTCATCGGGAACAACATCTTTTACCGATATGTACTTTTTCGGTGACGGCGTAATGAAAGCCGTTATTGAAAGCGGCGCAAAAACGAATTTCGGCCGTTCAATCGTTTCTTTTGCAGACGAGGATATCTTTAAAAACGACCGTTTTTGTGAAGGCGTGTATCTAACGGAAAAATATCACAATACTGAAAATGGCAGAATAAAAATTGATATGAGTCTCCACGCCGAATATACAAATATGCTGTCAATAATAGAGCAGTTCGGCGAATATACAAGGGGCAGGGGGCAGATAAACCATATCCATTTGTCCGAAACAAAAGCAGAACACGAAGCGTGCAAGGAAAAATACGGAAAGACCCCCGCAAGGCTTTTCTATGACGCAGGAATAATGGATTCTCCTGCAATTTTTGCCCATTGTGTTTGGGTTGAGGACAGCGATATTGATTTGTTCGCCGAAAAGGGCGCAACGGTAGCCCATTGCCCTGCAAGTAACCTGAAATTGGGCAGCGGAATGTGCAATACTTATGAATTACTGCAAAAGGGTATAAATATAGGCATAGGTACAGATTCCGCCGCAAGTAACAACGGACTTGATATTATGCGTGAAATGTATCTGGCCGCAATTTTGCCTAAGGGAATTTGTAACCGTGCGGATATTGTAACGCCCCGGGATGTGTTTAAAATGGCAACAATAAACGGCTATAAAGCGCAGGGCAGAACAGACTGCGGCGTGATAAAAGAGGGCTTTAAGGCAGATTTGGTTGTAATTGACCTTGATAAACCAAATATGTACCCCGATTTCGATGTGCTTAATAATATTGTTTATTCGGCGGATAAAAGTAATGTGGTATTGACAATGGTTGACGGCAATGTGCTTTATAAAAACGGCGAATTTATGACTGTTGATGTTGAAAAAATCGGTTATGAGGTAAGCCACCTTGTCCGTCAAGTTGAAAGGGAGGTAAAAGGTAATGGTTGAAAAAGCGGATGAATATATAAAATCAAAAATCAGCGGAGAATATAAGATAGGTATAATCCTCGGCAGCGGATTAGGCTCTTTGGGTGAAAAAATTGAAAATCCGCAGTATGTAAACTATTGCGATATCCCCGGTTTTCCTGTGTCAACTGCTCCCGGGCATGTGGGCAGATTCGTTTTCGGTACCCTTGCCGGTAAAAATGTAATGTGTATGCAGGGCAGAGTTCACCTTTATGAGGGCTATCCCGTTGAAAGCGTAGTTATGCCTATCCGTGTTATGCGGCTTATGGGTGTTAAAACACTCATTGTCACAAATGCGGCAGGTGGAATTAACGAAAGCTTTGATGTGGGGGATATAATGCTCATTACCGACCACATCAATTTTACGGGCAGAAATTGCCTTATGGGCAAAAATGACGATAAATTCGGAGTGCGTTTCCCCGATATGTCCTTCGCATATTCACCCGATTTGGGCAAAATTGCGTTAAAATGCGCCGATGAATTGGAAATGAAATTGCAAAAGGGCGTTTATATCGGCTGCACAGGACCGTCGTATGAAACTCCCGCAGAAATCCGTGCTTTCCGCGTTATGGGTGCCGATACTGTGGGAATGTCCACGGTGCAGGAGGTTATTGCCGCTAACCATTGCGGTATGCAGGTTTTAGGCTTCTCTCTCGTTTCAAATAAAGCGGCAGGGCTTTCGGGCGAACGGCTTACCGAGGAGGAAGTGCTCCTTATCGGCAAGCAAAAGTCAGCAGAAATGCAAAACCTTATAATTAAAATTACAGGTGAATTATAATGTATTTTCTGAACGGAGCAACGGTAGGCTTTGATACGGTAAATAACAAAGCCGTTTTCATTGACCAAACCCTTTTGCCCAATGAGTATAAAGAAATCTCGACCGACGATTTTAGCGAGATTTTTGATGCAATAAAGCTTTTAAAGGTGAGGGGAGCGCCTGCAATCGGCGTGTTTACGGCAATTTCCCTTGCCGTACTTATGAATAAAAGTACTGCCCATACATATGAAGAACTTTTTTCGGAACTTTCACAGTATGCCGATGAACTGATTAAATGCCGTCCCACAGCAGTAAACCTAAAATGGGCGGCAGACAGAATGACAGATTGCGCAAAGCGGTGCAATAAGGATAATTTTAAAGAAAGCCTAACTGCCCTTGCTTTGAAAATCATTGACGATGATATATCCGTCTGCCGAAAAATCGGCGAATACGGCGCAGAGCTTTTAAAGGATTGCGGCGGATTTTTAACTCATTGCAATGCAGGCAGACTTGCCGCCGTAAAATACGGCACTGCATTGGCTCCTTTGTATGTGTTAAAGGAGCAGGGAAAGGGCATAAAAGTGTATGCCGATGAAACAAGACCTCTTTTGCAGGGAGCAAGGCTTACCGCCTTTGAGCTCAATGACGCAGGTATAGATACAACTGTAATATGTGACAATATGGCGTCATATGTTATGAAAAACGGACTTGTGGACGCAGTCCTTGTGGGCTGTGACCGTGTCGCTTTAAACGGCGATACGGCGAATAAAATCGGTACAAGCGGGGTTTCAATTCTCGCAAAATATTACGGTATTCCCTTTTATGTTTGTATGCCGTTTTCTACCTTTGATTTTTCCTTAAAAAGCGGTTCTGAAATCACCATAGAAGAGCGAAACGGTGAGGAAATAACCGACTTGTGGTATAAAGAAAAGATGGCACCCGAAAGTATCAAAACCATAAATGTTGCATTTGATGTAACCGACGCGTCGCTTATTACAGCCTTTATTACGGAAAAAGGCGTAATAAAGCCGTCGGAAATTAAAAAATATATAACCGAATAATTCAGGGGGACTAATTTTGATCTATAATAATGTACTTGATGCTATTGGCAGAACGCCTATGATAAGACTAAATAAACTTGTCGATGAGGACAGTGCCGAAATTCTCGTAAAATACGAGGGCGTGAATATCGGAGGAAGCATCAAAACAAGAGTTGCTTTCAATATGCTCAACGAAGCGGAAAAGAAAGGCAAAATCAATAAAAACTCAATAATCGTTGAACCGACAAGCGGAAATCAGGGTATAGGTATTGCGCTTGTCGGCGCGGTAAGGGGATATAAAGTCAAAATTATTATGCCCGATTCCGTAAGCGAAGAGAGAAGAAAACTCGTTCAGCAGTACGGTGCGGAAGTAATTCTAATCCATGACGACGGCGATATAGGAAAATGTATTGCGGGCTGTCTTGAAACAGCACTGAAAATGGCAGAAGAAGACCCCAATGTGTATATTCCCCAGCAATTTGAAAATCCCGATAACCCACTTGTTCACAAGTATCATACCGCAGTTGAAATATTAGAACAGGTGGAAGGTCCCGTTCACGGCTTTTGCTCGGGAGTGGGCACGGGCGGAACGCTTTCGGGTATAGGAGAAGTGCTTAAAAGGCAGTATCCCGATATAAAAATTTGGGCGGTAGAGCCGGAACACGCCGCAATTCTCTCCGGCGGAAGTATCGGTACGCATCTTCAAATGGGTATAGGCGACGGTCTTATTCCCGAAAATCTCAATACGGAAATTTATGAGGATATTTGCGTTATTTCCGATGAAGAAGCCCTTGAAACTTCAAGAAGACTTGCCCGTGAAGAGGGACTTCTTTGCGGAATTTCATCAGGCTCCAATGTTGCCGCTGCTATAAGACTTGCCAAAACGCTCGGCAAGGGTAAAACCGTTGTAACAATTCTGCCCGATACAGGCGAGCGTTATTTCAGTACAGTGCTTTTTGAGTAGGATTCTTACCATAAGGTGAGGGGAGTTGAACCCGATATGGTTTAAAACGGCATATTTTCGCCTAAA
>JBJEPX010000040.1:0-50827 GCA_051881455.1 Candidatus Fimenecus sp. | reverse complement strand
TGACATCTCCCCTTTCAGGGGAGACAAGGGGGTGCGGTGTGCCGGTAGGGGCGATTCACGAATCGCCCCTACTACAAACACGCCGCATAATAACATTTTTACAAAGAACAATCCCCCGCCTTTCGGCAGGGGATTGTTCGCCGTTTACACGGCTGATTTAAAAAGGAGAATGAAAATGAAAGGGTTTTGATTCATCATCTTTCAATGTGAACCACTGTCTAAAATATAACACGAAAATGTTGAATAACAATAGATAAACATTTAACATTTTATGAACATTCAATACTTATTCTTCAAAGCCCTAATAAGCTCGTTGAATTTCGGCGGCTTTCCGTACATAAGAATACCTATTCTGTAAATCGCAACCGCAAGGTATCCTATAAGAATATCGGACATAACAAGCACAGCCACGGATATAATTATTTCAACCGTACCCGCCGTGTTCATTGCAATTCTTGCGAACATTGCCATGGGTGAAGAAAAAGGCACAAAGGACAGGACTTTGAGCAGAACATTATCCACATTTCCCGAGCTTATACTGCCTATCGTTATAACAAAGGAGATAATCATCAGGAATGTGACGGGCATTGTGAGCGTTCCCACTTCCTCCATTTTTGAAGCGAGCGAACTTAATGCGCCGTAAAGGAAAGCATAAATTAAAAATCCCAAAACAAAGAACAGAACTGTGTAGGCTATAAGAGCGGGAGTCATACCGAACAGGGAACTGATTACCATATTGCCTGCCCAATACGACTTGTTGATTTTAAAGCAGATATATGACCAGACAAGCAGTACTGTTAACTGCGTCAGCCCTGCACAGCCTGCGCCGAGAATTTTGCCGAATATAAGATTTTTCGGGCTTGCGCTTGTAATGAGCAGTTCCATTGCCCGTGAGCTTTTTTCCGTAACAACGCTCTGTGCTACAAACTGACCGTACATCAGCACCGCCATATACAAAAGGAACATAAGAAGATATGTATAGAAAAAGCTTTGTGTCTGGTCCTGTCCGACAATGACCGAATCCGAGTGAACGGCAGAGGCGGTAAGCTCAGATATCTGCCCATCCGTAAGCCCTGCCTGCGCTAAATACATGGTGCGGTATCTTGTAAGCAAAAGCTCGTCAAGCATGGCGGAGGTGCTGTCGTAAAGTCCCATATTTTTTACAACATATGTATATTCAAGCGGGGAGGTGACAACAATTATTGATTCATATTCCCCGTTTTCCGCAAGGGCTTTTGCGCTCTCAATATCTCCCTCGGTTGGTTTTATTTCATACCCCTGCATCGCGGCGGAAAGGAATTCGGCAATGCCGCCCTCTTCGGTTTTGTCGATTACTGCAAGCACAGGCGTTTCGCTTTCCCCTGCGAAAATGCTGCCGCCGTTTTCGCCCTTAAATCTGGGGAAGAAAAGCACCGCGGTTACAAGGGCTAAGAGCACGGCGGTAAGTCCTATAAAAATTTTGTCTTTGGCATAGTTCCCGTATTCAAAACGGAAAACTCTGAAAAACTGCTTCATATCCTGCCCTCCGTATAGCTTACAAAAATTTCGTTGAGCGTGGGTTCCTTAACCTTAATTTCGTCAGCGTCAATTTGCGATTGCGCAATCAGCTCAATAAGCTTTGATTTGTCGCTTTCATCTGCAAGCGTTACGGTAACGGTATTCTTTTCGGCTTCGATATGCTTTATAAAGTTATTTTTTGCACTGTTCAGCCTTTCTTTTACCGCATCGGAATTTTCGCTTTTGATTTCAATTATGTTTCTCGCGTAACTGCGCTTGATTTTCTGAATGTTGCCGCTCAATACGATTTCTCCGCCGTTGAGAATTAAAATATCGTCGCAGAATTCCTCAATGTAATTCATTTGATGGCTTGAAAAAAGAACAAGCTTGCCGTCGGCTATCAGTTCTTTTACAATGTCTTTAAGTATGGCGGCATTAACAGGGTCTAATCCCGAAAACGGCTCGTCAAGAATTACAATATCGGGGTCGGTAATAAGAGTTGCGATAAGCTGAATTTTTTGCTGATTTCCCTTTGAAAGAGTTTCAAGCTTTGCGTTTTTATATTGCTCAACTTGGAGTTTTTTAAAAAGCCTGTCTGCATTTTTCAAAGCAGTTTCTTTGTCAGTACCGCGAAGCTCAGCAAAGTATAAAAGCTGCTGCGTTATTCTTTTTTTTGGATAAAGCCCCCGTTCTTCGGGAAGATATCCTATTTTTACCTTTTGCGGGTTTAATGGAGCGCCGTCAAGAGTAACGGAGCCCGAATCAGCGCCGAACACGCCCATAATTATGCGTATTATAGTGGTTTTTCCCGCACCGTTGCGGCCTAAGACTCCCAGCGCTTTGCCGCTTTTTGTACTGAAAGATACTCCCTTCAAAACCTGCTTTTCACCGAAGCTTTTTGTAATGCCGTTAACAGATAATATCATAATTCTCACTCCTTGCGTGGTTATAAGGACTTACAGTACAATTATGGCACACCGCACTGCAATGTCAAGTTCTATATTTTAATTTTGATGTAAGATTTTTGTAATAATTATTAAATTATTGTAACAACTGTTGATTTATCACCGTTTTTAATTATAATTTATGATGATAAAGTATCGAGGTATAGATATGGAATTGATTTTTAAATCGGAAAAATCACTTGAAAATATAAAAAAACTTCGTTCATTTCTTTTAAGCGATAAATGGATGGCGTTCCTTTTTGCCTTTGCGGGACTTTTTACAACGCTGAGCTCCTTGTTCCCGGGTAAACAGATTGAAATTAAGGGGACTCTCGTTTTTGCGCTGATTATCGGGGCGTGCCTTATCATAAGCGACGATATCATGGTAGGTCTTGCGCCTTTTATGATGACTGCCCTTATTGCAATTAAGTGTTACGATTCCTTTGATGTGTTTATGGGCTACAAGTGGATATTTGTGCCCGTTGTATTCTGCATACTGTTCCATTTTATTGCTTACAAAGGCAAATGGTCGTTAAAGGGCGAGCTTCTAAAACCTATGGTTTTTGTTTCGGTTGCAATACTGTTGGGAGGATTAGGCTTTATCACATTAAAGGAGTATTTTTCGCTGACTTCGATTTATCATATGCTGGGCTTGGGCTTCGCGATGGTTTTTGTATATCTGATGTTCCACGCCCACATTAGGGATAACGCTGAGTATTCGCTCTCTGAATTGGTAACAAAAATTATGGTTCTTACCGGTTGCTTTGCCGCTTTTACGGTATTTTCATATTACATAATCAACATAAACACAGTGCTCGAAACAAAAAGCATCCTGTTTATGCAGTGGCGAAATAACTGCTCAACAATTCTTATGTTGGTAATGCCTTTTGCTTTCTTTGCGGCGAACAAGAAGCCTTATGCTACGGTTTTGGGTTTCCTTTTCTATTTTGCAATTTTGCTGACAGGCTCCAGAGGCGGAATGGTTTTCGGCTCTCTTGAAATTGTAATGTGCATAGTGATGTATATGCTGTACGATAAGCGCAGAAGGTTGGCGTATGTTATTATCTGCGGTTGCTTTTTATTCGGATTCTTAATATTCTCACGCTATTTTATATCGTTTTTGGGCAGTACGATTGACAGGCTTTTTTCAGCTATCAGCGGATTTTTGATGGGCGAGAAAAACGAGGTTCGTACAATTCATTATGCAAGGGGAATTAACGACTTTCTGAACAATCCCGTTTTCGGTACGGGACTTGGGTATATGGGCAACAGAGATGTTCACGCATCGAAGGAATTTGCCCTTTGCTGGTATCACTGCGAGCCTATACAGATTGCGGCAAGCTTCGGTATTGTGGGAATAGCGGCTTATATGTATCAGTTTATACGCCGAAATGTGCTTTTGTGGCGCAGAACAACGCTTTTTAATATTACGGTATTTTTGTCGTATATAAGCCTTGAATTTATGTCCCTTGTAAATCCGGGTATTTTCTGCCCGCTGCCGTACCTTTTAATGGTAACATTGTTTTTCGTTGTTGTGGAAAAGAACGAACAGGCGGCAAAAGAAAAGCAGAATATAAATTAAAACGATAAAAAAATCTTGACTTTGCTTTAATTTGTTGGTATAATCTACATTCGCTATGGATAAATTTTTAAATCCATAATCCTTTCTCCCGAGGAAAGTTCGGGGGACAGAGTCCACAAGGAGGTGTAAAGAATGTCAAAATACGAGACTGTTATGGTTTTCTCACTTGCAAAGGGTGAGGAGGCTGCAAAAGAGCTTACCGAAAAATTCAAGGCTCTTATCGAGTCAAACGGCACTCTTGAAAGCGTTGATGAGTGGGGTAAGAGAAAGCTTGCTTACCTTATCAATGACGAGGCTGAGGGTTATTATGTTCTCTATAATTATGAGGCAGATCCCAAATTCCCCGCAGAACTTGACCGTATTGCGAAGATTACTGACGGTGTTCTCCGCACATTGATTGTGAAGAACTAATCGGGAGGAAAGTTTATGTTAAACAGTGTAATTATTATGGGCAGACTTACTGCCGACCCCGAGCTTCGCACAACGCAAAACGGCTTGTCCGTAACTTCTTTTACGGTTGCGGTTGACCGCCGTTTTCAAAAACAGGGCGAAGAGAAGCAGACTGACTTTATAAGCGTTGTCGCTTGGCGTCAAACGGCTGATTTTGTTACAAGATTTTTCAAAAAAGGCCAGATGATAGCCGTTCAGGGCTCTCTTCAAGTCCGCAATTATGAGGACAAAAACGGAAATAAGCGTACTGCATACGATGTTGTTGCCGACAATGTTTCTTTCTGCGGAAGCAAGAATGAAGGCGGCAGCTTCGGCGCGGCAAGGCAGGAAACAGCTCCCGCTGTATCTTACCAGAGCGCAGACGCAGGCAGTTTTTCGGTTTTACCCGATGACAATTCTCAGGGATTCCCCTTCGCCGCAGATGACGATGAGGGGCTTCCGTTCTGATTTATTCTGAAACAGGAGGAATACTATAATGGCATACGATAAGAGTGCAAGACCTAACAGAAAAGGCCGCAAAAAAGTTTGCGCTTTCTGTGTAGAAAAGGTTGATAAGATTGATTATAAAGATACTGCAAAGCTTCGCCGTTACACATCGGACAGAGCAAAGATTCTTCCCCGCCGTGTAACAGGTACCTGTGCATATCATCAGAGAGAGCTTACAACAGCTATTAAAAGAGCAAGACAGATAGCTCTTATGCCTTACACAAACGACTGATAACAGTTAATAAAACTGCCGCTCGGAATACGGGCGGCAGTTTTATTTTTTACGGCGATTTTTTCGCCTTTTTCTATTGCATTAAACAGCCGTTTGTGGTATGATTGTAGATGTATATTTATGACCTGTTTTATGGGTTGTTTACAGTGCTTTTCGTGAGAAAATAATGATATTATATGGGCGATACAATGGCAAAAAATGTGTACAGGAGGATTATGCATGAAAAAGCAGGCGGCATATAACGGCATTTATAACCGATACATAAAGCGGATATTGGATTTTTGTATTTCGGGAATTGCTCTGCTTTTTTTGTGGCCTGTTTATTTGATTATCGCCGCGGTAATTGCGGCGGAATCCGGGTTTCCTGTGTTCTATCGGGCAGAACGCGGCGGTTATCTTGAAAAACCGTTTAAAATATGCAAATTCCGTTCCATGGTAAAAAATGCCGACAAAATCGGCGGCGGTACTACGGCATTACATGACAGCCGCATTACCAAAGTCGGGAATGTCCTGCGAAAAACCAAACTGGACGAACTGCCCCAACTTTTGCAGGTGTTTTCCGGAAAAATGAGTCTGATTGGACCGCGGCCGGAGCTTTTGCGATATGTAGAACAGTATTCGGGCGAAGAAAAGCAGATTTTGCAGGTGCGCCCCGGCATTACGGATTACAGTTCCGTTGAGTTTATCAATCTGGACGAAATCGTCGGCGGCGAAAATGCCGATGAAATGTATGAAAAATATGTACTGAAAAAGAAAAACGCTCTGCGTGTACGGTATGCACAAACGGTGTCATTTAAAACCGATATATACATACTGTTTAAAACACTGGCAGAGGTTTTTAAAAAAGCGTTTGGGTTTTTAATAAAAAAAGAGCATCGTTAAGAGGTTGTTATGGAATATATTACATTAAAAAACTCCGATTTAAAGGTTTCCCGCATCTGTATGGGCGGTTGCCCGATGGGCGGCTACGGCTGGGGAACGGTTTCCGAGCAGGATTTGATTGAGGCGGTGCATACCGCACTGGAAAACGGCGTCAATTTTTTCGATACGGCGGATACATACGGACTCGGTCAGTCGGAGCTGACGCTTGCAAAAGGGCTCGGTTCGCATCGGCAAGAGGTTATCATCGAGTCGAAATTCGGCGTGCGCACAGGTAACGGCAAAACCGTATATGACAATTCGCCTGCTTATATTGAAGAGGCATTGAATGGCACTTTACAGCGTTTAAACACCGATTATATTGATGTTTACACCGTTCATTACCGTGATAAAACCACTCCGATTGAAGCGGTTGTGGAGAAACTACAGGAGTTGCGCAAAGCGGGGAAAATCCGCGCGTTCGGGCTTTCCAATATTCACGGCGAGAATTTGGACGAGTTGTTGCCGTATAAAGGGCAGTTTGTTAATTGTCAGGACGAGTTTTCGCTGGCCTGCCGCAAATGGGAACAGGATTTGACCGCCGTTCAAAAGGAATTAGGTGTTACCCCGATGACTTGGGGCAGTCTGGGTCAAGGAATTCTGACGGGGAAATACACAAAAGAAAATACGAATTTCGGTACTGATGACCGCCGCAGCCGCGAAATCTATGTTAATTTCCATGGCGAAAAGTTGGCACAAAATTTACGGATTGTCGATGCCATGCGCCCGATTGCCGAAGCGCACGGCGTTTCCCTTGCCGCGGTGGCAATTCGGTTTATTTTGGATTATTTAGAGGATTCCGTAGTGCTGGTCGGTGCAAAACGGCCGTCGCAGATTACGGGAAATATGGAAAGTCTCGGTTGGACATTGACCGAGGCAGAACTTCGGCAGTTAATTTCGGTTTCGGATGTGTGAAACGGAGAGGGAGTAAAAAATGAACACAAAATATACCAGCGAACAACTTGCTTGGCTAATCCGACGCCACGGTGTTGAAATGACGCACCTTTCCGGCGGCAGTCATATAGGCGCCGTTTTGTCCGTAGCGGATATTATTGCCGTGCTGTATGCGGATGTTATGCATGTTTCACCCGACATTCCCGATCGGGCAGACCGTGACCGCTTTATTCTCAGCAAGGGGCACGCGGGGGCGGCGATTTATGCCGCGCTTGCAGAAAGCGGCTTCTTTGCAGTGGAAGAACTGAAAACGCATTATCAAAACGGCAGTCGGCTGTCAGGACATGTGTCGCACCATTTGCCCGGTGTGGATTTTTCCACCGGCTCATTGGGACACGGACTTTCCGCCGCAGTCGGTATGGCGTATGCCGCAAAAAAAGACGGCAAAACCCACAAGGCGTATGTGGTTTTGGGCGACGGGGAATGCGACGAAGGCTCCGTATGGGAGGCGGCGATGTTCGCCAACCATTTCCGCTTAAATAATCTGGTGGCGATTGTGGACCACAACCATATGCAAAGTCTTGATTTTAATGAGAACACCATTGAATTGGAAGATTTCGGCGACAAGTGGCGTGCTTTCGGTTGGCATGTGCTGGAAATCGACGGCAATGACCATACGGCGCTGCACAACGCATTTCAGCAAGCGGCACAGAATGCCGAGAAATCCGACCATAAGCCGACAGTGATTATTGCCAATACCGTAAAAGGATGCGGCGTTTCCTATATGCAAAACGATATTCTTTGGCATTACCGTTTCCCCCATGACGGCTGGGAATATGATACCGCCGTTTCGGAATTGCATGCACATATGCCTGCGGGTGTTACCGACCCGTATACGCCGGACGGGATAGAAAATCCCGTAAGTCCCACCCCACAGGACGATATCGGCAATGACCACACATTTTCGTACACTTGGAATACAACCTATCCCGAGAAAATGCGCCGCGTAGAAGCGACACCCGCAAGCGGCGAAAGAGAGCATAAGGTGTAAGGGAGGGAACAGTATGCGAGATACATTTGTTAAAACATTGGTAGAAATAGCAAAAGAAGATAAAAACATAGAATTGGTTACAGGCGACCTTGGGTTCGGCGTGTTAAAGCCGTTTTGGGAGCAGTTGCCCGATCAGTTTACCAACGCAGGGATTGCAGAGCAGAATATGACAACGGTCGCCGCAGGTATGGCATTAGAAGGGAAAACGGTATTTACCTATTCCATCGGAAACTTTCCCACGCTTCGCTGTTTAGAGCAAATCCGTAACGATTGTGCGTATCACAACGCGAATGTTAAAATCGTATGTATCGGCGGCGGATTTGTGTACGGCTCGTTGGGAATGAGTCACCATGCAACCGAGGATATTGCCATTCTTCGTGCATTGCCTGATGTTGTGGTGATGGCGCCCGGTGATTTGGTGGAGGCGCAGGAGGCGACAAAGGCAATCGCGCAATACGATGGTACTTGCTATCTGCGTCTTGGCAGAGGCGGCGAAAAGCGGATTCATGACCGTATAGAGAATTTCCAAATCGGGAAAGCCATTCCCGTGCACGACGGTGAAAAAATTGCAATTTTTTCCACGGGAGCGATTTTTGAAGAGGTGCAGGGCGCATACGATTTGCTGAAACAGCAAGGAATTTCGCCTGCCGTCTATACTTTCCCCACCGTGAAACCTATTGACAAAGATGTCATTTGCGCATGTGCGAAGGATTTTGATTTGATTGTGACCTGTGAGGAACATAATATCGTCGGCGGTTTCGGCAGTGCCGTTGCGGAAGTGATGGCGGAAATGCCGTCTAAAAAGGCATATTTAATGCGTATCGGTATGCAGGATATGTATGCAACGCGGGTCGGCAACCAAGCGTATCTGCGTGAACAGTACGGAATGTCCGCAAAACAAATTGCAGAAAAGATTGTGAAGGCGTTGAACAATGGCTAAGGTTTTAATACTCGCAAATGAGGAGAGTACCATCATTCATTTCCGAAAAGAAATTCTGCGGGCTTTCCTACGGCAAAACTTTCAAGTGATTGTCTGTTATCCGCTGGGAGAGCACGCTGAGGAATTAGAACAAATGGGTTGCGAAACGGTGAATATCGCAGTCAGCCGCCACGGTAAAAATGTGCTGGAAGATTTAAAACTCTTGCAAGCGTGTAAGGCGTTAATTCAGAAATACGAACCCGATGTGGTGCTGACATATACGGTTAAGCCGAATATTTACGGCAGCTTCGCCTGCCAAAGCACAAAAACACCGTATATTAACAATATCACGGGATTGGGCAGTGTGTTGCAAAGGAAAAGCGTTTTGTCAAAACTGATTTTGACATTGCAAAAATATGCATATAAGGATTCCTCGTGTGTTTTCTTTCAAAACAACGAAAATTATAAAAGAATGTTGGAAGCCGGTGTGATTTCTCCGCAAACGCCTATTCGGATTTTACCGGGTTCCGGTGTGAATTTACAAATGCAGACTTACGAGGATTTTCCTGCGGATGACGGTGTAACCAAATTTATTATGGTGTCCCGCATTCGCGCCGATAAAGGCTATAATGAGTTTTTTGATGCCGCCGAAAAAATCAAGCAGAAATATCCAAACACGGAATTTCATGTGGTCGGTTGGTATGAAGAGGACGCATTGAAAAATCGGGTAGACGATTTGCATGAGCGCGGTATTATCATTTACCATGGTCAAAAAACGCAGGCTGAGGTGCATGACCTTGTAAGGAAATGTAATTGCCTAGTGCACCCATCATATCACGAGGGAATGGCGAATGTCTTGCTCGAAGCGGCCGCAACGGGCAGACCGGTGATTGCAACCGATATTCCCGGTTGCCGCGAAACTTTTGAAGAAGGTGTTACAGGCTTCGGCTGTCGAGTGCAAGACGCGGAGTCCCTTGCACAGGCGATGGAAAATCTGCTCAACACGCCATATGACCGTCAGGTCGAAATGGGCAAGCGCGGCAGGCGGAAAATGGAACGCGAATTTGACAGGAATTTTGTAGCGAACGCTTACATAGAACAAATTGCAAAGGAAGAGGAGAAAGAATATGTCCTTGTATGAGAAAATTTTAAACGGTGAAGAAAAAATTTCATTGGTAGGCCTTGGCTATGTGGGTATGCCCATTGCTGTTGCCTTTTCCAAAAAGGTGAAAGTGGTCGGTTTTGACCTGAACGCCAAAAAAATTGAGCTTTACAAAAACGGCATTGACCCCACAAATGAGGTGGGCAACGAGGCAATCAAAGCCTGTGCGGTAGATTTCACTGCCGATGAAGCAAAACTTCGTGAGGCGAAATTCCACATCGTTGCCGTGCCCACGCCTGTAAACGATGACCATACACCCGATTTGACACCTGTGGAAGGCGCTTCCGAAATTGTGGGCCGCAATCTCCAAAAAGGTTCTATCGTTGTGTATGAGAGTACCGTATATCCCGGTGTTACAGAAGATGTTTGCGTGCCGATTTTGGAAAGAGAGTCGGGATTAAAATGCGGCGTGGATTTCAAAGTAGGTTACAGCCCTGAGCGCATCAACCCCGGTGATAAAGTACATAGACTCGAAACCATTACCAAAATCGTCAGCGGTATGGACGAAGAAACCTTGGACGAGGTTGCAAAGGTATATGAATTGGTTGTTGAAGCGGGTGTGCACCGTGCCGAGAACATTAAGGTTGCCGAGGCAGCAAAGGTCATTGAAAACAGCCAGCGCGACATCAATATCGCCTTTATGAACGAGCTTTCCATTATCTTCAATAAAATGGGAATTGATACACAGTCTGTTTTGAAAGCGGCGGGCACAAAATGGAATTTCTTAAAATTCTATCCCGGCCTTGTTGGCGGCCACTGCATCGGTGTTGACCCCTACTACCTCACCTACAAGGCGGAGGAAATGGGCTATCACAGCCAGATTATTCTGTCGGGCAGACGCATCAATGACGATATGGGCAAATATGTTGCGGAAAGTACCGTCAAGAACTTAATCAAAGCCGATGTTTCCATTAAGAATGCAAAGGTAGCAATTCTCGGCTTTACTTTCAAGGAAAACTGCCCCGATACGCGTAATACCAAAATTATTGATATCTATAAAGAACTTCAGGAGTACGGCATTACTGCCGAAATTGCCGACCCTGCCGCTGATGCAGACGAGGCAAAGAGACTCTACGGCATTGAGTTTGTCGATATGAAAACGATTAAAGACTGCGATGCTGTGATTTTGGCAGTGGCGCATGAGCAGTTCAAAGACCTTGCTGCCGCCGACTTTGACAAGATGTTCAAAGCGGGCGACAACAGCACAAAAGTGCTTGTGGATATCAAAGGACTTCTTGACCGCAAAGCATACGAAGCGGCAGGATATAACTATTGGAGATTATAATTTATGGGCTATAAAGAATTAACCTTTCCCGAAAATACAACCTTTCTTGTTACAGGTGCGGCGGGCTTTATCGGTTCAAATCTTTGCGAGGCAATTCTCGAAAAAGGCTGTAAAGTAAAAGCACTTGACGACCTCTCCACAGGTAAGCAGGAAAATGTGGATTTGTTTAAAGGTAATCCGAATTACACCTTTATAAAAGGCGATATCAAGGATTTAGACACTTGTATGGAAGCCTGTAAGGGTGTGGATTATGTTCTCAATCAGGCGGCGTGGGGCAGTGTTCCCCGTTCCATTGAAATGCCGCTGTTTTATTGCAGAAACAATATTGAAGGCACTTTGAATATGCTGGAAGCGGCACGTCAAAACGGCGTGAAAAAGTTTGTATACGCTTCCTCTTCTTCCGTTTACGGTGACGAGCCGAATTTGCCTAAAACCGAGGGCAGAGAGGGAAATCTTCTTTCCCCCTATGCGCTTACAAAACGCTGTGACGAGGAATGGGCAAAGCTCTATACCAAGCTTTACGGTTTGGATACCTACGGTATGCGTTATTTCAATGTATTCGGGCGTCGGCAGGACCCCGACGGCGCATATGCGGCGGTTATCCCGAAGTTTTTAAAACAGTTAATGCACGGCGAAACACCCACCATCAACGGTGACGGCAAACAAAGCCGTGATTTTACCTATATTGACAACGTTATTGAGGCAAACTTAAAGGCTTGTCTTGCCCCCCACGAAGCAGCAGGCGAGGCGTACAATATTGCTTACGGCGGCAGAGAATATCTGATTGACATTTACTATGGGCTTACAAAAGCTCTCGGCGTCAATATCGAGCCGAATTTCGGCCCTGACCGTAAGGGTGACATCAAGCATTCAAACGCTGACATTTCAAAAGCAAAACGCCTGTTAGGCTATGACCCCGAATACAGTTTCCAAGACGGAATAAAGCTCGCAATAGAGTGGTATAAGGAGAATTTGTGACGGAAGCACATATTAGTCATATACCCTACACTTTTCCGTTCATAAATATTTGCGCGTGATTTCCAGGCGGAAATCAAAAAAACAGGAGTAGTTCTATGTGTGGTATTAACGGTTTTGAATTTTTTAAAAACAGCGAAAAAGACCTAAATGAAAAGTTAATCAATGAAATGAACGGGCGTATTTACCACCGCGGTCCCGATGATAACGGAAATTATACGGATTCGCACATGGCAATCGGTATGACAAGACTGTCAATTATTGACCTTTCCACGGGTAAGCAGCCAATTACAAATGAGGATGGTACTCTCAAAATCGTATTTAACGGAGAAATTTATAACTACCGTGACATTCGCAAAACGCTTTTGGAGAAAGGACATATTTTTCATACCGAATCAGATACAGAGGTTGTTTTACACGCTTTTGAGGAATACGGCAAGGATTGCACAAATGTACTGAAAGGTATGTTTGCATTTGCCATTTATAATTTAAATGACGGATCGTTGTTCCTTGCCCGTGACAGAATCGGTGAAAAGCCTTTATATTACACAAAAACCGAAAATGCATTTATTTTTGCATCGGAATTAAAAAGCATATTTTCCACAAATCTAATTGAAAAACGGATTAACAAAACTGCATTTGCTCAGTATTTAATGCTGACATACATTCCCGCACCGTTGACAATACTGGAAAATGTTTATAAACTGCCTGCTGCACATTATATGACCGTTTCCGAAGCGGGCGAAATCGAAACGGCACCATATTGGGATGTAGTTTACAATGAAAAAGATAAAATTACCGATTACGACGAGTGCAAGAGGGTGCTTCGCAAGACTTTATTTGATGCAGTAGAGCATTGTATGGTTTCCGATGTGCCTATAGGCGCATTTTTGAGCGGAGGTATTGATTCCACGATTATTACCGGTATTATGTCTTCGATTTCCGACGCGCCGGTAAACACATTTACGATTGGTTTTCGGGATAAGAATTACGACGAAAGCGACCGTGCCGCGTTGGCGTCAAAGCAGCACCGTACCAATCACCATGTTTATTTTATCGACTATAAAAATATGCTGAATAATATTGACCGGTTGCTTGCCAATATGGACGAGCCGTTTGCCGATTCTTCGCTTATCCCGACCTACACGGTGTCACAACTTGCACGGCAGGAGGTTAAAGTGGTTTTAACAGGCGATGCGGGTGATGAACTGTTTGCAGGATATGATAAATATTTAATTGGCTATTACAGCGATTTATACAATAAACTGCCTCGACTTATGCGCAAAGGTGTGATTGAACCTGCGGTGCGTCTACTGCCTGCCAACCATGCGTTGGTGCGCAAAGCAAATAAGGTGATTGAAAACAGCCGTGCGGATATTTTTACACAACGCAGAAATTTAATGTGTCTCGGAGCAAAATGCGATACCATAAATCAACTTTTGCGGTATGACGGCAGTGACGCTTTGAATTTTATTAGAGCGTATTACGATCGGTATGCCGATTCTGCCTGTGAAGTGGATAGAACGCTTTACACCGATTTGAAGGTGGTTTTGGAAGGCGATATGCTTTTCAAAGTCGATAGAGCCAGTATGCTGGCATCTTTGGAAACCAGAGTGCCTGTGTTGTATCCGGATGTTGTGGAATTAGCGGCGAAAATTCCTGCGGATTTTAAAATCAAATCGGGAAATAAAAAGATTATTTTAAAAGAAACTTTTTCGGATTTAATTCCCGAAAAACTGTTGACGGCACCCAAAAAAGGTTTTTCCGTACCGATGGCAGACTGGTTGAAAAATGAGTTGCGCGAGGAACTTACGGCAGCTTTAGATCCGGTCATTTTAGAAAAGCAGGGCTTGCTCAATCCCGATTATGTGCAGTTGCTTTTGCAAGAGCATCTTTCGGGGAAACGCAACCATAACGGCATACTGTGGGCGATTTATGTATTTGAAAAATGGTACGCCAACTATTTTGAATCGTAAGGAGTTCTTATGAAATTCAGTGTAATTGTGCCGGTTTATAATGTGGAAGAGTATTTAGCGCAGTGCGTGGAAAGCATTTTAGAGCAGGATTATGACGATTTTGAATTGATTTTGGTTGACGACGGCTCACCGGATAATTGTCCTGCACTTTGTGACGCTTACGCGGAAAAGGACAGCCGTGTTTCCGTGATACATAAAGAAAACGGCGGGCTTTCCGATGCACGCAATGCAGGAATTCGGGCAGCCGGCGGTGACTACCTTTGTTTTGTGGACAGTGATGATTTTTTATGCGATTGTTCTATGCTGTCTAAATTGGCAGAAATCATCAGGGAGACAAAAGCAGATGCAGTGCAGTACGGGCATAGATGCTATCAGCAATCGGGCGATAAATATGAAGATGTGCCGTTGCGGACTCTGTCAGAGTTAAATCATGGGGAGCCGTGCAGTGTACTGAATCGACTTGTAGCTGAGGATAAACTGATGATTTCAGCGTGCTCTATGGCGATTTCCCGTGCATTTATAACTGAAAACAAACTCCTGTTTGTGAAGAATTTAAAAACCGAAGATTTGGAATGGGCAATCAGGTTGTTTTCTTGTCTACCGACTATGGCTTTTTCCGATGAATATTTTTATATATACAGAAAGCAACGCGAAGATTCAATTTCTGCTACTGTCGACTATCATCATCTGTGCGACTATTGCAGTATTTTGGAAAAATCCGTTGATGTGATTGAAAACAGCGACCAACGTATTCAAAAGGCATTGATGAGTTATTTGATGTATCATGTCTTGATTGCAAGTGCGCTCTGTTACCGCACCGAACTTACAAAAGGACAGCGTTCTGAAATTCTGCGGCGTATTCAGGCAGTTTGCAAAGAACGGATTTCCGAAAACCATATGGGGAAAAAAGTTAGTATGGCATATCTTGTTTATCGCTTGTTCGGATTTTCTGTTATGGCGCGGTTTTTGGGCTTTTATTTGAATCATAGAGGACGGTGAGATAATGCGGATATTGGTAATTTCCGATACTCCATGGTCAAAAGAAAACAGCTTCGGCAATTCTTTTTCCAATATATTTGAGGGTATTCCGGATTTGAAATTCGCAAACATATCTTGCCGAACGGTGACGGATTTGGATCCGATTGTTTCTGCGTGCTTTGAAATTTCGGAAAAATCCTTGTTAAAAAATTTAAAGGATAAGCGCAGTCCGTCCGGCAAAAAAATAGATATTGAAGCCTTAAAGGGCTTTAAGAAAAGCGCCGAAGAATCCAATGTTAAGACATTTGCCAGAAAAAAACGCTGGACTGTTCTGTTTTGGGCAAGAGATTTAACATGGAAATTTGGGCATTGGAAATCGCAGGAACTATTGGACTTTATTGATGATTTTAAGCCGGATTTAATTTTTCAGCCGGTATATTATTCATCATATCTGAACGATATAGCTTGCTTCATTCAGGAGTACACAAATGTCCCGATGCTGGGGTATATTTCGGATGACTGTTATACATTGCGGCAGTTTTCTCTGTCGCCGCTTTATTGGATAGACCGCTTGCATAAGCGAAAAAAAGTAAAAAAGACTATTGAAAAATGCAAAATTCTCTATGTGATTTCCGATATACAAAAGCGTGAATATGAAAAAGTGTTTACGCCTGAATGTAAGGTCTTGACAAAATGTGCTGATTTTTCCGAACAGCCGCAGTTGAAGACTTCTTACAATACACCATTGCAACTGGTGTTTACGGGTAATATCGGTACAAATCGTTGGAAGTCGCTTGCGGTCATTGCCAAAGCACTGAAAAAGATTAACGCTGACGGTACAAAAGCGGAACTTCGTATTTACACGGCGACACCGTTGACCGCAAAAATGCAACAGGCTTTGGATATAGACGGCGTGTCGTATTTGATGGGTACGGTGCCGGCGAGCGAAATTCCGCACATTCAATCCGATGCGGATATTTTGGTGCATACAGAGGCGTTGGATTTAAAAAACAAACTTGCTGTGCGCCAGTCATTTTCTACGAAAATCGTGGATTATTTTAAAGCGGCAAGACCTATTTTGGCGGTTGGACCGAAAGATGTCGCGTCGATTGACCATTTACTGAAAAATAATTGCGCTTTGGTGGCTGATAATGAGGCGGAGCTCACTGAAAAACTTTCGGATTGTATTGAAAATCCCGCCCTGCTTGGTACTTTGGCTGAAAATGCTTATGTATGCGGTAACCGCTGTCATGACGCCGCAAAAATGAAAAAAATGCTTTATGCGGATTTGAAAAATACCGTTGCAAGCCGAATGTAAGGTAATCGGCCGTATTTTGTAAAAGAAAGGAGTGGGGAGATGTTAGTATATCTTGTCAACATTGCGTTGATTTGTTTTTGGGGATTCCTGTTACTGTATAATAAATCAGACAAAAAAAAGAAAATATACTGTGCAATCGTTTCAATGCAGTGGATTCTCATTTCAGGATTGCGGCACATCTCCGTCGGATCTGATACGGATCAGTATTACTACTTGTTTGAGAAGGTGAAAAGCACCCCTTGGAAAACCATTTTACTGCAGAATTGGAATTATTTGTTCCACGGCTTGGAAATTAAAGACCCCGGCTATCCGCTCCTTGAAAAAATATTTCAAATATTTTGTGGGGATTATCAAGTCTTTCTGCTTTTCATTGCGGCTGTTTTTACTATTTCCATGGCGGTGTGGATTTACAAAAATTCTTCTATGCCGTGTTTAAGTTTTATAATTTATTCTGCTTTGTTTTATGCATTTTATTCAGTGACAGGCCACAGACAAACGCTTGCAACAGCGTTGATTGTTTTTGTCGGATATAAATATATTAAAGAGAAAAAGTTACTTAAGTTTTTGGTGATTGCTTTTATAGCCTTTATGCTGCATAAATCATCGTTGGTGTTTATTCCGTATTATTTTATTGCCCATATCCGAATTACAAAACCGTATGTTATTACTATGTCCGGAATTACTGCAGTGGTCGCAATCTTGGGCAAGCGGCTTTACGGCCCGGTTGCATTGTATATGGGATTTTCGGAAGAACAAGTTGACTATGCAGTCGGCGGTGCGGAAACATATGCGCTGATTTTGACTTTATTGTGTTTTGTGGTATTGTGCGTGTATCCTTTCATTCGAAAACGGCGCGAAGATGCAAATTTACTGTGTAATATCACATATTTAACCTTGATGTCTTCTTTGCTGATATTTCAAAATCAGGGATTTATGCGTATTCAGCAATACTATTCACTTTTCATTATGATTACAATACCGGAAGTGCTGCTATCTTTGCGCAAAGAGGAGCGTACACTTGCATACGTGGCTGTTACTGTTATTTTAATCGCATACCTTATTAAGTGCCATCCGTATTATCAATTCTTTTTTATGGCATAATGCTTTGGAGGCGGCAAAAATGAAAATCCTACAAATCAATGCGGTAAATAAGATTGCATCAACGGGTAGAACATGCCACGAAATAAGTACATTTTTTGAAAATCGCGGCGATGAGTGTGTAACTGCATACTCTAAAGGTCCTTCCGTTAACCCTGAAAAAGAATTTATTATCGGAAACCAATGGGATACCAAACTGCACGGATTGTTATCCCGTGTCAGCGGCAGGCAAGGGTATTTTTCCGTTGGAGCAACAAAACGCTTGCTCGCATTTATGGATGAATTTTCACCGGATATTGTTTTACTGAGAAATTTGCACGGAAATTATATAAATATCCCCATGCTGTTAAAGTATCTCGCTGAGAAAGATATTGCCACGGTGGTGGTTTTGCACGATTGCTGGTTTTACACAGGTAAGTGTTGCCACTATACCGTTGATAATTGCTATAAATGGCAACAAAGCTGTGGGGACTGCCCCAGCTTAAAGAGATATAACAAAAGCTGGTTCTTTGATAAGACACATGATATTTTGGAAGATAAGAAAAAACTTTTCGGTGCAATTCCCCGCCTTGCAGTTGTCGGAGTTTCCGATTGGATTACCAATGAGGCAAAAAAAGCACCTGTGTTTAGAAATGCAAAAGAATTTGTGCGTATTTATAATTGGATTGATTTGGAGTCTTTTCGACCGCGTACAGATAATGGCTTGCGGAAAAGACTGAATTTAGAAAACAAAAAAATCATTTTATGTGTTGCAAGCGGTTGGAATAAGGAAAAAGGATTAGACACTGTTTATGAGCTGGCCCAAAAATTAACGGACGACCAAAGATTACTTATCGTTGGAGATATGAAGGAAGAACGCAACTGGAATGAGCGTGTGATACGGATTCCCCCCACAAATTCGGCGGAAGAACTGGCAGAGTATTACAGTTTAGCAGATGTGTTTATACAGCCTTCACTTGAAGAAACTTTTGGAAAAGTCAGTGCAGAAGCGCTTGCTTGCGGAACACCGGTTGTATGCTTTCCGACAACGGCAAACCCTGAATTAGTCGGAGAGGGATGCGGTATTGTTTGCCCGACTGAAAGTGTAGAGGATTATCTTGCTTGCGTACTTACGGTTTTAAGAAACGGAAAAGAGATATACAGTGAAAACTGTGTTGCCTTTGCAAGAAAGAATTTTGATAAAAACAGCAATTTATTGCAGTATGTTCAATTGTTTGAAAATCTTTTACGGTGATAAGCGAAGTAATACACATAATTTCAGCTCTTAAAGGCAGTCGAGCATTAGGAGGTTTTGAATGAAAACCATCAAATATATTGCATATTATGATACGCCGGACAATGCGGAACAAAAGCGCGGCTATGTGCTTGCGGCGACTAACAAAATGGACTATATTTGTCAGGCATTAAACCATATAGGTTACCGTACGGAAATCATATCCGCAAGCGGCACAAGCGATACAAAGCATTGTTACAGGGGTTGTCTGAAAGAGATAAACCCGATGCAAACACTGAAACTGTTTTTTACATTTCCGTGGGGAAACAAAATACAAAAAGCCGTAAGTTTAGGTTCGATGAAGTTGTTTTTGTTTTTGGAATTGCTTCATGTAAAGAAAAACGAGAAAATTTTGGTGTATCACTCGTTGGGTTATATGCGTTTGGTGCATTTGGCACATCGCATAAAACGGTTTCATCTCATCCTGGAAGTAGAGGAAATATATGCAGATGTTATAGGAGATACGAAACTTCGAAACAAGGAGATTGAAATTCTGCAATCAGCTGACAGTTATATTTTTCCAACCGAATTGCTTAACCGTATGCTCAATGTGCACAACAAGCCTTATGTGATTATTCACGGTACATATCAGGTTGAGCCGAAACGAAACGGCCCAAGCGATTTTCTGCGCTTGAACCAAGAGAATGAACGCATCATTCATTGTGTTTATGCCGGAACTTTTGATCCCCGCAAAGGAGGGGCAACCGCGGCGGTTTCTGCCGCTGCTTATTTGCCGGCGAATTATCATATACATATTTTAGGGTTTGGTTCTGCGGAAGAGACAAAGCATATACAAGATATGATTACTCAGTTGTCTGAACGGTGCGAATGTACTGTTACTTTTGATGGATTGCTTTCGGGAGAGGATTATATAAGGTTCATTCAGAGTTGCCATATTGGATTAAGCACACAAAATCCGGACGCCGATTTTAACGCGACTTCCTATCCATGTAAAATCCTGTCCTATATGGCAAACGGTCTTCGGGTGGTCAGCATCCGAATCCCCGTTGTCGAGGAATCTGCCGTTGGGGATAATATGTATTATTATGATACGCAAACGCCGGAAAACATTGCAAAAGCGATTTTAAGCGTTGATGTAAACAGCGAATATGACAGCAGAAAATTGATAACAGATTTGGCAGTTCAGTTCGAAAATGAACTCGAAAAGTTATTGAAAGAATAAGGTGGGGAACAGATTTGAATATCATCATGCTTTTTGATAGGGTAAAAAACAAAATCAAAAGAACATATCGTTCCTATATTTTTAGGAAAACCGTAGGTTGCCCGCATAAGAATTTTTCACTAATCGGGGATATCACCGTTATCAATCGTAATATTCAAGTGGGGAATAATGTGTGCATTTATCCCGGCTGTATGTTTTTCGGAGACGGTCCGATTATCTTGGGGGACAATGTGGACATCGGGCAAAACACCGTTATATACGCATCTGCCGAAGGCGGCGTGACCATTGGTGATAATACGATAATTGCGGCACAATGCTATTTAATTGATATGGATCATGGTACAGCCGCAAAAGACATTATACAAAACCAGTCAAATTCTGTTGCACCGATATCTATCGGTAAGGATTGCTGGCTTGGTGCGAATTGTACTGTTTTAAAGGGCAGTCAAATCGACGATGGCGCAATTATCGGCGCAAAGGCGCTGGTAAAAGGAAAAATAACAGAAAATGCGATTGCCGTTGGAATCCCTGCAAAAGAAATCAAGAAAAGGCCCTGATTTTGGGAGGAAGAATATGAGAAAAAGTAATATTGATGTGCCGGTTGCGCTTATATTTTTCAATCGACCGGAACAGTTTGCACAGGTTTTTGAAACAGTTAAAAAGGCGGCTCCGTCAAAATTGTTTTTAATTCAAGACGGCGCCCGTGAAAATAATGAAAATGATGTGAAAAATATACAGAAATGCAGAGAAGTTCTAAAAGGCATTGATTGGGATTGTGAAGTGCATACCGATTTTTCGGAAGAGAATTTAGGCTGTGGTAAAAGAATTTTCACCGGACTGTCAAACTGCTTTAAAGTTGTGGATAGATTGATTGTCTTGGAAGATGACTGCTTGCCGTCACAGAGTTTTTTTCCGTTCTGTGCTGAAATTTTGGAAAAGTATAAAGATGATGCGCGTGTCGGGCTGATTACCGGTATGAATCATTTGAATACTTTTGAACCCATGGAAAGCGATTATTTCTTTGCGGATGTGGGTTCTATTGCCGGTTGGGCAACATGGAAGCATTCTTGGGAACTTGCTTCTTTTGATTTGAATACTATAGCGGAAGATACAACAGCAATGCGGTTGCTGAAAAATTACCAAAAGTATGCTCCCAACCGTAATACAGTATATGATAACGTTTTAAATAAGGCCAAAGCTTTAAACAACGGCGGCAAGTTGAGCTCGTGGTCTACACAATTCGGAATTTCGCAAATATTACAGTCTAAATTGATTGTAGTTCCGCGAGTCAATTTAATGTCCAACATCGGTTTGGCTGACGAAGCGGCCAACAGTCCATCAAGCATTAAACTGATTCCGCATAACCTTAGACCGCTTTACAGACTAAAACTATATGAATTGGATTTCCCGTTGAAGCATCCGAAATATGTTGTAAACGACATTGAATATTGCAGGAAAGTTGATAATTTGATGCGACCAAAGAAAGCGGTGCGGATATGCAGGAGAATTGAATCTGTGTTTTTAAGATTGATTCACGGTGACAGCAAGAATTTGATAAAGTCACTGAAACGCAAACTGAAAATCGGGTAATTTAAATGAACAGTTCAAAACAAATAAAAGCGGGCGCACTACTTTCATATTTTGCCATTGCGTTCAATATGATTGCAGGTCTTATATATACCCCGTGGATGATTTCAAAAATCGGTCAGAGCAATTACGGCCTGTATACGCTTGCAACCTCGTTAATTACGATGCTCGTAATGGATTTCGGTATGGGGGCGGCGGTTTCGCGGTATGTGTCGCGTTACCGCGCCGAAGGTAACCAAACCGCGGTCAACAATTTCCTCGGGCTTGTATATAAACTTTATTTCTTAATAGACGCCGTAATTCTCAGCATATTGGTGGTTGTCGGTTTTTTCATCAATACGATTTATGACAATCTTTCAAGCGGAGAATTGGAAACATTCCGCATTCTGTATATCATTGTCGGTTTGTTCAGCGTGATTTCGTTCCCGTTTACCAACTTAAACGGCATTATGACGGCGTATGAACGGTTTGTCGGGCTGAAACTTGCGGATTTGTTTCACAAGGTGTTCATTATTGTCGCCATGGTGGCGTCATTGCTTTTGGGATACGGCGTGTATGCCTTGGTTACTGTGAACGCAATTGCAGGGCTTCTGACGATTGCGGTAAAACTGCTGATTATACATAAGAAAACACAGGTGAAAGTGAATTTCAAATACCGTGACAAAGGGCTTTTGAAAGAAATTTTCGGTTTTTCTATGTGGACAACCGTCGGCAGTATTATGCAGCGTTTGATTTTTAATATTACGCCGTCCATTATTGCGGCAGTTTCCGCAACGGGTGCTGTCGGCTGTGCCGTGTTCGGCTTGGCGCAAACCATCGAGGGGTATGTTTATACCTTTGCAACGGCGATTAACGGTATGTTTATGCCGCGTATTTCAAAAATCATTGTCAGTGGTAAAAAAGACGAAGAACTGATGCCCCTGATGATTAAAATCGGCAGAATACAGTTAATGATTGTAGGGCTGATTTCGGTTGGCTTTATCGCACTGGGTAAATCCTTTGTTGTGGATATTTGGAATAAGCCGGATTTTGCGGAAAGTTATTGGTGCGCGGTGTTGCTGATTATTCCCAGCGTTTTTTATCTGCCGATGCAAATTGCCAACACAACGCTGATTGTGGAAAATAAGGTAAAATTGCAAGCGTATGTGTTTATGGCAATGGGTGCTGTGAATGCGATTTGCTCGTTGGTGCTTTCCCGATTTTTCGGGGCACTCGGCGCTTCGCTTTCCATTTTTATCGCCTATACTGTCCGCACGGCGTTAATGGCTGTCATTTACAAGAAAAAATTAGGGTTGGATATGGTGCGTTTCGGCAAAGAAACCTTTGTAAAACTTTCTCCGGGGTTACTGCTGACGCTTACTGTCGGGCTCTTTTGTGAGTATTTCAATCCTATGCAAAACCGCTTTCTCCGTTTTGGCGTAAACGGTGTTGTTTTAGTGGCATTTTTCTTGCTGTTTATGTGGTTATTCGGCTTTAATTCTTACGAAAAATCACTGCTTACGGGCACGGTGAAAAAAGTGTTTCAAAAAATCAAACAGAGATAAGGAAACAACTCCTTTGAAGGCAAGACTGTCAGCAGTTTGCAGTGGCGAGAGTGTTGCCAATATGAAAAAAATATGGTACAATATCTGACATTGAACTTTTTCCATTATTTAAAGTGGGGGAATAACCATAAAAATTGTTCATTTAATTTCAGGTTTAGCGAAAGGCGGGGCGGAAACCGCTTTATACAATTTAATCAAGTATCAGTCGAATAATGAAATTGAGTATAAAATTATTAGCTTAGGATTAGGATCATCCCGTTATTATGAAGATAAAATCATACAATTGGGATGTGAACTCATCGAAGTTGATATCCTTCATCATCCTTTTAAGAGCGTACGAACAATCAGCCGTCAAATGAAGGAGTGCGATTTGTTCTGCGGGTGGATGTATTACTCTAATTTTCTGAGCTATTACATAGCCAAGTTTTTATCATGCAAAAAGTTGCTGTGGCTTGTCAGACATGCAGATTTGAGCCAGAAAAACAATAATCTCAGAATCCTTGTAATCAATCGTATATGTGCTAAAAAAAGCAAGAGTAAGAATATTAAAAAGATTATTTACAACGGCAATCTGGCAAGAAAGATTCATGAGGATTGCGGTTATGATAAAACGAAATCACATGTTGTAAACAACGGCTGTGACTTGGACTTTTACAAATTCAATCCCGATTCAAGACAGAAAGTTTTTTCTGAACTGGGTATTGATGCAAACAGTACGGTTTTGCTCTCGGTTGCGCGTGACAATAAAATTAAAGATGTTCCTCTGTTTATATCGGCTCTTGCGCAGATAAAAAAAGAACACACTGATATTGTAGGTGTGATATGCGGTCAGGGAATTGATGAGAATAACAGCGAACTTTTAGATGATATTAAGCAAAACGGGCTGGTGCTCGGCAAAGATATTATGCTTTTAGGGCGTCGGGATGATTTGCCGGATTTGTTTTCGGCATGTGATATATATGTTCTTCATTCAGCAGGCGAGGCATTTCCGAATGCGCTTATTCAAGCTATGGCTTGCGGTTGCGTATGTGTGGCGACAGATGTTGGCGATGTGAAAAACATATTGAGCCGAGATGCAATCGTGCCTCCGAAAAATGTTGATGAAATGGTAAAAAAAATCGATTCCATGTTGCATTTGACAGACGAAGAGAAAGCAAAAATAAGGCAGCAAAATGTCAAAGATGCTCAGGAAAACTTCAATATAAAAAATGTTATTCTAACATATGAAGAACTTTTCTTAAAAAATGAAGGTTAATGTATGTCAAAAGGTTCAGTGATTTTTGTTACAAATGCATTTTTCCCTTACGGACAGGCTTATTCCCAGCGTGCTCTAAATCTTTCCCGTATTTTTAGAGAGTGCGGCTATACCGTAAGAATTATTGCCGACTGTACGAAAGAAAAAATCGAAGGAAGCGGTTCCTTCGATGGGTTTGAATATTATGTTGCCGGGGACAATTCAAAAGGCGGCAGATATTTTTACAACAAGAGAAATAGCTTGAAAATACTGAAAAAACTGATTGACGGCGGCGATGTGAAGGCAGTTTTAATCAGCGGCGGCACTTATGACAGGTTTGATTCCGTGCGTGATATTTGCACGCGTAAGGAAATACCGCTTATTTTGGAGATATGCGAATGGTATGACATTGCTTCCTTTAAACTGGGGAAAATGGATTTCCGTTATAATAGATTTAATACGTGTATTAACAAATCATTTTTTAATGCAGACGCTTTTATCGTAATCAGCAGGCTTTTGGAAGAGCATTTCAAAGAGAGCGGAAAACCCATAATAAGAATTCCTACAGTCATTGACAGCAACGAGTTTGCTTACAGCGAAGAAACCGGCAATGAAAAAATCAAGTTGATTCATGCAGGCACTGCTGTGGGCAAGCAGCATAAGGAATTGTTTCGGGAAATTATGCTTGCACTGTCTGAATACGGCAAGGAAAGTCCGTTTGAATATACAATTTTCGGTTCTGACAGGAAAACGGTGCTTGAAAATATAGGTAATGACAGCGGACTTCTTGATTCGTTATCCGATAGGGTAACAATTGCGGGGAAAATACCGCAAAAAGAGATGCTGCAAAGATACTGCGAGGCGGATTTTTCTATTTTTGTAAGACCTGACAGACGCTCATCACACGCAGGCTTCCCCACAAAGCTTGCTGAAAGTATGGCTGCCGGTACACCGGTAATAACAAACGATACGGGTGATATCGGTTTGTATTTGCAGGACGGAATTAACGGCTTTATGCTGAAAGACGGTACGCAGCAATCGGTAAAAGAAGTATTGGATAGAATTGCTGAAAACCGCGAAGAGTTTTTAACAATGCGGCAGAATGCAAGACGAACTGTGCAAAAGCATTTTAATTATACAGAGTATAAAGGCGTTTTGGATGCGTTAATGGAAGAAATACGGATATAAGGATTATGTATGAGTAAGTTACGAGAAAAACTTAAAAAATTTTTCACTTCCGAGAAAATCAATATATATATATACACCTGTTCGCAATTAGTAAGTTTTTTGTTGGCTTTTCTGATAAATCTGTTTTTTACTAAATTTGCAGATCCAACAGGTTACGGTGAGTATAAATATGCAACTAACTTTCTTTTAACCGTACCGACTTTCTTTGCTTTCGGAATACCTTTTTGTTGCAGTAGGCTGATTGCTAAGGATAATGCTGATGAAAAGCATAAGGTTCTGACAGCCGGATTATATATTACATCTGCCTTATCTGTAATTGTTTCGGTAGCTCTGTATATTTCTTTATTTTTCGGTAAGTTCGCCACCCTCAATCACATTAAAGTAGTATTTCCTTTTATTATTATATTTGCAATCAGAAATCTTTTTATACAGGTATATCAGGGCGCAGGTAAAACCAACAGATATGCGGTATTTACGATAGCACAAAGCATCATTGTTCTTGCGGGCATATTTGTAGGGAATGCAGTTTTCAGTGAGTTGTCTTTCTATTATTGCGTCGCTGTTTTTATACTGTCTAACACAATCGTTATCATTCCTATGCTTTCGAGAATGGAATATCGGACTGATAAGGAATCCTTCAATATTTTAAAGGATGAAATTAAAAGCAACGGAGTTAAAATATATTTTTCTTCTATTATAACCACAAGCGCTTCAAGCTTAATTGCACTTATTTGCGGTTCGCAGTACGGATTTGAGGAATACGGCTACTATTCCCTGGCGCTGAGCTTCGCAAGATGTTTCACACTGATTTCTTCGGCAATGGCCGTAGTGAAATTCAGGGAAAATGTGAAGCAGAAGTTTATAAAAAAATCGGATATGCTGTTCATGTGCGCTTTGAATGCGCTGATTTACGGATTGTTCCTTATTTTCGGAAGACCGTTGTTCTTTATATTCTTCTCTCAGGAATACGAGCTGGCATACGAATATCTGATCGTACTCGGGTTCGCGTATTTGCTTGACGGAATGACGTTATACTTTAATCGTTTCTTTATTGCAAGAGGTAAAGGTGATACTGTTGTCAGAAATTCTGCAATTACCTCTGTAATCAATATACTTGTTTCGGTTATTTTAATTCCGAGATATGAAATTCAAGGCTTAGTAATCGCAACTGTGATTTCTGCTGCATATAATCTTGTTCAATATGTAATATCATATTTACTTTACAGAAAAAAAACAATCAATAACAACAATATCGGGGAGAATTGATATGATCCTTAACAGGCGAAAACAGAATATTGCGCTTTTCATGACCATATCAGTAATTTATGTTACCCTTATGGCTTCAATATATTTTATGCATTTAGGTAATTACAAATTGAGAACAGTTTCTTTTGCTCTGATTCTTGCTGTTTCTGTTTTTATGCCCACTGACAAGTTGCCGATTGTAATTTCTTTGCTTTTCCCGCTTACCGAGATTGTAAGGCTGAGCGACGATTCCCGTACGGTATTACCTTTTGTTGTTATAATTTATATTTTAAAGGCATTATCATTTAAAATGATAAAAACACCTAAATTTTACTTTTTTATGATGCCGTTTGGGCTGTTTGTTATAATGAATATAATAAGCAGTTTATCCAATTTTAACCAATTTATAAATCCTCTTATAACCTGTGCCTTTATCTTTTTTGCGTTTTTGCTGGCTGATCGGAAAAAAGATGACAGCATAAATGCATGGATAGCAGGCGTGTTTGCTGTGAGTTCTCTGATCACTGCGGTGTCAGCCGTTCTTTTTAAGGATTTATCTATTGAAATAAGCGGATTCAGCGCGTATAATACCCGTATGTCGGGCTTTTCTTCCCCGTGGAACTTCGGTTTGTGTATGCTTTTGGCATGGTTCTTTATTGCGATGCTGTTTAAGCAGAGAAATATAGGGTATATATTTCTGATAGCCGGTTCGGCAGTGTTTGTGTATTTTGCAATTCAATCCGGAACACGCTCTCTATTGATAGGCCTGTGCATAGTATTATTTTATATTACTTTTTCTTTCGGTAAGCGTTTGATAAAAAACAAAATTATTTATTCTTCGATAATCTCGGCGCTGATTCCTTTGGGTATAGTTTTATATTATTTGTTGATTTTCAAACCGTTGATTGAAAGCCGAGGCCAGTTTTATGATACTTCCAGAGTTGAGCTTTGGTCATATTACTTTGATTTGTTTTCAAACGATCCTAATGTGATGCTTTTTGGCTTGGGATGTAACAATTTGTCTTTATATGCCTCTAATACAGGCGTATTGACTGCTCATAATATTTTCGTTGAGATGATTGTTGAGCTGGGCGTAGTCGGTACGATTTTTTACGGTTGCCTTATTTCGTTAATATTTACCGGAGCGCAAAAAAATCCGTTTAAAAACGATATGATGATACCGATTATTTTATATTGTACTTTTTTGATGACACAAGGCGGACTTTCAACAGAATTGCTGTATTTTCTTATAGCGCTTGCCTGCCAAACATATCCCAAAAACAAAGCAATGTGCGCAGAAAATCGTTTGGCAGTGAATAAAATAGAAGTTTAAACGAAAGTGAGTGAATAAATATGTTTAAAGACAAAACTTTGATGATAACGGGCGGTACGGGTTCCTTCGGTAATACGGTGCTTCGCCGTTTTTTACAGACAGATATCGGTGAAATTCGTGTGTTTTCCCGTGATGAGAAAAAGCAGGACGATATGCGTCACGAATTTCAGCAGACAATGCCGGAGGTAAGTGATAAACTTAAATTCTACATCGGCGATGTGCGTGATATTCAGTCTGTCAAAAACGCTATGCACGGGGTAGATTATATTTTCCACGCAGCCGCATTGAAGCAGGTGCCGTCCTGTGAATTTTTCCCCGTTGAGGCGGTTAAAACCAATGTGCTGGGTACGGACAATGTTCTGACAGCCGCCATTGAAGAGGGCGTAAAGTGCGTTATCTGCCTTTCCACCGATAAAGCGGCGTATCCCGTAAACGCTATGGGCACATCAAAGGCTATGATGGAAAAAGTTGTCGTTGCAAAATCAAGAACAGTTGCCCCTGAAAGGACAAAAATCTGCTGTACACGTTACGGCAATGTGCTTTGCTCCAGAGGCTCTGTTGTGCCCCTTTGGATTGACCAAATCCGTGAGGGCAAGCCTATTACTATCACAGAGCCTGCTATGACAAGATTTGTTATGAGCCTTGAAGAGGCAGTTGACCTTGTGCTGTTTGCATTTGAGAACGGCGAAAGCGGCGATATTCTCGTTCAGAAAGCGCCCGCATGCACCATTGAAGTGCTGGCTCAGGCGGTTAAAGAACTGTTCGCTCCCGATACGGAGATTAAAGTTATCGGTATCCGCCACGGTGAAAAAATGTATGAAACACTCCTTACAAACGAGGAATGTGCAAACGCCCTTGATATGGGCAATTTCTACCGTGTACCTGCGGACAAGCGTTCCTTAAACTACGATAAATATTTCAAGGACGGCGATAAAAAGCGCAACACCTTGACCGAGTTTAACTCCAACAATACCGACCTTTGGACGGTAGAGCAGGTAAAAGAAAAGCTCTTAACTTTGCCTTATATCCAGAACGAACTTGCTAATTGGGAGAAGTAATGATGAAGGTTTTAGTAACCGGTTCAAAAGGTTTTGTGGGTAAAAATCTTGTTGCCGCTTTGAAAAATATCAAAGACGGTAAGGACAAGACTACCGATTTGTCTACTGACCTTGAAATTTATGAATTTGACATAGATACAGATAAAGCCCTTTTAGATGTGTTTTGTAAGGATTGCGATTTTGTATTTAACCTTGCAGGCGTTAACCGTCCGCAGAACGAAGCGGAATTTACCGAAGGCAATTTCGGCTTTGCATCGGAACTTTTGGAAACCTTGAAAAAGCACGGTAACACTTGTCCTGTTATGCTTTCTTCCTCAACGCAGGCGGTTCTCGATAACCCTTACGGCAAAAGCAAAAAGGCAGGGGAAGACTTATTCTTCCGTTATGCCGAAGAAACGGGCGCAAAGGTGCTTGTTTATCGGTTCCCCAATTTGTTCGGTAAATGGTGCCGCCCTAATTACAACAGCGCCGTGGCAACCTTCTGCCATAATATAGCACACGATTTGCCTATAACCGTCAATGACAGAAGCCATGAAATGACGCTCGTATATATTGACGATTTGGTGCAGGAGATGCTTCGTTGTCTTTCGGGGAAAGAAACCCGTGACGGTGCATTTTGCCGTGTACCCATCGAGCATAAGGTTACACTCGGTGAAATTGCAGACTTGCTTTATTCTTTTAAAGAAAGCCGTGAAAATAAGCTTGTGCCCGATATGACTGACGGCGGTTTTTCCAAGAAATTATACAGCACCTATCTTTCGTATTTGCCCACGGATAAATTCTCTTATCCGCTGAAAATGAACATGGACGACAGAGGCTCGTTTACCGAGATTTTGAGAACGGTCAATAACGGTCAGTTTTCGGTAAACATATCAAAGCCCGGTATTACAAAAGGTCAGCATTGGCATCACACGAAAAACGAGAAATTCCTTGTTGTCAGCGGTAAGGGCGTTATCCGCTTCCGCAAAATTGACAGTGATGAAGTGATTGAATACTTTGTTTCGGGCGAAAAATTAGAGGTTGTGGACATTCCCGTAGGATATACCCACAACATTGAAAACCTTGGCAACACGGATATGGTCACCTTTATGTGGTGTAACGAGTGTTTTAACCCCGAAAAGCCGGATACTTTCTTCGAGGAAGTGTAATTATGAAACTAAGAACAATATACCGTATTTTATATAAGAACACTTTCGGGAAATTAAATTCAGTTAAATTTGCAAAAAAAATAGGTGTCAATATTTTAGGAGACCTACATATTTATGGAAATGTTGAGTGGAGTACCGAACCGTGGATAATCACCTTAGGAAATAATGTTCATATTACAGACGGTGTGAAATTTATTACGCATGACGGCGGAACGTTACTTTTCAGGGACAGGGTTCCCGATTTGGAAATAACAAAGCCGATTACGGTAGGGGATAATGTATATATCGGAAACAATACGATTATTTTGCCAGGTGTAAATATCGGAAATAACGTTATAATCGGTGCCGGAGCGATAGTCACAAGAGATATCCCCGATAATTCGGTTGCGGTAGGCGTTCCTGCAAGAGTAATAAAAACGGCGGACGAGTATTTTGAAAAGATTAAAGGGGAA
The DNA here is from genome assembly GCA_051881455.1 of Candidatus Fimenecus sp. Classification (GTDB taxonomy): domain Bacteria; phylum Bacillota; class Clostridia; order Oscillospirales; family Acutalibacteraceae; genus Fimenecus. Next base: position 19,817 of record JBJEPX010000040.1, on the reverse strand, counting down.
TCGTTGCATTTAGGACATCTTAAAGGCCAAGAAAAAGATATGGCATTAAGAAAATATTACGGATATACAGGTAATACTAAGGGAATTTATTATTAGGAGAAAGTTATGGAAATCAAAACTGATTACAGCGATATTAAATTTAAGGATAACGGCAAGCTAAAGCTGTTAATAATTGTCGGCACACGGCCTGAAATTATTCGTCTTGCGGCGGTTATCGACAAATGCCGTCAGTATTTTGACTGTATTCTTGCTCATACAGGGCAGAATTACGATTACAACCTCAACGGCGTATTCTTTAAGGATTTAAAGCTTAAAGAGCCGGAGGTCTATATGGATGCCGTCGGTGATGACCTGGGCGCAACGGTAGGCAATATCATAAACGCCTCATATAAACTGATGGCACAGATTAAGCCTGACGCAATGCTCATTTTGGGTGATACCAACTCCTGCCTTTCCGCTATTCCTGCGAAAAGACTGCATATTCCCATATTCCATATGGAGGCGGGGAATCGCTGTAAGGACGAGTGTCTCCCGGAGGAGACCAACCGCCGCATAGTTGATATTATTTCTGATGTGAATATGGCGTATTCAGAGCATGCACGCCGCTATCTTGCGGACTGCGGACTTCCCAAAGAGCGTACTTATGTTACAGGCTCTCCCATGGCAGAGGTACTGCATAATAATTTAGAAGAAATTGAAAAATCAGATATTCACGCGCGTTTGGGGCTTCAAAAAGGCAAATACATTTTGCTTTCAGCCCACCGTGAAGAAAATATTGATACAGAAAAGAATTTCCTTTCCTTGTTTACTGCAATTAACAAAACGGCAGAAAAATATGATATGCCAATACTTTATTCCTGCCACCCGCGCAGTAAAAAGCGTCTTGCAGAAAGCGGCTTTAAGCTTGACAGCCGAGTAATTCAGCATGAGCCCTTGGGCTTCCATGATTACAACTGCCTGCAAATGAACGCCTTTGCCGTGGTGTCTGATTCGGGCACATTGCCTGAGGAAAGCTCATACTTTACAAGTATCGGCAAGCCGTTCCCCGCTGTTTGTATCCGCACCTCCACAGAGCGCCCCGAAGCACTCGACAAAGCCTGCTTTGTGCTTGCGGGAATTGATGAAAAATCACTTTTGCAAGCTATTGATACGGCTGTGGAAATGAACAAAAACGGCGATTACGGTATTCCCGTGCCCGATTATATTGATGAAAATGTATCGTCAAAAGTGGTTAAAATCGTTCAGTCTTATACAGGTATAGTTGATAAGATGGTTTGGAGAAAGTATTAAGGCGATAATATGCGAAGAAAAGACAGAGAGATGAGCAGGGAATTTGCGTTAAGCGTTGCCGATAAATGCGAATACGCTGTGCTGTCGGTAATAACGCCTGATAATAAGCCCTATGCAGTTGCTTTAAGCGTTGTTCGTGACAATGATTATATGTATTTTCACTGCGCAGATACGGGTGAAAAAATCGACTGTTTTAGAGCAAATCCCATAGGCTGCATGGTATGTGTGGGGGATACTGAACGCCAAAGCGAAAAGTTCACCACAAAATTTGAGTCGGCGGTCATAAAGGGCAGACTTTTTGAAGTTACAGACGAGGAAGAAAAAATATTTGCTCTTAAAATCCTTTGCGAGCGCCATACTCCGGAAAATATGCTCAATTTTGACGAGGCAATAAAGAAAAGCCTTGCACGCACAGCAATTTGGAAAATGTCCATTGACGAAATTACGGGCAAATGCAAAAAATAACAAAGGGACGATGATTTCATCGTCCCTTTAAAATAATCTCTGTCAACTATCTTGTCTCCCCTGGAAGGGGAGACAAGATAGTGCAGTTATTTGTATGGGCGATTCGCGTATCGCCCGCAAAACCCACACAAACTCACGGCGTACAGTCAACCAATTCCGCTCCCTCCGTGAGAGAGCTGTCATTTTGAAAAAATGACTGATGGAGTTTATACAAAATCTTTAATTTTTCATTATATATCATTCATTATTCATTTGTTTTCGGTGCGCCGAGTCGTCGCACCCTACAACCACACCGTGGGTTTACATATAATTTCACGGGACGGTGTGGGCACCGTCCCCTACAATGTCTAATTATCAACTTTTCACTTTGTTCTTTCCTCCATAACCTTTTCCAACACCTTTGAAAGGCAAAGAGGGTGGCTTTCGGGGGTATCGGCATTCAGGGCCCAAATCATAATGCCGCCTACCCCTGCATACACGCAAAAGGTTGTCTTGTCCTCAATCATTTGGGCGGAATTGTAAAATCTGGGCTTTACGGTGATTTCTTTTTGCTTCCAATCCAAATCACGGTATTCGTCCTCTACCACATTGGTGAATCTGTCCATTTTGTCAACCTCGGCGCTGTAATCCTTCCAATATCCTGCTCCGTCAACAGGACGGGCGTAATAGGGCAATCCCAAATCAAGCTGTGAAAGCTCAAAGCCCTTACGTACAAAATGATAAACCGCATTGGGCCCGTCGCTGAAAAACTCGGAATGGTGACCGTCAATGTCTCTTTTCATATTGTCGTATGTCATTACTTCGGCAACATCAATGCAATCAATGGCTTTTTTGCTGAAATGATATGGCATCCAGGAGGGTAGAGCAAGGGTGATGGTTTTTTCTTTGATGGTTTCTTTTAAGCGGATAATGAATTTGTCAAACACACGCCATTCATAAAGATTTTTCGGGAACTCCCAATCAAACGAAACGCCGTTAAGGTTATATTCGTCTAAAAACGCTTTGATATTTTCGGGCGTTTTTGGATTTTTTAAGGCTTTCAGAATATCACCTCTCGGGAACAGCGTCACCACAATGTCGGCGTTAGGGTCATGCTCTCTGACGAGTGCCAATGCGTCGTGAAATTTATCGGTTTTGAAATAGACCTTACCCTCACTGTCCGTTTCAATACCGCCTATTATGTTGAATTTGTTGTAATGCTTCAGATTGTTACGGTCAATCTGATCTAAAATATCTGTCACCACATAGGCAGTTCTGCGGAAAGAGGTTTCTTTTTTCGACAAATAATATGCAAACACCTGAATATCTTTGAAAAAACCTTTTCGTGTATTACAGACCTTGATGCGTATTGTTTTTGTTTTTATTTCGTCTATTGCACAGACACGGAAATCTGCAATACGGTTTTGACGGTAAATCCGTATAAAATCCCCGTCTTGCTCATAATAAATTTCAAAGTCCGTTACATTGTTTCCGCTTTCAAACAGCGTAATCAAATTGACGGCGGTGGGACTTTCAAAGGTCAAGTCAAGATAATCGCCGCTTTTTCCCTTGAATGTGCCCTCTGCAACGGGTCGGTTGCCGTCAAAGGACTCCTTATGGATTTTAAAGTAGTTAAGTCGTAAAAAAGTCGGTACAAGTTTCATCGTTTTACCTCATTATCTCATTGCATAAATAAATTATATTGCAATGATGCACCGGTTTATGTATTAAAAAATCCCCTTGGGTGAAGCAATTTTGATAAACAACACCTAAGGGGACAGCTTTAATAAACTCAGCAGTATTTCTTTGTAATTTCAACCATTTTGTCCATTTTGCGCTCCATATCCGCAACAAGTGCAAACTGGGTGCGGCAACGGACAAGATTGTGCTCGGGATACTCGGTTTTGAAATATGTATCGCCGTTAAGATAGTCTGTTAAAAATCTTATACCGCATTCATATGTCATAAGCTTTGCGGAGAAAGGCAGATACTCCTTTTCACAGTCGGTCAGCGCGTCCTTCGCACTGCTCAAATACCCTTTAACATAAGCCTCATAAAGTTCAAGGCTCAATGAAACCTTTGAAACATCCTGCTCATCCTCTGCGGCGGTGTTGGCACCGAAACGGATACTGTCGCCGAAATCGTAAAGGGAAAGTCCGGGCATTACCGTGTCAAGGTCGATAATGCAGATACCCTTGTTTGATGTGTTGTCAAAAAGAATATTGTTGAGCTTTGTATCGTTGTGCGTAACACGCAGGGGAAGCTCACCCTTTTCAATAAGGTCAACAAGCACATGAGTGTCAGGCTCGCGTTCAAGGGCAAAGTTCACCTCATCACGCACATTGTTAAGTCTGCCCGAGCGATTTTCCAGAATTGCCTTGTTAAGGTCGGCGAAGCGGGAAACGGTATTGTGGAAATTCTCGATTGTTTCGTGAAGCTGTGTGCTGTCGTAATCCGCAAGATTATTCTGAAAATCTCCGAAGGCTATGCCTGCATTGCAGAAAACCTCGGCTGAATCAATTATATTGCAGGTGTAAACATCGTCAATATAATCATAAACACGCCAGCAGTTGCCGTTCTCGTCCTTAAAATAGTATCTGCCTTCTTTGCAGGGGCGGAAGCGCAGAGTTGTGCGCTTCGTATCCTTGCCGCTGTTTCTCATTTTTTCGCGGATATGCTCCGTTACGCCCACGATGTTGCTCATAAGTTTTTCGGGGTCGGTGAAAATACCCGTGTTTATCATTTGCAAAACATATTTTCTCGATTTGCCGTTATCGTCAAAAAACAGAGTGAATGTGCTGTTTATATGACCGTTGTTGATTTTTTCATACCCTGTGAAATCGCCTTTTAATCCGAATTGCTCGGATATCCCTACAATGTCAAAAGGTTTATTTGCCAAAATACACACCTCAAATATTAAGACGCAGTTATAATGAAAAACCGCGCCTGTTATTGTATGAGGTAAATTATATCCTTTTGCGGCAGAATAGTCAATGCTCAATTTGTAGAATATGACAGAACTAAATTGTGTAAATTCCCCCTTTACATAAACCGCGTTTTAATGTAAAATATACTAAATATGGTAATTGTGAGAATGCAGTTATCACGGAGGTGTTTAATATGGAACCGAAATATAAAAGAGTGCTTCTTAAAATCAGCGGCGAGGTTCTCGCAGGCGAGGGGAAGCACGGATTTGATTTTAATACCGTAAACAGCGTTTGCAGCGCCGTTAAAAAAATGGCGGATATGGGAGTGCAGATAGGCATTGTTGTAGGCGGCGGAAATTTTTGGAGAGGTCGTTCCAGCGGCAATATGGACAGAACAAGAGCCGACCATATAGGTATGCTGGCAACTGTTATGAACTCTCTCGCTCTTGCAGACGCGCTTGAACAGTTAGGCGTTACCGTCCGCGTTCAGACTGCGATTGAGATGAACAAAATTGCAGAGCCGTATATCCGAAACAGAGCCATTCGCCATCTTGAAAAGGGCAGAGTTGTAATCTTTGGTTGCGGAACGGGCAACCCCTTCTTCTCAACCGATACTGCGGCGGCATTGAGAGCGGCTGAAATCGACGCCGATATTATTTTCAAGGCAACAAATGTTGACGGTGTTTACGATAAGGACCCCAACAGATTCAGCGACGCAATCAAATACGATGTTATCACACATAACGACATTTTAAGCAAGGGACTTGCCGTTATGGACAGTACCGCGGCTTCCCTTTGCAGAGATAATAATATACCGATACTTGTATTCAACCTTCAACAGCCTGAGAATATGGTCAAGGCAGTGTCGGGCGAGCAAATCGGAACACTTGTTTTGGAGGAAAAGCAATAATGGAGTCTGTATTTAATTTTACAAAGGAAAAAATGACAAAAACCGTTGCGGCTCTCGAAAAGGAATACGGTGCAATGAGAGCGGGCAGAGCGTCCGCCGCCGTTCTCGACAAGGTAATGGTTGATTATTACGGCGTGCCTACACCTGTTCAGCAGATGGCGGCGATTTCGGTAAACGAGGGCAGAATACTTGTTATTCAGCCTTGGGACGCTTCAACAATCAACGCCATTTCAAAGGCTATTCAGGCATCGGACATCGGCATAAATCCCCAGAACGACGGTAAGGTTATCCGCCTTACTTTCCCGCCTCTTACCGAGGAACGCAGAAAAATGCTTTCCAAGGATGTAAGCAAAATTGCTGAGGATTCAAAGGTTGCTATCCGTTCTATCCGCCGTGACGCTATGGACAAAATCAAGGCGATGAAGAAAAACAGCGAGATTACCGAGGACGACCAGAAAAACGCTGAAACAAAAATTCAGAAGATAACAGACGATTTCATTAAAGAAATTGACGCTGTTGCGGATAAAAAAGCAAAGGAAATAATGGAAATATAATTTCGGGCGGCAGGGGCGGCTGATTTGTTTTACATACAGCCGCCGACCGGTCCGTATTGTTGTTTTTAAAGCTTATGAAAAGAGATAATATTCCCGAATTTTCCGTTCTGCCAAAGCACATAGGCATAATTATGGACGGAAACGGAAGATGGGCGAAAAAAAGAGGACTTCCCCGTTATGAAGGGCACATTGAGGGCGCGAAAACCTTTCGCAAAATCGGCGAGTTTGCCGCTGACATAGGTATTAAGTGTTTAACCTTTTATGCTTTTTCCACTGAAAATTGGAAAAGACCCAAAGAAGAGGTTGACGCAATTATGCAGCTTTTCCGTGAATATCTTTTAGAGGTGGATGAGCGAAAGGCGGAGAATGAGGAAAAGGGTATAAGTCTCCGTTTTATCGGTGAGAGGCAGGGTATGCCTTCCGATTTGCTGGCTTTGATGGATAATTCGGAAGAAATAAGCCGCGGTAAAGACAAGGTTATTTTAAACATTGCGGTAAACTACGGAGGCCGTCACGAAATTACACAGGGAGTTAAGGAAATTGCCCGCAAAGCGGTAAAGGGCGAAATCTCCATTGACGAAATAGATGAGGATATGATTTCAAAAAGCCTTTATACAGGCGATATTCCCGATCCGGATTTGATTATCAGACCCAGCGGGGAATACAGAATATCTAATTTTCTCACATGGCAGTCGGCTTATTCGGAGCTTTGGTTTACAGATGTACTGTGGCCTGATTTTTCCGAAGATGATTTAATTGCGGCGTTGCGTGAATTTGAAAAGCGCAACCGTCGTTTCGGCGGTGTTTGAGGGATAAAGAGGAGCTTTTAATTATGGTAAAAAGAATAGTTTTTGGTTTGCTGTGCGCCTCAGGTGGCGTTCTTATGCTTTTCCTGCGCAACACATTTTTGTTTACAATAGCGGAAATGGTTGTGTGTTTCCTTGTGGTTTATGAGCTTAATCACGCAGTCAAGCTTCAAAACAAACCGATTATGGTTTTAAGCCTTATTGTGGGAACGGCTTTCCCTCTGTATTATGAATACAGCGATAAATTGCAGGGATTAGTTCTTAATCTTAAAGCCGAGTATCTGCTGGGACTTTATGTGTTGCTGCTTTTCATATTTATGCTTTTTGAATATGAGAAAACAAAGTTTGAAGATGTTGCGGCAGTAATAATTTCATCGTTAGGTCTTCCCTATGCGGTAACAAGATTTTTGTATTTCAGAGATATTGCAGATTATTTCCCTGACAGAGGATATACTACATATCACGGGCTGTTTTTAATACTTTTTGCAATGTTTTCCGCATGGCTTACCGATACCTTTGCATATTTCACGGGAAGCTTTTTGGGAAAACACAAAATGTGCCCGAATATAAGCCCGAAAAAAACATATGAGGGAGCCATAGGCGGCGTTATAGGCTGTGTAATCAGCAATGTGGTCCTTTACGCCGTTTTTGAAAATCTCGTTTTTGAAAATCCCGTAAACAATTATCTTGCGGTTGTGCTTATGTCGGTTGCTCTTTCCGTTATCAGTATGTGCGGCGACCTTACCGCATCTGTTGTTAAGCGCAACTTCGGTATAAAGGATTTCGGAAATCTTGTTCCCGGTCACGGCGGCGTTATGGACCGTTTTGACAGCGAGGTTTTCGTGCTTGTGGCATTTTACGCCATATTCAATATATTTGAGGTCTCAATATAATGAAAACAAAAAATTTAAGCATACTGGGCTCAACGGGTTCCATTGGAACCCAGAGCCTTGAAACAGCAAGAAAGTGCGGATACTCTGTTTCTGCACTTTCCGCATATTCAAATGTAGATTTAATAGAAAAGCAGATAAGGGAATTTAAGCCCGCCGTTGCCGCTTTGGTTGATGAAACGGCGGCAAAGGAGCTTAAAAACCGTGTTTCCGATACAAACACGCGGGTGCTCTCGGGGCTTTCGGGTGTGTGCGAATGTGCATCGCAGGACGATGCTGATACGGTTATTAACGCCGTTGTGGGAATGGCGGGGCTTCGTCCTACTCTTACCGCGATTGAGTGCGGTAAGAAAATTGCTCTTGCCAATAAGGAAACACTTGTGGCGGGCGGTCAGCTTGTAACACGAAAGGCGCGGGAAAATAATGTGGATATTCTGCCCGTGGATTCGGAACATTCCGCGATTTTTCAGTGCTTGCAGGGTCAGCCCTCAAACAGAGCGCTGAAAAAAATAATCCTTACTGCGTCGGGCGGTCCGTTTTTCGGGAAAACTAAAAGCGAGCTTGCAAAAGTGACGGTTGCCGACGCATTAAAGCACCCCAATTGGAGTATGGGGCAAAAAATTACCGTTGACTCTGCTACAATGATGAATAAGGGACTTGAACTGATAGAGGCTGTGTGGCTTTTCTCCGTTTTACCCGAAAACGTGGAAATTGTTGTTCACAGGGAGAGTATAATTCACTCCATGGTGGAGTATGATGATAATGCGGTAATTGCGCAGTTGGGGCTTCCCGATATGAAAATCCCCATTCAGTATGCTCTCACATATCCCGAGCGTATTGAGTCGCTCACAGGGGAGCTTGATTTAACAAAGCTCGGCACCCTCACCTTTTATAAACCCGATTATGACACTTTCAGATGTATGACGGTCTGCCGTGAGGCGATAACAAGGGGAGGCTTGTACCCTGCATATGCAAACAGTGCCAATGAGCAGGCAAACCTGATGTTCAGAAAGGGCGAAATAGGCTTTTTGGATATCGGCGAGCTTGTTGAAAGAGTAATGAACGAAGCGCCGAGTGTTACCGAATATTCGGCTGATGATATTGACGAGGCGGATAAAGAAGCACGTCGCCTTGTTCTGAAATACGCAAAGAAGCGGTGATTTTTTGGAAATATGGACAAAGGTTTGGCCGTTTTTAGTTGCCATCCTGTTTTTCGGACTTTTAATTTCAATACATGAGCTGGGGCATTTTGCTTTCGCCAAACTGTTTAAAGTTAAGGTAAATGAATTTGCTCTCGGTATGGGCCCCGCACTTTTTAAAAAGAAAAAGGGCGATACCACCTATGCTCTGCGCCTTTTCCCCATTGGCGGATATGTGAGTATGGAGGGCGAGGACGAAGAAAGTCAGGATGAAAACGCCTTTAACCGCAAGAAGGTGTGGCAAAAATTTATTATTGTGGCGGCAGGCGCCGTGATGAACCTGATTTTGGGCGTTGTGATAGTGGCAACGGTGCTCTCAATGGAGGAGCTTATCGGTACAAATCAGATTTTGCGTTTCCATGAAAATGCCGTAAGTCAGCAAACAGGACTGCAAGAGGGCGATGAGATTGTAAAAATCGACGGTCACAGAGTTTTTTCCGATATGGATATTTCCTTTTTGATGGGCAGAAGCGACGACGGCGTGTTTGATATGACTGTTCGCCGTGACGGTAAAAAGGTTGACCTTAAAGATGTAACCTTTGAAACGGAAAAAGACGGTAAATACACGCTTATAACCTACGATTTTATTATTTCGGGCGAGGAGCCCAATATTCTGAATGTGTTTACAAACTCATTCAAGAGAACGGCGTCAATAGGGCGCCTTGTGTGGCTGAGCCTTTTTGATTTGGTAACAGGGCAGTACGGTCTTACAGACCTTTCGGGTCCCGTGGGCACGGTAAATGTTATTGCGGACGCCGCGGCAGAAGCGGCGGTGAGCCGTGACGGCCTTATAACAGCGCTTACTCTTATGGCATTTATATCAATCAACATAGGCATATTCAATTTACTGCCTGTTCCCGCTCTTGACGGCGGACGGCTGTTTTTCCTCGTTATTGAGGGAATACGCAGAAAACCCATTAACCCCAAATATGAGGGTTATGTCCACGCGGCAGGGCTTGTGCTTTTATTGCTGTTAATGCTGGTTGTAACCTTTAACGATATTCTGACAATAGCAAGAAAATAAGAAAGGAACGGTATAGGGCGTATTTTTTGTATAAAGCCCGAAGCCCATGGCGGTTAAAATGATTGAACGGAGAAAAAGTCGTGTTGTTAAAGCAGGCAATGTAAAAATCGGCGGTAAAAATCCCATAACGGTGCAGTCTATGCTTAATGTTCCAGCCCATGACAAAGAGGGGAATGTGCAGCAGGCTGTCGCTTTGGAAAAGGCGGGCTGTGAGATAATCCGCCTTACCGTGCCGGACAGAGAAGCGGTTAACACTCTTTACGAGGTTAAAAATGCCGTTAATATCCCTGTTGTAGCAGATATTCATTTTGATTATCGCTGTGCACTTGAAAGCGTTTCCGCAGGCGCTGATAAAATCAGAATAAACCCCGGCAATATCGGTGATGAGGATAAGGTAAGAGCGGTTGCCGAGGCTTGCAGGCTTCACGGTGTACCAATAAGAATAGGAGTTAATTCAGGCTCTCTTGAAAAGGAATTGCTGGAAAAATACGGCTCTCCAACGCCCGAGGCTATGGCGGAAAGCGCAATGCGCCATATAGCTCTCCTCGAAAAAAATGATTTCAACGATATTGTGGTGTCCATAAAATCCTCAGATGTACAGAAAATGGTAAAGGCATACCGCCTTGTGGCAGAACAATGCGATTATCCTCTCCATTTGGGCGTTACAGAGGCGGGAACGCTGAATTCCGCGCTTGTAAAATCAAGTATAGGCATAGGTTCTCTGCTTCTTGACGGAATAGGCGATACAATCCGTGTTTCAATGACGGCTGACCCAATAAACGAGGTTAAGGCGGGCTTCGATATTTTAAAGGCGGCGGGAATAAAAACCGACTGCGTTCAGATTGTTTCCTGCCCCACCTGCGGCAGAACAAAAATAAATCTTATTGAGCTTGCAGATAAAATCGAAAGGGCTTTGGCTGATGTTAAAAAGCCCTTAAAGGTTGCCGTTATGGGCTGTGTTGTCAACGGCCCCGGCGAAGCAAGAGAAGCCGATATAGGCGTAGCGGGAGGCGACGGCTGCGGCGTAATATTCAAAAACGGCGAGGTGCTGAAAAAAGTGTCCGAAACCGAAATAATCGAAAGCCTCCTGGAAGAAATAAATAAAATGTAACGGTGAATATATATGGCAATTTTCAAATCACTTTTTGACGGGATTTTTGACTGCGAAAACAATCTTGATATTGCCGCTGCGGAAATCAGCGGACTTTCAATCAGCAGAGAAAACGGTACTGCACGGCTTAAAATAAAGCCTTACAGAAAAATAGGAGAACAAAGAATTAAGGCTCTTGAAGAGGAACTTTCAAGGGCTCTTAATGTCAAAATGACCGTAATTTGTGATGAAACACAAACAGGCTTCCGCACGGAGTTTATGGAGCTTGTTATTGATATTCTAAAAAAGAACAATGTGGTTGCAAACGGATATTTCAACTCCGCCGAGTATTCTCTTTCAAACGGTGAACTGACCGTGGATTTGAAAAAGGGCGGAAAAGAAATTCTTTTAAACGCAGGGTGCGATAAGGAAATCGAAAGAATAATCCGTTCCGTTTTCGGATATGAATGTAAAGTTATCTTCCGTCAGGAGAATTTCGATACTCAAACGGCTCTTGCGGGTATGCAGGAAAAGGCGGATGAGGAAATGCGCCGTGCTCATAACATCCCCGAACCCACAGCTTCCGCAGAGCCCGGCAAGCCCAAACCTCATGTGATAAAAGAGGGGATACCCCTTTATCTTGAAACCCAAAAGCCGATATACGGTAATCTTATCAGAACAAACAATATAATGAAGCTTGCCGATGTCAATATAGAAAGCGGCGCGGTGACTGTTTGGGGCGAGGTTTTCGGTCTTGATGTGCGTACAACCCGTGACGGAAAAAACAATATAATTCTTTTCAATGTAACCGATAAAACATATTCTTATTCCGTAAAGATTTTTGAAACCTGTGAAAGAGCAAAATCATTTCTCGGCAGTATTAAGGACGGCATAACGGTAATCGTTTACGGCAGAGTTACATATGATAAATTTTCAGGCGAAAACATAATTTCCGCAACATCTGTTAATACGGTAACTCCCGTTAAAAAGCAGGATAACGCTCCCAAAAAGCGTGTCGAACTGCATTTACATACGAATATGTCGGCAATGGATGGTATGACATCGGCGGACAAGCTTGTGAAAAGAGCCTTGGAGTGGGGGCACCCCGCAATCGCCATAACTGACCATGGCGTTGCCCAGGGCTATCCCGATGCTATGATGGCGGGCGAAGATAAGGATATAAAGCTGATTTACGGTGTTGAAGGCTACCTTGTTGACGATGTGGCAAATCCCGATGTAAGCTATAAGGATTTACCCAGCTACCATATAATCATACTCGTTAAAAATTCCGTGGGACTTAAAAATCTTTACAAGCTTATTTCAATGTCCAATATCGATTATTTTTATAAGCGTCCCCGTATGCCCCGCTCAAAAATCATGGAGCTTCGTGAGGGGCTTATAATCGGCTCTGCCTGTGAGGCGGGCGAACTTTACCGCGCAATCGTTTTCGGTGAAAGTGAAGAGAGAATCAAAGAAATTGCAGCGTTTTACGATTATCTTGAAATTCAGCCTAACGGCAACAATGAATTTATGATTCGCTCCGACCGTCCCGAGTATGCTCATATTAAAACCCGGGAGGATATTGAAAATATAAACAGGCAAATAATCGCTCTCGGCGACAGCCTCGGAAAACTCACCGTTGCCACGGGCGACGTTCACTTTATGGACCCCGAAGACGCAGTTTACCGTGCGATTTTAATGGCAGGGCAGGGCTTTAAGGACGCCGATATGCAAGCTCCCCTTTACTTTAAAACAACCGAGGAGATGCTCAGCGAATTTGCATATCTCGGAGAGGAAACCGCATACGAGGTTGTGGTTGAAAACACAAATAAGATTGCGGATATGATTGAGCAGGTTCGCCCTGTTCCCAAAGGAACTTTCCAGCCCTCAATTGACGGAGCAGAGGACGAGCTTCGCAAAATCTGTTGGGATAAGGCAAAGGATTGGTACGGCGACCCTGTGCCCGATTATGTTGCCGACCGTCTTTCAATGGAGCTTGACTCCATTATAGAGCACGGCTTTGCGGTGCTTTATATCATCGCTCAAAAGCTTGTGTGGGATTCTGAGGCACACGGCTATCATGTAGGCTCCCGTGGTTCGGTCGGTTCTTCCTTTGTTGCAACCATGGCGGGTATTTCAGAGGTTAACCCCTTAGCACCCCATTACCGTTGCCCAAAATGTAAATACAGCGAGTTTTTCTTAAAGGGCGAATACGGTTCGGGCTTTGATATGGAGCCAAAGGACTGCCCTCATTGCGGAACACCCTTAATCCGTGACGGCCACGAGATACCTTTCCAGACCTTCTTAGGCTTCCACGGCGACAAGGCGCCCGATATCGACCTTAACTTTTCAGGCGATTATCAGGGCTGTGCACACCGCTATACAGAGGAACTTTTCGGCAGTACACACGTTTTCAAGGCAGGTACAATAGCAACGGTTGCCGATAAAACAGCATACGGCTTTGTAAAGAAATATCTTGAAGAAAAGGGCAGAACAGTTACCCGTGCCGAGGAGGACAGATTAACAAGAGGCTGTACCGGCATTAAGCGTACAACAGGTCAGCACCCCGGCGGAATGGTTGTTGTTCCCCGTGAATTTGATGTTTACGATTTCACCCCCGTTCAGTATCCAGCCGACGATACCTCGTCGGATATGGAAACAACTCACTTTGACTTCCATTTCCTCCACGATACAATTTTGAAGCTTGATATTCTCGGTCACGATGTTCCCACACTTTACAAGCATTTAGAGGATATGACGGGGATAAATGTTATGGATGTTGATGTGTGCGACCCCGAGATTATTAAGCTTTGCACAAGTCCTGCTCCTTTGGGGCTTACTCCCGAGGATATAGGCGTTGAAACGGGTACTCTTTCGATCCCCGAAATGGGTACGGATTTTGTCCGCGGAATGTTGGTTGAAGCACAGCCTAAATGCTTCTCCGACCTTTTGCAGATTTCGGGACTTTCCCACGGTACCGATGTTTGGTTGGGCAATGCGCAGGAGCTTATCAAGGCAAAAATCTGCACCATTTCCGATGTTATCGGTACCCGTGACAGTATTATGATATACCTTATGCACAAGGGGCTTGAACCGGGTCTGGCGTTTAAGATTATGGAGCTTACCCGTAAAGGAAAGGTTGCCAAAAACGGCTTTCCCGAGGGCGCGGAGGAGGCAATGCGTGCCTGTAATGTGCCACAGTGGTATATGGACTCCTGCCGAAAGATTAAATATATGTTCCCCAAGGCTCACGCGGCGGCTTATGTTATTGCGGCGTTGCGCCTCGGCTGGTACAAAATTTATAAGCCAACGGAATACTATACCGCATTTCTTACCGTCCGTGGCGGCGACTTGGATGCCGTTACCGTTTTGCAGGGCAGAGAAGCAGTAAAACGGAAGATGCTTGAATTGCGTGGCGACCCCAACGATAAAAACAGAAAGCCTATGTCCGCAAAAGAAAAGGACCAGTTTACCGCCTTGCAGGTTGTAAATGAAATGATGGCAAGGGGCGTGGAGCTTTTACCTGTTGATATTTATAAATCCCGTGCAACGGAATATTATATTGAGGACGGAAAGATAAGAATGCCGTTTTCCGCGTTGTCAGGCGTTGGTGAAAACGCCGCAAAGGGATTGGCAGAGGGCAGAGAAGACGGTGAAGGCGAGTTTGTGTCAATCGACGATTATCAGGCAAGAACAGGCGCTTCAAGCGCAGTTGTAACGGCGCTGAAAGAGGTTGGGGCACTTGACGGACTTCCCGAAACGGCACAGATGTCACTTTTCGGATAATTTTTGTATTGACAGATATACTTTACTATGCTATCATAGTAGCACGTTAAAGTGAAACCAACCGATTTTGTTACAATGGCAGAAAAAATCGGTAAAAAGGGGACAGTCCCCTTTTTACCGCTACCCTAAAGGATAAACGATATGAAAAACTATTCAAAAATTACCCCCGAGGGCACAAAGGATTATCTGGAAATGGAAAGCCGCGCAATAAGATGTGCGGAAAAGCGCCTTTCATCTCTTTTCAAATCAAAGGGATATGAAAAGGTGATGACTCCCACCGTGGAGTTCTTCGATGTGTTCAACCGCGAAAGCTCGGGTTACAGTCCCGAAAATCTTTACAGCCTGACGGATTCTTACGGCAGATTGCTGGTGTTGCGTCCCGATTCCACATTGCCCATCTCCCGAATGGCGGCTACAAGACTTCAAAACGGAATTTTGCCGCTGAGATTATATTACAGTCAGAATGTCTTTTTAAGGCAGAAAAATCTTACAGGCAGAAGTGATGAAGCACCGCAGAGCGGTATTGAGCTTATGGGCGTTGGAGGGCTCAGAGCCGATTTAGAGGTTATTGCAACGGCTGTTGAGGCGATTGAGTGCTGTACCGACGCCGATTTTAAGCTTGAAATCGGTCATGCAGGGTTCTTTAAGGATTTGTGCGGAAAACTGAATGCAGATGATGATACCATCGGTGCAATTTGTGACTGTGTTGAGAGCCGTAATTTTGTTTCGCTTAACAATATACTGGACGGTATCGGTAAAAACGAAATAACGGAGTGTATCCGCAATTTACCGAGATATTTCGGCGGAATTGAGGTTATTGAGAAGGCGGAAAAAATCGGTCTTGATAATGAGGGCAAAGAAAGCTTGAAGTATCTCGCAAAGCTTTATACACAGCTTGAAAAAATGGGACTTGATGATAAAGTTATAATTGATTTGAGCCTTGTAAACCGTACAAATTATTATACGGGAATAATTTTCAAGGGCTATTTGCAGGGCAGCGGCGTACCTGTTGTTTCAGGCGGAAGATATGACCTGTTAAGCCGTGAATTCGGCAAGGATATGCCGTCAACAGGCTTCGGAATTGAAACGGGAGTATTAGCGTCGGTTATGCTCTCTCGAAATGAAGTGGAAAAAGAAGCACGCCCGCAGGTTATCGTTTGGGGTGCAGACGGTTATATTACCAACGCCCTTGAATATTCAAAAACCTTGCGTAACCGCGGAATTTTTTGTGAAACATCAGATTTTGCAACTGCACAGGAAACACGGGAATACGCAAAATCAAAGGGTTTTGCGAATCTTTGTATAATTGATGAAAAGGGTATGAGCGAGGAAAAATTATGAGTTCGTTAAGAATTGCGCTCACAAAGGGCAGACTTGAAAAGCAAACGGTTGAGCTTTTTGAAAAAATGGGGCTCGACTGTGATGAACTGAAAAACAAGGGTAGGCGGCTTATTTTAAAGGCAAATGACTATGAGGTTGTTTTGGCAAAGGCGGCAGATGTTATTACATATGTTGAGCACGGCGTTTGCGACATCGGTATTGTTGGTAAAGACACAATCGTTGAAAACGGAAAAAGCTTTTATGAGATGACCGATTTGAATTTAGGTAAATGTGATTTTGCCCTCGCCGTAAGAAAAGGCACAAACTTTTTTGACGGCTTTAACACAAAGCGTGTGGCGTCAAAATATCCCAACATTACAAAAGCATATTTCGAGAGCAAGGGAATGGATGTTAAAATTATAAAAATTGAGGGCTCTGTTGAATTAGCGCCTCTTCTAAACCTTGCCGACGGAATTGTGGATATTGTTGAAACGGGCACAACCTTAAAAGAAAACGGCTTGGAGGTTGTGGAAAAGATAATGCCTGTTTCAGCCAGAGTTATTGTTAATATGGCGAGTATGAAGCTTCGCCGTGAAGAAATTGACGAGTTTTTAAAGAAAATTGACAGCGTAAAACCCCAATGAGGTTGAAGGTGATTTTATGATAAATACAGTATTTGCAGACGGCAAAAGTGAAGAAAAACTCATTTCTCAGCTTAAAGAGAGAAGCGGTGAGGTGGATAAGGCAGTAACAGCCGCCGTCAGCGAAATTCTTGAAAATGTAAAGAAAAACGGTGATAAAGCCGTTTCTGAATACACATTGAAATTTGATAAAAAAGTCCCTGAAAAGACGGAAATAAGCCGTGAAGAAATCGACGCCGCTATTGAAAGATGCGATAAATTCTTTATAGAGTCCCTTAAAAAAGCGGCTTTAAATATAAAGGATTTCCACGCCCGCCAAAAACAGCAAAGCTGGCTTACCACAAAAGAAAACGGCGTAATTATGGGTCAGCGTGTAAGAGGACTTTCAAGGGTGGGCATTTATGTTCCCGGCGGAACGGCGGCATATCCTTCAAGCGTTTTGATGAACGCCATTCCTGCAAAAATAGCAGGCGTGGGTGAAATTATAATGGTAACTCCCCCTGCAAAGGACGGCAAGCCCAACCCCGATATACTTGCCGCCGCAAAAATCGCAGGAGTTGACCGTGTATTCTTAATGGGCGGAGCGCAGGCTGTTGCGGCATTGGCTTACGGCACTGAGACCGTTCCCAAGGTTGATAAAATTGTAGGACCGGGTAATATTTTTGTTGCTACGGCTAAAAAACTCCTTTACGGCACAGTGGATATTGATATGGTGGCAGGCCCCAGCGAGATTTTAATTGTCGCCGATGATAGTGCAAATCCCAAATTTCTTGCCGCCGACCTTATGAGTCAGGCGGAGCACGATGTTCTGGCAAGCGCAATTTTAATAACTACAAGCGCAAAAATTGCCGAGGAAACAAAGGCAGAGCTTAAAAGGCAGTGCGCAGCTCTTTCCCGTAAGGATATAATCGAAAAATCATTAAAGGATTTCGGCGCAATCATAATTTGCGACAGTATGGATAAAGCGGTGGATTTTGCAAACCGCCTTGCTCCCGAGCACCTTGAAATGTGCGTTGAAAATCCCATGGAATATATCGGCAGAATGGATAACGCAGGCAGTGTGTTCCTTGGTAATTATTCACCTGAGCCCTTAGGCGATTATTTTGCAGGTCCAAACCATGTTTTGCCCACGAGCGGCACGGCAAAATTTTTCTCGCCTCTTTCGGTAGATAGTTTTATTAAAAAATCAAGCTTTATTTACTATACAGAGGACGCTTTAAAATCGGCAAAGGATAATGTTGTTTCCCTTGCCGAAACAGAGGGGCTTACAGCCCACGCAAACTCTATAAAGGTCAGATTTGAGGACTGAAAATGTTTGAACTTAACGAAAAAGTCAAAAATTTAACACCCTATGAGCCCATCAGCGGAGATTATGAAATCCGCCTTGATGCCAATGAGTCTTTTTTGACCGTGCCCGAAAATATTGCAGGGGAAATGGCGGCGGCTTTGAAAACAACTGCATTAAACCGCTACCCCGACCCTCTTGCAAAAGATCTTGTTGAGGGTTTCGCGAAATATTTTAATGTGCCCTCCGATTGTGTAACGGCAGGCAACGGTTCCGATGAAATAATTTCCGTAATTATGAACGCTTTTCTCCAAAAGGGAGATAAGATTTTAACACTTGAACCGGATTTTTCAATGTACCGTTTTTACGGCGAAATTGCCGAGTGCCAGTGTGTAAAATATCAAAAGAACGATGATTTGTCCGTTGATATTGACAAGGTAATAGAGCTTGCCAATAAAGAAAACATAAGGATTGTGATTTTTTCAAATCCCTGCAATCCCACATCCTGTATCGTAAAAAGAGACGAGGTGAGAAGGCTCATTAAAAGCGTTTCTTCCTTTGTAGTGCTTGACGAGGCATATATGGATTTTGCAGAGGACGAAAGTATGCTTGCGGAGTTTGAAAATTACGATAATCTGATCATTTTAAAAACCTGCTCAAAGGCTTTGGGCTCGGCGGCTTTGCGACTTGGCTTTGCCGTCGCTAATAAAACCCTTACCAATGTTATCCGTGCAGTAAAATCACCGTATAATGTAAATTCTGTGAGTCAAGCGTTGGGAACGGTGCTTTTTTCCCATCCCGAATATATTGACGAATGTATTAAAACCGTTGTAGCTTCAAGAGATGAGCTTTACAAAGGGGTAAAGGCACTTGAAAACATTTTGCTCGCCATTGAGCGTGTTTTTGAAACACATACAAACTTTGTATTTTTAAAGGTGAAAAACGCCGCAGCTGTATTTGACAAAATGAAAAGCCGCGGTATAATAATACGCAATATGGGCGATTACCTGCGGATAACGGCAGGAACAAAATACGAAAACGAAAAAACGCTCAGTACACTCAAAAAAGTATTGGAGGAATAAATATGCGCCAGACCTCTGTTCAAAGAAAAACAAAAGAAACCGATATTTCACTTTCTCTCTGCCTTGACGGGGGCGAAATTTCCGTTCAGACCGGCGTGGGCTTTTTCGACCATATGCTCACAGCCTTTGCGGCTCATGCAGGCTTCGGGCTTTGTGTTAAATGCAAAGGCGACATTGAGGTTGATTGCCACCACACCGTTGAAGATGTGGGTATAGTCTTGGGCAAGGCTCTTTTTGAGGTACTTGGCGATAAATCCAACATTGCCCGTTACGGAAGCTTTTTTGTGCCTATGGACGAGGCTTTGGGCTTTGCGGCAGTTGATATTTGCAACCGTGCCTATCTTGTTTTTGAGGCGGATTTCCCCCAGGAAAAGTGCGGCGACTTTGATGTTTGTATGTGCGAGGAGTTTTTCCGCGCAGTTGCAGATAACGCAAAAATCACTTTGCATCTCCGTGCACCCTACGGTAAAAATTCCCACCACATTGCCGAGGCGATTTTCAAGGCGGCAGGTCACGCAATGAGTATTGCAACGGAAAAAAGAGATACCACACTTTCCACAAAGGGGAGT
>JBJEPX010000039.1:0-51337 GCA_051881455.1 Candidatus Fimenecus sp. | reverse complement strand
TGACGCCCGACAACGGTGAAAAAGTGAAAATGCACCGTAATATCAAATTTTCGGCATATTGAGTTCAACTCCCCTCACCTTAGGAGAATGAAAATGAAAAAGAAAAAGGTATTAAAAATCGTACTCCCCGTGATTGCGGCATTGCTTGCTGTAACAATCGCGGCAATCGGAATTTTTTTCAACGATATTTTTTGGAAATCCGCCTTCCCGAAAAAAGCATAATGACAATCGTTTTTGAATAAAAATACACCTTATGCGGGTGTTGCTTTGAAAGTAAATAAAAATCCGGTAAAAAGGGGACTGTCCCCTTTTTACCGGATTGCTGTTTATTCAAAATACTCTTTTTTATTAGTTGCTATAAATACTGTGCGGTCGGTGATAAGTTGTGTTCCGTGCCCGCGCAGATGACCGCCGTGGTCTGCCGAAATAATTATCAGCCAATCTTCGTCACAGTATGTGGGGCGGCTTTTAATCGCCTTAATTATTTTGTATGCGTTCTTATCGCAGAGCGTAACGGCCTTAACATACTGGGGATTTTTATTGTTGAATCCGCCCTGTGTTTCGTGCCCCATATGGTCGGGCAGTTCCAATATACAAAAAGAAATATCGCAGTTGTCCTCAGTTACGGATTTTATCATTTTTTCCGTCAAAAGGTCGTCGTTATCTTCGCATTGATAAAACTCAATGGGCAAATTTTCTTTTTTGCCCTTTTCCGCCTCCGCTTTGTAGGTATGAGTGAAATGAACGGGCCAAATGCCGTTGAAAACAGTCTTTTTGCCCTTTTCGGCGTATTCATAGAGAAAAGTTTTTTCTTTTGTCAGCGTTTCGTTGCTGTAAATTCCGTTTTCCTTTGCCCACTTGCCGGTAAGTAATGTCGCCCACCCCTGAGGAGTGCTGGTTTCCTGTGTTTCACCCTTTTCGCCGCCGGTGTAGCAAAGGTAAAGTCCGCCTTGTTCCTTTAACTCCTCTAATGCGCTGTATTTTGCACGGTTTATGTAAGGGTCATAATTGGATTTTACAACGGGAACAAGTGAGTCCGCCCTTGCACCGTCAAAGCCGATAACAGCAACTTTTTTCGTTTTTCCACCGCTTTCCATATGAGCTTTAACGGCTTTTGCTATAACGGTTTGCGGCAGAGCGTTGCAAAGCTTGTTGGAGAATACACCGCTTTCGTCAACATATTTTGCATACGCCTTTTCATTTTTGTATTCGGGTTTTAAGAACATTATAAAACCTCTCCTTTTTCTGACTTTATTTTAAAATTGTTCCAGATAATCGCGGCAGGAATACAAATTACCGCCGCAGTAAGAGACATCAGCATCCACGTTGAAATTACCGTATCCCAGCCTGCTTTGTCAAGCAAAACTCCGCAGTAAAGCATAGAAGCGCCGCAGCCTAAATATGTAACGGAATTTAAAAGCCCCGTTACCGTGCCCGTCTTGCCGTATTTCGCAAATTTCAGCGGAATAAGAGTAATAAGCATAACATTTACGGCAAACATACTGTTTGTGATAAGGGCAAGGCAGACAATGGAAAGATATATGCTCTTTTCACCTGCCGTTTTAAGTACAAACAGCGAAATTATTGACACAACAAAAAACACAATACAGGTGACGAGTTCGTTTTTGAAAAATTTGTTGAGAAATTTTGCTATATATGCGCCTGTTACATTGACAATGGGTAAAAGCATTGTAAGAAGCAGTGAAAATGAAGTTCCCACTGAAAAACGCTCGCCTATGAAAACGGGTACCCAGCCTGTAACGCCGTCCTTTAACGCTCCGTGCACCGCCGTGGGAATTGAAATAATAAGTATTGCAAAAATACAGGCTGTGAGGACCGTGCGGGACATTTTTTGAACGGTAGCTTTGTCCCCACCGTCCGAGTAAACGCAGACTTTAAGTCCTTTTGTAATTTTCCCGAAAGAAACTACCCATAAGAACGAAACTGCCAGAACAATCAGTCCGCAGGAGAGAAAAACGGCTTTGTAGCCCGAAAGCCTTATCGCCGTAAGACTTACCGCATATGAGGCAAGAGTTCCCAGCGGTACGGTAGTTGACATATTTATGCCGAATTTCGTTTTCTCGGCGCCCTCAAAGTACATTGAGCCTACACGCAGAATAGGCGACCATACCGCCGATTGGGAAAGACCGTTAAGCCCCCACAGCGCAATGGTAAAATAAAAGCGTGTGCAGTAAAAGCACAGCAGAATATTGCAAAAAGAAGATAAAAACAGACCGCCGAAAACCATATATCGGGGGTTGATTTTGTCGCACAGCACGCCGCTGAATATCTGACCTGCACCGTAGGTTATAAAAAGGCAGGAAGAAATCAGCGCAAGCTGTGTGTTGTTGAATATGTTTTCACGCAAAAGCTCAGGCATAGCCGCAGAAAAATTCAGGCGGCATATGTAGGTTGCGGTGTAAGAAATCCAGCAAATTATAAATAAGGCGCGTCGGCGCATTTTCGTGTCAGTCACAAGTATCACCGCGTCTATAATAGCAGAGGGAAAGGGCGTTTTCAAGAACATATGAAAATATTACAGTGATTTTTCAAACATAAAATAAAAATAACTTTGAAGAACTTAATTTGCGGTAAATATCTGTCAAAATATACAGGTGGTGGCGGAGAGCGTTTATTTCGGGAGAATGCGAAGGGTTACAAGTGCGGTAAACTGTTCGTTTTCTGTTTTTGTTTCAAAGGTGCCGTCATATTTTTCGGCGATATCTTGTATTAAAGCAAGCCCTAAGCCGTGTGACGCTTTATCGGATTTTGTAGTTTTGAATTTACCTTTTTCATCAGTTTGAAAATCAAGATACGGATTTTCCGTTTTAATCATTAAATAACCTGCACGCACGCATGATTTCAACTTTATGCTTTTTTGAGTGTCCTCAGGCATACGGCGGCAACTTTCAACTGCGTTGTTAAGCAAATTCAAAAAAACGCAGTTCAAATCAATGCTTTCTATGTTAAGCTCTTTCGGCAAATCCAAAGCGGCTTGAAAATCAATGCCGTTTCGTTTCGCTTCGTCGGCTTTTATGCTTACAATTGTGTTAACGATAATATTTTCTGTATATAAGGGAATTTTAGTTGCATCAATACTTTTGTTTAAACTCATGAGAATATCTGTCGCCCATTTAATGCTTTCCGGCGTGTTTTCTTCCAACAATAGCTGAATACTCTCCGTGTGGTCTTTAAAATCATGGCGAATTTTGCGGATTTCATCGAATTTCCGTTGTAAATCCGTATAGTAATCCAATTCAAGTGCTTTTAAGTTTTCACTCCAATACAGTTTTTCACGCAAAACCTCCTGTTCGCTTAACCGCCTCATCAACCAATACAGTGCGGCAAAAAGTAACAGTAACGGAATGGGGGAAAGCATTAAAATTATATGTGTTATTTTGTTTTCGGTAAACAAAGTGCTGTTTGCCAGCAGGAAGGTTAGTGCGGCAAAGCAAATAATAATCAGCGAAAAAACGAGTAATACGGATTTTTGCAGTTTAATCTTTTTCTTTTTTTTCAAAATAATATAGGATAAACCGCTTGCCAATGCGTATGAAAAAATACCGAATCCAAAATAAAACAGCTTGTTAAAACCGCTTAAATTACGCAAATCCTCGGCGGGAATTTCCAAAATCAATAAAACAATGCCGCTTGAACAAATTTCAGTAAGCGAAAATGTAATAATTAGGGTAAACAGCGCTAAAATCTTTTCTTTTACGGGATTTGAAAAATTGCTGAAAATATAAAAAATCCAAAAGCCGAAGCAAAAAACCATTTTTATGTTTGAACGCAGGTGAAAACTTGGAAGCAGTGAAATAATTAAAGCTGAATAATGAAAAATATAATTTATCAATATGTTTATAAAAATGTAAAAAGGAATGGAAATCTTTCGCGGATATTTAGGCGTAAGAGTATAGTTTTGCGCAATCGCCATAAACAGACAGCAAAAGCTATAAAGACCTAAATCAAACAGTGTTTCTGACATTTGTTTCACCCCAAATGTTTAAATTACCGTTATTGTAGCATATTTTATTGCTTTTCAACAGTCGCTTTTTGAAGTAAAACGGCATTTTTATGCTTTGCTATTAAAACTGATTTCATTAAAAACGGATACTATTTGACATTCTGTCTAAAAAAGTTTATACTATTTCAGTTAATATTTTAGTATCGGAGATTTATTATGCTTATTAAGTTTTCTGCGCCGTGTCTTTTGGGACTTGAAGGGCTCGTGGCTCAGGAATTACGAGATATGGACGCCTTGAATGTTGAGGCAAAAAACGGCAGAGTGGATTTTGAGGGGGACGAGAGCATTCTCGCCCGTGCAAATATCTGTTCCCGTTACAGCGAGCGAATACTTATCCGTATGGGTGAGTTTTCCGCCGTTACCTTTGAACAGCTTTTTCAGGGCGTAAAAAATCTACCTTGGGAGGAGTGGTTAGGAAAGTTTGACGCATTTCCCGTTAAGGGATATTCCCTTAACTCAAAGCTTTTTTCAGTTAGCGACTGTCAGGCGATTATCAAAAAGGCGGTCGTTGAACGTTTAAAGCAAAAATATAAAATTTCTTGGTTTGAGGAATCAGGTGCAGTTCATCAAATCCAATTTTCAATAATGAAGGATACCGTTACACTGTTTATTGACACCTCGGGCGCAGGACTTCACAAAAGGGGTTACCGTCCGGTTGCCAATGTTGCACCTATAAAGGAAACACTTGCCGCCGCCATGGCAGAGCTTGCAAGGCTTCGTCATTACCATACGTTGTATGATGTGACCTGCGGCTCGGGAACAATACTCATTGAGGGCGCAATGAAAGCGCTGAATATTGCCCCGGGGCTCAGGCGAGCCTTTATTTCGGAAAGGTTTGAAAACATCGACTCTGCATTCTGGCAGCAGGAAAGAGCAAGAGCCGCCGAGGCAGTTATCCGTGACGCGGATTTTATGGCCTACGGCTCCGATATTGATTTTCACGCTCTTGAAATTGCAAAAGAAAATGCGCGCAGAGCAGGCGTTTCCATGAAAATAGATTTATCCAAAAAAGATTTGAAGGATTTTCAAAGGAAAAGCGAAAAGGGTACTGTTATATGCAACCCGCCCTATGGGGAGAGAATGCTGGATATTAAAGCTGCAGAGGATATTTACCGCACAATGGGTAAAATTTTCGCTCCCGAAAGAGGCTGGGCGTACTATATCATCAGCCCCGATGAGGACTTTGAAAAATGCTTTGGACGAAAGGCGGACAAACGCCGCAAGCTGTACAACGGTATGATTAAGTGCCAGTTGTATATGTATTACAAATAGTTAGGATGAATTTTATGAAGCATATTTTTATTGTGAATCCCGTGTCGGGAAAAGGGAAAGCGGCAAACGCATATATTCCCGTAATTGAAGAGTATATCAAAAATACAGGACTTGACGGAGAAATTTATATTACAAAGGCAAGCCGTGACGGTCAGCGTTATGTTGAAGAAGTCGCAAAGAAAGGCGAAAAAGTTCGCTTTTATTCCTGCGGCGGCGACGGAACTCTCTATGAGGTTGTCAACGGATGTTATAAGCATGACAACTGCGAGGTTGCCGCAATTCCTTTGGGCTCGGGCAACGATTTTTGCCGCATTTTCGGCAAGAATACGAATATTGACGACCAGGTTAACGGTGTTCCCATGAAAATGGACCTCATTGAAACCGACGGTCAGATTGCCATAAATCAATGCTCAATGGGTATTGACGCCGAGGTTTGCGCGAAGCAGGCGGCGTTTAAAAAGCTTCCTCTTGTAAGCGGAGAAATGGCATATAATCTTTCGTTGCTGTATTGCCTGATGGGAAAGCTGAAAAGTCAGTTCAGAATTACTATTGACGACAGCGAAACAGTTGAAGGAACATATCTTTTCTGCTATATCGGTAATTCACGCTGGTACGGCGGAGGCTATAAGGCGGCGCCTTTGGCAATGCCCAACGACAGTCTGCTTGATTTTGTAATGGTGCGTCTTGACCGCAGTCGCTTAAACCTTTTGCCGCTTATCAGTAAATATAAGGCGGGCGAGCATCTCGACTGGGATATTACCACCTTCCGCAGGGGTAAAAAAATAAAGGTTGAGAGTAAAAAACTTGCCGCTGTTAATGTGGACGGCGAGTGCGCATATGTTACGGAAAGAGAATTTCAGATTATTGAAAACGGTATAACTTTTGTTGTACCGAGAGGCTCACAATTCCTTGATATGTAAAAAAATAAGACCTTCGCAGTGCCCCTGCGGAGGTCTTTCTCTGTTGGTTCAAGATTTAAAGGAGCTTTGCAATATCTGCGCTCTTTAATACCTTACCCTGGGACACAACTTTCTCATTTACCACAAGCGCCGGCATACTCATTACGCCGTATTGCATAATTTTTTGCATATCGGTGATATATTCCACTTCTGTGCCGAGCCCCATTGTATTTACCGCTTGCTTTGCGTTTTCAAACAGTTCGCGGCAGGATTTGCACCCCGCACCTAAGACTTTTATGCTTGAAATACCGCTCTGTACTTTTTCACAGCAGTTTTCGGGTTCTCCGCTCTGCGGTGCGTTGCAGCAACACGCGGGCGGTGCCTTTTTTTCTCTCTTTTTCTTTACGCGAACAAAAAATGCCATAATAAATTACCTCCGAATTTTTAAATCAGTATTGGTTGTATAAAATTGAAAAAGTAGCCTACAACGATAATTCCCACCGTGCAAATTGCAATGAAAATACCGAGCAGTTTGGGCTTAACCGCTTTGCGGAGCATTATCATTGACGGTAAAGACAAAGTGGTAACTGCCATCATAAAGGACAGGACAACACCAAGTAATGCGCCTTTTGCAAGTAATGCCTCGGCAATGGGGATTGTGCCGAATATATCAGCATACATCGGAACGCCCGCAACAGTAGCAAGAATAACGCCGAACGGATTATTGTTACCGAGTGCCTTGACAATGAAATCTTCGGGAATCCAGTTGTGGATTACTGCGCCGATACCCACGCCGATCAGCACATAGGGATATACTTTTTTCGCGGTGAAAAGCACCTGCCCCCACGCGTATTTGAATCGGTCTTTGAAGTGCAACTCCTTTTGTGGCGCGTCGATAGAGTGACCGTTTCGTATAAATTCCTCCACCTGATTTTCAAGGCGGAGTTTTTCAATCAGCGTGCCGCCCAGTACGGCGATTACAAGACCGAGCACAACATAGACCACCGCGACTTTCCACCCGAAAATGCTCATCAACAGCACAAGACTGCCCAGGTCAACCATGGGAGAGGAGATGAGAAAAGAAAATGTTACGCCGAGGGGCAATCCTGCGCTTGTAAACCCCATAAACAGCGGAATAGACGAGCAGGAGCAAAAGGGCGTAACAGTGCCGAGAAGCGCCGCCATACAGTTTGCGCCTATACCGTGGAACCTCCCCAAAATCTTTTTTGTCCGCTCAGGCGGGAAAAAACTTTGTATATACGAGACAATCAAAATCAAAACGCCCAAAAGCACCATAATCTTGATTGTATCGTAAATGAAAAAGAGAATACTGCCGCCGATTTTGCCGGTTGTATCCAACCCGCAGGCGGTCAAAGCGGCGGTGATTAGGCGATAAAGCCACCCCATGCCGAGAATTTCGTTTTGAAAGAAATCCCATACGGTTTTTATTGCTCCCATAAAAGCCTCCTTATATAGTTATATTGTGATTTGTCGGGGTAATTTGTATGGTAGGGCGGGGGCGCGGGTGTCCGGTGGACACCTCTGCGAATGAAATGAGCAGAAGCGCTGCCTGAGCCGGCAGGCGAGTATTGCTTGCTCCCGCCGCAATGTGCAATGAAAATAGGTTTATATATAGTTATATTGAAATATGTCTATATAAAATTCTTATGATAAGCCGTGCAATAGAATGTTACACGGCTGTTTTCATTTTTTTACAGTAGGGCGCTGTACGTCCCCTCCATCAATTTACCGCAAAATCCGCGGCGGGGGCAAGCACCCGCCCTACCCTGAAAATTTCATTTCGTGCGTGTAGGGAATGGCTATACCGTTTAGTAAAATCCTCATATATCCGGGGTTGCCGTTGTTAGCTCTTTCAGGCAATCGACGGCGATTTTTGCGCCCTTTGGGGAAATGGAGTAGTGCATCCATTTTCCGTCTTTTCGCCCCACAACAACGCCCGAATCGCAAAGAATTTTCATATGATGCGAAAGTGTAGGCTGTGTAACGCTCAATTCTTCAAGCAGCTTGCAGGCACATTTTTCACCGGAGCGCAAACTTTTAAGAATACGGACGCGGTTTTCGTCACAAAACGCTTTAAAAATCAAAGCAGTTTTATTTTCGTTCAGTTCCAAAGCTCTCACCTCACATAGAAATATATCTATATGTATTATATGGAGATTTTTTTAATTTGTCAACAGTTTATTTTACCCTATATGCGCCGGTGGCGATTACCTCTGCCTTGTTGATATAAGGCTCTTTGCGGCATTCCTCGATTTTTATTGTAAGATGGTCGGTAACGGTGGGCTCGAAGACCGCAATTCGCGAAAATCCGATTATTGTACCGCTGAAAAGCTTTTTGCCGTCTGCATATATTGAGAATTTTTCCACACGCTGGGATTTCGTTGTGTCCTCGGCAAGACGGACGCGGTCAACGGATTGCTTAGGGAATTTAAGCTTAATTTCAAAGCCGTCCTCCGATTTTTCCGTTTTAACATCGGAAATAAGCAATTCGTCTTCCTTTTTAAGCCATTTGCCCATTTGGCGCAAACGTTTTACATCGCTTTTTGCCAAAAGTCCGTTTTTATTGGGCGGAATATTGAGAAGCATAAGGGAGTTGTTGCCTGCCGAATTGTAGTAAATTTTCATAAGATGATTAAGAGATTTTAAAGTAAATCTCTGCATGGGGTGAAAGAACCAGCCAAGGCGTATAGACACATCCACCTCGGCGGGATACCATATGAACTCATCGAAATTAGCCAAAAACTCCCTTGACCCCATATCGGGCAACATAACATCCTGACACCGCTTCTGAAAATCCTTCATATCGTCGGACGCCTGAAAGTTTTGCTCACCGAATTCAAATTTGGGAACAACATTCCATTCGCTCTCTCTGGTTTTACCGCTTTCGTTGCCTATCCAGCGCACATCGGGCGCACAGTCGGACAATACAATGTCGGGCTGTAATTCAATAGCAGTATTCCAAATTCTCTCAAAATCGTATTTCTGAACAGGCTTTCCGTCCGCCGCCGCACCGCAGGCACCGTCCATCCACAACATAAATATATCGCCGTAATTTGTCAAAAGCTCGGTAAGCTGGGCTATGTAAAAATCGTTGTAAGCAGGTGTGCCGTAGCATTCTGCGTTTCTGTCCCAAGGGGAAAGATAAACGCCGAATTTCAAGCCGTATTTTTTGCAAGATTCCGATACCTCACGCACAACATCACCCTTGCCGTTTTTATATGGGCTGTTTTTGATTGAGTGTTCCGTTGTCTTTGTGGGCCACAGGCAAAAACCGTCGTGGTGCTTGCAGGTGAGGATAACGCCCTTCATTCCTGCGGCGGCAATCGCCTCGCACCATTGGTCGGTGTTCTGCTTTTTCGGGTTAAAAATGCTTTCACTCTCTTTGCCGTTGCCCCATTCACGGTTTGTAAAGGTGTTCATTCCGTAGTGAACGAAGGCATAGTATTTCATATCCTGAATGATTAGCTGACGCCGGTTAGGCACAATGCTCGTGTATAAATCAAGTCTGTCCAAAAAATCCTCTCCCATTTATTATTTGTATAGATGATAGCACAAAAATCCCTTTCGGACAACGATAAAAGTAAATTTTTATGTGACAGATAAGGAAAAATCCGCATACGGCGGTATGGTAGGGCGGGGGCGCGGGTGTCCGGTGGACACCTCTGCGAATGAAATGAGCAGAAGCGCTGCCTGAGCCGGCAGGCGAGTAATGCTTGCCCCCGCCCTACCTGTTTGTCTTGGTTCTCACGTGATTTTTCGGGGGCAAAGGTTTTCTTTTATTTATCTTGACAAACGGCTGAAAAGTCTGTATAATTATTTTTGCATTTTGAATATGTGCTGATATGGCTCAGGCGGTAGAGCACGTCCTTGGTAAGGACGAGGTCACCGGTTCGAATCCGGTTATCAGCTCCAGAAAAAGGCCAAGTCATATGATTTGGTCTTTTTCAATGAAATTCGTTCCCTACGAAACGAGTGAAATATCTTCGATATTTTAAATATGCCTGCGGCATATGAAGGAACGAATTTTATTTCACATCGAGCAAAGTGAGATATTTCATAATTCACGGCAATGAATTATTTCATATTTTGCCGTAAGGCAAAATATTTCACCACTGCATGTTGTAACCTTAATCGTTGTAATTGTGCTATTCCGTTGCACAGTCACAAAAAACGACAAGTTCTTCACGAAACTTGTCGTTTTTTTATCGGTGCAACCAGTCGTCGCTCCCTATGGGCTAATGAATATTGAATATTGAATAATGAAAAATTTTTCAATCCGTGGAGTTGTAGTGGCGGGTTTCCGTGCCCGCCCGCAAAATCAATATAACCCAACAGCGGAAATTTAAAGTATTATGCACAAAAGGCCGTTGCAGCCCTCGTTGATGACGCGTTCCAGCGTTTCCTGAAACTTCATACGGGCGTCGGTGGGCATATGGTAAAGCTTGTTGCGAAGTCCCTCATTGACAAGCTCATTAAGAGATTTGCCGAAGATATTTGACTCCCATATTTTCTGCGGGTCCTCCTCAAAGCCTTCGAGCAGATATTTTACAAGCTCCTCCGACTGGCTTTCACTGCCCACAACGGGAGCAACCTCCGTTTTGATGTTGGCTTTCATCATATGGATTGACGGTGCAGATGCACACAGCCGTACACCATAGCGCCCACCCTGCTTCACGATTTCAGGCTCTTCAAGGGATAGTTCATCAATGGTGGGCATAACAATGCCGTAGCCTGTTGACTCAACCTCATCAAGGGCGGAGCGTAGTCTCTCGTATTCCTTTTTCACTGCCGAAAGTTCTTTAAGGCAGGCAAGGAGTCCCTGCTCACTCTCGATTGTGATGCCCGTTGACTCCTCAACGATCTTATAGAACAGGGAGTTGTTCATATCAACCGAAATCCATGCACTGCCCACGCCTAAATCCATACAGGTAACTGCGGCGTCGGTGATGTATTCGCACCTTTGCAAATCCTCGGTCATGGCGCCGATATCCCGCACAAAGGAAATGCCTTCAATAGAGTCAAGAATACATTTATATGTTTCCGATTTAAGCCAATGGTCCTCAGGCAGACTTACAAGCCACATAGGCAGGTCAATGCTTATTTCCTTAACGGGGAATTCAAACAGCACCTGAGTAATAATCTCTTTGATTTCCTGTTCGGAAAGTTCCAGACAGTTGACCGCCATGACAGGAACACGGTATTTTGACGAAAGTTCCGCTGAAAGCTTTTGCGCCGACTCACCCTTGGGATACATACAGTTGAGGAGTACCACAAAGGGCTTGTTAAGCTCTTTTAACTCGTTAATTACACGTTCCTCTGCCTCTTCATACTCGTCACGGGGAATATCGCTGATACTGCCGTCGGTTGTAACCACAAGACCTATGGTTGAGTGCTCGGTAATAACCTTTTGAGTGCCGATTTCCGCCGCCATATTAAAGGGGATTTCATTTTCAAACCACGGAGTACGCACCATTCTGGGCTGGTCGCCCTCAATATAGCCCAAGGAGCTGGGAACAATATATCCTACGCAGTCAATCATACGCACATTAAGCTGTGCGTTGTCGGGGAGCGTTATTCTTACTGCATTTTCGGGAATGAATTTGGGCTCGGTGGTCATGATTGTTCTGCCTGCCGAGGATTGGGGGAGTTCATCGTTTGCCCGTTCCCTTACCGTGTCATTTTCCATATTGGGCAACACGATTGTGTCCATAAAACGCTTTATAAATGTGGATTTGCCCGTTCTTACAGGACCCACTACGCCTATGTATATGTCGCCGCCTGTTCTCACGGCAATGTCGCTGTAAATACTTGAATTACTCATTGAAATCCCTCCTTATATTTTCGGTATCAGCAGTTTGCAGCTTTTTTCCAGCTTGCCGTCGGGAATACGGTTTTCCCGCATAATGGCATCTACTGTTGTGTTGTATTTTTCCGCAATATTCCAAAGACTTTCTCCCCCGTCGGCAAAATATACGGTCAGGGAAGCCGTTTTCATCACTTTTGCCCTTGACTTGTCAACGGTGATTTCCGTTACCACTATTTTTTCCTCTTCACGGAAAACAAAGCCCTGCACATTTATTTCTATACGCACATCAAGTGTATCAGCGTCGCCCATAACAAAGCTGGACGCAGTAACGGCACATTCGGGACGGCAGGTGAGATTTATACCTTCGGTTTGCATATTCCGCTTGTATTCATAGGGAATTTGCCGCTGAGCAAAGGCAGGCTCGCCCTTGGAATCCTTATAAATTATATCGGCTGTAACCTCGCCG
The DNA here is from genome assembly GCA_051881455.1 of Candidatus Fimenecus sp. Taxonomy (GTDB): domain Bacteria; phylum Bacillota; class Clostridia; order Oscillospirales; family Acutalibacteraceae; genus Fimenecus. The sequence goes on along the minus strand of JBJEPX010000039.1, from coordinate 38,849 downwards.
TTTACGGCGGCGCAGTTTTCACGCACGGAAAAGGCGGAGGTTATGCCGCTGCATACAAAGCTTAAAATTTCCGTCATTCCCGTTGTTGAAAGGTCAACGGTGCCGCGGCAAAGGAAAGTGTCCTCAATCTGCTCTTCAAGACGGGATACATAAATTCCCGCTTTTTTCATCTCTGTTTCGTATTTTACCGAATATGCGTCCTTAACGGCGGTTACGGTGCGCGTGGCATATCCTCTTGCGGAAAAACCGAGAGTTGCGGAGATTTCCAAAAGATTTTTGTCTCCTGCCGAATCAAATTTGGAGCGTACATCAAGTGATAATACGGAAAGCAATGCCTCAGTTCGGCAGTCCTCGGTAATATCGGGTGCTTCAATTATCTGATTTATGCTTATCATATTGTCAAGAGTGCCTGTTTCGCAGTCTTCTCCCGATGTAAAGGCGGTGTGAACAAGAAGCTCGCCCTTTAAGAACAGCTTGTTCGAAATTACCTTTACCTCGTCGATAACAGCCGAGGCGCCGGAATGAATAACGGTGCTTATGGGCTCTTTCAGTGCCGCCGCTTCACAGGTTTCCGAAACTGTAAAGGTCTTTTCGGTAAGAGAAATCAAATCACACGCTTCAAAGTTTTCCGCCCTTGCCGTTATGCCGTCGCCCTCTGCATCGCATATGAGCTCACAGCGCTTTTTAGCGTCTGCTCTGGCAAACACGGTGATTGCACCGTGCACCTCGAATTTTCTCTGCCCCGATACTCTGTAATTCACATATTCTGTTTTTGCGCCTACAAATACATCTGTAATACTGTCGGCTGCCTTTAATTCAATCTGCTTTGAAAAGTGAAGCGTCTGGTCATAGCCGTGGATTTTGCCTTGCTCGCATACATAGAGCACACGCACAAGACAATCACACTCGGCAGTAATTCTGTCACCGGTAATCTGATGCGTCTGCACTCCCGGAACAGCGCTGCACCGAAGAATCCGCACAATATCCGGCAGATATTCGGGCAGGGTTATGTCGCAGTCAACGGCGTGCTCCGCATTACCCTGAAACGCCGTTTCGCAAACAGATATATAATCCTTACGAACATTAAAATCCATTGTTATCTCTCCTTTTATACATTTCAACTCATATATATGATACGGTATGAGTGAATATGACAGGAGAGTATTGTTAAAAGCCCGTTATTATGTTAAAATACAGTTATCAAATTGTAATGAGGTAATAACTTGAAGATAGGTAATGTTGAAATAAACGGCAAGGCGGTTTTAGCGCCTATGGCGGGAGTGGCGGACCGTGCCTTCCGTGAACTGTGCGTCGGCTACGGAGCGTCCTACGTGGTCAGCGAAATGATAAGCTCAAAGGGCGTTTCAATGGGCGACCGAAAATCAAAACAGCTCTCTTTTATATCGGATACAGAGCGCCCTGCGGCGGTGCAGATATTCGGCAGTAATCCCGAAATAATGGCTGAAAGTATCCCTATGGTTATGGAGTCAAAGCCGGAGATTATTGATATAAATATGGGATGCCCCGCACCGAAAATTGCAGGAAACGGCGGCGGTGCGTCCCTTATGAAAAATCCTATGCTTGCAGAGGATATTGTCCGCGCCGTTGTAAAGGTTTCACCCGTTCCCGTTACTGTCAAAATCCGTATGGGCTGGGATTTTGACAGCATCAACGCGGTCGAACTTGCAAAAAGAGCCGAAAATGCAGGTGCGGCGGCAATAACCGTCCACGGCCGAACGAAAAGCCAGATGTATGCTCCCCCTGTGAACAGAGAGATTATTGCAGAGGTGAAAAGGGCGGTTTCAATCCCTGTAATCGGAAACGGCGATATTACCGACGGCTTTTCAGCGGCAAAAATGCTTGAAGAAACAAACTGCGACCTTGTTATGGTGGGCAGGGGGGCTTTGGGCAGACCGTGGGTGTTCTCGCAGATAAACGCATATCTTGAACACGGCAGAATATTGCCTGAACCGCCCGTTTCCGAGCGCATGAGAGTTATGGTGAAGCACATAAAAACAATCTGTGAGTACAAGGGAGAATATGTGGGACTCAGAGAGGCGAGAAAACACGCCTCCTGGTACACAAAGGGACTTCACGGTGCCGCAGAGTACCGCCGCGAGCTGGGAACTCTTTCGTCTTTTGAACAGCTTGAAGAAATCGCTTATAAAATATGTATTCATGGCTGACACTGTGTACAAAAAAATTAAGAATATTTAGGCTAAAATTCCTATATTTCTTTTTTGTGAAAAAATGTATAATCTATTTGTATAATTTTGATTATACAAAGGAGGCATTATATGAGTAAAACAGAACTTTTCTGCGAGAAAAACGGCAAGCTGAATGTTAAGCATACAATTCTTACAGGCTTCGGTTTTCTTGCGGCGTCAATCGCATGGGCAATTTATGACCCGTATATTACAAAAATACTTAATCATCTTTTAAGCGATTCCGCATGGGTAACAAATTTAAGCGCAAAGCTTAATGAGAGTGTTCCCTTTCTGGCGCGTCTTGCAGCCGCACAGGGTGAGAATGTTAACCTTGCAGGCGGAGGAATAACGCTTGTTCCGTTGTTTATAGGTATTATTATGACCTTTGATAACATTTTCGGCGTAATTTTCCAGCCCACATTCGGTAAACTTTCCGACCGCTGTCATTCAAAGCTGGGCAAACGCCGTCCGTTTATCGTGCTCGGTGCGCCCGTATGTGCGGTGCTGTTTTCACTTATCCCGCTGTTCGCACTTAAAGGCAGTTTGCCCCTTACAATGACCTTTATAATCCTTTTCGTATTTGTAATGTCACTTTGGAGAGCGCCGGTTGTTGCGCTTATGCCCGATCTCACTCCTCCCGAGCTTCGCTCCGAGGGCAATGCAATCATAAACCTTATGGGCGGCCTCGGCGGACTTATCGGTATGGTCGCAGGTACGGCTGTAACGCTTATTTACACGGCAATAACAGGTATCTCTATAAATTCTTCAAACGAAGAACGCATTTTCCCCTATGTTTTCTTAACAGGCTCGGTGGTAATGCTCATCGGTATGCTTGTTGTTCTGTTCAAGGTGAAGGAGCCTGACAGCCGCCTTAAAGCAGTTGCCGAGCAGAATATGGCAATGGACGAAAAAGCAAGAGCCGCCGCCGAAAAGCAGGCAAGAAAAGAGGAAAAGGCGCAAAGAAAAGCACAAAAGCTTTCAAAGGAAGAAAGAAAGAGCCTTGTGTTTATGCTTATGGGACTTTTCTTCCTGTTCTGCGGCACAAATGCAATTACAACCTTCTTTGCTCTTTTTGCCGCTGAAATTCTCCATTTTGCAACAAGTCAGGCAACAATCCTTATGGCGATTTTCGCCGTTTGTTCTGCCGCCGCCGCAATTCCTGCGGGCAAGATGGGTAAAAAGTTCGGCAGAAAAAAGACTATTCTTGCAGGTCTTTCAATATTCATAGTGGCGTTTGTTGTATTCTTTGCGATTTTCAATGTTATGATTGCTAAGGACGGTTTTAAATTATCCTCCTTTAATACAACAAATAAGGCATATATCGCTGTTACCGATGAGATTAACAGTTATAATGACGCCAATAACCTTAAAGGCGACGATGTTCTTAAAATTGACGGCTATATAAGCTACCTCAATGGCGAAAATGCAGCCGAAACGGAAAAATATAAGGCCTTTGACGAGAGCCTTAACGAAAAGGGCTTCTCTTTTGACTCTCTTGTAAAGATCGCCAATGAACAACTCGGGCTCAACCTTACCATAGCTGACAGAGGTCAGGCGTTGAGCGCGGTTTCAGGTGCTCTTAATAAGATTATCGGCATAATGAAAGTTCTTATATTCCCCGTTCTTATTCTGGGCGGCGCCGCTAATATGTTCATAACCGTTAATACACTTCCCCTTGTTCTGGAAATCGGCGGAATTGAAAAGGTGGGTACATTTACAGGTTATTATTACACCGCCACTTTCTCCGCACAGATTGCTTCCCCCATCGTTTACGGTGTTGTGGCAATGCTCAGCGGAACATATCTTTCCCTGTTCTATTACAGCCCCATAGCCTTTGTACTGAGCGTGCTTTGCATATTCGTTGTAAAACACGGCGAGGCTATTCCACAGGATGTTATCGATAAGATAGAGGAAGAAAACGCTGATTAAGCTTTTAAGATAATCACACAAAAATAACCCGTCGGGATTGCTCCCGACGGGCTTTTTGTTTGCGCGGCAAAACAGCCGTTATGAGTTTACGGTGTTGCTGAAAGTGAATTTGGTGCGTACAATAATTGCCTGACAGTCCTTGTCGTAATCCGCATCTCCGCATACTATTTTAGTAACGGAATATGAACCAGTAAAAAGGAAATAGGTTGCAAGTCTGTCGAAAATTTTGTGCCCCTCACTTCCGCCCATTGAATAGGGCAGGTAAATATCAATACTCAAAACTGTATTCATCTTTCTTGAATTCGTTACAACAATTTCGCCTGTATCGAGAGTTTTTGTAATTTTATCACCGATTTCACAGCTCTTTACCGAAATTGCCGCAATAGGCTTTGTAAGCGGTGTGGGCTTAATCTCATTTTCATATGCCACAACAAAGTCAATGTCTTTGAAGGTTGTTACCGCCGAAAGCGTATCAACCGTATTTTGTACAAGTGTTCCGTTTGTTGTCATTTTTCTGCCTCCGTTGTTTTTCTGATGACCGCCCAGATATAAACAGCGCGGTCGCCTGCAAATATTTTTTCGGCACGGTCAATAGTGTATTTGAATTTTTCACTGTCATTTATCCTGTATGTTTTGTCAAGACGGGTTAAATCGTGATTGGGCGGTCCGATATAAAGATAAACATCATTGCTGTTTATGCCGATTGGCGTGTGTGTTCCCGTGAGATACAGCTTTGTCTTGTATCTTAAAGGCTGTATAAACGCCTTGAACAGCGGACTTTTCCAACCGTCGGAGCAGGAGAGAAAAAAACTTCTTCCCCAACGGTTTAATATTTTTTCAATATTCAAGATTCCACCGCCTCAAAAACAAAATCAACATCTGTGAGAAACTGTACGGCGCAAAGCATTGCTTCGTCACGGAATTTCGCCGCACCCTCAATCGCCGAGGAAACACTGCGGCTGACCGTAACATCACCCGCCTTGAAAGAGGAAAAATCCTCCTGCAAGGTGCTTTGCATAAGGGTGAATTTATAAAGGACAAGCCCCGCACAAGCCATAATTACCGCCGCTTCGTCTTCATATTGTACGGATTTGAGCCTCTTTGACATTTCTCCGCAGGCGGCAATACAAAGGGGCATCGCCTTTTTCGTGTCCTCGGCGGAAAGAACGCCCATATCTTCAAGTGCTTTTGTTACCGACCATACGCTAATCATAATCAAAGCTCCTTTTATCAGATGTTCATAACCTTTGAAGCATCGGCAAAGATTTTTGCAAAGCCTGAAATCTGTGTGATTGCAGCTCTTTCAAGCTGACGGTCGATAAGACGGTCAAAATCAGTCTGAATACCGCCTGCCGTAACCATTTCAAGAGCACAGTTTTTGTCGATAGCAACAACCTTTGAGTTGATGTCGGTGGATTTCAAGAGTTTTGCACCGAGAGGTGTAATCATTGTGCCGTTGCCGTGGAAATTAAGACCTGCCGCCGCGTCACGGAATTCAGCCATATTAAGAAGCTTTGCCGTTACATCGGGAGATGCAATAAGAGTGTTCATTTCATAGGGAGAAAAGCTGTTCCAAAGCTTTACAAGGTCCCCATATGTAATACTGCCGGATGTTGCGGGAGTGATAATCTCTGCGGAGTTGTTGTTGCCGTCACCGTTTATGAGCACATCAACAGCGTCTTTAAGCTGAGTGCGTGCAATATATGCGCCGATTTGGCGAAGAGTAACGGTGAAGAGGTCAAGGCGCTGAAAACGGATTGCCTCGTATGATGCCACAAGCATTCTGCCCCTTTTGTGAAGACGGACAAGATTTTCCTGTGTACGGATTTCCGTTTCGGGAATAACAGCGCCCTCGGCGACATTTTTAAGCTCCTTGTCGTCCTCTGAGGGAACGGAAGTAATGGTGCGGTAGTCAAGCCCGTTTATATTTGTTTTTGCGGCAACAATATCGTCAAGAATATTTGCTTCATCCATTCCCTGACGGACTGCACGGGCAACATATTCGGGGAAAAGCACTGCGGAATCCGTTGTTGAGAAAAACTTTTCAACAGGGGAACTGCCTGCACCCTTAACTTTGATGTCAAAACGCTTGAGCTGACGCTCAAAGGCGTCAAGCCCCTCCAAAGCGGTACCCTTGTAGTTTTCAGAGGGGTCGATTTTTTCAAGCTCCGCAAGGAAGCCGTTGCCTGTTCTGTAAAGGCCTTTGTCAAGCTTAACAGTTTCAAAAATAGCCATATTTTTATCCTCCTTATAAATTAAAATATAATTTCGACGGTTGTGTCGGCAGTGTTTACGCTGACAATAAGTACGCTCATGCCTGTTGTTGCGGTTTTAATTCCGCCGTTACCGTCCGCGGCAACAACAGCGTTGCCGAGAGCGGGTGCTGTACCGCTGTATTTAACCTTTGCATAGCCCTGAAGCTGAACGCATGCGTATTTGCCGTCTGTGTTAAGACAAATACCGCAGGGAACATTTCCCGATGCGCAAGCGGCGGCTGTGCTGTTTGCAGAGATTTTAACAAAATCTCCCTTTTTAAGACCGTTTGCGGCGATGAGTGTTACCGCATTCTGATTGTAGCCTTTTAATGATACTGACATTTTTTATCCTCCTTAAAACTTAAACTGCTGATTTGCCTGTGATTGCTGTTCTGTGCTATGTGTGCCGAACTGCGATACGGCAGGAATAATCTTTGAAGCCTGCTTGTCCAGAGCGGCGCAAAGCTTTTCAAGGTGGTCTGACGAAACACCGCAGAGTATTGCGTCAACACATTCCTCCTCGATTTCGGGGAAAGCCACCGCAAAGCACTTTTTTGCATTTCCCAAAAGACTTTCACGGTATCTTTTCCCGTCGGCACTGTCTTTTTCAAGCTGACTTATGTAGCCGTAAAGCTTTTTCAGCTCGTCACCCTCCAAGGTGACAGATTTCTGTTCCTTGATTGATTTTAAAATATTTTCCATATTATTCTCCTTTTTGTAAGAGCCCGCGGATTTTGTTACTCCCGCATTTTTCTGCGCGGGAACAGCCACAAAGGACCATTCGTATGCGTCTGTGATACCTTCAAGGGTTTTGTAACACAATTTTCCGCTGTATTTTCTGCCTTGTATATGGGTACAGTCGCTTTCACCGCAGACTGAGCAGATTTTCATTGACGCGTTACAGCTTACGCTGACTTCCTTTTTAATTCCGCTTTCAATATCACGGATAAGTGAGTCGTTTTTCTCGCTCCTAACGGTGTAGCACCAGGCTTTAAGATAGGTGTAGGGAAGTCCGTCACAGGTCTTTTTATCCGCATCGGTAATCACCTGTGTGCGGAAGGTGCGTGCTGTTTGGTCCTCACTCTGCATACTGTGATTGAAAATACCCGTTTTACCCACAAAAAGCTTTTCAAGAGCGTAAAGGGAGCTTTCGCTGAACCGCTCAAAATCACGGTCAATATCGTTATCGCAAAGAATAACGCTGAAAACAAAAACCTCTTCCTTTTTAAGGGGACGGAGCGCATATTTGTTAATCAGCTTTAAATCTTCTTCGGTGGGAACACCAACCTCTTGGCAAGATGTATAGCTTTTAACCATTGTTTTCACCTCCTGCCGAAAGAGCTTTTGCCTGCGCGGAATAAAGCTCTGCCTTTGCCTGCTCCACTGTGTCTTGAAGAGTTATTTCCTCCCAAACTACCGTCGCTTTGCCGCTGTTGCCGCAAAGACGCAAAAACATTGAGCAAATTTTTTCAATAACGGGGGTTAATATCCGTCTGTAAGCGTCAAGCTCCGTAGTGAGAGCGTCCGCCTGCTGTGAGGACATACGCTCTGTTGTGGACCAGGAAAGCCCGAGCATAAACGGAGGCAGTCCTAATTTTGCAACAATCTGCTCCAAAAGCTGTTTAACGGGTATTTCGCTGTCGAGCACCTGACTGTCTGCACCGATAACCTTTATCTGCACATCGCCAACAGCCACAAAATCCTTAACGCTTCCGCTTTCCATAGCGCCCGACCATTCACGGGCAATCTGCATGGCTCTTTCTTTTGCGTATGCTCGGTCAAGCATATCTGAGCCGGGATTGTATGTGACCGCATACCGCAGATTTCCTGCGCGGTCCCAGTTCTGCCCAATGGAATTAAAAATTTTAAGCAGTATTGACGATACAAAGGGAAGTCCTTTAAGTATAGAATTACCCATAATACTGCCTGCATCGGGGTTAAGTGACGAATACATTACCAAATCCTGATATTTAACAGGAGTTCCGCTTGCGGAGTCGTTCCGGCAGATAAGAATACGGTTAAAATCCTCGGGACTGCGCTTTAAACAAATATCCTTTACGGGTACATTGTAAAGGGAGGCTATACCGCCGTCGTTTATGATAATTTCACCCGCCGTTGTGCCGTAAGTCAGCAGTTCGCTGAAATATGTGTCGATAAACTGCTGTAAGCCGTTTCCGCCTGCGCCAACACTCACATTTTTTACAAAGGAGTCAAGCTCCTGCTGATTTTTACCGTTTTCGCTGATAACCGTAAAGCCGCCTGCGAGACGCACAAGCTTGTAAATTGCCGTGTCGATAACGGGAACGGCCTCTCTCAATGAACGGTAAAGCTCGGGAGGACAGTCACAAAGGGGAGAGTAACTGCGAAGCCGATCAAAGGGATGATTTGATACTGTTTGGGGATATGATGCGGTACAGACCTTGCGCTTACCCAGCTTGTCAAATACGGACAAATCAATACCTCCTTTCTTTTCGTTCAACGGACAATGCAAAAACCGCGTTGTCCGTATCTCCCTGCAAGGTGGACACGAAATAGCGAATATCGTCCATTGCGTGGTCATATTCCTTACGGGGAGTGTCCTTGATACTGTTGCAGTCCCAGCGGTACATTCCGAATTCACGGATTGTATCCGCACAGGAACTGCCAATCATAATTTTTTTCGTTTTCAGCATTGTTGAAACCTTGCGTATTCCGTCCGCCACCTGATTTTGTGCAGGTACAACGCGGAATTTGCCCTCACGCCTTATACATTCCATAAAGGACGCCGCCGAGGGGTCAACTATCACCGCTTCAACTCTTAAATTGCCTGCAAGGGAACAAAGCTCATCGTAATATTCCCTGTCGGTCATCTGAAAGCCTTTTGCCTTTGAATCGTGATAGAATTCCCTCAATCGGTACCATACGCCGCCGCAAAGTCCCCAAAGTCCGAAAGAGGCGGGGTTAACGGTGCCGTAGTCGCAGGAAATGTAAAACTGCGTACAGTTTTCCTCCGGGACATCTCCGATATGCTCCTTCTCATTGAAAAAGGGATAAACAAGTCCGTCAACCGCCACCCACTTTCCCTCAATAAACCTTTCGTAAAATGCGCCCGAATACAGTGAACGGTAACGGTTGCGTATTTTTTCGGAAAGTGAGGGATTGTCCTCCATAAGGAAATGGAGATAAAGGCAGTTTTTTTCTTTTGCCTTTTTTATCCATTCCTTGTAAAACCAGTGATGAGGATTTTCGGGGTTGCAGTTAAACCAGAATTTTGAGCCGTTTACCGAGCACCTCGCCATTGACTGCTCAACAAAGGAACGGGGCATAAGCGCCACCTCGTCAAGAAGTATTCCGCATAGCGTCATACCCTGAATAAGAGACGCCGAGGACTCGTCCTTTCCGCCGAAAAGATAAAATCGGTTTTTCTGCTTGTCACGGCTGATTTCAATAATGTTTGCGCTCCTTTTTTCTGTTACGGTAAACCCCATACCTTTGAGCATAGGCAGCAGGGGGGTTACTACATTACGCCGAAGGGAAGAAATGGTCTTTCCGCACAGGGCAAAGGAACTGTCTGAAAAACGGTAGAAGCTCCAAAGTATGAATGAGAGTGACATACAAACGGTTTTTCCGCTTCTTACGGCACCGTCGCAAATAATGGCATCGCAATCTTTATAAGGACTGCTTTCACACCACCAGTTGAGCACCGTAAGCTGTTTTTGTGAGAACCTTTTGAACTTAATATCAGCCAAAGCTCTCACCGTTCTCTTTTTCGGCGGCGCTTCTCTCAATAGCCTCGTAAAGAGACATAGCCGAGGATTCCTTGCCGCTTTCCGATATTTCCGCCAGACGCTCCAAAGCCTTTAATCTGTCAAAAAACTTAATTTCCATACCCTTGCCGCAGGTGTACTTGATTTCGGAAACCGTGAAAAGGTCAAGAGAATCAAGGTCGGGGGATTTGTCACCGCCGCAGGATAGTATTAGCTTTACCGCGTCGGCACACGAGCCGAAAGCAAGGCGTTTAAAACCTGCCGCTATAAGATTTTCGTCGGCTCGGTTTTCTTTTTCCAGCTCGTGTATCTTTTCGGAAATGCTTTTCTTTGACAAAAGGCACATGGCACGGTATTCGGGCATAACAGAAAATCCGGCTCTTATTGCCGCCTCTTTTGAGTTTTGCAGCTTTGCATACCAGCGGCAAAATTCAAGTTCTTTTTTAGTCATTTTTTTCTCATTCATATTTTTCGCCTCCATACAAATTGCCAACAATTAAAAATGTCCCGTAAAACGCGGGACAAAAAGGAAATTCCTTTAACTGTTTACAAAAAGTTCATAATTTAAACGGTTGACAATATATATGTGCGTTGCTATAATTATGATTAGTCGATTAACTATAAACCGATTAACTTTTAAAGAGGTGAATAAAATGGAGCTTGACGGTGTCAGAAAAGCCTTTCATTTTTATCATATGACTCGGCGCAATATAATTGATAAACGCTTTCGTGACGGCGGAATTTATTTCGGTCAGCCGCCCATACTTGAATATTTAAGTGAAAATACAGACGCAACGCAAAAGGAGATTGCCGACCATTTGGGCATATCGCCGCCCTCTGTTGCGGTGTCGGTAAAGCGAATGGAAAAATCGGGGCTTTTAATGCGTGTGTGCGATAAAAACGACGCAAGGCGTAATAATTTACAGCTTACCGAAAAGGGCAGGGAGCTTTTGGATTTTACGCACAGAACTTTCAATACGATTGACGATATAACCTTTGAGGGCTTTACCGATGAGGAGATTAAGGTGCTTGAAGGCTTTCTTGAAAGAATGAATAAAAATCTGTCGTCAGCGGCAGACAACAAATGAGCAAAGGAGGCTAAATATGTTTAAACTTTTAAAGCATGCAAAAAAATATGCTCCTTATGCAATTCTTTGCCCCCTTCTTATGGTGGGCGAGGTTGTATTGGAGCTGATGATACCCCTTGTAATGGCGGATATTGTTGACGAGGGCTTGGCAAACGGAGATATGGGGCTCATTCTGCGTTTGGGCGGGAAAATGTTCTTGCTGGCATTAGGCTCACTTTTCTGCGGAAGTATGGCGGCTCGCCTGGGCGCTGTTGCAGGTATGGGCTTCGGCAGTACAATAAGAAAGGAATTGCTTGATAAAATACAAACCTTTTCTTTCTCAAATATCGACCGTTTCAGCACTGCATCACTAATAACAAGAATGACAACGGATGTCACAACGGTGCAGAACACATTTCTTATGATGATAAGAATGCTGTTCCGCGCGCCCATTATGTTTGTGGCGGCGCTTGTAATCTGTATAATAAAAAGCCGCGAGATTTCATCGGTGTTTCTTTATTCTCTCCCATTGATTGTAATTATAATTGCAATCGGCGGTCCCATAGCGTTGATGCGTTTTAAGAAAATGCTCAAAATGTTTGATGGCTTTAACGCTTCTATTCAGGAAAACTTTACAAATATAAGAGTTGTAAAGGCGTTTGTCCGTTCTAAATATGAAAAGGACAAATTTAAAAAAGCCAATGATGATTTGTTAAACGCTTCAATCAGCGCCGAGAAAATCATGATTTGGGGACAGCCCCTGATGATGCTCGTTATGTTCGGCACTATCCTTGCGGTTGTATATGTTTCCGCAAAGGCTATTTCCGCCGAAACAATTCAAATCGGTGATTTTTCGGCTATATTCACCTACATAATGCAAATTCTCATGAATTTCCTTATGATAATAATGCTCATTGCCCAGTTCTTTATGTCAGAAGCAAGCGCAAAGCGAATTCTTGAAGTGCTTGATGAGGAATCAGATATTAAGGACGATACCGCGTCGGTAAATCAAGTTGAAAACGGCTCGGTTGAGTTTAAAAATGTCACCTTTAAATATAACGGCGCCGCCGCTCCGGTGCTCTCCAATGTTTCGTTTAAAATCGAAAGCGGCGAAACGGTGGGAATTATCGGCGCAACGGGCAGTGCGAAATCAACCCTTGTCCAGCTAATCCCACGCCTTTATGATGTCACCGAGGGCGAGGTGCTGGTAGGCGGCGTTAATGTTAAAGATTACAAAATGAATTCTCTGCGTGAGCAGGTAAGTATGGTGCTTCAAAAGAATGTTCTGTTTTCGGGCACGATTGCGGAAAATCTTCGGTGGGGCAATAAGGAAGCCACGGACGAGGAATTGGCGGCAGCATGTGAAATTGCCGACGCCCGCGCTTTTGTTGAGTCCTTCCCCGACGGTTATCAAACCGATTTGGGGCAGGGCGGTGTAAATGTTTCGGGCGGACAAAAGCAAAGGCTTTGTATTGCCCGCGCGATTCTCAAAAAGCCGAAAATCCTTATTCTTGACGATTCTACAAGCGCCGTTGATACTTATACGGACTCAAAAATCCGCGAGGGGCTCAAAAACGGCATCCCCGATACTACGAAAATAATAATCGCTCAGCGTATTTCCTCTGTTTCGGAATGCGACAAGATAATAATTCTTGAAAATGGTTCGATAAACGATATAGGAACGCATGACGAATTGCTCTTGCGCAATGAGATATATCAGGATATTTATTATTCACAGCAAAAGGGCAGCGATGATTTTGATTTGGAAGGAGGCGAGCTGTAATGCCGGGACCGCATAAAGGAATGCCCGCCGGCCCTAAACCTAAAAACACAAAGGGCACGGCGATAAGACTTTTAAAATATGTAGGCAAGCAGAAAGCTATGTTTGCAGGAATGATAATCTTTGCTCTTATCAGTTCAATCGCAACGGTATCAGCCTCAATTTTTATGAAACCGATTATCGACGATATTTTAACGCCGATGATAGGTAAACCGTTCACATCGGAATATACAGTGCCTCTTCTTAAAATGCTCGCTTTGATGGGCGGCGTGTTTCTGTTAGGCGCGGCGGCGTCTTTCTGGCAGTCAAGATGCTCTGTTTTTCTGACGCAGAGAACGCTTAACACAATCCGTAAGGATTTGTTTGACGCCGTTTCCGATTTGCCTATAAGCTATTTTGATTCACGCCCCAACGGCGAAATTATGAGCCGATTCACAAACGATGTTGAAAGTCTCAGAATGTTTTTAAGTCAGGGACTTACCCAGCTTGTTTCCTCGGGCATAATGATTATCGGCTCTTTTTTTATTATGCTTGTTTTAAGCTGGCAGTTAACTATCCTTGTAATAGTAACCATGATTATTATGGTGTTTGTAACAAAAACTTTGGGAAAGCAAAGCGCCCGCTTTTTCAAAAAACAGCAAAAAGAATTGGGTGAGGTAAACGGATATATTGAAGAAATTATCGAGGGACAAAAAATTGTAAAGGTTTTCAATCATGAGGACGAGGTTACGGCTCATTTCGGCGAGATTAACGAAAATCTCCGAAAGGCGTCAACAAGCGCAAATACCTTTGCAAGTATGCTGGGACCCATAATGAATAACCTTTCCCATATAAACTATGCCATAACTGCCGCGGCAGGCGGCCTCTTGGCAGTAAAGGGATTTATGACGGTAGGCGATATTATCACCTTTTTGCAATACACAAGAAACTTTTCACAGCCTATTTCAAACCTTTCACAGCAGTTTAACAATGCAGTTGCCGCCCTTGCAGGTGCGGAGAGAATTTTTGAGGTTATAGACCAAAAGAGAGAAACCGATGAAGGCTATGTAATGCTTGTAAATGCTGAGTATAAAGACGGCGAGATATGCGAAACGGGCAAGCACACGGGGCTTTGGGCGTGGAAACATGCTCACGGCGACGGTACCGTAACATATCAGAAGCTTGAGGGCAAGGTGGAGTTTGAAGATGTCACCTTCAGCTATGACGGCAAAAAGACGGTGCTCGACGATATTTCTCTCTATGCAAAGCCGGGACAGAAAATTGCATTTGTGGGCTCCACGGGAGCAGGCAAGACAACCATAACCAATCTTATTAACCGTTTCTACGATATAAACGAGGGCAAAATAAGATATGACGGCATAAATATTCAGAAAATCAAAAAGGACGATTTGCGCCGTTCACTTGCAATGGTATTGCAGGATACCCACCTTTTCACAGGCACAATCGAGGACAATATCCGATACGGTAAGCTTGACGCAACACATGACGAGGTTGTTGAGGCGGCAAAGCTTGCAAATGCCGACGCATTTATTTCAAAGCTTCCCGATGGATACAACACGGTGCTTACGGGGGACGGCTCAAATCTCAGTCAGGGACAGCGTCAGCTTATCTCCATTGCCCGTGCCGCCGTTGCCGACCCGCCCGTTCTCATTCTTGACGAAGCCACAAGCTCCATTGATACTAGAACGGAAAATCTTATTGAACAGGGTATGGATAAGCTTATGCACGGCAGAACGGTTTTTGTGATTGCCCACAGACTTTCAACCGTCCGCAATGCCGACGCCATTATGGTGCTTGAACACGGAAAGATAATTGAGCGTGGCAACCATGATGAACTGCTCGCCCAGAAAGGCAAGTATTATCAGCTTTATACCGGTCAATTTGAGCTTTCATAATTTAATATAATATAAACTGAAAACGCAGGAGCTTCATTATACGGAGTTCCTGCGTTTTTTAAAATAACCAAAAAACCTTGTCAAATTTTGTGTGCTTTTCAAATATATTGGAAATTTTTGTAACAAACTGCACAAATCGTTGTAACGGAATTTGGCTCAAATTTGAATAAAATAGTCAAAAAACACTTGCAATATAAACACAGCTTTGATAAAATATATTTGTATATTTATGCTTGTGAGGTGTGAAAATGCCAGGAACGAAAGATTTTGAGGAGCAGGTCCCTATTTTTCTTTTCCACCAGGGAAACAATGCCCGCTCATATGAATATATGGGCGCGCACCGTGTTGATAAGGACACGGTGGTATTCCGTGTGTGGGCTCCTAACGCGGCGGCGGTCAGCGTTTGCGGCGATTTTAATAATTGGGACGCAGAAAAAAACAAAGCCGAGCGTATAACGGGCGGCGGCATTTGGGAAACAAAGATTAAAGGTATCAGGCAGTTTGACGCATATAAATACTGCATCTTTACCCGTGACGGCAGAAAGCTTATGAAAAGCGACCCGTACGGCTTCCATATGGAAACCCGTCCCGATAACGCTACAAAGTATTATGAGCTTGATTCCTACAAATGGACTGACGAAAAGTGGGAAAAGGCAAAGCGTAACACACAGCTTTACAGTAAGCCCGTGAATATTTACGAGGTTCATTTCGGCTCGTGGAAGCAGTATGAGGACGGTAATTTCTATTCCTACCGCAAAATGGCAGAGGAGCTTATTCCTTATGTAAAGGATATGGGATACACTCACATTGAGTTTATGCCCTTAACGGAATATCCCTTTGACGGCTCGTGGGGTTATCAGGTTACGGGATATTTCGCCGCAACCTCCCGCTACGGTACACCCGATGATTTGATGTATCTTATTGACTGCTGTCATAAGGAGGGTATAGGCGTAATCCTTGACTGGGTACCCGCCCATTTCCCCAAGGACGCCAACGGCCTTTATGAATTTGACGGCACTCCCTGCTATGAATATGCCGACCCGAAAAAGGGCGAACACTATGAGTGGGGAACAAGAGTTTTCGATTTCGGCAGAAACGAGGTACAAAGCTTCCTTATTTCAAGCGCTATGTTCTGGCTTGATAAATATCACATTGACGGTTTGCGTATAGACGCAGTTGCCTCTATGCTGTATCTTGATTACGGCAGAGATGACGGTCAGTGGATTGCCAATAAAAACGGCGGAAATGAGAATTTGGAGGCTGTTGATTTTCTCCATAAGCTGAGCATGAATGTGTTCCGTGATTATCCCGGCGCTTTGATGATTGCCGAGGAGAGCACAGCGTGGCCAATGGTTACAAAGCCTGTTTATATGGGCGGCTTGGGCTTTAACTTTAAATGGAATATGGGCTGGATGAACGACATACTCCGTTATTTCTCAATGCCCGGTATTCACCGTAAGCACAATCATAATTGCATTACTTTCTCGTTCTTCTACGCATTTTCCGAAAACTTTGTGCTTCCCATCTCTCACGATGAGGTGGTTCACGGCAAATGCTCCCTTATAAATAAAATGCCCGGCACTTATGAAGAAAAGTTTGCAGGGGTAAGAGCGTTTTTAGGATATATGATGGCTCACCCGGGCAAAAAGCTTCTCTTTATGGGCAGTGAATTCGGTCAGTTTATCGAATGGAATTACGAACAGGGACTCGATTGGCTCTTGCTTGATTACGATATGCACAAAAAGCTTCAGTCCTATGTCCGTGACCTTAACTTCTTCTATAAGTCAACTCCAGCAATGTGGCAGATTGACTATTCGTGGGAGGGCTTTTCGTGGATTTCGTCGGACGACTGCGATAATTCCGTAATCGCTTTCCGCAGAATTGACGAAAAGGGCAAGGAGGTAATTGTTGTTTGCAACTTTACCCCCGTCCCGAGAAAAGATTACAAAATAGGCGTTCCGTCACGGTCGGCTTATAAGATTATCTTCAATTCCGACGATAAGGCATACGGCGGCGAGGGCGGAGGAAACAAGGATAAAATCAAGTGGGAGAAAACTCCAATGCACGGCTTTGAGCAGAGCATTTCTCTTGATTTACCGCCAATGTCAACAATTTATCTTAAAAAGACAAGATAATTGCATATAATCAGATTTCTTTAAGGAGGAATAATATATGGCACGAAAAATGGAGTGCATTGCAATGCTTCTTGCAGGCGGACAGGGAAGCCGTCTGGGAATACTTACAAAAAACATTGCAAAGCCTGCCGTACCTTACGGCGGAAAATACAGAATTATTGACTTCCCGCTGTCAAACTGCGTAAACTCCGGCATTTCAACCGTCGGCGTATTAACACAGTATCAGCCCCTCGAACTGAACGATTACATAGGTAACGGTCAGGCATGGGATTTGGACCGTGCCAACGGCGGCGTTCATATTCTCTCACCCTATCAGCAGATTAAGGGAACAGAGTGGTACAAGGGAACGGCAAACGCTATTTATCAGAACATCAATTTTATTGACCGTTACAATCCCGATTATGTTGCGGTGCTTTCAGGCGACCACATCTATAAGATGGACTATAACAAAATGCTTGAATACCATAAAGAGAATGACGCGGCGTGTACTATCGCCATGCTGGAAGTTCCGTGGGAAGAAGCAAGCCGCTTCGGCCTTATGATTACAAACGAGGATAATTCCATTGCCGAGTTTGAGGAAAAGCCGAAAAATCCCCGCAGTAACAAGGCGTCAATGGGCGTTTACATATTCACATGGTCGAAGCTCCGTCAGTATCTTATTGACGACGAGGCAGATCCCAATTCCAGTAACGATTTCGGTCATGATGTTATTCCTAAAATGCACGCAAACGGCGAGAGAATGTTTGCATATCTCTTTGACGGTTATTGGAAAGATGTGGGAACTATTGACAGCCTGTGGGAGGCAAACCTTGATCTTTTAAATCCCAAGGTTGACCTTGACCTTTCAGACCCCACATGGAAAATTTATTCCAAAACTCCCGTGGCACCGCCTCACTATGTTTCGGCGGATGCAACTGTGCAGAACTCCATGATTGCCGAAGGATCAAGAGTGTTCGGTGATGTGGATTTCTCAATTCTTTTCTCCAATGTAACGGTTGAGGAGGGCGCAGTTGTCCGCGATTCAATCGTAATGCCGGGCACGGTGGTAAAATCAGGCGCAACGGTTCAGTACGCCATAGTGGCTGAAAATGCCGTTATCGAAAAGGACGCGGTTGTAGGTCAGCGTCCCGAGGATATGGAAAATCTTGATGAGTGGGGCGTTGCGGTTGTAGGCGCAGGCGTTACCGTAGGCGAGGGCGCGTCGGTTGCTCCCAAGGCTATGGTGGATGCAGATGTAAGAAAGGGGGACAAATAAGATGACGGGTAAAAACATAGTCGGAATTGTCTTTTCAAATGCGTACGATGAGTGTCTAAGCGAGCTTACGGGGCTTCGCACAATGGGTTCAGTTCCCTTTGCCTGCCGTTACCGCCTTATAGATTTTGCTCTTTCAAATATGGTAAACAGCGGAATTGAAAAGGTGGGCGTTGTTACAAAAAGTAACTATCAGTCATTGATGGACCACTTAGGAACAGGCAAGCCCTGGGACCTTTCAAGAAAAACAGAGGGTATGTTCCTTCTTCCTCCTTTTTCAACTGCAAGTTCAGGCAGTAACGGCGATAAAATCGCTTCTTTAAAGGGAATAATGGGCTTTATCAGCCGTTCAACAGAGGAATATGTGCTGTTTTCCGATTGCAACAGTGTTCTCAATATTGATATTGAGGAGCTTATGGATTACCATACGGAAAAAGGCTCGGATATTACCATCGTCTATAAAAACGGAAAAATGCCCAATCTTACCGATGTTATAGTAATGGATTTGGACGGCAGCGGAAAGGCAACGCAGATTGCCGTTTCTCCTGTAACAGAGGATAATGTAAATTATTCTCTCAATGTTATTCTGATGAAGAAATCTCTCCTTGAAAGACTTATGCACGAGGCAATAAGCCTTAATTACAACGATTTTGAGGCGGATATTATTCAGCGGAATGTGAATAAGCTTAATATTTACGGCTTTGAGACAAAGGGTTATGCCACAACGATTGACTCAATGCAGACATATTTCAAGGCTAATATGGAGCTTTTGAATCCTGAAAACTGCGACCACCTTTTCGATAAGGAAAGACCTGTTTATACAAAGGTCCGTGACGATATGCCTGCAATTTACGGCTTGGGCTCAAATGTGAAAAATTCACTTATTGCCGACGGCTGTATAATTGACGGCGAGGTTGAAAACTCCATTCTTTTCCGCGGAGTACGCGTTGAAAAGGGTGCGGTTGTTAAAAACTCAATCGTTATGCAGGGTACATATGTTGCGCAGGATTCCTCTTTAAGCTATGTTGTTGCGGATAAGAGCGTTGTTATAACTCCCGGGAAAACGCTTTCCGGCGCAGAGAATTATCCTATATACATAGGCAAGGCAATCGTAATCTGATTGCAGAGAATTTCTCATTATTTTCTTGATTTGAAAGGAAAAAACATATGAAAGTTTTATTTGCTTCAAGTGAGGCTCTGCCCTTTAAGGCAAGCGGAGGTCTCGGTGATGTTGCAGGCAGCTTGCCTCAGGCGCTGCGCAAAAGACTAATCGGCTGCCGTGTGGTAATGCCTCTTTACGATACAATCAGTCAGGAGCTTAAAGACTCCATGACCTTCCTTACAAGTATTTCCGTGCCCGTTGCGTGGCGTCGGCAGTACTGCGGAATTTTCGAGGCTAAGGCGGGCGGAGTAATCTATTATCTCCTTGACAATCAGTATTATTTCAAGCGTGACGGCATTTACGGCTATTATGACGATGCGGAGCGTTTTGCATTTTTTGCAAGAGCCGTGTTGGAGATTATCCCTGCAATCGGCTTTAAGCCCGACATTATTCATTGTAACGACTGGCAGACGGCGCTTACTCCCGTTTATTACAACACTCTTTATGCCAACCGTCCCGGATACGAAAACATCAAAACCGTTTTCACAATCCATAATATCCAGTATCAGGGAACATACGGCATGGAGCTTGTTAATGAGGTTATCGGTATCCCTGAAAGCGCTACTTCCCTTGTTGAGTATGACGGCGATGTAAACTTTATGAAGGGCGCTATTGAAACTGCCGATAAGGTTACAACGGTCAGTCCCTCATATGCCAACGAAATTCTTGACCCATGGTATTCCCACGGACTTGATATTATTTTAAATCAGCGTTCATGGAAGCTTTCGGGTATTCTTAACGGTATTGATACCGACCTTTATAATCCCGAAACGGATAAGGATATTGCCGTAAATTACAATTCGTCAAACTTTGAGCCTAAAAAGATAAACAAGCAAAAGCTTCAGGAGTACTTTTCACTCCCAGTCCGTGAGGATGTACCCGTAATCGGTATGGTTACACGCCTTGTAGGGCACAAGGGACTTGACCTTGTAAAGGCTGTTCTTGACGAGCTTCTTGCAACAACAGATGTTCAGTTTGTTGTGCTGGGTTCGGGCGAATGGCAGTATGAAAGCTTCTTTAAGGATATGGCGGCAAAATATCCCGATAAAATGGGGCTTAAACTGGGCTTCATCCCGTCGCTTTCAAAGAAAATTTATGCAGGTGCGGATATGTTCCTCATGCCGTCAAAGAGTGAGCCCTGCGGACTTTCGCAGATGATTTCACTGCGTTACGGCACAATCCCCATTGTCCGTGAAACAGGGGGGCTCCGTGATAGTATTAAGGACAGCGGCGACGGTGAGGGCAACGGCTTTACCTTCTCCTCATATAACGCCCACGATATGCTCTTTACAATCAAGCGCGCCATTGAGGGATACAGCCACCGCGAGGGCTGGAATGTCCTTATGAAGCGTGCCATGGAGTGCGATAACAGTTGGGGCAAATCCGCAAATGAATATATCAAACTGTATAAATCGCTTTTAAAGTAAATTCTGAAAGCGGACAGCGGTTGTAAGGTTAAGGAATGAGCAAAGGTAAAAAAAATTGCGATTATTGTCATTTGCGTGATTTTGGCTCTTGCCGTGGTATTGCCTGTGGGTGCTTTTACATTCGTATTCTATATTGTTCCCCATTTTTACGACGGTGAGGCAATCAAAGCGGATTTGAACGATTACGAGGCAATGTATGTTTCCTTGGAGGAA
Organism: Candidatus Fimenecus sp.; assembly: GCA_051881455.1. GTDB lineage: Bacteria > Bacillota > Clostridia > Oscillospirales > Acutalibacteraceae > Fimenecus. The sequence continues at coordinate 17,781 of JBJEPX010000039.1, read as the reverse complement.
TATACACATAAGAACGCCGTATTCAGCAAAGAAACCGAAAAGTTTGAAACGGATACCTTTGAAATAACTTTTCCTGCGGGTTTTGAGTTTAATACTGAATCCGGAAATGACAGTATGTATGCGTATAAATTAAAAATAAGTGATACTGAATTTGCGAGTGTAATTATAAGCGATCCGGTGTTTACTCCTGCCGATAAAGACGACGAGGAATACAAGTCCGCTATGAGAGATGAAAAAGCGATGCTTGCATTATTGCGGATAACGCTGGGAAATTCGGCAAAAAAGGCATACGGCATTAACCTTAACAGCAGATATTCCTATGATTTGCTTGTAAATTCACTGAACCTTGATGATTTTGATACAGACAATTATCATCAGAAAAAGCTGTTCAATTTTTTCGGTATTTCAAAAAGCATGGCAACAGGGTTTTTAGCTGCCAATAATGCCATATACAAAATTGATACGGAAGAATACAAGGGCTTTCTTTATGACAGATGCAGAATAGATGAAGAAAGCGGTAAAGAAACAAAAATATTCAGCCTTAATGCCTATAAGAATGACAATCTCTCATTTCCGTATACAATTTTGATTATGGATAATGGCGACCTCCTGACAGAAGATGATATTTACGCAATAATCAATTCCTTTAAGGTTAAGGTGAGGGGAGTTGAACTCAATATGCCGAAAATTTGATATTACGGCGTATTTTCACTTTTTCACCGTTGTCGGGCGTCAGCCCGACTGCCGTCTCAAAAGCAAAAATCCATCCGTACTCTCTGCATTTTCGGTGCAGAGCAGTTTAAAACGAGTAGATTTTTGTATGAACAAGGCACAAAATCGCCGCCATACTGCCGTATGGCAAGATTTTTAACGCAGCTCAGGCGAAAATATGCCGTTTTAAACCATATGGGGTTCGACTCCCCTCACCTTAAATAATCAAACAACATATATCAAAACCACCGTTCCTTTCGTAGAAACGGTGGTTTTGATTTTATTTATCTTTATCCTTTTCGTATGTTTTGTTGCGTTTTTCAACTCTTTTTTCGCGGATTTTTTCAAATGCGATTTCAGACGCGATAAAAAGTATCACAACGAGCACCGCAAAGAAAATTCTTATGGGTGTAATTGTAGGTGTTAGGGGATACCGTATTTCTCCGTTTTGTGCAAATGATGCAACGCAAAAAGAAAAGCAAAGCAGAAACGATATTATTACGGTATTTATTTTTTTAAAAATCCGTTTCATTATCTCACCCTGTAAGAAAGTTATTTTTCCTCGGAAATAACGGCTATTCCCAATTCTTTAAGCTGAATATCGTCAACGGGAGCGGGGCATTCCGTCATAGGCTCGGAGGCGTTCTGAAGCTTGGGGAACGCCACAACATCACGCAAAGAGTCTGCGCCTATCATCTGCATTACAAGGCGGTCAAGCCCTATGCCCATTCCGCCGTGAGGGGGAGGACCGAATTTGAAAGCATCGGTTAAGAAGCCGAATTTCTCATAAGCCTCTTCATCGGAAAGACCGAGGAGTGTAAACATTCTTTTTTGAAGAGCAGGGTCGGTAATACGGATTGAACCGCTGGAAAGCTCAACGCCGTTAAGAACAAGGTCATATGCCTTTGCCCTGACTGCTGCCTTGTCCGTTTCAAGATAGGGCAAGCATTCGTCAAGTGGGGCTGTAAATGGGTGGTGCATTGCCACAAAGGTCTGTGCTTCTTCATCCCACTCAAAGAAGGGGAATTCGGTAATCCACAAAAGATTGTATTTGTCCGTTGGAATAATATCAAGCTTCTTTGCAACCTCCTGACGGAGTGCGCCAAGGGTTGTAAGCACATGATTTTTGTTTGTATCCGCAACTATAAGCACAACATCGTTTGTCTCTGCCCCTGATTTTTCGAGAATTGCGGTCATCTCGTCCTCTGTAAGGAATTTTGCAAAGGAGGAGGCAGTGCCGTCCGGCATAAGGCGTGCAAAGGCAAGGCCTTTTGCGCCGATACCCTTTACAAATTCGGTAAGCTTATCAATTTCTTTTCTCGTGAGAACGGAAACGGCATTTTTTGCGGTAATGGAGTAAACCGCACCGCCGCCCTGAACGGCAGAGCTGAACACACCAAAGCCGCAGTTACCAACAATATCGCTTAAATCAACAAGCTCCATACCGTAGCGTGTGTCGGGCTTATCAGAGCCGTAACGCTCCATTGCCTCTTTATAGGTAAGACGGGGCAGGGGAAGCTCTATATCAACGCCGATTGCATCTTTGAAAACACGCTTAATATAACCCTCACCCATGCTCATAACATCGTCAACATCAACAAAGGACATTTCAAGGTCAATCTGTGTAAATTCAGGCTGACGGTCTGCACGCAAGTCCTCGTCACGGAAACAGCGTGCAATCTGCATATAGCGGTCAAAGCCCGCTACCATTGAAAGCTGTTTATAAAGCTGGGGAGACTGGGGCAGAGCATAAAATCCGCCGTTATGCAGTCTTGACGGAACAAGAAAGTCTCTTGCTCCCTCGGGTGTGGAACGGATAAGCATAGGAGTTTCAATCTCGATAAATCCGTTTTCGTCAAAATAGTCACGGGTAATTTTCGCAATTTTATGACGGAGCAGAATATTTTTCTGCAAATCGGGACGGCGCAGGTCAAGATAACGGTATTTAAGACGGGTTACCTCCGAGGTTTGGCAGTTTTCAACAATCTCAAAGGGGGGAGTTTCGCTCACGCCGAGAACACGCAAATCCTGAACCTCAATTTCTATTTCACCTGTGGGAATATCCTTGTTTTTTGAGGCTCTTTCACGGACAACGCCTTTTGCCATAAGCACATATTCACTTCTTGCGGAAAATGCTTTGTCAAAAATCTCTTTATCCGTATTTTCGTCAAATGCCAACTGAACAATACCTGTTCTGTCACGCAAATCTATAAAAATCAGTGCGCCCAAATCGCGCCGGCGCTGTACCCAACCGCAAACGGTAACCTCTTTGCCGATATCAGCGGCTGTAAGAGTGCCGCAGTAATTTGTTCTTTTTAATCCGTTCATCGTATCCATCAGTCTTTACCTCCGAGTATATCCTGCAAGTCAATTCCCTCAATGCCGAGAGATTCAAAATCCGACATAGCGTCCTTTATAACGATTGACTGAAAACTATCGGCAAAATCCGAAAGCGTCATTTCATGCTCCTTGCCGCTGCCCATATTTTTAAGCTTAATATTGCCTGTTTCAAGCTCGCTGTCGCCTAAAACGAGGGTATAAAGAGCACCGATTTTGTTTGCATATTTCATTTGGGCTTTAAGACCTCTGCCTACTGTATCAAACTGTACGCAAAGCCCTTCGCTCCGCAAATCCTTTGCCAGGGAGGCGGCTTTAAGGTTTGCGTTTTCGCCCATACTAGCAATATACAAATCGCATTTTTTAGGCTCGGGGAACTCTGTTTTTTGTGCCTCCATAAGGAGTAAAAGCCGTTCAAGTCCTAAACCGAATCCGCAGGCAGGAAGGGGATTTCCGCCCATTTCAGCGATGAGACCGTCATACCGTCCGCCGCCGCAAACAGTGCCCTGTGCGCCGATTTCCTTTGAGACAAATTCGAAAACCGTTCTTGTGTAATAGTCAAGTCCACGAACAATCCGGGGATTTACGGTATATTCAATATCCATTGTGTCAAGATATTTTTTTACGCTCTCAAAGTGTGATTTGCAGTCGTCACATAAGAATTCAAGCACTGTGGGAGCCCCTGCCGCAATTTTTGAACAAACGGGACTTTTACAGTCAAGTATTCTCATTGGATTGCGTTCAAGTCTGCCAAGGCAGGTGTCGCAAAGCTCGTCCTTATACTGCTCAAAGTATGCTTTTAAAGCTTTGTGGTATTCTTTTCTGCATTCGGGACAGCCTATTGAGTTGATTTCAAGGCTTAGATTATTTATTCCAAGGTAATTAAAAACCTCGTTGGCAAGGGATATAACCTCAGCGTCGGCAGAGGGGTTGCCTGCACCGAAGCACTCAATGCCGAACTGGTGAAATTCTCTGAGTCTGCCTGCCTGAGGCTTTTCATAACGGTAGCAGGAGGTGAGATAGTAAATTTTCTGCGGCAGAGCCTCGTTAAAAAGCCCGTGCTCCAAAAAGGCTCTTACAGCACCTGCCGTACCCTCGGGACGGAGCGTTATTGAGCGTCCGCCCTTATCCTCAAAGGTGTACATCTCCTTTTGAACAACATCGGTGGTCTCCCCCACGCCTCGCTGAAAAAGCTCCGTATGCTCAAAAACGGGGGTGCGCATCTCGTGAAAGCCGAAGTTTTCCGCCGTTTCACGCATTGCCGATTCAATATATTGTATCTTATAGCTCTCATTGGGAAGGGTATCCTGTGTTCCCTTGATTGCATTTGTTATTAAAGCCATAGTTATCTTCCTTCAAAATCTTGCTTATTAAAATAATGTGAGCCTCCCCTGAAAATAAGGGGAGGCGGAAAAACGATTTATAACCGTCAGTTTTTAGGATTGATAATATCTCTCCAATCAAGGTCGCCCCTGTCAAGGCTGTGAATGAGCGCCTCGGCTGTAGCGATATTTGTGGCAACGGGAATGTTGTGCACATCGCAAAGCCTTAAAATCGTGTTCTCCTTAGGTTCATGGGGCTTGGGATTGAGAGGGTCTCGGAATATCAATAATAGGTCAATTTCGTTGCATGCAATTCTGGAACTGATTTGCTGGTCTCCGCCCTGAGAACCGCTTAAAAATTGCTGTATTTTGAGGCCTGTTGCCTCGGCAACCATTTTTCCGGTTGTGCCGGTAGCGCAAAGTGTGTGGCGCGAAAGAATTCCGCAATATGCAATACAAAACTGTGTCATAAGCTCTTTTTTTGAGTCGTGCGCCATAAGTGCTATGTTCATAAAAATCCCCTCCGTTTTTATTATTCAAAATACATAATTGTAAAATTCGCTTATTCAAAAAATATCATACCAAATAAATTTGATTTTTTCAACATTTTTTTTACAAAATAAGAGGTATTTCTTTGCCTGTTATTCTGCCTGCGATGTTGTCGAAGGCATTTTTAGCGTCGGAAAAGTCAAAAAGCTGTTTCCCCGTAACGGAACAACACATTAAATCGGGCTCCTCGGGTATTATTCCCAAAAGCCTTATGTATGTTCTGTCAATCATATCGTCCGCGTTGAGAAGCTTACCCTTTTTCACGCGCTTTTCGTCAAAACGGTTGATAACAAGGCGAAGATTTTCCTCTTTAATTCCGTTTGCGGTTAATTGATTTCCCAGAACGCACGCCGCCCGTGCACTTATTTCGTCGGGGGTAGCAACTACAAGGCAGGTATCGGCACACTCTGCAAAGCACATGGGTAAATCGCCCGTACCCGCAGGGGAGTCGATAAAAATATAATCGTATTCGTCACGGTATTGGCTTAAAAGACTTTCAAAAAGCCGGCAGGTCATATTTTCGGGATATTCCGAGGGGGCGGGCAAAAGCTGAATGCTGTCGCTGAAAAAAAGGCGGGCCTTGTCTTTATCGCAACGGCTTTCCAATACATCAAGCCAGTCATAAACCACCATTTCATCTACCGATAAAAGCAAATCGAGACTGCGAAGGCACACATCGCCGTCTATCAAAAGCACCTTTTTATTAAGTTTTTCCAAAGACAATGCAATATTCGCGCAGAATGTGGATTTTCCCACACCGCCTTTACCTGATGCAACAGTAAAAATCTTTGCCATTTTCTCACCTTTTGCCAAAAAATATATATTTACATTCTACCATAAGTTTTATCTTTTTAAAAGAATTTTTTTATCCTTATTAAAAAGCGACACAAGTCTGCGCCGATTTGCAAGGCATAAGAGATAAGGAGCTTTTCAGACACAAGGTTACTTTTTTCGAGCCCCGTTATTCGTCATTTTTATCTTATTGCAGGGCATATAATAATCATTAAAAGGCGAGGTGAGAAAATGAGTAACAGCGAATTCGGCATAAGCGAGGAAAATGAGAGAATAAAACTATCGGATTTTGGAAAATCGGCGCTTGTTCAGGCTGTTCATTTCGGGTTGGCGGCGCTGACTGCCGCCGTTTCACAGGAAAAATATTTTGCTCCCCTGGGAATTGCATTTTGCAGTGGGACAAGCCGCAAATACACCTTGCTTTCCTGTCTTGGAGCCATGCTGGGATATGTAATATCAAAGGATTATCTCACCGCGTTCCGCTATGTTATGACGCTTATAATAGTATATGTTTTAAAGGCGTATGTCCACAGCTTTCCCTCATTGCGGGACAAGGTTCTTCCGTCATCTGTAATTGCGCTTTTTTCCACCGCGGCAACGGGAATAATCGTAACCGTAACCTCGCCATTTGATTTACAGCAGCTTTTTTTACGCGTTGCTGAATTTATAACCTCTTTCGGAGGCGCTTATTTCTTCACGGTAGGCTTTATGAGTACGGAAAAGCTGAAAAAAGGCTCTCGCATTACTGCGAGAGAACTGACTTCTCTGGTTATTTCAGCGCTCATTCTGATTTTGTCAATGAGCAGAATTTCATTTTTCGGGGTAACTCCGTCGGGAATAATATGCTCGTTTGCGGTAATGTGCGCCTCATATCTTTTCCGTGAAAGCGGCGGAGCAATTATAGGAACAGGCGCTTCCCTTGGCTTTGTTATGACGGGCAACAGCCTGCCTACCGTTTTCTGTTACAGCGCTGCAGGGCTTTTTTCGGGACTTTTTTCCTACTCGGGCAGAGTGCTGTGCGCTATGGCGTACATTTTCTCATACGGAGCTTTGTTTCTGTTTTTCGGCGGCACGGGAGAAAACATATCGCCTCTTATTGAGTCTGCAATCGGCTCTGTAATATTTATTTTAATTCCGCAAAAGACGCTTTTTGCCGTGAAAATCAAGCTGTCGGGCTCGTCCGTTTCAGGCGAAGGCGCGGCGGTGCAAAATATTGTTTTGTCGCGGCTTAAAATGGTAAAGGACGCCGTTGGAGATATGTCGGGCACAGTTTTGAAGGTTTCCCAAATTCTTAAAGAAAAAGCGGCTCCCGATACTGCGGGAGTATATCTGCGTGTGCGTGATAAGGTTTGCAGCGGATGTGCCTCATATGACAAATGCTGGCACAGCGGTTTCCCCGGAACTGCCGGTGAATTTGACGCAATAATTGAGGAAATACGCAAAACGGGAAGCGTAACGCCCTCATCATCACCCTCTTCCCTGCAAAGCCGATGTATCAGGATAATGTCGCTTTGCGATAGCTTTAATAAGAATTATTCGTCATATTCTGCAAGGCTCGGCGCCGAGGGGAGGATAAACGAAATGAGAAAAATCACCGCCGACCAGTTCGACACCGTTTGCGATATGCTTGACGATTTAATGCTGGATTTTGAGCAGGGAATTACTCCCCTTGCAAGCCGTTCAGAGGAGCTGAAAAGCAGTCTGGCTGAAATCGGCGTTGCCGCTTTCGTGAATTGCTATGAGGACAGCGGTATGAATATGCTGATAAATCTTAGCTTTAATTCCTCCTGCCGTGTGTCTGCGGACGATATAAAAACCCGTATTGAAAGCATTACGGAAAAGGAATTTGCAAATCCTGCCGAAATAAAATCGGAAAATGAAACTATGCTGATGTTTTGGGAAAAGCCTATTTTTTCAGCGGAATGTGTATATCATCAGATGCCCTGTGAGGAGGGAGATATATGCGGAGACTGCTTTGACTCATTTTTTGACGGCAGAGGAAATTTTGTTGCCGTTTTAAGCGACGGAATGGGAACGGGAAGCCGTGCCGCTGTGGACGGAACTATGGCGGCGGCGCTGTTTTCAAAGCTTATTATTGCGGGATTTTCCTTTCCCTGTGCACTGCGCCTTGTAAATTCCGCCATGCTTGTAAAAAGCAATGAGGAATCTTTGGCAACCCTTGATATATTAAAAGTTAATCTTTACACGGGACAAGCTGTAGTTTATAAGGCGGGTGCGGCGTTATCCTTGCTTAAACGCCGCGGCAAGGTCAGCGAGATAAAAAAATCTGCCATGCCCATAGGCATTTTGCGGCAGGCGGAATTTGCCACCGTCAGGGGCGGACTTAAAGACGGCGATACCGTTGTGATAATGTCCGACGGCGCGGCGGATAACAGCATTGATGAGATAAAAAAGTATCTTAATGAAAACAGCTTTTCCTATGACCTCGCCGAGAAACTTTGCACGCTGGCAAAAAGCCGTAATATAGGCAAATGCGACGATATTACCGTCGCGGCGGTGAAAATTAAAAGAAACGATAAAAATTGAAAATTTAAAATGGAAAGTTGAAAGTTGGGGCGATTCACGAATCGCCCGAAAAAATCACCGGAAAAGTGACGGATACACATTATTGCCCCCTCTGACGAGGGGGCTGTCATTTTGAAAAAATGACTGGGGGAGTTTATATCAATTTTTCATTTTCCATTATCAATTATTCATTTATTTTACTCCCTCCGTCAAAACCTGCGGTTTTGCCACCTCTCTCAATGAGGGCGGGGAGAGTTAACTCGGTAGGGCGGGTGGCTTGCCCCCGCCCTACCCGGTTGGATTTGGTTTTTATATCATTTTGCGAGCGATTCGTGAATCACCCCTACGACTACGCCGTAGGTTTTGATTTCATTTTACTGGACGATGAGGGCATCGTCCCCTACGAAATATCGGTAAAAAGGGGACAGTCCCCTTTTTACCGATATTATTGATTTTCCTCATTGGAGAAAAAGCCGTTTAATATTTCTTCTGCTTGGGATTTTTTGTGGGCGGAAACAAGAACTTTTACGCCTTTCGGAAGCCCTGAATATATTGCCGGACGGGTGCTTTGCACAGGACAGGCAATGCAGGGAATATCATTATCCTGCAAAATTTGCATAAGCATATCTGTCCACATAGCGTGACCTTCCGTTAAAAATACAAAATCGGTATCCATAAATTTGCTCCTTTTTATAAACACGGTAGGGCGGGTGGCTTGCCGGCTTAAGCCTCGTTTCTGCTCATTTCATTCGCAGAGGTGTCCGGCGGACACCCGCGCCCCCGCCCTACCTTTTCGTTTCGGTTAAAATTTTATGAAAAAATTGCTCTTACGATTCCATATAGAATCAGTAAAACACAAAGGGAAAGAAAAATAATCGCAACTGTTAAAAGTATAGTGTTAACCACATATGCAACTCTCGGTGCTTTTTTACCTAACATGTATATGGGCAAAAAAGTAATTGAGGCAATAGTAAAGAGTATGATGGGATATAAGAAACCCTCCCAAAAAGACTCATGCCAAATAACTACTCTTGCAATTCCCCGAACTATACAAATGAAGAGCAATATACCGAGTGCAATGAGCGTTCCGTGCCTGTTGCGTGATTTTTTGAAATCATGAAAGAAAACATATTTCCACACATTTTCGAAAATAATTTGTTCAAACATAAAATAATCTTTGCAAATATCGACAAACTTTTGACCGTTGCGCTCCGAATGAGAAATCTCATCCCATAAGCGCTCCTGATTGAGCGTTTCATAGGAGAATTTATCTGCTGAAAGAGATTTTGTTATTTCCAAAGCGCCTTTTAAAGAGTCAAGCTCTTTTTCCAATCGGTTGATATTTTCGTATGCCGCATCGGCAAGGGGAAGCTCTCCTTTTTGCATCAATGAAATTTCTTCTACGGTAAATCCCAGTTTTCTTAATACTAAAATTTTCTTTAATACAGCTATGTCTTGTTCGCTGTAATCACGATAATTGTTTCCTTTTCTTTCAGGATTCAGCAACCCTTCTTTTTCATAAAAACGGATATTAGAACGGGATACAGACAGTAATTCTTCAACTTCTTTTATTGTCATTTGACCACCTCCGTACCCTTTATACAGTATAAACCCTGTTTACAGTCAAGTCTTTTTTTAGAAATTTTATCACAAATTACAGTATAAGTAAATATTTGAGCAAAGCAGAGTGCTAAATCCAACAGGGTAGGGCGGGAGCTTGCATTACTCGCCTGCCGGCTCAGACAGCGCTTCTGCTCATTTCATTCGCAGAAGTGTCCGCCAGACACCCGCGCCCCGCCGCAATTTTATCACAAAAATTTACGGGACGATGAGGGTAGCGAAGCGGCGGCGAGGTAGTGAATGACAATCCGGTGGATTGTCAGAGCCGAGCCGTGACCGAACCGCAGTGAGACTCATCGTCCCCTACAAGCAATACCGTATATCAATCCTTCAATTTTCATTATATATCATTCATTATTCATTTGTTTTTTGGTGCGCCGGGTCGTCGCACCCTACAAATACAGCAAAAAACGGCGGGGGCAAGCCCCCGCCCTACCTGTCTGTTACAAAGGCGTTTATTCCACGGTGCAACAAAGTTGTGCACCATACTTTTTATCCGTTTATAAGTGTGTCGATGTTCTTTTCCATAAGGTCAAAGAATTTTTCAACCGTTTTTTCGTCCTCCTCGTTGCCTCTTACGCACATTGAGAGTGTGAGAACATTTCTGAACGAGGTAGCGGACAAAAGCACATAAGGCTTATATTTTACCGCGCCGGACATAAATCCGTCGGTAGGCTCGTTGCCTGCAAGGGCGAGCTTGTCGGCTTCAAGAATACCTATGTTGCTCATTGCAATCAAGGGGTTGGAATAGCCGATTTTGATAATTTCCTCCGAGGCGGTGTGGGGAAGAATATTGTAGCCCAATTTCAAAAGAGGCAAGCCGTAAAGCCCCATAAATTTGTCTTTTTTGAATTTGTTTGAACTGCGCACCGTGTATTTCAGCGTTTCAAAAATATCCTTGCCTCTTTCGGGAACACGGCACTGCATCCACGCGGTGTGATTTGTAATTCCCGTGTCGCTCACATCGTCCATATGGCGGCGCAGGTCAATGGCGCAGGAAATCGAAACGCTGTCATAAACATTGTAGTCCGCCAGCTCATAAAGGCTGTAAAAATATGCCGCAACGAGCATATCGTTAACCGTTGCCGAGTGCTTTTTGCCTGCCGCACGCAGCTTCATGAAGCGCTCCGCGTCAATTTTCCGCCTTGCAATAAAGGACTTGTCACGGATATTGTCGGGAGTTAACGGGAAAGCGTGGTCGTCCTTTGAGTTAACATTTTTATAAAGGTTTTTAGCCATTCTTGCTTCCGTTTTTGAAAAACCGGAATAAACCTCTTCATAAGAGCGGGAGCCTGTGCGCAAATCAACGGGACTTACTTTCTTCTCCACATAATCGCTGTAATTTTTGCACAACGCTTTAATGAAATATTTAAGGTCGCCGCCGTCCATACACATATGATTTTCCACAATGCACAGTGTTGACTTTCCGTCCTTAAAGAAAACGGCAACACGCATCTGAATATCCGCATCGGGGGGAATATACTGTGTGAGGAAATCGTTAACCGCTTCATCAACATCTTCGGGATATGCCACAGTAAGCACATCGTCTATATGATAGGGCTTTACCTCCCAATGGGTGCTGACATGATTATCAACAAAACAGGAGTGCAAAACAGGTGCTTTTTCAAAAAAGCAGATGAGTACGGTTTTTAACGCTTCAATATCAATTTCATAGTCGTATTTAAGCTCAACATGCACCATACGGTCGTTAAAGTCACGGAAAAGATAGTGCATTTTATCCCATAATTCGGCATTTAATCTTCGTTCCATTCGTCATCCTCCTGCTTGTAAACATATCTTGAATTATTGATGATCACTCCCGCCATAACGGCAAAATCGGCAACAACTCCCAAAATCACTATAAGCCAGCCCGGAGTCCAAGGCACCACGCCCTGCGCACCCAAAACTACATAAAGCATCGCCGCCGACGCGGGAATATAAAGCAGATAGTTAATAATCGCAAGCTTTTGTCTTGTGACCGCCGCGAAAACAGCGTCAGCAATAAACATTGCAATTATACCGCAGGGGATAACAGTCCACGGCGACCGCATAGGAACAATCATAAGGCAGAAAAGGAAAACAAAAACCGTTACCATCATAATGCTTATTGCAATAAGTATTCTGGCAATGGGGTGGAAAACTCTGCGCATTTTGCAAAGGCGTTTTATGCCGAAGCTTAAAAGATAAATTACAAGGGCGAAAATTCCGCCTACAATCATAAGCCATGTAATGTCCCAACGGTGTGTGGTAAAGCTTACAGCGAAATACATAAAAAAGAGAAGGGCAAGAAACGCAACAGAACCTACGGCTATGAGCTTTCTCATTAAAGACGCCCGTTTTTTGAGCCTTTCCTCCTCGGCAAATTTCTTATAGCCCTCCTGCAAATCGGGATATTCGTCCTTAATAAGGTCGCAAAGCACGGCCTCGTCTTTAAGTCCGCTGTGGGTAATTTCATTTGCGCGCTCTGTAATTTCGTCAAGAATTTTCTTCTTGTAACGGTAAAGCGTCGGTGTATCGGTTATACCCGAACAGGAGCTCTCAATGTATTCAATAAAATCCTTCATAATGTTCCTCCCTGTTTTTTACTGATAATATTATAACAGGATTATTTTGCCATAGCAATTATTTTTTTGCCTTGACACCTTTATTTTAACGGTTGCGCAGAATTCTTTCCATACATTTCGGTTTACATTTCGGTTGCGAAAGCCTTTTTTATTTACATAAGTCGGGAATAATGGTATAATTTCAATAAATACATCAGTTTTCGGAGGGTAATATGGCAAAGAAAACACTTGAACAGTTCAGAGCGGAAAAAGGGTTATGGAGAAGCGAGCTTGCCGAAAAGCTTAATATGAGCGAGGAGGAGCTTTCAAAACTTGAAGAATTAAATGAGGTGCCCCCTGAAATCGCGGAAAAAATAACAGGAGAATATTCTCTGCCCGAGGATTATTTCACCTTTGATCCCAATGCAAAGGAATTAAGATATACTCCGAAAAAACCTTTTTTGTACTTTTTCAAGGTGTCCGTTATATGGTTTGTCGCATTTTCGGTTTTGTCCGCGGTGATTTCCGCTCCGCTGACCGTCGCAACGGCGATGAATTTTGAAGTAACGGAGCTTTTCGGCTATATTTCATCGGTATGCCGAACAATTATTATCGCTTTTTCGGGAGTTTATCTCACATCTTATATAAACAGGAAAACCTCTTTCACAAAAGAGGTGAGAAAATACGATTATGTTTATCCCTACCTTTCATGGAAAGCGGCGGCTTTTCTTTCTCCGATTTCAGCATATTTTTTAGCGAGAGCGACTGACGAGGCTAACCTTTTCGGTACCTCTTATCTTCTTACAGCGGCGGCGGGCGTTGCCACTCTTGTGATTTTATCTTTGTTCTGTGCCTGTCTGCTTTATACTGTGGCATTGACAAAAGACAAAAAGCAAACACTGAATTTTGCTCTCTTGTGCGGACTTGCAGTAATATCAAGTGCCGTTAACATTATATGCAAGGTAATAATCGAAAAAAGCTTTTCGGAAATTTTGATTGCAGAGGCTGTTGTTTCGGGCGTACTTCTTATTGCGGTTTGTGCCTCCGTGATTATTCTCGATAAAAAACTCCCGAAGCTCAGACCGCTGTGGCTCACGGTTTTGCCCCTGTGCGCAATGCTTACTCCCTGCGTGTTTGAAGCAGTAAGACTTTTCGGGTAATACAAATTCAATTCATTTTCGGGGGCTTTTTATGTTCGGTATAGGAACAATTATAAATACAGCCGCCGTAATTTTGGGCGGGATAATCGGAATTCTTCTTCGCAAGGGACTGAAAGAAAATATCAGAAAAACGCTTATGGCGGCTTGCGGTGTTGCAACAATATTTATAGGTGTTGCAGGAACCTTGGAGGGTATGCTCATAGTTAAGGACGGAAAAATCGAAACGCAGGGTGCAATGCTTTTGATTTTTTCCCTTGTCATAGGCGGATTCTTCGGCGAGTTGATTGATATTGAGAAAGGAATGGACTTTTTGGGCGAACGGCTTAAAAAGACCTTTTCCCGTGAAAACGACAGCCGTTTTGCGGAGGGCTTCGTAAACAGCTCACTTATCATTTGTATAGGTGCCATGGCGATAGTCGGTTCAATTGAGGATGGACTGTCCGGTGACTTTTCAATGCTTGCGGCAAAATCTGTTCTGGACTTCGTTGTTGTTATTATTCTCGCCTCGTCATACGGTGCGGGTGCTGTCTTTTCCGCCCTTGCGGTGTTCGTTTATGAGGGGGCGTTAACTGTTGCGGCACACTTCGCGGGAAGCTTTATAAGCAATGAAATTGTAGGCAGTCTTTCATACATAGGCTCGGCTTTGATTTTCTGCGTTGGTATTAACATTACCTTCGGCAAAAAAATCCGTGTCGGTAATCTTTTGCCCGCTCTTTTAATACCCGTAATCTATATTTATACCCAAACTTTACTCTGAATATTGTTGAAAAATACGGCTTGAAAATCCAAATTAAATAATAGTATAATTAATTGCTATATAATTTAGGGTGTTGCTTTTCATGTCTGATAAATCTACTGAAAAGTATATGCGAAAGTCGGAAATAATCACCTTCGGCATCGGTCTTTTCGGCGTTGCTTTAATGACCGGCTGGATGCCTGATTATACCGCAACCTTTTTTGCCGATTTTGCCTTTAAGGGAAAGGGCTTCGATGCAGACACCATGGGAAATGTGATTTCCACGGTGTTCCTTGTTGCAGGCTTCATAGGCGCTGTTTGTGAGCTCGTTATCGGTTATCTTGTTGATAATACCCGAACAAAATTCGGCAAGGTTAAGCCTTGGGTAGGCTTCGGCGTGGTGCCGCTGGCGCTTGTTGCAATGCTTGTGTTCGTTGCGCCCAATACAAACAGTCAGACCGTTGCAATCATCTGGATGTTTGTAATTTATTCTCTTTATACTGCATTCAGTTGTGCCGTGGAAAGCCCTGCAAACTGTTTCGGTTCACTTTGCTCGCCTAATCCCGCAGAGCGTTCCAGCGCTATCTCAATAGCCTCTTTCCTGCGTTCCGTAGGTCAGTCGGGCGGTATGGTTGTAGTTATCGTAGTCGGCTTGATTATGAAAGCGGTTATGGGCGAACAGCAGTATAAAAATGCCGAAGGTCAGGGACTTGACCTTGTTATTTCTACCGCTGTATGTGCTTTGGGACTTATCCTTTTCACAATGATTTTCTTTGTGAACAACAAAGAGAACGTTCCCTTTACTCAGGAGAAGGTCAGCTTAAAGGATGCTGTTAAGGTGGTGTTTACAAACAAAAACCTGCTTATGGTATCTCTTACAAAGCTTTGCGGTTTCGGCAGAGGCGTTTACGGTACGGTCTCTCTTTACATAGCGATTTATCTTTTAGGCTCAAAGGATTTAAAGCTTGCTTTGCTGCTGCCTATGGGTATCGGTACGGCTGTGGGTACTTTGCTTGTTAACCTTGTGCTCAAAAAATTCAATACAAAGCAAACCTTTATTCTTTTCTGCCTTTACGGCGCATCTTCTTTGGGAATTTTGTTCCTTGTGTCCCGCGGTATCGGCTTTAATGACGGGCTCATTATTCCATTCTTAATTCTCAATTTCTTCTGCGGACTTCAACACGGCAACACCAATGTTACTCCCAACATTATGATTGCCGACTGTGTTGACGAAATCGAATATAAAACAGGCAAAAGACAGGAAGGCTTGGCATATGCGGGCTACGGCTTGTTTTCAAAAGTGGCTTCCGCCTTTACAAAGGGCTTGGGTCCGTGGCTTTTATACACATGGTCGGGTTATATGGTGTCCACCGACGCTAACATCGCCTATGCGGCGCAGACCGATGCAACGCTCAATAAAATGCTGATGATTTACACAATCATACCCGCTGTTTTCGTAATTCTTCAAGGCGTGCCCATACTGTTCTATGATATGGTGGGCGAGAAGAAAGAGGCAATAACAAGAGCTCTTATCAATCGCCGTGAAGCCGCAGCAGCAAACGGTGAAGCACAAGTATAAAGGAGGTAACAAAAATGTCTGAAAAAGGAAAAGGCTTAAACTTAAAGCTTTATGCAATTGTTGCATTTTTTGCAGTTGCCGCCGCTCTTGCGCTTATCGTTACATTCACCTTTAAGACGAAATACACCGCTTTTCATCCCGACGAGGTTGCAAGAACATATGTTGATACTATTGTTCAGACAGGTGACGGCTACAACGCGTTAAAGATCGCACTTGTCAGCAAAAACAGCAAGTACGGCAATTTTATCCGCGAGCAGTATATGTACCCCGTGATTTACCGCGAGGCAGGTTATAAGGCGGGCGACGATACAAAGAAGCTCAAAGGCTTTAACGACGAGTCCTTTATGGGTGAAAAGACCAAATCCGACAACGGCTCGTTGCAGGGACAGGTCATCGAAAAAATGTATCCCTACTATGTTGAGCTTACCGAAAACGGCTGGGATGATTACGGTACGGTTTTCACAAAGTACTTTGAAAAGCTCGTTGAAGTGCGTAAAGAGGTTTTCGGCGACGACTATATGACCGATGAAATAATGTTTACCGCACTTGAAAGCAATGTTATGACATACGGGAAGTCATTGACAGGTACCGAGGATGAATTTGATGAAAATTCAGGCGAACAAATCGAGTTTAAGTCTGTCGGCGCATATCAGACCGCTTACGGTGAAGATTACAAATTTACCTCGGTTGTAAAATGCGAAAACGAGATAAAGCTCGATGAATACAAGGCAACGCTTAACAAAGAGGCTCTCGCTGCGTACGGCGTGACTATTGACGAAATCACGGACGCAAAGAGTTTCACGGTTGAAGTTAAGACCGAGGGCGGAAACACCGTTACACATGCAACTGTAATTGTTGTGAAAATCGGAAGCTCTTGGTATGTTGACAATACCTCAACTGATACCTCTCTGCTGTATGGATTTTACAGATTATCGTCACATTATGAACCGCAATAAATAATGCTTTAAAGCAATTTGAAAACCCCGCAAAGGCTTAAATCGGCTTTTGCGGGATTTTTTATGCTACGCGGCCCGTACAACCGTGTATATTGCCGTAATTTCCGCAAAAAATATCATCGGGTGATAATATGAATAAAAATGAAAATGAGCATTTGGAAATTTCCGTTACCTCTATACCCGATGACCCCGAAACGCCGCTGGAAATGGTAAATAAGTACGGCACATATGAAATTCAGCCTACCGCCGAAACCGAAAAGGCGTTTCCCACCATCGCACAGGGCTTTCCCGAAAAAGGGAAGAAGCCATCAATCAGCAGAACGAGAAATCCAAAAAAGAATTCCATTTAGAAACACCGGGTAATACCGGTACATAATCAGAAATATAAAATAAAAAAATTAAAAAAAGGACTTGACACAAAAGGACGCCTTTGATATAATAACTCTTGCCGTTCAAGAGACGGCACCGATAAATGCGAGCGTGGCGGAATCGGCAGACGCGCACGTTTGAGGGGCGTGTGGTAATCCCGTATGGGTTCAAGTCCCATCGCTCGCACCAAAAAATGAGTTTACGCATTTGCGTAAACTCATTTTTTTATGTTTGTAAGTGACGGGGACTTGAACCCGAGAGGGTCTGAGCGTAAAGAAAACGATTCGGTGAATCGTTTTTAGCGAGGAGCGTGAGGCGGGTACCGAAATTCGTAAGAATTTGGGTCGCCGAGCGAACAGTATGCAAGGCGATAGCCGCCGCATACGTTCAAGTCCCATCGCTCGCACCAAAGCCCCAAAGGCGTTAGTCTTTGGGGCTTTACCTTTTTACTTCTTCACTATTCACTCTTCACTTAATTCGCCTTTGTGGCTTTGGAAGTAATAAGTAATAGTGAAAAGTGAAAAAGTGAAAGTTGTACAATAAAAATGGACTGTTCAAAGAGTGAAAATATGGTAAAATAT
>JBJEPX010000038.1:0-2067 GCA_051881455.1 Candidatus Fimenecus sp. | reverse complement strand
TCTTCGCCATTATGAGTGAAGAAAAAGCGAATCAAAAGGAACGCATCAGTTTTCCCTTTGAGGATATTCGCCGTTTCTTTCCCAGAAGTTATACCCCAAAAGATGTATACAATGCAATCCTGAAACTCATAGGCAATGACTATATGCGCCGTGAACGAGCAAGAAAAAATAGTGATGAAAGGTAAGGAAATATTATGAAATTTGTATGCGGTCTTGCACAGCAAGAAAATGAATATGTGATAAACGGTGTCAAGTATATTGTAGGCTCGTCTTTTCGGACGGCAAAGATGCAAAGTAATCCGTCCATTACAGACCGATTCAAAAGAATTATTACAGGTGATTTCATAGATTTGACGGACGAGTCACCGCCGAGTAAAATGGCAGTAGAATATGTGTGTTCGACTGCCGGAAAGGAGGACTAAATGCAGTCGAAAAAGAAACAAGACAATGTAGGCATTACCGCTTTGTACTGCCGTCTGTCCCGTGACGACGGCGCAGAGGGAGATTCCAATTCCGTTGCGAATCAAAAGCGTATGCTTACCAAGTATGCAAAAGAAAACGGCTTCGGCGATACCAGATTTTATGTTGATGACGGTTATACAGGCACAAATTTTAATCGCCCCGGTTTTCAGCAAATGTTAGAGGATATTGAGATGGGCTATGTCAGTACGATAATCGTAAAAGATATGTCTCGACTCGGCAGAGATTATTTGCAGGTGGGTTATTATACCGATACCTACTTCCCCGACCGAAATATCCGATTTATAGCTGTGAATGACTGTGTGGACAGTAATGACGGCGAAAATGAGCTTGCCCCGTTCAGAAATGTAATGAACGAAATGTACGCAAGAGATATTAGCCGCAAGGTTAGGAGCTCTCACAGACTTCGAGGAAACGCCGGAGAGCCGTTATCTCAGCCGCCGTACGGATATATGAAATCTCCCGAAAACAAGAAAAAGTGGATTGTAGACGCTGAAGCCGCACAGGTGGTACAGGATATATTCCGTATGTGTTTGGAGGGCAAGGGCAATGAAACCATTGCCCGAATCCTGCAAGAGCAGAAGGTACTTATCCCTATGGCGTATTGGCAATCCAAAGGACTTCCAAGAGGCGGTAAGAAAACTCAGCCTAACCCTTACAAATGGGGCAAGACAACGGTCGCGAAAATACTCGCTCAGCAGGAATACTGCGGTGATGTAATCAACTTTAAGACTTACTCAAAGTCATTCAAAAACAAATCCCGTATTCCCAACCCCGAAGAAAACTGGGCGGTGTTTAAGAGTGTTCACGAGCCTATTATTGACCGTGAAACCTTTGAAGCGGTACAAAAGTTAATATCTAAAACCAAACGCCGAGCGCCGAAAAAAGAAAATGCCGAAAAGAATATGTTTTGCGATTTGCTTTACTGTGCCGATTGCGGAAGCAAACTGTGGTCGCATGTAAATACCGTAAACAAAAATATACAGTATTTCAGTTGCTCTAACTACAAAACCGACACAAGAGGCACTTGTGAAACAAGGCATTATATCCGAGCCGACGCTATTGAACAGGTGGTTATGCTTGAACTCAGACGAATGGCACAATTCTTGCAGGACGATGAGGACGCCTTTGCCGAACTGCTTGCGCAAAAGACCAACAAGGATATTCTTAAAGAGCAAAAATATCTTGAAGAAGAACTCCGCAAATCTGTTGCCCGAAATGAAAAGGTCTCGGGGCTTTATGAAAAGCTATACGAGGATAACGCTTCGGGTAAGGTAACAGACGAATGGTTTATGCAGTTGTCTCACAAATATGAGGTTGAGCGTATGGAGCTGAAAGCTAAAATTGCAGAACTTCGGAAAAGAATAAGCAATATCGGCACAATGCAGCAGAATAAAAAGAATTTCATAAATGCGATACGCAGATTTATGGAAATGCAAAAGTTGACTGCGCCCTTGATTCGTGAACTGATAGATAAAATAACGGTTTATGAAACCGAGGGTGTAGGCAAAAATCGCAGTCAGCGAGTTATGATTCATTACAAGTTTGTAGGGTATATTGAAATACCCGAATGCGGAAAGAATTACA
>JBJEPX010000037.1:0-52193 GCA_051881455.1 Candidatus Fimenecus sp. | reverse complement strand
TTGACTTTAACGGTGAAAAGTGTTAAAATGTCAAAGTGCATAAAGTACAAGGTATAAATTTAGGAGAAGGAAAATGATTATTACTGATTTTTTGGAAAGAAATGCCAGACTTTACGGTTCGGAAATAAGCTTGGTTGAAATCAATCCCTCGGAGGAGCGCGACCGCGCGGTAACATGGCGTGAGTTTAATTTAATAGAGAGCAATTCGCACAATGTTCCCTATCGCCGCGAAATGACATGGCGTGATTTTGACCGCAGAGCAAACCGATTTGCAAATCTGCTTTTAAGCCGCGGTGTCAAAAAAGGCACAAAGGTCGGCATACTTCTTATGAATTGCCTTGAATGGCTGCCCATTTATTTCGGCGTTCTTAAATCCGGATGTATTGCCGTTCCTATGAATTTCCGTTACGCAAGCGATGAGATAAAATACTGCGTTGAACTTGCCGATGTGGAAATTCTGATTTTCGGTGAAGAATTTATCAGCCGCATAAATGTTATTGCCGACAGTCTTTCAAGTGTTAAAATGTTTTATGTGGGAGAGGGCGGCCCCGATTATACCGAAAACTGCCTCGCTCTTTTAAATTTTTGTTCTTCAAGCGCGCCGCCTGTGGCTCTCAGTGAAGATGACGATGCCGCTATTTATTTCTCATCGGGTACAACAGGTTTCCCGAAAGCGATTCTCCACAAGCACCGTTCATTGGTTCACGCCTGCAAGGTTGAACAAAATCACCACTCACAAGGTCGTGACGATGTTTTCCTTTGTATTCCGCCCCTTTATCATACGGGTGCAAAAATGCATTGGTTCGGCTCACTTATTTCGGGAAGCAGAGCTGTTTTGCTTCGCGGAGTAAAACCCGAGTGGATTCTTCGCACCGCTTCGGAAGAAAAATGTTCAATAGTGTGGCTTCTTGTGCCGTGGGCTCAGGATATTCTCAATGCTCTTGATTCGGGCGAGTTAAAATTATCCGATTACGATTTATCCCGTTGGAGACTTATGCACATCGGCGCACAGCCTGTTCCTCAGAGTCTTATCAAACATTGGCTGGAATATTTTCCCAATCATCAATACGACACAAATTACGGCCTTTCCGAATCAATCGGCCCCGGTGCCGTTCATCTCGGTGTAGAGAATGTACATAAAGTTGGTGCTATCGGCATTCCCGGATACGGTTGGGAAGTAAAAATTGTTGACGAAAACGGAAAAGACGTTGAAGGGCAGAATGTAGGCGAACTTATTCTCCGCGGTGACGGTGTAATGGAGTGCTACTACAAAAACCCCGAGGCTACTGCAGAAGTGTTAAAGGACGGTTGGCTTTACACAGGCGATATGGCTATGAGGGACGAGGACGGCTTTATTTTCCTTGTTGACCGTAAAAAAGATGTTATTATTACAGGCGGCGAAAACCTTTATCCTGTTCAAATTGAAGATTTTATCCGCACAAATAATAAAGTTTCCGATGTGGCGGTTATCGGTCTTCCCGATGAAAGACTGGGCGAAATTGCCGCCGCAATCATAAAAATTAAGGACGGTATGGAGGCAACCGAGGAAGAAATTAACGACTTCTGCCTTGCGATGCCCCGCTACAAACGCCCTCGCAAGATAATTTTTGCCGATGTGCCGAGAAATCCCACGGGCAAAATCGAAAAGCCGCTGCTTCGTAAGATTTACGGCGCGGAACACTTAATAGCAGATCAGAATGAGAGATAATCCCATGCACTATAAAGGAGAATGAAAATGAATACAACGATGATTATTACAACCGTGCTTATTGTGTGCTTCTTTGCGCTCATGATCGGCATCGGCGTGCGCTCACGCAAACACGCAACAGATGTTAACGGATTCGTATTAGGCTCTCGCTCGGTAGGCCCGTGGCTCAGCGCCTTTGCCTTTGGTACATCATACTTTTCCGCAGTTATCTTTGTAGGCTATGCGGGTCAGTTCGGCTGGAACTTCGGTCTTGCCTCTACTTGGATAGGTCTCGGCAACGCATTTATCGGTTCACTCCTTGCGTGGTCGGTGCTTGGCAGAAGAACAAGAATTATGACTCAGGCAATAGGCTCTAAAACAATGCCCGATTTCTTCGGTGCAAGATACCAGTCAAAGGGGCTCAAAATTGCCGCATCTGTTATTACATTCGTATTCTTGATTCCTTATACCGCATCGCTTTTTAACGGACTTTCAAGACTTTTCTCAATGGCGTACAACGGAATTGACTATTCCGTATGCGTTATCGTAATGTCTGTACTTACGGGCATTTATGTTCTTATCGGCGGCTACATGGCTACCGCTATAAACGATTTTATTCAGGGCATAATCATGCTTGGCGGTATTACGGCAGTTATTCTTGCCGTGCTTAAAGCAAACGGCGGACTTTTGGAAGCCACACATTCACTTGCAATGGTTGAAGGTGCCAAAGGTTGGGAGGGAGCCGGTGCATTCTCATCCTTCTTAGGCCCCGATCCCCTTTTCCTCCTGTTTGTTGTTATTCTTACTTCTCTGGGCACATGGGGACTTCCGCAGATGGTTGGTAAGTTCTATGCTATCAAAAATGAGGATTCCATCAAAAAGGGTACAATTATTTCAACATTCTTTGCTATTGTAGTTGCAGGCGGATGCTACTTCCTCGGCGGCTTTGGCAGACTCTTCTCAAATGTTATTGAAGTTGACGCAAAAACAGGCAAACCCGTGGGCGGTTTCGATTCAATCATTCCCACAATGCTTTCAACACTTTCTCCCATACTTATTGCGGTAGTTATAGTGCTTGTTCTTTCGGCATCAATGTCCACACTTTCTTCACTTGTTCTTACGAGCGGTTCCACAGTTACACTTGACCTTATCGCTCCTCTTAGGAAAAAGGATATGAGTGAAAAGAGCAAAATGCTTATAATGAGATTGCTTATCGTTGTGTTTATCGTTATATCCGCTACTATTGCTATATTCCAGGTTAGCAGCAAATCGGAAATCACAAAGTATATTGCACAGATGATGGGCGTTTCATGGGGCGCACTTGCAGGCGCATTCTTAGCGCCGTTCCTTTACGGTCTTTATTGGAAAAAGACAACAAAAGCGGCTGTTGTAGTATCTTTTATCTACGGTGTAGGTCTTGAAATTATCCAGCTTCTTTTGGCATTCGGTGTATTCTCATTCCCGCAAGGTTCATTCCTTGCAGATGTTGTATTCAAGACTTCGCTTCACTCAGGCTCATTTGCTATGGTAGGCGGACTTGTAATTGTTCCCATTGTAAGCCTTCTCACTCAAAAGACGAAGCCTAAGGATGCAGACAAAATGTTTGAATGCTACAATACAACAAAAACAGTTGGTATTACCGACAGTCTCGGTGAATAATAAATTCTATATTAAAAGGTGAAAAAATTGAAAAAGTTAATGCTTGGCAACGAAGCTATTGCACGCGGACTTTATGAAGCAGGCGTGAAGGTTGTATCGAGTTATCCCGGTACACCCTCAACCGAAATAACAGAGTTTGCGGCAAAGTATGATGAAATTTATTGTGAATGGGCACCCAATGAAAAGGTTGCAACCGAAGTAGCTTTCGGTGCGTCACTCCGCGGTGCGCGCAGCGCTTGCGCTATGAAGCATGTAGGTCTTAATGTAGCCGCTGACCCGCTCTTTACACTCTCTTATACAGGTGTTAACGGCGGCATGGTACTCTTTGTAGCAGATGACCCTGCCATGCACTCGTCACAGAATGAGCAGGACTCCCGCCACTATGCCATTGCGGCCAAAGTTCCTATGCTTGAGCCTTCCGACTCAGCCGAAGCAAAGGATTTTGTTAAAGAGGCTTACAAAATCTCCGAGGAATATGATACTCCCGTAATTATCCGTATGTGCACAAGAATTGCACACTCACAAAGCTCTGTTGAACTTTGTGACAGAGAAGAGATAAATCTTCCTGATTATGAAAAGAATCCGCAGAAGTACATAATGGCTCCTGCAAACGCAATACGCCGTCATCCCTTTGTTGAGGAGAGAACAAAGAAGCTTCAGGCTCTCGGCGAAACTACAACGCTTAACAAGGTTGAAAAAACATCTAAGGAAATGGGCATCATCTGCTCAGGTACTTGCTACCAATATGTTAAAGAAGTATTCGGCGACTCTGTTTCGGTATTGAAACTCGGTCTTGTAAATCCGCTTCCCGTTGAAATTATCAAGGATTTTGCGGAATATGTTGACAAGCTCTATGTTATTGAAGAGCTCGACCCGATTATCGAAACTCACCTGAACACGCTGGGTATTCCCTGCGTAGGGAAAGAGATGTTCTCTCTTCTCGGCGAGTTTAATCAGAATACAATCCGCAAAGCGTTCGGTATGGATATGCCCGCAAGCAAAGCTACCGATGCGGTTATTCCGATACGCCCCCCTGTTATGTGTGCCGGCTGTCCTCACCGCGGACTTTTCTACATACTTGCAAAGAACAAAATCACCGCATTAGGTGACATCGGTTGCTATACTCTCGGCAGTGCGGCTCCGTTATTTGCTCTTGATTCCACACTTTGTATGGGTGCTTCCGTTTCGGGTATTCACGGTTTCAATAAAGCAGGCGGAGCAGAAAGTGAAAAGAAAACAGTTTGTGTTATCGGTGATTCAACCTTTATGCACTCGGGTATTACAGGACTTGTAAATATTTCCTACAATGCATCGAATTCAACGGTTATTATCCTTGATAACTCCATTACAGGTATGACAGGTCATCAGCAGAACCCCACAACAGGCTACAATATCAAGGGAGACCCTGCCGCAAAGATAAATCTTGAAGAGCTTTGCAAGGCTGTTGGAATTAGCCGTGTACGCGTTGTTGACCCCTATAATCTCAGTGAATGTGACGCGGCAATTAAAGAGGAATTAAGTGTTGACGAGCCCTCCGTAATCATTTCACGCCGTCCCTGTGCGCTGTTAAAATATGTTAAACATAAAAAGCCTCTCGTTGTTGATGCAGACAAGTGCAGAAGCTGTAAAATGTGCATGAAAATCGGGTGTCCCGCTATCAGCATGGAAAACGGTAAGGCAAAAATCGACAACACCCTTTGCACAGGCTGCGGAGTTTGCGAACAGCTTTGTAAATTTGACGCGCTCAAAGCACCGAAGGAGGACTGATTATGGAAACGAAAAACATTATGATTGTCGGCGTAGGCGGTCAGGGAAGCCTTCTTGCGTCAAAGCTTATCGGCACACTTTTGCTTACAAAGGGATATGATATAAAGGTATCAGAGGTTCACGGTATGAGCCAGCGCGGCGGAAGTGTTGTTACATATGTCCGCTTCGGCGATAAGGTTTACTCCCCCATTATTGATAAGGGCGAGGCAGACTTTATTGTGTCCTTTGAACTGCTTGAAGCCGCACGCTGGACAGAATACCTTAAACCAGACGGCAAAATCATTACAAATACACAGGAAATCAATCCTATGCCCGTAATTACAGGCGCGGCAGAGTATCCTGCCGACCTTGTAGAAAAAATAAAGTCCGCGGGCATTGATATTGACGCTTTTGACGCATTGAGCCTTGCTGAAAAGGCAGGTTCTTCCAAAGCGGTCAACATTGTGCTTATGGGCAGACTTTCAAAATACTTTGATTTCACAGAGGAAGAATGGATGAAAGCCATTGAGGACAGCGTTCCCCAAAAGTTCCTCGAAATGAACAAAAAAGCATTTGATTTGGGCAAAAACGCCTGAATCTGCAAATAAAAAGGAGTTGGTTAAGATGAACAGATATTATCAGCCTGAAATCGAAACTGCTTCACAGGAGCAGATTCGTGAGTGGCAAAACGAGCGTCTGGTAAAGCAGGTGAAGCATGTGTGGGACAATGTTCCCTATTATCGCAAGAAGATGGAGGAAAAGGGAGTAACACCCGACGACATCAAGAGTGTTGACGACCTTCACAAGCTTCCGTTTTTAACAAAGGACGACCTGCGCGAGGCATACCCTTACGGACTTGTCGGCACACCCTTAAAGGACTGCGTGCGTATTCAGTCAACATCGGGTACAACAGGCAAGCGCGTTGTTGCCTTCTACACTCAGCACGATATTGATTTGTGGGAGGATTGCTGTGCAAGAGCCATTGTTGCAGTGGGCGGCACAAATGAAGATGTTTGTCAGGTAAGCTACGGCTACGGTCTTTTTACAGGCGGTCCCGGACTTAACGGCGGTTCACACAAGGCAGGCTGTCTTACTCTCCCCATGTCCTCGGGCAACACAGACCGTCAGCTTCAGTTTATGACGGATTTGGGTGCAACAATTATTTGCTGTACTCCCTCCTATGCCGCATATCTTGCAGAGTCCATTCACGAAAGAGGCCTGCGCGACAAAATCAAGCTTAAAGCAGGTATTTTCGGCGCAGAAGCATGGAGCGAAAATATGCGTCACGATATTGAAGAAAAGCTTGGCATAAAGGCATACGATATTTACGGACTTACGGAAATTTCAGGCCCCGGCGTAAGCTTTGAGTGTCAGGAGCAAACGGGTATGCACATCAATGAGGACCACTTTATTGCGGAAATCATTGACCCCGAAACAGGCGAGGTTCTTCCCGAAGGTTCAAAGGGCGAGCTTGTTTTCACTTCAATCACAAAAGAAGCTTTCCCCCTGCTTCGTTACCGCACCCGCGATATCTGCGTGCTTTCACGCAAGCCCTGCTCCTGCGGCCGTACTCATGTAAAAATGAGCAAGCCTATGGGACGCAGTGACGATATGCTTATCATCAAGGGCGTTAACGTGTTCCCCTCACAGATTGAAACCGTTCTTCTTGAACAGGGCTATCCCGCAAACTATCAGATAATTGTTGACCGTGTCAATAATTCCGATACTCTTGAAGTTCAGGTTGAAATGACTCCCGAAAACTTCTCCGACTCATTGAGCAAGATTACTGAGATGGAAAAGAGCCTTGTTGCCGCACTGAAAGCAATGCTTGGCATTTATGCAAAGGTTAAACTTGTTGCTCCCAAGACGATAGCACGAAGCGAGGGCAAGGCAGTCCGCGTTATTGATAACCGTAAAATTTAAGGAGGCAATACTTATGCATATAAACCAAATTTCAGTTTTTCTGGAAAACCGTACAGGCGGTCTTGCAGAGATTACCCGTTTGCTTGCGGCTAACAATATCAATCTGCGTGCTCTCTCAATAGCAGAAACAGCAGATTACGGCGTTCTCCGTTTGATTACGGACGATTCAGAGCGCGCTTCTGCGGCTCTTCTGGCAAACGGAAACATTCTTTCCGTTAACCCTGTTATGGCAGTTGCAGTCCCCGATAAGCCGGCAGGACTTAACGAGCTTTTAGAAATCCTTGCAGAGGGCGAAATTGCTATTGAGTATATGTATTCTTTGATTACACAGCAGGACGGTACTGCATATATGGTATTCCGCATCTCCGATGAGGATAAATTTGTAAAACTCCTCGGCGAGCACAATATGAAGCCTGTTTGTCCCGATGAGTTAAGCATTAAATAAATACTCCTAAAATAAAACAGAGAACGCATCATTTGCGCTCTCTGTTTTTTATATTTTCTTTTTCATAAGTCCGTGCTTGTTGCAGTAAATATAAAGGTAACCGCCGCCCCGCAGATTAAGGCGAGCCTCTGCATTACCCTCGGGATAAAGCTTCACAAGCTGAAAACGGTCGCAGGAGGCAAAAGCAATAAACGAAATATAGTGATTTTTGCTCATTTCGTGGCTAACGCTTATAAAATGCTCGTCCTCTACCCTTTCAATTTTGATTTCGTGTTCAAAGTCCGGCTCTTCGGCTTCAAGCACGGGAAGCGTTATTCCACAGCAGCTTATCACCGCCTCGCCGCTTGCGTATATAACATTTCCGCATACGGGGCAGACATAAAGCTTTGAACGCAGAATATTTGCAGACGCGTTTTTATTCGTGACATATTCACCTGACATAAGCTCAATCACCGAAACGCCCAACGCGGCGGCCAACGGCTCAATAAGGGCACTATCGGGCAAACCTTTACCCGTTTCCCACTTTGAAATTGTTTTGTCGCTCACATTGATTTTTTCGGCAAGACCGCTTTGGGTAAGTCCTTGCTTCTCACGCAGTTTTTTTATTACCGAGCCTGTAATATAATTGTTCATTTCAATCACTCCTTGGTTTGTTTTCAGGTCAATTATAACGGTATATTCCCCCGTTTTCAACCTACGGAAAGTAGAGAACGGAAAGAATTGCACATAATGGAACTATGCTCCCAAACACGCCGAAAACATAACCCGTTTTTTAAGACTGCACCGCCTGCCGCAATACTGCAACAGACGGTGTTTCTGTATCTTATCTTGTCTTCATTTTTTACTATGTTTCATTTCACAGTCCCCCATTGAACCTATTAAATTTTATTATACTACATTGAGGTCCCCAAAAAATTCAGAAAATATGCTCTTTTTTTTAGAAAATCTGCTCTATTTCTATACACGACATGTTGATGATTGTTTTTCTAAATTTTCAGGCAGGATTTTGATAGAAAATGAGGTATGGCAAATGCTATTCTGTATTAGGCAAAGGAATTTTAATGAAAAAAGCGAGATTTATATCAATCTCACTTTTTTGCATCTTATTTCATATTTTTATTAAGTTTTTACTGCTGATTTTCAGCTGACTGTGCATTATACTTATTACGCTTTTCCAAAACGGCGTTATGAATGTCCTCTTTTGTTTTGCCTGTAAGCTTATAGAAGAAGAACGGAACGCCTGCGAGGAACATCATCAATCCGTGGAAGATTGTATAGAAGAACAGCATCCAAACCTTTGTTTCAAAACTCTGTGCTGTTCCGTCCTCCAAGCCTTGCACATAACCGCAAACGGAATTTGCGCCGTACAAAATTTTGGGCGCTAATGCACTTGCGATTGTACCGCTTATCATGGTGCCTATACCGATAACAAAGGGCAGTGAAGCATCAAGGCGTTTACCGGTTTTGAGTTCAAGGTCCTCCAAAATATCCGCCTGGAACATACTGGGCAGCAGATTGGAAGCACCGAACTGCAAGCCGATAAGAAACAGAAATACGACAAACAAAATCTGCAATGATGTGCCGCCGTTTTTAAAATACATATAGCCCGTTGCAAATGCGGCAACATTGATAATCACCGAGTAAATGCCGCTTGCGATATACAGCACCTTGGAGTTGAATTTTTTCAGCAGGAAATTGATAACAAGCATACCTACTGCCGTGCCGATACCAGTCGGCAAACCGAACAGTAAAAACTTACTGGAACTGCCAAGTAACGCCGCCGCAAGGAAAACGCCCATAAAGTTGGCAATATTTCGGAAGCTCTTTAAAAATTCCGACACTATAATCGTCCATGCATATTTATTTTTGATAACATCAAAGAAGCCCTCAACGGGATTTTTCTTTTCATTATCATATACTATACGCTCTCTTGTCATTTTGACGCCGATAAGCATTGAAAAAATTCCCACAACGCCGCAAAGCGCCGCGGATAAGATATATTGCATACCTGTATTTTTTATAAAAATTGCAATCACAAGCACTATAACAAGTGAGGCGGAGTTGCCCACTGCCGAAACAATACCTCTAAAAGACATAACAGTGTCGCGCTCTTTCAGGTTGGGCGTTAAAACGACTGCCATACTGTTAATTTGATTGCCGAAATTCGTGGAAACCGCCCACGCAACGGCAACAGTAACAATATAAATCATTAAAAGCGTACCTGTAAGTGCTTTCGGCGTCCAAAAGCTGAGCACCAGGAATATGCCCGTGGGAATAGCGGCAAGCAGTACAAGCGGTCTGAATTTACCGTTTTTGCCCACACGGCGTCCGTCAATATACATAACAATAAAAATGTTCAGTATAAATGGGATAACGCTTACCAAAACATTAAAAAGCGATGCTTGATTATCTGTGATTTTCAGCACATCGACAAGATAAGAATTACGGTATGCGCCTACCATACCCGTCATATTGGTGTAGAAAAACACTGCGACCAAGTATGCGATAAACTCACTTGTTTTCACATGCTTTTTCTCCGGTGCCGCCACTGCGGCAGTCATTGTTTCCATAAAAAATCCCCTTTTCTATTTATCTTTTTATCACAGCCGTGTAGTCCATTTGTTTTTCATCACCAATCATGGAAAGGACAAATGAATCTATATCGGCGAGCATGGGCGTTTTTCCCCCAGCCTTTTTCTCGATGATATGTGTTACGGGGTGCAGTCTTTTTAAAAGCTTCGCAACTGCATCATACATAGGCGTCCCTTTGGTGTAAGGCTCATCACCGACAAAAACATTTCGCACAAGCTCAACGCCCACATCCTTTACCAGCCTGTCGCCTATGCTTTTATCCACCTTGAAGAAAAGCAATCTGCCCAACTTTTTCAGCGTCAGTTTTTGCAAAAGCTTGCCAACTGCGGTAATGGGAACTTTCAGCTTTTTGTTCTTTTCCGGACCGCCGAACAGCCTTGTAAAGAACGCAAAATCATATGCCATGGCGTCAATTATGTCGGTTATCATTCTGTCAAACCGCCATTGGAAATATTCCTGTGCCGTTCTGCCGCCCTTATCATAGTCAAAATCCTCGATTGTATAGGATTGAACTGAAATTTTTTCGTCATCAATAACTACTTTGCGGTATGCACATGGGCAACCAACAAAACAGCCTGTTTGAATATCCGTTATGGTGTTGCCGTTTTTCGTTGTGTAGTCGGTTATGGCTTGGGCGTGCATATGACCGGTAAAAATAAGGTCAAGACCGCTGTCCGCAAATTCATTCGCACGCTTTTCCCAATCCGTCAGCTTTGCGTCACCGATTAAATTCATAACAGGAGAAAACGGTAACAACGGATAATGTGTCATGGCAAATATATAGTCGCCTGCCTCGTGGGCTTTTTTGATTTCAGAAAGCGCCCATTCCATTTGGTCGTCCCAAAGGCCTTTAAAGCCCTTGCAGTCACCGTCACAGTTCAGCGCCAAAAGACGGTAGCCCTCCTGCAATTTGACAACATAGGACATAGACTCCCTGTGCTCCGAAATTGCCTCTTCAAAACCGAAATCCTTATAAAAATCCCGTAACTCTTCTCTTGGCATACCCTTTACGGGAATTAATTCGTCGCCCTCAAATTCAACGGGTGGGCAGTCTTCACAATAATCGTGACGGGCAGTAATAAGATAGATTTTTTTACCCTGCTCTTTAAGTTGATATAATCTATCACGCAAGCCCACATGGCTTTGATACTCGCCGCGGTAAACCAAATCACCGGGAATAAGAATTATTTCCGTCTCTTTGTCCGCCACAAGTTTTTTAAAGCCGGCGTCAATAATAGAGCCCGTTTCAGCAACGCATTTTTGGTCGGTTCGGCTTCTCTCCTCATAGGCAGGTCCGCTTGCCTTGAATGAGGTGTCATAATAATGCGGGTCAGTGACAAGATAGAATGTCAGCGGTGCGGGCATACGGGTTTCACTCCTGTCAATTGTTATATTATTTCTGTATATTTGTAAATTACCACTTTTTGCTTCAGTATAAAATAGGGAATATCACCTATAATGTTAGGATTATAATTATTTTCTATTTCTATTCCTGCCTTGTTTTTCTACGGTATTCCAGCGGGGGACAGCCCACTGCTCTTTTAAAGCAGGAAGAAAAATACTGCTGGTCTGCATAATGCAATGTGGCGGCGATACTGCCGATGCTTAAATCGGTGTGCGTCAAATAAGACTTTGCCGCATCAATTTTTTTATCTAAAAAATACTGATAGGGCGTCACATTATATTTGCTTTTAAAAACATTGATGATATAGTTTTTAGAATAGTTCATTGTTTCGCATAGCTTATCCAGATTGTAATAGCTTTCCACACACGCATCCAACTGTTTCCGAATACGGTCAGGCAAATCCGCATTGTCTGCCAAGACGCGGTTACGGATATACATAAAAATTGAAACCAAATTTACGGTTATTCTGCTCACCATAACCTCGTACGGGATATCTTCACGGGAGATTTGCACAATTTCCTCAAAGTATTTTTTTACGGCATGACAATTTTTAAATAAAAACACATCTTTCGGCAAATAGCAGTCAATCAAACTGTCAGCAAAATCACCGACAAACACAATCCATAACTTATGCCACGGGTTTTGCGCGTCGGATTTGTATTTATGATTACTGCCTACCTTTAAAAAGAATATATCGTCTTTCTCGGGTTCAAGATGCTGTCCGTCAATATCCAAAGTGCCGCATCCGTCCAATATAAATTCCAATGCATTCAAATCTGAATTCGGCCGAACGATATGAAAATGCTTATCGCAATAGGTTTCGCCCACAAGCTCTATTTTTAACGGATCGTTTTCGTTAATCAGCGGCACAAAGTTTTTAAACTCTTCAATCATCGTAACAATCCTCACATTTTGCTTAATATTTCTCATTTATCAAAGCAGTTTATTGTGATATTTTTATGATAATTCAAAATCAATATAAAGTCAACCGACAGGAGGATAATTTATGATTCAGTGTAAAAATAACATTTTTGTTTTGGAAACGCAAAACGCCCAATATGCTTTGGGTGTGGATAAATACGGATACAGTCATCATTTGCATTGGGGGAAAAAGTGCGATATAAATGATTTTTGCACGCCGCAAATCGGCGACCAGAATTCAAACCATTCTATGCTCGACGCTTTCAGGCAGGAATACACGCCCTTCGGTAAAACCATGTATCGCGGCTGTGCAGTAAAGGCGGAATTTTTTGACGGTTGCCGTGAAATCAACCTGAAATATGACGGTTATGCACAAAAAGACGACTGTTTGGAATTGAATTTTTCGGACACAGTCTATCCCCTTGCAATAACCTTGCACTATCAGACACACGCGGACTGCGACATTATTTCCAGATGGGTAACCGTGAAAAACAACGGCGATACGCCCATATATTTTGAAAAACTGTTCAGTGCGGAATTTAATCTGCCCTCCGCAAAACCTTATGCCTTTAAAAACACAAACGGCGCATGGGGCGGCGAAAATATAGAGACAAACACCCTTTTAGAGGGCGGGGCTTGGGTAAATGAAAGCCGCCGCGGCATTTCGGGTCACAATCAGTCTCCATATTTTATTGCATATCAAAATGCCGATGAAAAAAGCGGCGATGTTTACTTTGCCACCCTGGCACACAGCGGGAATTTCAAGGTGAAAGCGGAACGGGATTTGTTCGGTAAAACACGGATAATTCTCGGTATGAATGATTTTGATTTCCGCTTTCAATTAAATGCGGGGGAAACCTTTGACACGCCGAAGGTTTTCTGCGGATACACACAAGGGTTCGGCGAAATGTCACGGCAAATGCACAAATTTGCCGTGGAAAACATCCTGCCCAAAAGCCATAACGATAAGCTTTTGCCCGTGCTTTACAATTCATGGGAGGCAACAGAGTTTGATGTAAACTGTGAAAATCAAACCGCCCTTGCAAAAATTGCCGCTGAAATCGGCGTGGAGCTGTTTGTAATGGACGACGGTTGGTTCGGCAAGCGCAATAATGACAGGGCGGGACTCGGCGATTGGTTTGTAAACCGTGAAAAATTTCCTAACGGTCTTGACGAGCTGATAAATCAGGTAAATGCTTTGGGTATGGATTTCGGCATTTGGGTGGAACCCGAAATGGTCAATGCAGACAGCGATTTGTTCCGCACTCATCCCGACTGGACATATCACTATGATACAAGAGAAGCGTGTGAGCTTCGCAACCAGCTTGTACTGAATATGACAAGAGAAGATGTTCAGGAGTATGTATTTAACTGTCTGCATACGCTTTTATCCGAACACAATATAAAATATATAAAGTGGGATATGAACAGACCTTTTTCCGAAACAGGCGCAGAAAATCTGGAATGTCCCCAAATGCTTTGGTATCTGCACACGAAAGCCGTTTATGATATAGTGGATAAGTTAAAAGCATTACATCCCGATGTTGCTATCGAAAGCTGTGCTTCAGGCGGCGGCAGAACAGATTACGGTGCACTTATGCATTTCGACCAGGTGTGGACCAGCGACAATACGGACGCCATTGACAGAATGGTAATTCAAAAGGGCTATTCCCTTTTAAAGCCTATCAAAACCATGCGCGCTTGGGTTACGGACATAAACTGGTATAATAAGCCCTGCACTCTTGATTTTAGGTTTAACATTGCTATGCAGGGCGCTTTGGGCATCGGCGGTAACTTGACAAAATATTCCGAAAAGGATTTGGAAACCTGTAAAAAGAACATCGCCCTTTATAAGCAAATCCGACCGCTTGTGCAGTTCGGCAAGCTTTACAGAAATATGGATATTGATAATGACGAAATCCTTTTTAACCAGTATGTAAACGAGGAAAAAACCGAAAGCGTTGCATTTATCGCGGCAAACGGCACAAGGTTTTACAAAAAGAGTGTTCCTATGCGCTTTAACGGGTTAGACGAGCAAAAACGCTATACCCTGTCAATCGACGGCAAAGCATATGAAAAAAGCGGTGCATATCTTATGTATGTGGGAATTGATTTAGAGGTTCGCGGCGCGGATTATAACAGAATTGTGCTGATTAAACAAGTATAATTTATCAAAATCAGGCTGAGAGGAATATTGTTATGGAAAAAGTTTGGAATTACAACTACGACTATGCAAGTTGTATGGTTATGAAATTGGGTATGGCGGTCCCTGATAAAGAAAATCCCGGCAAAAGCAAAGTTTCGCTGACCTGCCGCGACGCCCTCGATTACATAAAGAAGATTGATAACATTACACAAGGAATTACAAAAATTTATTACCTCGTAGGCTGGCAGTATCTCGGACACGACGACAAATATCCCGACTTTTTTGAGGTTAACAATGCGCTCAAACGCCCCGAGGACGAAACGGCATATGACAGTTTCAAGTGGCTGTCCGATGAGGCAAAAAAATATAATTCGGTGATAAGCGTACACATCAATTTTAACGACGCCTATGACAATGCGCCGTCCTTTGATGATTTTGTGAAAGCAGGGGCTCTTATCCGCAAGAAAAACGGCAAGCCCCACGCCATTGAGCGTTATAACGGCAGAAAATGTTATAAGACCTGCCATAAGGGCTATTGGGAATCCGGGCTTTTCAAGCGGCAGTTTGACCGTTTTGTTTACACTTTTCCCTTTATTGCGGAAACGGGCACAATTCATGTGGATAACTTTCAATGCTATAAGAATTATGCACCCGATATCAGCATAAAAGAAATGCAAAAAGCAAGGCGTAAAATGATTGAATACGTAAAATCAAAGGGTATTGATATTACCTCGGAGTTTACATATAAGGAAAGTGAAAATCTTCCCAACAGACCGATTTTCGGATTGCCGAGAGACCATTATAAATCGTCACCTATGGATACAGTGGGCATTATTCCGCTGAGTTGGTGGTGCTACCGTGTGACCGATGACGAGCTGTTGCGCTATCCCCCGCAAATCTATTGCGGCGGCGAATTCAGGGAGGAAATATACAACAAAATCTTCTACGGCAATATGCACGGCGAGGATATTGTAACAAAAGGCAATCCGAATTGGGCAAAGGATTTTATTTATCGCTTTGCAACTTATCAGGTGCCCTGTCACTTTCTCAATTCGCACAAGCGGCTTGCAATAAAAGGCAAAGGGAACAATAAGTACTGCGCGTTTTCCGACAATATTATTTCGTATGCCAAGGGCAAAAAAATCACACAAAACGGCAAAACCGTAAAAGACGGCGACACGCTCTTTATACCGATTGTGCAAAAAGAAAGCACCTATATTGCATACAGCAAAAACGGAGACAGCCGCAAATGGAATGTATTTGAAAACGGCGTTACAAAAGCCAAAATCTACAAAATCACCGAAAACAGCAACGAATTCATCCGTGAAGCCGAACTGCAAAACGGCACAATCCATTTAAAGCTCTCTGCAGAAACGGGATATATCATTATTTTGAGTTGAAATATATTAAAAAGCACCGCCTGTTGCAATCCAGCAACAGGCGGTGCTTTTCATCCTGATTTTATATTACAATCTTTACTGTTAAATCTTATATAAGCAAATTACCGTTGTGCTCCGCAAATGCTGCACTTATACCCTGTTACAACGGGTTCGTCATATGCCTCAATATCCACAACCCATTCATTTGTTGTGTAGGTTTCAATTTCACTTACCGGTTCATATTGATTACGCAAAGCTCTTATGGGGTCTCCGTCGTAACTCGGCGCGTGCGCGCTGTCAAAATGGGTGTAGTACAAATCAAGGCTTGTAAAATTCTTACTGCACACGGGGCATCTATACTTTGTAACCGTGCGTTGATGTTCCACGGATTCGTAGTGCCCCACCTCATCGTGATGAACGGTTTTTGTTATTGCAACCCAAGTGTGACCGTTGGCACAGGGGTTATATGCGGTAGTTACCGCCGTATTGTTTTCGGAAACTGTTTTAGTAGTATCGGGTTCACGGCTGTTGTTTTCTGTTGCAGCAGTACTGCCCGTATTCACGGGTGTATTGCCGTTCACAGAAGAGCCGCCGCCCGAATTATCGGGTGATGAAGCGGAGTTCTCATTCTGCCCATTAACAAAACCGTTGGCAAGGCTTGTATCATCATTATGAGTAACATCGGAAGTTGATGCTTCGTCTGCGATATTACTTTCAGGATGATATGCGCCGCCTTTATTACGAAAATAAAATACTGCACTCAATACAATGGACAGCGCCGCAACCACGGCTACCGCCGATATAAGAATTGCTTTAATATTCGGTTTATTCTTTATATGAGGAAGTTTAACCGCCACGGGCTCGTCTAACCGTTGCATACAGTAAGGGCAGAATTTAGCCTCGCCGGGCAACTCTTTACCGCAGTGTGGGCATTTAACAACATCCATTCTCATCACCGAGTATATTATAAATGTATATTGTTAAAAAAGCAAGAAAGACCTTGCAAAATACAAGGTCTTTCCGAATAATCAAACCGATTGGGTTTTAGATTTGTAAAACGCGTATATTTTTTCACATAACGCCGTATCACGAATGTGTTCAACGGTTGCACGGGGACTGCACCAATCTGCGGTAAATCCGGATATCTGCTCAATTTCGGATTTGTCGCACCACTCGTAAAATTCCGAAGTGTTGCGGTATGCGGAAAATCCGTATGCTTTGAATTCTTCGCATTTATCCGCTTTCGGTTCGTCATCTAACACACGGCAAACATAGTATTTGTCGCGAACGGAATCTTTGAGCAAAACCAAATCGCCAAATTGCATGGAATTAAACGCATTGAATGCTTTTTTGAAATCTTTCGAGCCGGCATACGCCTTATTTGCGCCGTTTATATACTCGTCATACGAATTCCAAGAACCGTTATACAGCCAGCCGATGGCGATAACTCGTTTCAGTCCGCAAAAGCAAAATGGATCGTATTTTTTATCGGGAAATTTGTCTTTTTCTTCAATATACGGGTTTAAATTCATTTTCCAAACTGTCATTTTTCAGCACCCTTTTTCTTATATTGCTGTTCATTTCAATAGTAATTATATAGTTATCAATCATTATCCCTTTCGCAATGCATTAGGATGTAGTAAGTATTAAAGCACATATATCAAAATCATCGCAAGTTGATATACTAAAATACGTATCAGGTTCATCATTTTCGTCAAAAGCGATTAATCTATTCAATATTACTTGTTCATCAGATAAGAGATACGGTATATCCGGATTTTTCATACAACGCCCTGTAACAACTGCAAAATAAGCGTTATCTAAATTGTATTTTTCCTCCATTTTTTCAATGGAGCTTGAAGATAGATACTCTGTTTTTACATCTTCATATCTGAAATACTCAATTTTATAATCTGTAACACATTTTGAAATTACTTTACCTATTTTTATAGAAAATGGTCCGGCTGAATAATTCAGAGAAAAAAGCGCTTCTCTTAAAACTGAATCTTCAATTCTTTTTTTCAATATAGGAATAGATTCAAACTCATCATCCAAACAAACCATTAAGCACATATTATCCAAAACAAACCAATCGCCATTATATTTCAATAGTTTTAAGTCATATGTACCTTCTTTTTCACCTTCTACATTAGTAGTGGTGGTGACGTTTACATAAAAACCATTTGTGATTTTATCAACATCTATTAACGCTTCTTCCGGCAATGGATAATCTACACTGTATATCGTTTCAAGACTTTTTATGGAATTTTTTGTGTCTTCAAGTTCTTCTTCGGTCATTTCCGTAGAATCCATTTCGATTATTTTATTCTTTTCTTTTTCATCATAATTGAGTCGGTAGCGTTCTTCGGTTGTAAAAGCAACATAAAAATCATTATAATTATTAGTTTCAGTATCCCAAGAATAGTATTCGTTAGAGAGATAAGAATATAATTCTCCTACATTTGAAAGTTTTTCATTAACTTGAATCAGTGCTTTATCATATTCTTCTTCATTAAAAATAGTAGTTTTATGCATCTCTGCAATATCAAATGTGAGAAGAGCTTCCATATATTTTTTTGCAACCTTTTCATATTTTTTATTACAGAATGCAAAAATACTAATAATGCCCGCAACAATACCCACAACAATAAATACACTTATGACAGAAATTATTATTTTCTTCTTGCTGTTCTTTTTTTCAACAGTAACAGGAGCGGTTTCCTGTGTATTAGTGCCACAGCCCGGACAAAAAGACGCATTTTCGTTAATTTCTATTCCGCAATTTTGACATACTTTCATATTTTCACTTCCCTCCACAAATGCTTACGATTGCTTATTTCTATCAGCACAAATTTTAAATATTCCGGATATAAATATTGCGATTAGTGCAAAACCGAAACAAATCATAAAATAGCAGGCAATATGTTTTATATCATCTGTTAGTTCAAAAACATTGTTTGCCGTAAGTATTGATGCATTTTGAATACCGGTATACGCATCGCCTCCGTATGCTTCATTTTCTCCCAAAATACCGCACGGTAAATTCACAATTACAATTCCGAAAATAATTGAAAGAACTCCTGAGATAGCACCTACCGCATTTGCAATTAAGCGAAACAGGAAAAGGTCTTTCATTCCTTGTTTAGACTGGTTCTGCACAGTTGTGTTCGGCATGGGAGCCGGTGTGTATGCAGCCGGTTGCGGTTTCTGCGCCTCAACAGTATATCCGCATGCAGGGCACATTACAGCATCATCCATAAGTTCTTTTCCGCATTTTTCGCAAAATTTCATAATTATTCTCCTCTTTCTTTTTTGGTAATCCCATAATAGCACATTGCTTTATGTTTTGCAAGTAATTTTTACTTGCAAAATTGCTTGTATAATTTCACTGCTTTTTGCAATAAAATTTATATTACAGAGGTGATTGAATGTTTGAAATACAAAATCAACAAAAATCAAATAAAACAATTCGTATGCCTGACGAGCTGATTGAAAGATTACAGACTATTGCCGACCAAAACAATATATCGTTCAATCAATTAGTTATTCAGTGCTGTGAATACGCCTTAAATAATATGTTGAATTCCGAAAAATAACAAAAATACAACCACCCTCCTGTATTATACAGAAAGGTGGTTGTTTTGTACTATGCAGGCTGCATAGAGTTTTAATTTTTTATAAGTATTTTTTTAATTCGGCGGCGGTTGCGTACCGTTTTTGCGGGTCGAGCTGAATACATTTTTCAATGATTTTTGAAAGCTTGCCGCTATACATTTTCTTTGACGGGTGTTCCCCTGTGAGCATTACATTCATAAGCACCCCCACGGCGAAAATATCCGTGCGCTCATCGGATTGGGCAAGCCCAAGCTGTTCAGGTGCGGCGTAACCTGCAGTTCCGATAATTTTTGTATCTGCCGACTGCCCGTTTTTATAAAGCCTTGCGGCATCAAAATCAATAAGTTTTACCGTGCCTTTGTCTGTAATCATTACATTTTCGGGCTTTATATCTCGATGTACGATTCCGTGGTTGTGCAAAACAGTCAACGCATCACAAACGCTTTTTATTACCGTTTTCACACCGCGTTCGTTATAAAGTCCTCGGCACAAAAGGTCGGACACAGTAGTGCCCTTAACGAATTCCTCCAACACGGTGACTTGATTTTCTGTTACCGCCACATCATACACGGCAGGCAAATTTGAAAAAGAAATTGCACTCAAAATTCTGTAAACATCTGCATTGCACTGCCCCTTACGGCAGACGATTTCTTTTTGCAGTGTCTTGTGCCGCAGTAGTACAATAGATTTTGCCTCTGTCTTTTTTAAAACTTTCACAACCATATATTGGTCTTTTAAAATTTCGTCAAGAGAAATCACAAAATCCCTCCTCTTGTCATATCGGCTGTTTTTTATTATACTATACTAAAACATAAAAGGAAAGTGAGAAATTTCTATGCTTAAAAAGCCTACCGATGAAATGCTTGGCGAACTGCTCACCGCCAATAATATTGAACAGTATATCAAAGAAAACGAGGAATATTTTGTAGAATTGCCCGTTTCGGAATTTTTGAGTGAGTATATGATTAAAAAAGGGCTGAAAAAATCCACCGTTATAAAAGACGCGGAAATCAGCGAAATATTCGGGTTTCAAATACTGTCCGGCAAAAGGAATCCGTCACGCAATAAACTTTTGTGCCTTTGTATAGCGGCCAAAATGAATGTGGAGGAAACGCAAGCAACGCTGAAAATTGCAGGTTATGCACCTCTTTATCCGAAAAACAAACGGGACAGTATCATTCTGTTGGCAATTGCCAACGGCAAAAATGTTTGCGATATCAATAACAAGCTATTTGACCTTGACGAGGAAACCTTGTAAATAACCAAAACATATTTTGAAAATTAACTGATTTTTTTACTGCACCTTGATAAAAAAGAGAGCCTTCCTGTCAATACGCAAAACACCGCCTGTTGCAACACTGCAACAGACGGTGTTTTTAAAATGTACGATTTAGCCCGAAAAATTGGGGATTGTATTTGCACATCGCCCCTTGTCTCCCCTGAAAGGGGAGATGTCAACAAAGTTGACAGAGGGGTTATTTTACGGGACGATGAAAGGCATCATCCCCTACAAGTTTTCATAAAATTTCATGGTATTGCTTGTAGGGGCGGTGGCTTGCCCACGCCATCAATTTACCTGGTTGCACCGTTAATTTTACAAGATTTTTACTTATGTATTCTCCTGTTTCCACTTTTTGCATTGTTCGATTCTTGCCCCGTGTGGGTTGTCACCGTGTTCGGGGTCGCAAGAGTATTCTAAAAGCAAATCGCATGGAATATCGGGACATTCGCCGCAATGGACAAAGCCTTTATTTTGACAGCAAATTGCGACAGGACATTCACCATGGAAAGGATGTCCGTTTGTTTCTATACATCCGCCGCAGTTGCAGGGCTCTTTATAATCACAGTTTGTGCAATGAAGTCCGCACCTTGAATCAACCATTTTTCTGTTCCTTCTTTCTTTTTTCTTTACTGTACCATATCACAACCGATTTGTATTGTAAAAATCCGACATAGCATATTTAATCGCTTCTTTTGGAGACATAAGATGACGCTTTTTGAAATCATTAATTAAATGCGCTTGGTCGGTGTAGCCGTATTTATCTACCGAATCAAGCGCATTATAATTAGGTGATAAAATCATATCCTGCCACAAAAGCTGATAACGGATAAGCGATGAAAATGTCTTGGGTGAAATTCCCATATTGTAATTAAAAATGCGTTCAAGCTGTTTTTCGGAAATGACACTATATCTGCAAACTTCAGAAATCTTCGCCCGCCCGCAGTTATCAATTAT
Organism: Candidatus Fimenecus sp.; assembly: GCA_051881455.1. Taxonomy (GTDB): domain Bacteria; phylum Bacillota; class Clostridia; order Oscillospirales; family Acutalibacteraceae; genus Fimenecus. The sequence goes on along the minus strand of JBJEPX010000037.1, from coordinate 30,439 downwards.
ATAATAAATACTGTTGAGAAGATTGTTGTCCACACGGTAGCTGTTCATTCTTTTCAGCAAAACTCGCTCTGCAAATTCAATCTTTTCCCAAAGAGTCGGAATATCGAATAAAATCGGTTCAAGCTCCGTTTTCAAGTCCTTTGAAAACTCCTCGACAGAAAAGAACTTACCGCTTTTAAAATCTCTTTCCGAAAATATAATAGCAGACCAAGCGTAAAAACGAATACCGAAAGTTGCCGTTAAAGCTGTATTTCCCATCGAGGAAAACACAAATGAGTGCTCGTCAAGATTACAAAAAGAATCTTTATATGTATTATTCGTATAATCAGTTTTTATAAGCACATCCATACAGGTGTCAGGGATAACCAAACTGTATGACAACTCATGTGAATTGGCTATAACCGGTTTTTTAGTACCCCAAAAGCATCGGACAAAAGGCTTTAAAGCCTCGCAGGGCGCAACCTCGCAATATATTTCATCATTTTGAAAAGGCGTGGCAGTTATCGGGTTATATATATTTGCAAGAGTCCTCATTTCATCATCCCTCGATTTTTATTCTATCATATCGGCGTAAGTCTTTCAATACACAACCACCGTTAATTTTACAAGATTTTCACGGGCTGTCGAGGTCGCCAGCCCCTACAAGCACACCGCACCATAAACTGAAACACCCTCTGCTGATTTCTCGGCAGAGGGTGTTTCAGTTTATTCAATTAGTAAAGATTGAAATACTCTTATTTCATATCCTTGATAGCTGCCTGTGCTGCTGCGAGGCGTGCTATCGGCACACGGAAGGGTGAGCAGGATACATAGTCAAGGCCAATCTTATGGCAGAACTCAACAGATACGGGGTCGCCGCCGTGCTCGCCGCAGATGCCGCAATGCATTGTGGGACGAACCTTTTTACCCATATCAACAGCCATTTCCATAAGCTTACCAACGCCTGTCTGGTCAAGCTTTGCGAAGGGATCGTTCTCATAAATCTTTGTATCGTAATATGCTGTGAGGAACTTGCCTGCGTCGTCACGGCTGAAACCGAAGGTCATCTGTGTAAGGTCGTTTGTACCGAAGCAGAAGAACTCAGCCTCTTTTGCAATCTCGTCAGCTGTAAGAGCAGCTCTCGGGATTTCAATCATTGTACCAACCTCATATTTAAGGTCAACGCCTGCTGCTGCGATTTCAGCGTCTGCCGTTGCAACAACAACATTCTTAACAAATTTAAGCTCCTTAACCTCGCCTACGAGAGGAATCATAATCTCGGGAACGATGTTCCAATCGGGATGAGCCTTCTTAACATTGATAGCCGCGCGGATAACAGCCGTTGTCTGCATCTTTGCGATTTCAGGATATGTTACTGTAAGACGGCATCCGCGGTGACCCATCATGGGGTTGAACTCGTGGAGAGATGCAATGATGTTCTTAATATCAGCAACTGTTTTGCCCTGAGCCTTTGCAAGAGCCGCAATATCGTCTTCCTCAGTGGGAACGAACTCATGGAGAGGCGGATCAAGGAAACGGATTGTAACGGGGTTACCTTCAAGAGCCTCATAGAGAGCCTCAAAGTCGCCCTGCTGATAAGGAAGAATCTTTGCGAGAGCTGCTTCTCTTTCCTCAACTGTGTCAGCACAAATCATCTCACGGAAAGCCGCAATTCTTGTTTCCTCGAAGAACATATGCTCTGTACGGCAAAGACCGATACCCTCTGCGCCAAGCTCACGAGCCTTTTTAGCGTCTGCGGGAGTATCTGCATTTGTACGAACTTTAAGAGTTCTGTATTTATCAGCCCAAGCCATGATTCTGCCGAACTCGCCTGCGATTTCAGCGTCAACGGTGGGGATAATTCCGTCATAAATGTTACCTGTTGAGCCGTCGATTGAAATGTAATCGCCCTCGTGGTATGTCTTACCTGCAAGCTCAAACTTCTTATTCTCTTCATCCATCTTGATGTCGCCGCAACCGGAAACACAGCAAGTACCCATACCGCGGGCAACAACTGCTGCGTGAGATGTCATACCGCCGCGAACTGTGAGGATACCCTGAGAAGCCTTCATACCTGTGATGTCCTCAGGTGAAGTTTCAAGACGAACAAGAACTACCTTCTCGCCCTTTTCGTTCCAAGCAACTGCGTCGTCAGCAGTGAATACAATCTTACCGCAAGCAGCTCCGGGAGATGCGCCCAAGCCCTTACCTGCGGGTGTTGCAGCTTTGAGAGCCTTTGCATCGAACTGCGGGTGAAGAAGTGTATCAAGGTTTCTGGGGTCAATCATAGCAACAGCCTGCTTCTCATCAATCATGCCCTCGTCAACAAGGTCGCATGCGATTTTAAGAGCAGCCTTTGCAGTTCTCTTACCGTTTCTTGTCTGAAGCATATAGAGCTTGCCTGCCTCAACAGTGAACTCCATATCCTGCATATCTCTGTAATGGTCTTCAAGGATTGCGCAAACTTTCTTGAACTCTGCGAAAGCCTCGGGGAACTCCTGCTCCATCTGAGCGATGGGCATGGGAGTACGAACGCCGGCAACAACGTCTTCACCCTGTGCGTTTTTAAGGAACTCACCCATAAGTCCCTTTTCACCTGTTGCAGGGTCACGGGTAAATGCAACGCCTGTACCGCAGTCGTCACCCATGTTACCGAAAGCCATCATCTGAACATTAACAGCGGTACCCCATGAATAGGGAATATCGTTGTCACGGCGATAAACGTTTGCACGGGGGTTATCCCATGAACGGAAAACAGCCTCAACAGCGCCCATAAGCTGCTCTTTGGGATCTGCGGGGAAATCCTTGCCGATTTTATCTTTGTATTCAGCCTTAAACTGACCTGCAAGCTCTTTAAGGTCATCAGCGGTAAGCTCAACGTCCTGAGTAACGCCTCTGTCCTCTTTCATCTTATCGATGAGCTGCTCGAAATATTTCTTACCGACTTCCATAACAACGTCGGAATACATCTGAATGAATCTTCTGTAGCAGTCCCAAGCCCAACGGGGATTGCCTGACTTTGCAGACATAACCTCAACAACATCTTCGTTAAGACCGAGGTTAAGGATTGTATCCATCATACCGGGCATTGATGCGCGGGCACCTGAACGAACGGAAACAAGAAGGGGATTTTCCTTATCGCCGAACTTTTTGCCGGTGATTTCCTCCATCTTGTCGATGTACTCCATAATCTGTGCCTGGATTTCATCGTTAATCTTTCTGCCGTCTTCGTAATACTGTGTGCAGGCCTCTGTGGAAATTGTGAAGCCCTGGGGAACGGGAAGACCGAGACTTGTCATCTCTGCAAGGTTTGCACCCTTACCGCCGAGAAGCTCACGCATGCCTGCATTACCTTCTTTAAAAAGGTAAACAAACTTCTTACTCATTTTTATACCTCCAAAAAAATTATTAACTGCATTTGTGCAAGGTACCGCAAGAGATACCTAACCTTTTGGATTATAACAGAATTTGCCATTGATTTCAATAGTTTTACGCCACTTTTTTAATCACTTTACCAAATATTTGTATATTTTCAAAATAGTTGCACTCTTCAATGGACTTTTGCTCTTTTTTATGTTATATTTTTAATCGGTGATATGTTTTGGAACTTTTAAATTACGAGATTCTTAACGCCAGCGGAGAAGCTGACAAAAATTCAATACCCATGTTTTCATGTGATACATACCCCTGCTTTATTGACCTTGCATTTCCCAAAAATATGAGTGTGCACGGTGTTTCTGCGGTTTTCCCCGACGAAGCAGAGGTCGACTACGAAATTTTTTCAAGCCTTGACGGAGTTAACTTCTATAAATTGGGTAAAAGTCCGAAAATTACCCGATACATCCGTCTTTTTATAAAGTATTACAGCGGTGCCCGCCCCACGGTAAACAACATTGAGATTATCGGCGAGGACTGCACATTTCCGCAAAAAAAGGTTACCTTTAAAGAGCCTGAAAACTTCCTGAATACGGAATATGCAAAAGAGATTACCGATGATGATATAAAAAATGAGGTTTTGGGCACAATCGGCAGAACAATTGGTGAAAAATATCTTTCGCAGTTCGATTTGCGTCTTGATTACAGACTGAAAGAGGACTATTTTACTGTTGAGTCCCTCCGTGGGCAAATCCGCCTTATCTCCAACAGCGGAGTGGGATTGGCTTCTGCTTTCAACTGCTATCTTAAAGAGGTTTGCAACTGCCATGTTTCAAGATTCGGAAAGCAGGTTAAGCTTCCCCAGAATTTGCCCCAGGTAAACGGCAAAATCCACCGCAAAACCGAATACAAATACAGATACGTTTACAATTACTGTGCACACTCCTACTCCATGGCGCTGTGGGGTGAGGAGGAATGGCAGAAAGAAATTGATTTTCTTGCAATGAACGGAGTAAACCTTGTTCTTGACATCACGGGCATGGAAGAGGTTTATCGCCGTTTTCTTACAAAGCTTGGCTACCGCCACAGGGAAATCAAAAATTTCTTAACAGGTCCTCATTATTTTGCGTGGTTTTATATGGGAAATATATACGGCATAGGCGGACCTTTACACGATGACTTTTTCTTTGAAAAATGTGAGCTTGCACGAAAAAATCACCGCAGAATGAAAACTCTCGGTATGGATGTAGTTTTGCAGGCATATACAGGAATGGTGCCTTCCGACATTCAAAAGAAAGACCGTGATGTTCCCGTTATACCTCAAGGCAAATGGAACAACTTAGAGCGCCCCCTGCTCATAAGCCCCGACAGCGTTTCATATATTAAATATGCCTCACTGTTTTATGAATGCCAAAAAGAGGTGTTCGGTGACATTACCCACTATTATGCAGGCGATATCGGTCACGAGGGCGGCAATTTGGGCAAGGCTGACCCCAAAGATGTTTATATCAATGTTATGCAGAGCATGCTCTCTTTTGATAAGGAGGCTGTCTGGGTTCTGCAAAGCTGGGGTTCAAATCCCGCAAAGCAGTTTACAAAGGCTATGAAACCTTATCGCGACGACAATATTCTTATGCTTGATTTGTGTGCTGAAAAAGAAAACCGCAACGAGGGCAGATTTGCAAAGCTTTCAAAATACAACTGTCTTTTCGGTATGCTCAATAATTTCGGAGGAAGGCTTGGACTGTACGGGAACATTGACACTCTCCCCGAAAAGCTCCGCAAAGCGTCGGCAAAGGAGAATTTCAAGGGTATTGCTCTGACAGCCGAAAGCAACAGCGTAAATCCTGCTGTTACGGAGCTGTTTTTCTCCTGCGTTTGGGAGGATATTACAGATGTGAGCGGTTGGTTGAAAAAGTATGCAGTAAGGCGTTACGGAAAAGAAAGCGAAAACATTGCCCAATGTATGGATATACTGCTTAAAACCGTTTACAGCGACAAGTATTACGGCAACGGCGAGGGCGCACCCGAATGCGGTATTTGCTGCCGTCCCGAAAGCAGTGTGAAACATGCCTCAACATGGGGCGGAACAAAAATAGCGTATCCCAAAGAGGATTTTGATAATGCGGTAAGACTTTTCCTTGCAGATTATGATAAATTCAAGGGTAATGAATGTTATATTTACGATGCGGTGGATTTACTGCGTCAAGCTCTTTCAAACCGCATCACCGATACTGTCAAAAAATTAGACTCAGCATATAAATCAAAGGATTATTTTGCCTGTACCGAATACGGCGAAAAACTTTTGAGCCTTGCGGATACTCTCGACCGTGTGCTTCTTAACTGCAAGGATTTTTCACTTTCATCATATCTGGGGCCTGTTTGCGAATACACGGAAAAGCTTGACGATTTCACAAGAGAGCTTTATATTATCAATGCCAAAGCACTGATTACAGATTGGTATTCACGAAAGGCCGCCGATAACGGTCGGCTCCACGATTATTCCAACAGGCAAATTGGCGACCTTGTTAACTCCTTTTATAAAATGAGATGGGAGAAGTTCCTTGAAAAGGTCAGGGCGGAAATGGACGGCGGCAAGCCCGCCCCCATTGATTGGTTCAAGCTTGAATGGGATTGGGTATTAAGTGAGCCTAAATACACAAAAAGAGTGCGTGAGGACAGTTTAAAGGCTCTCGCTAAGCAAATACTTGAATAGGGTAACGGTGATATTATGGATATTATTAAAGCGATGAATGAGCGGCACTCGGTGCGCTCATATACAGACAAAAAAATAGAGGGGGAAACCCTCGCCGCTCTTAAAGAGGAGATTGAAAGCTGTAACCGTGAAAGCGGGTTAAACATTCAGCTCATCACCGATGAACCTAACGCTTTTGATTCATTTTTAGCCCACTACGGCAGTTTTTCGGGAGTTAAAAACTACATTGCAATTGTCGGCAAAAAATCCCCCGATTTGCAGGAAAAGGGCGGATATTACGGTGAAAAAATTGTCTTAAAGGCTCAAATGCTGGGGCTTAACACCTGCTGGGTGGCGCTGACTTTCAGCAAAAAGAAAGCCGCATATAAAATCGGTAAGGGCGAAAAGCTTGTGTGCGTTATAGCAATCGGCTACGGCACAACGGCAGGCGTTCCCCATAAGAACCGTTCCATTGACCCCTTATGCAAATTCAACGGCAGTATGCCGGAATGGTTCAGAAACGGCGTTTATGCGGCGATGACCGCGCCCACGGCGACAAATCAGCAAAAATTTTGCTTTACCCTGCTCCCCGACGGGAATGTTAAAGCCGAGGAAACAGGCGGATTATATTCAAAGGTGGATTTAGGAATTGTTAAGTACCACTTTGAATTAGGCGCAGGCAAGGAAAATTTTGAGTTTAAATAAAAGGCAATATAACAGATAGGTTACAAAAAAACCGAGGCATAAGCCTCGGTTTTGTCTTTAGAAATTATCCAGCAAGTCTTTGTAAAATTCGCAGTAATCGCTTCGCTTTTTGGCGGTAAAATCCATTGCCTCCCGTGGATGACGGTTTAACTGCCCCGTAAACATATATTGCAGGTCAAAGCCCCAGACTACTCCGCTTTCCTTTAACGGTATCATATATTTTTCGATAAAGGTTAAAAGGCTGTAAATACTGTATTTGGGATTTTTCAAAAAGCCCAAAAGGAGTTCCATGGCGCAGTTTCCCGCTCCCCTGCCCATACCAAGCGCCGTAGCGTCAAGATACGATACACCGTAGGAAAGGGTTTCAATGGTATTTGCAAAGGCGAGGTTTTGATTGTTATGACCGTGAAAGCCGATTTGCTTGCCTGCCTTTTCGGCATATTCAAGATACTCTTTGGCAAGCACAGCCGCATTTTCGGGATACAGCGAGCCGTAACTATCCACAAGATAGATTACATCAACATCGGACTCACAAAGCATTGTGAGCGCCTCATCTACCTGATTCAGGTTTGCCTGTGAAATTGCCATGATATTGCAGGTGGTCTCGTAACCTAACTCATGAAAATAATTTATCATTTCAACTGCGGCGGGAATCTGATGAATATAGCAAGCGACGCGCACCATATCAATAACGCTGTCCTTTTTCGGCAGAAAATCGGTTTTGTAATCACATCTGCCCACATCTGCCATAACGGCAATTTTCATATCGGAAACATTTTCGCCCACGATTGCGCGAATATCCTGCTCATCGCAGAATTTCCACTTGCCGAATTCATTTACATCAAAAAGATTTTTGCTTGCCTTGTATCCGAATTCCATATAGTCAACGCCGCATTTAATGTTGGCTTTATAAAGCTCTGTCACAAACTCATCTGTAAAATCAAAGTTATTGCACAATCCTCCGTCACGGATTGTCGCGTCAAGCACCTTTACATCGCGCCTGACACTCATTAAATTACCTTTTCTCGGTGCCATTTTTATCGACCTTTCGCTCTCAAATCACTTTAATGCATAAAAACTTTAAAGCTTTTATGCATTAAAGTATGTGATTGGTATTATAGCACCGCAAATCAGATTTGTCAATGGATTTTTTTATTTTTTCGGTTCTGATTTTAAAGCAATGACAAGCCTTAAAGCATATTTTTTATCTCTTCACATTCCGTAAGATTGGAAAAACCGTAAAATGCTTTTGCATTTTCGAAAAGAAATGCGTTTTTCTCCTGCTCGGTCAGTTCCTTGGATTTCAGAATGAAATCATAACTCATTTTGTAGGTGATTTCCACCATGGTGCGGGGGTAATCGCTCCCCCACATCAATTTATGGATTCCGCAGATTTCGGCGGCTTCTTTCACCGCCTTTATGGCAGAGGGATACGGGTAAAACTCACTGTTGAAAAGCCATGTAATTCCGCCGCTTTCGATGCGGACATTTTTATTGCGGGCAAGCTTGATTTGCTCCGTCCATCCGTCTCTTGTGACCATTCCGAAATGCCCGATTGCAATTTTCAGGTTGGGGAACTGCTGTATCATTTCAAGCAGCGAGCCTGTTTGTGCGTCGCCATCGGCAAGGTCAACGGAAACAAATTTATTTTCCTTGCTTGCCGCTTCAAACACCTTAAAATGCTTTGTCAAATCCTGCGTGGGCAGTCTGCCTGCGCAGATTTTCACGCCGTCAAAACCCGCAAGCGTAAAAGGCTTGTTTTCTTCATAAAGACTGCAAATTTTCAGCCTATCTGGATATTTTTCTTTTGCCGACAAAAGGTAACTGTCCTGATTGCCGTCAATTTCCTCTTGGGTGATAACTGCGCCGCTGACACTCGCATAATCCATATTGGCCATAAAGCGCTCGGCTGTGTTTTCACCGTCCGTCATATATGGGGGCATCATCTGCCTAATTTCGCCGCCGAAGTTGCTTTTGCCGTTGCCGACGGAGAAAACATCTTTGCCTTCCACCTTGCCTTTTTGCGTTTTCCACAAATGGGCATGACAATCTATAATCATAAGGTTACACCGTCCTTGAAAATTGCAATTTCGCGGTATGCGTTTTGCTCGTTTTTCGTTTCTTTGCCGTTTGCAGTTTCCGCGAGTAAATCGAAGAGCTCGTTTTCAGTGCCTTTTTGTGCGTCAAAATCAATCCATTTATTTTTCTTTTGACTGATTGCTGTGTTTGTTGCGATTTTCAGCGTGGGAACAGGCGCGCCGAGGGGCGTTCCCCTACCCGTTGTAAACAGAATAAGATGACAGCCTGCCGCCGCAAGATTAGTTACAGCCACCATATCATTGCCGGGGCCGTTCAAAAGATTAAGCCCCGATTTTTCGGCAATATCACCGTAATCCAGCACTGCCGTTACAGGCGCTGTTCCGCCCTTTTGCACACAGCCGAGGGATTTCTCCTCCAAAGTGGTAATACCGCCCGCCTTATTGCCCGGAGAGGGATTTTCGCTGACAGGCTGATTGTTTGCAATAAAATATTCTTTGTAATTGTTGATAAGACTAACAGTTTCTTGAAAAACCGTTTCATTGACGCATCTGTTCATCAAAATCTGCTCTGCGCCGAACATTTCGGGGACTTCGGTGAGAATCGCCGTGCCGCCCATAGAAACAATTTTATCCGTTATTCTGCCGCAAAGCGGATTGGCGGTTATTCCCGAAAGTCCGTCGCTTCCGCCGCATTTCAAGCCGATTTTTAAGGACGAAATCGGAACGGGTGTGCGCTTGTCCTCACCTGCAAGCTTTTGCAGTTCGGCTATGATTTTTTCGCCCTCGCTGATTTCATCGTCACAATCCTGACAGTTCAAAAAGCGAATTCTTTTTTCGTGAATTTCGCCGAGGACTTTTTTAATTTCCCCGATATTGTTATTTTCACAGCCCAAGCCAAGCACCAACACGCCCCCTGCATTGGGGTGCTTTACAAGCCCTGCAAGGACTTTTTGCGTAGTACTGTGGTCGCCGCCCAACTGACTGCACCCATAAGGATGGGTAAAGCAAAACGCGCCCGTTTTTTGCGCCAATTTTTGCGCGATACCGTTTACACAGCCGACAGTGGGAATTATCCAAATATCATTGCGAATACCAACCTCGCCGTTTTCACGGACATAGGCATTTACCGTAACAGGATTTTGAGGTTCGGGATAGGAAAAATCGGGTGAATACCCATATTCCAGCGTGCCTGAAAGTGCGGTTTTCAAATTATGGGAATGTATATGCTCTCCAGCCTCAATATCCTCGGTTGCCACGCCTATGGGAAAGCCGTATTTGATAATTCTCTCACCTTTTTTTATGTCTTTCACGGCGTACTTTTGCCCATTTTCAAGGCAGACCTTGACATTATCTTTGGGGTGGATTACGACATACTCCATTGAAGAGCCTCCCTGATACCGCAATTATGAATTTTATCAAGGCAGTCGTTCACAAGGTCAGTGAAAGCGCTCAAATCCTGTCCCCACAAGGTCGTATTTGCAAGAATTGCCGAAACACCGTTGTTTTTTATAAAGGCAACGGCCTGTGCCGAGTCCTGCACCTCGTTTGCTTTGTAATACTCAATAAGACAAGCAAGAGAGAACGCAAGGGGTTTTGGTAAAGTGTTATTCTTATTTACATAATCCGTGACTGTAGGCAAAACTCTTGCCGTGAATTTGCTTACGGAATTTAAGGAAATGGATTTCCACAGATGTTTGATATAAGGATTGCCGAAGCGCTCCAAAACCGCATTTGCAAACGCCTTGTTTTCCTCGGTTTCACCGAGAGCTGGTAAAATATAGCCGAACAGACAAGTATTAAGATATGCGTTTAACTGTTCGTCTTTTAAGCTCTCCCCGACCGTTTCCACACCGCACAGAAGCGACGGAAACACAAGGGAGGTATGGGAGCCGTTTAAAATACGCACCTTCATTTTTTTGTAGGGTGCAACATCATCAGTCCAAATCACATTAAAGCCCGCGGTTTGTAAGGGCAGTTCCTTTTCAAAATTCCCCTCAATTACCCAAAGGTGGTAAGGCTCTGCCGTATCAAGAAGCGCGTCGCGGTAACCTATTTCCGTGAAAATCTCTTCCGCCTCGTCTGCGGGGTAGCCTGTAACAATGCGGTCAACAAGGGTGTTGCAGAAAGTGTTTTCGGTTTTTACCCACTCGATAAATTCGCTTTTCAAATTCCACAATTCAGCATATTTAAGCACGCATTTTTCTAGTTCCTTACCGTTATTGTCGATAAGCTCGCAGGCAAAAACCACAAAGCCGTTTAACTGCTTTTTATATCTCGCATACAAAAGCTGTGTAAGCTTGCCGGGAAAAGACGCGGCAGGTTTATCCGTTAATTTGCAGGAATCATCAAAGCAAATACCCGCTTCGGTGGTATTGGAAATGATAAAACGCAAGTCGGGATTTTCACAAAGTGACAAAAACGCGTCAAAATCACGGTAAGGATTGACCGCGCGGGAAACGGCGTTAATTTCCGTTCTTTCGCATATTTCTTTGCCGTTTTCAATGCCGCGCAAAATCAGATTGTATTTGCCGTTTTGTGCGTTGATTTTCTCCACCGCTTTAGAATCGGTGGGGGAAACTATTACGATTTTACCGTCGTACAGATTTTTCTTGTTGAGTGCGTCAACAAAATAGTCCGCAAAACCTCTTAAAAAATTACCTGTACCGAATTGCAGTATGGTTTCTTTCATTTTTATTCCCCGAATTCAATTAAAAGTTTAGCAAGTGTGCCGTCGTTATGAGAAAGAGCCTCAAAAGCGTCTTTCGCATTCTCTTTTTCATATACGCCGCTGACCATCTTCAATACATCCGCTTTTTTGCCGGCAACCAAATCAATCAGTTCTTCAAAGTCTTTTGTAAAGGCGTTACGGCTGCCGAAAATGTTCAGTTCTTTTTTGAGAATAACGGAATGGACAAAGGTAGTTTCCCGCTTACCGTTGCCGATTAAAATAATATTTGCGCCGTGCGCCGCCTCGGATATGCAGGAAAGGAAGGTTTCAGGCGCACCGCAAGCCTCCACGCACACATCAAAGCCGTTGCCGTTTGTAAATTCATCGCAGGCGGTGTGTAAATCCGTTGCTTTCACATTCACCGTGCAGTCCGCACCGTATTCCTTTGCAAGGTTTAAACGGCTTTCGAGCATATCAGCGATAAGCACCCGCGCGCCCATTGCCTTTGCTTTCATCAGGGCAAAAAGTCCGATAGGTCCTGCGCCCATTATAAGCAGATTGTCGCCTGATTTCACTTCTGCGCGAGACAGCGCATGGCAGCTTATTGAAAACGGCTCAATCAGGGCAAGCTCTTTGGCGGTTAAGCCCTTACCGTCTATAATTCTTTCAACGGGCATGGTGATATACTCCTGAAAACTGCCGTCACGCTGAACGCCCATCGTCTGATTATCGTGGCAGGCGTTCACAATTCCGCGCTTACAGGCGTAGCACTCGCCGCAGTTAAAATAGGGGTTACAAGTGACAATATCGCCGACTTTTAAGCCTTTGCTGTTTTCGGGTATTGCCACAATCTGTACGGAAAATTCATGACCGGGGATTCTGGGGTATGTGGTAAACGGCTGATTGCCCGTATAGGACGCCACGTCTGCGCCGCAAATTCCGCAATAAAGCACCTTTAACAGCGCCTCGCCTTTTTGCGCTTTCGGCATATCCTTTTCAACGATTTTAATTTCACCGGGTTTTGTTATCTGAATTGCTTTCATTTTCGCTTATGCCTCCGTATCGATATATTCGCTGTTCCAAATAACCGCTGTTTTTAACGGCGCACCCTTGGAATAGATTTTGTTTTCGTATGCATCTATGGGATTTTTTGTAAATTCGTCCTTGTCTATGAGTTCTACAAGGCGGTCAAATTTGCTTTCGCAAAGCAGTTCGATTGCGGTTTCCATATGCTTTTGCGTAAAGTTGATAGACGCTAAAATCACCTGATTTTTAAAGCCGAAGGGCATGGTGTCAAAAGTTACCTTCGGTCCCAATGAGAAACTGTTGTAAATACCGTTACAGCCGAGAACGCCTTGCGCAAAGGCTATGCGGTGCTCTGTTTCTGTTCCGCTTGTTCCCACAAACACCGTCGCCGTACCGCCGATTTTCTGCTTGATTGCGGCGGCTGTTTCGCTTTCGGAAAGTCCGTTGACGGAAAGATAATCACATTTCAGTTCCGTTTTTACAAACTGTGCTTTTTTGCTGTTTTCATCACTTCTTGCCACGAATAAAATATTCGCTTGCGGGTGATTTCTACGGATTTGGTCGCCGATGAAAAGTCCAGTTGTGCCGAGGCCGAAAATGACTACGCGCCCGAATGTGCTTTCTATGGCTCTTTTTCGTGCGGTTTGTTCATCGCATTTTTCTTTGGCAAGCTCTACGCGGAAGTTCTGCGCCTCGCCTATATCGCACATTCTTTCGTGCTGAAATACCGCGCAGGCGTAGGGGTCGGAAAAGACCAACTTTTTCGCAAGGGAAAGGGGAAGTTTTTTCATTCCCTCGTATTTTTTCGGCAAATGCAGAAGCATATCGGGATTAAAATACCCCTTGTCGCAGAAAATGCCGTCCGCACCGTCACAGCCGTATTCAAAATAGGTTTCGTCCTCTGTAAATCGGGTGGGGTCAAAGCTGTCGCCGCCGCGGATTAACACAATGGCAAAGCGGTTTTCCTGCGGTACCCACACAACGCCCTCATGGCCGTTGATAAGCCGTTTTTCTCCCTGCGGGAATTTGGGATTTAACGCGCCGCGCGCCCCCATTTTCATCAGCTCATAATCCGTGCCGCAAAAGCCGCAGAAAACGGGCACGGCGGGAACTCCTGCCTTTTTATCCTCTCCCCGCAGTCTTTGGCGGGGCGGGTTGATAAGGTTTATTTCGCCGTATCTCAGCGGTTCTTTTTCATCGTTTACAAAACATGTACCGTAAGCTTTCATTTTATACCCCCTGAATGTGTTCCTATAATTACTCCAATTCAATTTTGATACAGATAGGTAAATCTGTTGTCGGTTCATTTTTCAGTTCTATTGAAAGTCCGTCTTTGTTGCAAATAAAGCTATCAACTTCATTTTCACCGAGAACGGTAACATTTTCAATGCAAATTCCGCATCGGTCTGTGTAGAGAGAATTGATTTTAACGGTTTTTGAGGGTTTCATTTGGAAAGCATAGATTACACCGTTTTTATATGTAAAGCGAAAATCGTGCTCATTGTAATTTACATCGCCCTCTGAGAACATACCCGAGGCTACCTGATTTTCGCCCTCCTTGTAGAACTTGTAAGGAACAGTTTCGTAAATGCCCTCGCCGTTGATTTTCAGCCATTCGCCAAGCTCTTTAAGGACTTTTGTTTCCTCGTCGGTAAATGTTCCGTCTGCCTTTGGACCGATGTTAAGAAGAAGCATACCGTTTTTGGAAACAACATCAATTAAAGTTGTTACAACATCGTATGTAGATTTGTATGTGTTATCTTTTCTGTATCCCCATGATTCCTTGCCGATTGCAGTATCCGTCTGCCAAGGGTATTGGAAAATATCGCCGAGTGCACCGCGCTCAATGTCAAGAGTTGCCGTACCCAAGGCAAAAGCGTTGTGCTTGTAATCAATAGTTACCTCTTCGCCCCATTCTTCGGCACGGTTATAGTAATATGCGGCTATTTTTTTTAGATAAGGCTTAAAAGAGTGATTCTGAATCCACCAGTCAAAATAGAGGATTTTCGGCTGATATTTATCCACAAGCTCGCAGGTACGTACCATCCAATCCTCAAGCCACTCCTTGCTTGCGCCAACATCGTCAACGCAGTCGCAGGTGGCGGTCATATCCAAGCCGAGTTTTTCCTCATAATGTGCGGGAGCGTAAAAATCAAACCACTCTGCATTCGGGTCAACATCGCTTTCGAAGGTTCTGCCCATATTCATAAAGAAATAATGCTCTGCCCTGTGAGTTGAAGCACAAAATGTTAAGCCCTGTTTTTCACATTCTGCCTTTAACTCACCTGCAATATTTCTGCACGGCCCCATATTTTTTGCGTTCCAACGATTAAACTCCGTGTCATACATAGCAAAGCCGTCGTGGTGCTCGCACACAGGCATAACGAATTTTGCACCTGCATCCTTAAAGGTCTTTATCCATTGATGAGCGTCAAATTTTTCTGCCTTGAACATAGGAATAAAGTCCTTGTAGCCGAAGTCCTTTTGATTTCCGTAAGTTTTAATATGGTATTCAAATTCACGGTTTTCTTTTGAATACATATTTCGGGAATACCACTCGTTGCCGTATGCGGGAACACTGTAAACACCCCAATGAATGAAGATACCGAATTTACCCTTATAGTACCAGTCGGGTGTTTTGTGATTTGCAAGAGATTGCCAGTTATCCTTGTATTTGCCCTTTGCGATAACCTCGTCAATCTGATTTAAGTATTCTTTTGCAGTCATAATAATACTTCCTTTACGTATTTTGCATTAGCAATCAAAGGCAGGAATCATAGAGCCCTTCCTCTTTATTATTTGTCACTTAAAATCCACAACAATCCACCAATATAATAATACAACAATCTTATAATAGTTTTTTGCGAAAATCAACCTAAAAGTTTAGAAATCCTATCATGCTTTAAGCAGGGATTGCCAAAGAGTGCTGATACCAATTAAACAAAGGCGCCTCAACAGTTCTTCTGCAGTCAAGGCGTTTGCTTTATAATATGCAGTTCTTTTGATTGCAGAATATCTGCAATACACATCAAGTTTTGAGTATTCTCCTAAATTTTCAAGCTTAAAACGGCGGTGAAAATGCCGTTTTCTGTTTTCGTTTCAAAAGTACCGTCATACTTTTGCGCAATGTCATTTATTAAGGTCATACCAAATCCGTGATTTTCTTTATCTGTTTTGCTTGTTTTAATTTTGCCGCTTTTATCCGTATCAAGAGAAATATAGGGATTTTCCGTTTTTATTATGAGATACCCGGCTTTTATGGCGGCTTTCAGCGTTATTTCCTTATTCTCTCCGTCGGGAAGTTTTTTGCAACTTTCAATGGCATTGTTTAAGAGATTTAAAAATACGCAGTTCAAATCAATGCTTTCAAAACTGAGCTCGTGAGGAATATCAATAGCTGCGTTAACGGTAATTCCCGCTTTATTGGCTTCCTCTGCCTTTGCTCCCACAACGGTGTTTACCACAAGATTTTCCGAATATACCGGAATTTTTGCAGATTTTATGCTGTTGTCAAGACTTGAAAGGATTTCCTTTGCAAGGCGTATGCTTTCCTCGGTGTTTTCATCTACAAGCAACTTTACGGTATCGATATTATCCTTGAAATCATGGCGAATTTTACGAACCTCATTTGTTTTCTGCTGCAAGTTGTTATAGTATTCCAGCTCCAAAGACTTAACATTTTCCATCCAATAAAGCTTTTCCTTTAACGCCTCCCTGTCACTGACTTTTATAAGCAGGCGGTAAAGCGTATAGCACAAGAAAAGCATAAAAACAGAGGCGATTAAAAGGACCGCTTTTGTGAAGGTATCTTTATTGTAGGCGTTGCTTGTAAATACAACGGCAACCATAACGGAGTTCATCAGGATTATCGCTAAAAAGTTCAAAAAAACGGGAACAGAAACCTTTATCGCCCTTTTCTTTGAGAAAAAGTAAACCGAATAAGACATAAGAAAATACATAAGCCACTCGTTAAATCCTATAAGTATGCGTTTGGAAGCGCTCAGGCTGTGAACTTCATAGGCGGAAATTTCGAAAAGCGTAACAGTTAAGGCTGTAAACAGGGCCTCATATCCTACAAGGCATACCATGGTAACGGCAAATGTTTTAAATTTTTGCAGTGCTTTATCACGAAATGCCACAAATATATAGAAAAACAAAAAAACCGTAATGATAAATGATTTTATATTCTGCTGTGTATCAAAGTCGGGAAGAAGCCGTTTATAAAGAGAAGAAAATTCCGCTATAGCAAATATCAGCAAAAATACGGTGCTTAAAAGAAACACAGATGGAATGAATTTCATTTTGCGGGTAAGTGCCTTGTTTATACCTATGCTCAGAGTTGTCACGCTCAGATATGTAAAAAAGACATCCAATATATTTGCAAGCATATGTTTTCCTCCTAAATTTTCAAGCTTAAAACGGCGGTGAAAATGCCGTTTTCTGTTTTCGTTTCAAAAGTACCGTCATACTTTTGCGCAATGTCATTTATTAAGGTCATACCAAATCCGTGATTTTCTTTATCTGTTTTGCTTGTTTTAATTTTGCCGCTTTTATCCGTATCAAGAGAAATATAGGGATTTTCCGTTTTTATTATGAGATACCCGGCTTTTATGGCGGCTTTCAGCGTTATTTCCTTATTCTCTCCGTCGGGAAGTTTTTTGCAACTTTCAATGGCATTGTTTAAGAGATTTAAAAATACGCAGTTCAAATCAATGCTTTCAAAACTGAGCTCGTGAGGAATATCAATAGCTGCGTTAACGGTAATTCCCGCTTTATTGGCTTCCTCTGCCTTTGCTCCCACAACGGTGTTTACCACAAGATTTTCCGAATATACCGGAATTTTTGCAGATTTTATGCTGTTGTCAAGACTTGAAAGGATTTCCTTTGTAAGACTTATACTTTCCTCCGTGTTTTCATTTATGAGAAGCTTAACTGTATCAATATGATCCTTGAAATCGTGGCGGATTTTGCGAACCTCATTTGTTTTCTGCTGCAAATTATTGTAGTATTCAAGTTCAAGAGATTTAACATTCTCTGTCCAATAAAGTTTTTCTTTAAGGACTTCCTGCTCGGAAAGTTTTTTCATTATTCCGTAGAGGGAAAAGCTTAAAACCAATATCAAAGCAGGCAACAGGAGCAAAGTGATTTGCGAGAACAGATTGTTTGTATAAGCAAAAACATTTATTGCCGTCAACGCCATAATAATATTAGCCATAATAATTGCGCCGAAATTTATTAAAACAGGCATTGAAATATTGAGTTTCTTTTTTGAGCAAATTAAATATCCCAAATATGAAAATACGGAATACCCTATTGTTGCAAAAAGATAATAAACCATTTTTGAACTGCCTTCAAGACTGCGAGCCTCTACTGAATTAACATTTAATAACTTTGATATGATAAATCCAAACAAAGCCTCGGTTAAAAAATTGCATACTGCCATTACAAAAAAGACAAACAGTTTCCTTTTTACGGAATCTTTGAATAAGAATAAAAAATATGCAAACCAGCATAAAGTAACCAAAATCATTTTTATGTTCATTCTTGTGCTGTAATCGGGAATCAATGCCTCAACGACGCGCGAAAAGTTAAAAAGCAGATTGACTGTTACAAGAGGAACAGAATAAAGAAATACGGTAGGTATTCCGTTTACCTTTGAATGTAACGGCTTGGAAAAGGCATATCCTATTATAGAAGAACTGAAAAGCATAAAAAAGATATCAAGGATTATCATATTTTGTCTCCTAAATAATGTAGTATTTCTTTCTTGATTTCGGTGAATTTAACTTTTGCCACAGGTATAATTTCACCTGTGAAAAGTTCAATGCGATTATTTGAAATACTGCGAATCATATTCATATTAACAAGATAGCTTTTATGGGTGCGGATAAAATGCGGGGGAAGCATTTTTTGGAAATCGTCAAGTTTCATCAGTACCTCCGTATTTCGCCGAAGCTCATGAACAAGGATTGTCCGCATATAGCTTTCAACATACTTTATCTCATCATGGCGAATTCTAAGCACCTTTTTCTTGCTTGTAATGTTAACGGCGTTGCGGTTGCCCGCGTCAATTGCGGCAACTGCTTTATCCAATGCTTCAACAAGTTTTTTCGGGTCAACAGGCTTTAATATGTAATAAATAGGGTCAACGGTAAAAACATCCTGTATATATTCGGTGTAATTTGTTATAAAAATAAACTGCAAACGGGGATATAACGGCCTTAACGCTTTTGCCATATTCACTCCGTTTATTCCCGGCATTTCAATATCCGTTATAATTATATCAATGCAGTCTTCACTGTAATCTTCAATATGGCTTATAAGCGCCTGAGCGTTTGAAAAGGCGAATATTGAGTGTTTATCGGAATATACCTTATCAATCGTACTGATAATTTCTTTAAGAAAAACAGGATTGTCATCACATACCGCTATGTTTATCAAAATATCACTTCTCTCATATTGTTCGGATTGCCCAATATACATTTTACAACATTTTATTACAAAAAAACAGCCGAATTATTGCATTTTTCGGCTGTTTTTTGATTTTACCGCAATAATATACTACAAGGACTTGTTCACACGAACAAGTCCTTTACTTTAATAATCAATTATTCCGTTATCATACACGGATGCATTAAACTATCATAGTTTGGAGCATAATACTCATGTGGATGCAATTGCTCTTCGCCTAGTTTTTTAACGATTTTGAAATTTCCGTCTATGTATTTAACCAAAAATGATTCTGTTCCAATATACGCTCCATTATCTAAAAATTGGTCTATGGCTACTACATATCCTCCGTTTTTCTTACCTTTATAGGTAATAGAATTTGCATTATAATCAAAACTACCTTTTGCACCTTCAATATTGTAAAGCTCGTTATTATAGCTGAACAAACTTAATTCTGCTTGATTTACAATATCATCAGACAAATATTTTTTATATATTCTCTTAACTTCTGCAGCCGACTTAACGGTTTTAAATTTATAGACACTGTCAATGCTCATTTCCGTCCAGTCCGTTTGTTCACAAATAACAGTCATAAGTTCATTCCTATAATTATGCGAATAATCAATGCCAATCGCAACATGGCTACCCTGTTCAAGACTTGTGTAGTGTCTGATTAGCGGATAAAACACGACACAAACATTGGATGAGTTTATTTCGGGGTCAGGTGCCTTTGTAGTAGTTGTTGTTGTGGTGGTTGTAGTTGTTGTAGCTGCTGATGCTGTAATTGCAGTAGTTTCGGTAGCAGTAATGTTTGCAGTGGTACTTGAATCTGTTTCGGTTGAACATTCTTCTGTTACATCTATGCCGTTTTTGTCTGCCGATTTTACTATATTAACTGCCGATACGCAAAGCATAATGCCACCTATTACTGCCAGCAGAATAACAAACAGCAAAGTCTTGTTTTTTAAAGCAAAATTGATTATTTTCATACGCTCCTCCAAACTTAAAGACTAATATGATTTGTAATTCGGGCAGGAACGGTAAACGGTGCGTGTTTCAACCTGCAATGTGCCGGAGGATGACACTTTTTTATCTGACCACGATGACCAATTACCGTAAACGGTCTGAGTGGTTACGGAACGGGTTTGGTAATTATAGAATAAAGTTGTACCGCTTAGAAACCAATAATTGAAACCACAGGAACAGGCCTGTGAGCCGTATGCTTGTTTGCCGCCTTTATCTGCCATACCAACTGGACTCAACGCACTGTTTCTTTCAATGGTATGTTTGCCTGATGTTGTACCGTAAGCAATTGAATCGATATTATAACGACCATCATAATAGTTTACATAATGATAATAATGATACTGAGTCCAAGTACCTGTGATTTGTAAAGTATCACTCGTTGTAGGCTTAGTCGATGTAGATTTTTGAGTAACCCAATTACCGTACACCTTTTCCTGTCCTACTGTTCTTGAACGGTACTGTGTTTTCTGCTCAACAATTACATTTCCGGTCGGCTTTGTGGTTGACCAAGCGCTGAAATTGCTCTCCTTTGTACCTGCGCTTACGACAATCGAAACATTTGAGCCCTTATTTACCTTAGTACCGGCTGCGGGCGACTGCTGTATTACATTACCTTTTGCAACGCTGTTGCTGTAACCGTAAGTGACAGACACATTACAACCGTTAAGCTTTGATTTGGCGGCTGATTCCGATAAGCCTGTTACATTTTGAATGGTAATTCTGCCATCGGTAGTAGTTGCTGTTGTAGTTGTGGTTTTAGTTATAGATGCGGTGGTTCGCTCGGTTGCCTGCTCCTTCTGTGCATTGGAGTCATTTTTAGCACCTTTTGAAACGGTAATTGTAACGGTTGTGCCGCGTTTGACTTTAGTATCCGCTTTTATACTTTGGGAAATTACCGTACCCTGAGCAATATTGTTACTGTAAGCATACTCAATCTTATAGTTGAGCCCTGCCGATTTTAACATATTTACGGCATTATCCTGCTTTCTGTTTGTAACATTGGGAACGCGGGTGGTTTCATCGGCTTTTGAACCTTTTGAAACAATAACGGTGACAATAGTTTCATTTGTGACAGCTTCACTGCCTGCAGGCGGAGTTTGGGAAATGACAACATTTTCCGGAACGGTGTCGCTGTATTCCGTTTTTATTGCTATGTAAAGCTTGGCGGTGTTCAAAATATCCGTTGCCTGTTCCTGCGTTTTACCCACAACATCGGGCACAACGGTTGCCTTTTTCTCCGTATCGTCGCTTCCCGTTGAAACAGTTATTGTGATTTCATCGCCCTCTCTGAGCTTAGTGGCGGGCTCAAACTGCTGTGCGGATACATAACCTGCCGCAAATTCATCGCTTTTTGCTTCTTCGATTTTAACAACGAGCCCTAATGCCTCAATTTGAGAAACAACGTCTTCTTTTAACATACCTACAAAGCTTGTTTCGGGCAAAAATACTTCTCTCGCACCTGCTGAAAGAACCAGATAAACATCAGGATATTTATCTGTGTCTATTTTTGAGCCCGCATTGGGTGACTGTGATAAAATCATATTTTCAGGAATTGCAGAATCATAAACGGTATCTTCAATTCTTATTTTGTTATCTGCCTCTGTTTCGTCGGTTGAATAAATATAGCCGTAAGGTTTTAATGTTTCCGCAGCCTGCTCAACAGACATTTCAATTACATTGGGCAATCGTTCAGCAGCAATTTTTTGCAGAGTACCCGTTGAAAGCAATACAATTAAGGTTGCCAACGCAACACCGATTCCGCTAAGCATTCCTATAATTGCCTTTTTAGAAAGCCGACCGTCCTTTTTCTTTTCAATGTCTTCTTCTTTTCTTTTAACAGGCACTAAACTCTCAAGGTCATCGGCAAATTCTTTCGCCGTCTGATAGCGGTTTTCTGCATACACATTCAACCCGTTCATAATAGCGGTTTCAACATTTTGGGGGATATCTATGCCTAATTCAGATGGCTTTTTTAATATGTTTTCAGGGTCCTTGGGATTTAAGCGTTCCTGTGCGTTGACGGGTACTTTTCCCGTTATCAGACGGTAAAGTGTAGCGCTTATTGCATAAATATCCGTCCATGGGCCCTGCTTACCGCGGCTTCTGTACTGTTCCTCAGGCGAATATCCGGCTTTGACAACTACTGAAAGGCTTTTTGAATGAAGATATGTTGCATATTTTGAAGCGCCGAAGTCGATAAGCTTAACCTTGCCGTTTTTAGTGAGAAAAATGTTATCGGGTGCAATATCTCTGTGAATTATTCCTTCTGCATGCACCTTTTCCAGTTCGCGCAAGACGGGAATAAGGTATCCAACTGCCTGTTCATACGGAATTTTTTTCTCTCTTTTTGCTAAATCTTTTAATGTTTCGCCATCAAGAAATTCCATAATGATATAGGCGGTTGCGTTTTCGATAAAGCTATCAAAAATATGCACTATACCGTTTACCGAATTCAGTTTTGCAAGACGCTTTGCCTCATCAACAAAGCTATTTAATCCTGTTTCAAAATATTCGGTTTTCTCTCCGCCGTA
The DNA here is from genome assembly GCA_051881455.1 of Candidatus Fimenecus sp. GTDB lineage: Bacteria > Bacillota > Clostridia > Oscillospirales > Acutalibacteraceae > Fimenecus. The sequence goes on along the minus strand of JBJEPX010000037.1, from coordinate 7,945 downwards.
GACAGATACTACCGTCTGCCCCGGAAATCTTGTTGCAAAATCCTTAGGTAAATACTCTTTTATGGCAACCTTTCTTTCCATTTCAAGGTCCCATGCAATGTATGTAATTCCAAATCCGCCGGCTCCCAGAACCTTTCCGATTATATATCTGCCGGCAAGAATTGTTTCAGGTTCCAGATATAAGGCATTCTCCGGCGGAGTTCCTTTTTTGTATCCGCAATTCGGGCACACATCCAGATCAGGAGAAAACTCTTCCATACATCCCATACAGCGATTAAATTCCATTGTTATCTCTCCTTTAATTCTCAAAGGTTACGTCTGCCAAGTAATCCAAATCGTCATTCAAGTGGGTTTCATTGATATATATATCAAGAACATTTTTATTCAGCGGCATATAGCTCTCTTGTTCAATATACATTATTTCCTGCGCCCCGTCTGACAAAAGGTACGAAAGAGCATACATGGCCGCATACTGATGGCTTTTATCTGTACTTTTACTAACGCTCCAAATTTCAGCGGGAGTAAAGTTATAAATTCCGTCAGGATAAGGCATCATTGTAAACCAATTCACACTGGCTTTTACATATTTCAGGTCTGATAATTTACCCAAATATGCCAACGAATTCTCGCCCTTGAAAACAATCAACGGATCCTTAAAAATTCCTTTAACGCCTACTCTCTCCTCCGCCATACAGCTATTGCTCACAGACAAAGGAGTCATATTTTTATCTCCGATAAGTCTTTGAGCAATGCTGTTTAAATCGTCCGAGGTATAGGCTTGGGAAAGTTCGTTTTCTTTGTCAAATTTTCTGTTTACATAAAGAACATCACAATCGGCGGACACGGGTAAACTATACTTATAACTGTTTAATTCTTTTCCCAAAACACAGTTGTTTTTGATTATCTTATTTTTTACCCAACTCAAATCAGCCGCATCATATTCCGAATTGGTTAAGTCAGTTCTGTAAATATCCGGCATTTCACCCTTTTCATAAGCTTGCTGTAACTGCTCGGCATATTCATATTCGGAAATGTATACCGCCTCTATATCAATTTTTGATTTCAGCCTTTTTTTACTCGTATTTTCTGCAAGTTCTTTTTCAAAAGCATCAAATACTGCATCATATATTTGCCTGGTTTCTTCCTCATCAAGCGAATACGGTATCCAGATTTCCACCGCAGTATCTTCTTTTATATATTTATTAAGGTTTACTCCGCTGTTTGCCCCTCGGAAAGCGATACCGAGTGCGACGCATAATATCATGGTTGCGGCAACAACTGCGAAAGATGTAATCCCTTTTATTTTTCTGATTTTTCTTTCTTCCTCAGGGGTACGGTATATTTTACCGTTAAGCCCTGCCTTAAATGCTTTCACATTCTGTATGCGCAATCCGCTTTCCAAAGCCATAGCGCGCATACACAAGCCGTCAAGATTTTTCGGGATATCTTTGTTAATTTTTGACGGATTTTCAAGATTATCCTCTTCCTGTCGGTCAAGCGACTCATCGGGCAATATACCCGTAAGCATTTGATAGAGCATCGCGCCGACGGCATACATATCGGTATACGGGCCCGGTTTTTCAGTACTCCGGTACTGTTCAGGAGGTGAATACCCCATTTTAACAACAATATCGGCAAGTGCGTCTTTAACATCGGAATACTTTGCCGCACCCAAATCGAAAATAACCACCCGATTATCAACGGTAAGCATTACGTTATCAGGTGCCATATCGCAATGTGCAAAGCCTGCTTCGTGAATTTCTTGCAGCCCGTCAAGAATACCGTTTGTTATTTCAACAGCGGTTTTTACATCAAGGCTACCGCCGTTTTGCATTACAAATTTTTTAAGCGTAATACCGTCAAGGTACTCCATTACATAGTAAACGGTGCCGTTTTCTTCAAAATAATCAAAAACTTTTACAATATTTTTACTATTGAAAAATTTACCTGTATTTTTAGCTTCTGCAATAAACTTGTTTTTTCCGGCTTCAAAATCCTCTTTTTTATAAACGATTATTTCTTTTGTACCCGGGACGCGCGTTGAGAATGCACTGGGAAAATACTCTTTTATTGCAAGTGTCTGCTTTAATTTTGTATCAAAAACCTTGTATGTAATTCCAAATCCGCCAAATCCTAATATTTCACCGATTAAATATCTTCCGTTAAGGATTGTTCCTACATCAAGTCCGTAATCAACCCTGTTTTCTTCCTGAAATCTGCCGCAATGCGAACATTTTTCATAATCATTCAACGGTTTGAAGCAAGATATGCAAAAATCGTGTCCATTCATTTTTCATTCCCCTAAAATCCGTTACTGTGACTCTCAAAAGCTGAGAGTCACAGTGTAAGATGTTTTATGATACTTTTGTAAGTTCCATACTTTCGGTACCTTTAAGGACCAAAATATCGCCGTCAATTGTAAACTCGTTATAATATTGCTCTGAATCTCCTGTTACGGTAAAAACAAATTTACCATTGGTAATCCGCCATGTTCCTCCCGGTTCTTCCTCTTCAACCCACTTTTTTAGAGTTTCCATATCATCGGTCAGGCACACTTGTTTATAGCTTTCAACAGATTCGTAGCCTTTTTCACGAAGCTGTTCCTCAGTGATACCGTAGTAAGATGTACAGCGGTCATACAGTTCATTCAAATTTTTCTCTGTTTTTTCTTCATCAATATACCAACGGTATGTATCCTCATCAAATTCCAAATTCATCACTACATCCACCGTGAATTCATCATCATATTCCCATTCTTTTGAATATGACCAAGTGCCAATGATTTTATCTCTTTTACCGCCATCAAAGCAAGAAATAACAACAGCAACTACAATCAAAACAATAATTCCGCCGATAAATCGGCTTCCTAACTTGATTTTTCGCATACTACCTCCGCAAAAGATGCTTAACTGTCAATTCAGCCTAAAAGCATTTTTCTCATTACCGATTATTATAACGGTGCCGCATTCAACGGGAGTCGGCAATTCAGGAATAAGCTTTTTACCGTTGTCAAGATGAGTTCCGTTTGTTGAATGATCCGTAACGATATACGTATTGTTCTTGTAATCAAAATTAACCGAACAATGCTTGCGGCTGACTTTTTCTGCGTTTTCGGAAATGACTACATCGCATTGTGACGGGTCACGACCTATAACGATAGGTCTTCCCGAATTATTGAAAAATTCAGCATCTTTCCACATTCCGCAAACGCCTACAAGTCCCACATCGGTTTCGTTTATTTCAACATTTTTCCCTTTTTTGCCGAGGTAAACAAGCAAAATTATTGCAGCTGCAATTGCTGTAATAACGGCAATTATCTGAATATAATACCCTGCACCCAGACTGAGAACTGCGTATCCGCCCATTTCATTTCTGATTGCAGACACACCTATAAAGATAAGTATTGCAACAACAACAGTATAAGCCGAAGCTATTAGGGCAATTATTGATTGGCTCTTTGTTTCCTTTTTCTTTCCGAACGAAACAAATCCGATTATTGCCGCAACAGCATTTAGAATAAACGGTATTACATATGCCGCAATGAATATAACTGTTAACCCGCTTATTGCGTCGGAATCAATTTGTGAGAATATTTTAGAAATAACTTCGCCTTTATCTATCCCCCAAACATCGGCCATATCACTTACATATTGCATTATTTTGAAAAATCCGCCTGACAATTCGCCTAAAAGCGTTTCAAATCTAAAATGAAATATCCCTATGAAATATGAAAGTACGGCTACCGTTGAGGCAATTGCGGCTGTTAATTGAAAATTTCTTATTTGTTTTTTGATATCCATATTAAAATCCTCATTAAACGAGAACAAATGCGTTCTCGTTATTCTTGCACAAATAAATCTCCGTACCTTTTGAAAGAATTGTTGATTTTCCGTTTTCAAGCTTAGTTCCGTCTTTCAGATATGAACCGTTTGTTGAAAAATCCACAACTGAATATGTATCTGCTGTATTTAATCTAACGGAAATATGCTTGCCGCTGATTTTGGTCATATTATCGGGAAATACAAATGAGCATTGCGCTTTATCTCTGCCGATAACAAGTTCGCCGTCTTTTTCTACGGTTACTTCCTGCCCTGCCATTACGCCTTTTATCCAACGAATTGCTCCGGCTTTAACCGTATTACCTCCGCCCAGGTCTTTCCACTGAATCAATTTGTTTCTCTCCAAGCCTTCCGGCAAATAAGGCAAAGGATTTTCTTCATTTGATTCGGCAAATTTATTTATATCCGAAATATAAAATGCTTCTGCAACAATAAATCCAACACCTGCGAGAAGAAAACCGCCGAGAAGAAACCATAAGAGGTATTGTGAACCGTCGTATTTGATTTTAATTCCGTAACGGTATGCATTATCCTCCATTCTGTCAATTTGCTGTTTTTTCCAAATTAACGGATATATGCCCAATGTTACTAATCCAAGCAACCACGCCAGCATATAATGCATTTTGTGTTTGCCGTCATCGTCACAAATAGAATTTACTTCATTGCCCATATTAGACTGTGCAACCAATCCGTATATACCGAATGTGATGAAATTAAGTAAAAAATATACAAATATATTTCTCTTTTTTACTGCCATTGTTATCCCTTCTCTCAATAATATTTGGAATCAGTTTTTCTCTTCCCAACTGAATTTGTCAGAACAGAGAGGAACGAATAACAGCTTGCTCTCCCCGAGCGATATGGTATCGTAAGCTTGGAGTTCTCTTCTTTCAAGAACAACATCGCCGTTGAGATATGCAAGTTCTTTGCTTTCGCCGGGCGTTACTAAGAATTTGCCGGATTTGGGCTCAAACACCACTTTAATATGCACATCTCTTGATACGCTGAGATCTTTCTCCAAATTAACATCAAAACGCGGAGAACGCCCTATAAAATTTATATCCGATTTCAATCGGAAATCCTTACCCTTGTATTCACCCTCAACACATACAAGCCAACCGACAACAGGTTCTATACCGTTTTTCGGAGGTATATGCCTTACGGTTTTTCTCTCATCCTCATCGATTGTCTCCCGTTGGGTAGCCGAATAACCGGAAGTTTTTTCGGGAACGGTGTTTACATCGTCTGCCGAACCGCACTCCGGACATCTTCCGAACTTTTCCACATCATAATAATGACCTCTGTCACATCTTGTTAACCTCATCTTAATTTCTCCTTTATTATTTATTGTTATATTTAACAAGTATAACCGTAGTATTGTCCTGACCCCGCGGTCGGTTATCAACCGCCGTATAAGTCAGGATTTTTGCAGCCAAAGGTATATTGTCGCTAAAATCGTTCACGATTAAGGCTATTGCATCTTCACTGAGGCTTTTGAACAGACCGTCGCTGCAAAGCAGAATTACATCGCCGTCTTGCATAATAAACGCATCGTCATTATTATCGATAAGCTCAACGCCGTTCATACCGATATAACTTATCAATGCGTCCTTGGTGCTGTAATTATCGGCAAAAGCCTGAGTAATCTCTCCTCGCTTTACTCTTTCTTTTAACTTTTTATAATAGTTATGGTCCTCGTTAAAAGCAGTAATTTTATTGTCCCGTATCAAATAGATACGGCTGTCGCCGACACTTGCCCAGTAAAGCTTTTCATCTTCAAAAACTGTTGCAACGAAGGTTGCGCCTGAATCAATTAAATTCCCGTCATTATCGCGCAAATCCGCAACGAGCTTATCAATTTTATAAATCTCTTTACGCAAAAAATCGGCAGGGGAGCAATTCTCACTTGCATAAAAATCAGTCATTACCGTTTCAGTGCAAATGCGGCTGGCTCTTTCTCCACCTTCCAAGCCTCCCATACCGTCTGACAAAACACAAATGTTTTGTCTGCATTCTTTCCAAAGCTTTTCTGACGGAATTGCGGCTGAATCCTGCTGGTATTCACGGGTACCTATATGAGTACAGCTTGCAACTCGACGGTCGGTAATTCGTTCTGTAATTGCAAATTCTTCACGGAGAGCATTCAGCCGAGCCAATTCTTTTTCAATTCGTCTTTTCTTTTTTCTTTTACCGAACATATGACTACTCCTGAAAACTCACCGTTATTGTTGTTACACCGGCGAAAATTCGGTCTTTGTTTTTTAATATCTGTGTATCTTTCAACCTCATTCCGTTTAAATAGGTACCATTGGCAGAATTAAGGTCGGTAATTGTATACTTCTTTTTTTGCCTTTGAATGTAAAAATGATAGCGCGACATTTTTGCATCATTAAAAACCACATCGCAGAAATCCGCTCTGCCGAATAGCAACTTTCCGTTAACAGCATAATCAAAACATTTTATTTCTGAATCATCACTGTTAACTGCAAAACGGATAACCTTGCTTTTTTTATGCTTTTCTAAATTGTTATTACCGTTATGCAAGGTATTGACAAAAATTTTTTCTCTTTTGCTCTTGCTTTTTTTGATGACAAAAACCGTAAGACAAAAAACAAGAATTACAAGAACCGCAATTACAAACAAATACCAATATTCGGTTAAAATCCCTATAATTTCCTGCCTGCCAAACGCTTCTTTAAGTTTTCCCAATTCAACCAGGCTCCTTAAATTTTACGAGTATTGCGGAATAATTGTCCATACTTTTCCCTTTACCGTTTTTCAATACAATATCGGTCATTTTCCGCAACTGATTTTCAGCCGAAAGTTTTTTCTTCAAAACCTTTTGCATTTGCTTTTCTGTAATCCATTCCCAAAAGCCGTCACTGCATAGTAAAAAATCATTGCTTTTATCAACAACAAGATTTTTCTCGTCAATACGGTATTCAGGTCTTTCTCGGTCCCACTCATTTCCCATTGCCCTCAAGAGTCTGTTTCGGTCCTCATGATGACGAATGTTTTTCTCCTTTATCTCACCGGATATTGCAAGCATTTGCGGCACGCTGTGGTCAAGCGTTCGGGAAACTATTTTTCTATTTTTTATTAAATAAAGTCTTGAATCTCCAATATGGCCGAAGCTTACTTTATTGCCGTCAATGTATAAAACAACTGCGGTGGTTTTCATTTCATCGCTTGCGCCGCATTTTTTTTGCTCGTCGAGCAACGCTTTTTGTGCAAATAAAAAAGCATCCTCTAAAAATGTTTCCGTTTCTGTATTTTCACCTGTGAGGAATTCAGTGATTTTTTCCGTTACCAATTGTGAAGCAACTTCACCTTTACCGTGTCCGCCTAAGCCATCAGCTAAAACAAATATATGCTTATTCCCGAATGAAGCCGTACCTACACAGTCTTCATTTATAGGTCTTTCTCCCCTGTCGGATAAAACTGCAAAATCAATAAACACAAAAATCACCCTATAAAATCGGAATTCCACACCGTGAAATATACTCGTTTTAATATGCAATTTGGCTAGCAACGCAAAACTAACCCATTTTTTGTAAAAAATAGGTAAATGTTTCCTCAAATATTTTTTGAATGAAAAACGATATAAATAATCTAAAACAATATATAATATTACTTTTTCAAGATAATAACATATTAAATCTTTTATGTTAATAAAATAACATTTTTATATCTTGTGTTTTGACAGCAGACACCTCATATAATATTGTTATAGGAGAGCGATAAAATGTATATAGATTACGAAGACCTGTTTATTAACCGATTGATAAAATTGCGTGAGCAAAAAGGTATTTCAGCGCGTTCTATGAGTTTGTCAATCGGTCAAAATGCTAACTATATAAATCAAATTGAAAGCAAAAAAGCATTTCCCTCAATGCAGAGTTTTTTCTACATTTGTGACTATCTTAATGTTACTCCGGAAGAATTTTTCTCTCATGAAAACAAAAATCCCGATCTTTTAAGGGAAATAAATGAAGATATTAAAAAACTTGATGAAAATGAGCTGTACCATCTTCACGGAATTATTTGTTCGTTAAGGTGAGGGGAGTCGAACCCGATATGGTTTAAAACGGCATATTTTCGCCTGA
>JBJEPX010000036.1:0-10988 GCA_051881455.1 Candidatus Fimenecus sp. | reverse complement strand
GTGAAAAAGTGAAAATACGCCGTAATATCAAATTTTCGGCATATTGTGTTCGACTTACCTCACCTTATTATTAAGTATCTTGAAAAAAGACGGCGTATGTGGTAAAATATCGGCAGTTACGCGTAATACAACAGATTAGTGCAAATATACTTTATTAAACAGATTTTTTTCGGGGTGACCGTAAGTGAAAACGGGAATAGTGGTAGAGGGCGGCGCAATGCGTGCCGTCTATAATGCAGGTGTGCTCGATGTCCTTTTGGAGAACGGCATATTTTTTGATTATCTTATAGGCGTTTCCGCAGGGGCGGGAAATTCCGCTTCTTATATTTCAAAGCAAAACGGAAGAGCATATCGGTGCAATACGGATTATATTCACGATAAACGCTTTATGGGCGTTGAGCCGCTTTTAAAGCATCATTCGTTTTTCGGGCTTGATTTTATTGTGGACAGTATGGCGTATGATTTGGAGCCTTTCGATTTTGATGAGTTTTACCGTGACAATACGGAGCTTGTAATCGGCGTTACAAATGCGCTGACAGGGCAGGACGAATACTTTACAAAGGATTTTCTTGTGGAGAACAATACCCTTGACCCTTTTAAAGCGAGCTGTGCGGTACCTATATTCTGTCAGCCTGTGGTGATTAACGGCGTACCTTATTTTGACGGCGGCGTTGCTGATTCCATACCTGTAAAAAAAGCGCTGGAGGACGGGTGCGATAGGCTTGTTATAGTGTTGACCCGCGAAAAAGGCTTTCAAAAAAGGCCTGAGGCGTTGCCTCCCGTTTATAAAAGAATACTGTCCGATTACCCCAAGGTTGCGCAGTCTTTGGAACAGCGCCATATAAAGTATAACGAAACGCTGAAGCTCATTGATGAGCTTGAAAACGAGGGCAGGGCAATTGTTGTGCAAAGTGAAAGTCCGCTGGATATATGGGAGGTCGCTCTGTCACGCTCAAAGCTTGACGCCTGCTATGACAGAGGGCGGCTTGACTGCCTGCAAAGATTGCAGGATATAAAGGACTTTGTGAGAAAACAGGATACTATAAAAGATTAAGGTGATATAAATGGATTACAATTTTTCAAAAAGGATTTCAGGGCTTCAGCCCTCTGCAATTCGTGAAATACTTAAAGCTACGCAGGACCCCGCAATAATTCCCTTTGCGGCAGGCAATCCCGACGCGGCGGCTTTTCCCGTTGACGAAGTCAGAAAAATTTCAGCGGAGATATTTGAAAAAGAACCCGTTACCGCTTTGCAGTACGGCGTTACCGAGGGCTACACACCCCTGCGCAACCGTATGACGGGCTACTTGAAGGAAAAATTCAATATCGGCAGAGAGTTCGATAACCTTATTATTACCTCGGGCGCACAGCAGGTTATGGACCTTGCAACAAAGGCGCTGTGTGATTTCGGCGATACAGTTATATGCGAGCGCCCCTCCTTTATCGGTTCCTTAAACTGCTTCCGTTCTTACGGCTGTAAGCTTGCAGGAGTTGATGTTGAGGCGGACGGAATGAACATAGAACAGCTTGAAAATGCTGTGAAATCGGCTGAAAATCCCCGTTTTATTTATACAATTCCCAATTTTCAGAACCCCTCGGGAGCCACGATGAGCCTTGAAAAGAGAAAGGCTGTTTATGAAATTGCTAAAAAATACGGTCTTCTTATTGTTGAGGATAACCCCTACGGCGATTTGAGAGTTGCAGGTGAGGAGGTACCCTCAATTAAGAGCTTTGATGAGGACGGAATTGTTATTTATGCAGGCTCTTTCTCAAAACTTTTAGCACCGGGTATCCGTGTCGGCTATATTTGCGCTCCTGCACCCATTATTGCAAAAATGACGGTGGGCAAGCAGGCGGCAGATGTTCATACGCCCGTATTTTCACAAATGCTTGTTGATAAATGGATGGCAGAGTATGATATTAACGCTCACATTGAGAAAATCCGCGGCATTTACCGTGAAAAGCTTAACCTTATGTGCGACCTTATCGACTCGGAGCTTGGCGATTTTGTAAAATATGTCCGTCCCGAGGGGGGCTTATTCGTATGGTGCGAACTTCCCAAAACCGTTGACATGATTGAGTTCGTAAAGGAATGTATCGCAAATAAGGTTGCCGTTGTTCCCGGCACGGCGTTTATGATAAACGATGAGGAAACAAACTGTTTCAGAATGAATTTCTCCACGCCTTCTAATGAAAAAATCGTTGAGGGTATGAAAATTTTAGGAAAAGTTAAGGAAAAATATATTGGATAAGAAAAACTACACTCTTACCGACCTTTCGGTTATAAAAAGAGTAATGGGGGAGCACGGCGTCACCTTTTCAAAGGGACTTGGGCAGAATTTTCTTGTAAATCCCACGGTTTGCCCCAAAATGGCTGAGGCAGTAAGGGAAAGCACCGGCAATAAAATAGGCGTGCTTGAAATCGGCGCAGGCGTGGGTGTGCTCACAAAAGAGCTTTTGGAACGGTGTGACAAGGTGGTGTGCGTTGAACTTGATACCCGCCTTTTCCCCGTGCTTAACGATACCCTGTCGGGCTATGATAACCTGACTCTTATAAACGGCGATATTTTAAAAATCGACCTTAAAAAGGTAATAGCAGAGCATTTTGACGGTATGGATGTGTTTGTCTGCGCAAATCTGCCTTATTACATCACATCTCCTGTAATTATGCGGCTTTTGGAGGAAAAGCTCCCTTTTAAGAAGATAATCGTAATGGTGCAGAAAGAGGCGGGCGACCGTCTTTGCGCCAAGGTGGGAACAAGAGAAAGCGGAGCGGTTACCGTTGCCGTAAATTATTATGCAAGGGCGAAAAAGCTTTTTGATGTGTCCCGCGGCTCGTTTTTCCCAAGCCCCAAGGTGGATAGCTGTGTTATTGAGCTTGATTTAACAAAAAAGGGAGATTATCTCGTTTTGGACGAAAAGCTTTTCTTTCAAATGGTTAAAGCCGCCTTTGCACAGAGGAGAAAGACGGTATTAAACGCTCTTTCAAGCGGAATGGGTATTGAGAAGCAAAAAATATCCGATGCTATTTTAGATGCAGGGCTTTCTTTGACGGTCAGGGCAGAGGCGCTGACAATGGAGGAACTTGTTACGCTCTCAAACGAAATATACAAAATTAAGGAATGATAAAAATGAAGTATTCATACAGAACAAAAGGCACCTGCTCAGGGCAGATTGATTTTGAACTGGAAAACGGAATTATAAAGGATGTTGTTTTTTACGGCGGCTGTAACGGCAATTTAAAAGGAATTTCCGCAATTGTAAAGGGCAAGCCGGCGGCAGAGGTTATTGATACCTTTAAAGGCATTACCTGCGGATTTAAGAAAACCTCGTGTCCCGACCAATTGGCAACCGCATTGGAAGAGGCGTTGGAAAGTGAAAAGGGAGAATAATTTTAAAAATGCCTCAAAAGCCGTTCTTGAAATGCTCAATAAAAGCGGCTTTGAGGCTTTTCTCATAGGCGGAAGCGTGCGTGATTACCTTATGGGCTTGCCCATAGGGGATATTGATGTTACCACAAACGCCGTGCCCGATGAGGTAAAAGATGTTTTTAAAGATTTTCATGTTATTGAAACGGGGATAAAGCACGGTACCGTAACGGTGATTTTAGAAGGCGAGCCTGTTGAGATAACAACATACCGAAGTGAGGGGAAATATTCCGATAACCGCCATCCCGACAGCGTATCCTTTTCCCATTCTTTGCGTGACGATGTTATACGCCGTGATTTCACCATGAACGGTGTTGCATATAGCTTTGAAAGCGGTTTTTGCGACTTTGTGGACGGAATTGAGGATATAAACAACGGCATTATCCGCTGTATAGGGGACGCCGAAACCCGTTTTCGTGAGGACGCGCTCCGTATTATGCGTGCTTTGCGTTTTTCCTCCGTGTTGGGCTTTACTGTTGAGGAAAATACGAAAATCGCCATAAGAAAATGTAAGGATTTGCTTAAAAATATTTCCGCAGAGCGTATACGTGAAGAAACAGTCAAGCTTATCTGCGGCAAAAACGCCTATGAGGTTTTAGAGGAGTTTTCCGATGTTTTAGGTGTAATTTTACCTGAAATCAAGCCCTGCATCGGATTTCAGCAGATAAATCATCACCATATTTACGATGTTTATACCCACACCCTTAAAGCTATGGAGCAAAGCCGAGGGGACAAGACAATCCGTTTGGCATTGCTTTTTCACGATATAGGCAAGCCTGCCTGCGCTTCTTTTGATGAAAAGGGTGAAATGCATTTCTACTCTCACCCGAAAAAGAGCGCGGAAATAACGGAAAATATTATGACGCGGCTCCGCTTTGATAACGACACAAAAAACAAGGTTGTAACCCTCGTGAAATTCCACGATTCACCGATAATGGTGCAGGGAGGCTCTGCTCCTGACCGCCGCAGAATTAAGCGGATTATGTCGCAAATCGGGGAAGAGCTTGTTTTTGATTTAATTGAGATAAAGCGATGTGATAATTCGGCGCAAAATCCCGCTTTTTTCAGAGGCGATGAGTTTTACACTAAAACCCTTGAAATGCTTGATGAAATCATAGAGGAAAAGGAGTGCTTTTCCGTTAAGGATTTAAAAATCAACGGTGACGATTTAATCAAAATGGGGTATGGGGGCAAGATAATCGGCGAAATTCTCCGAAAATGCCTTGACGCGGTAATTGACGGAAAAATAAAAAACGATTACGAAGAAATAAAAAAGTTTATAGACGAGATATAAAAAATAACCGTATTCCTTTTAAGGAATACGGTTATTGATTTTTCTGTTTAGTTTTTTGCTTTTTTCTGTGCCGGTTTTTCTTTTCCCTCGCTTGCATTGACTATAAGCACTGCCGCAGACCATACAAAAATACCAAGCATAAGGAACAGGACGGCAAAGAATGCGCCTTCAAGCCTGAACACCGTAACCTGGCCTGCAGCGCCTAATATCAAATTGACAACGGTACTTTGAACATTGAAAAGCTGAGCAAGGGTTATATCCCCGTTTATCAGCGGGTTTGCAAAGAAAGCGGTAAATGATATGTATGACGCTATTGCGCACAAAAGTCCCGAACCTGAAAGCGCCGTAATGACTTTAACTTTGTTTGAAAACAAGGCAAATCCGATAATCACAAGGCCTAAAATAAGAGTTATCGCAATAAAAGCCACCGCAACAATCACCGGACGGTAAAGGCTGTTGGAAAAAATATTTTGTCCTAAATCAGTACTCTCGCCCATATAGGATTTTATCATATTTATCCAATCAGGCAGTCCCGAAATAGAAATATAGTCGTAGGTTACCTGAAGAGTATCTTCACCTGTGATTTTGTTAATAAGGTTTGAAATTGATGTGTGGTCTATTTGAAAATACAAAATATTTTTAAAATAGAACAGAGGATACATCGCAACGGTCATAATTACCGTTATTACACGATAAAAAATATCAAATCCCGTAGTTTTTTGTTTTATCTTTTTTGTCTTGCTCATTATCGCACCTCATTATTTTCCCCAAGAGGAATTAAGCTGTACCGTTCTGTTAAAGACAACCTTTTCCTCTGTGGAGGTTATATCAACACAGAAGTACCCCTGCCGCATAAATTGGAAGGTGTCTCCTGCTTTAAGACCGTTTTTAAGCCCGCCCTCAATAAGGCAGTCCTTTAAAATTACGAGAGAATCGGGATTAAGATTATCCGTAAAGTTGCCCGATGACTCGTCTGACGGGTTTTCGGCGTTGAAAAGTCTGTCGTAAAGCCTTACCTCGGCTTTAAAGGAGTCGGCCTCGCTCACCCAATGAAGAGTGCCCTTGACCTTTCTGCCGTCGGGGGAGTTGCCGCCCTTGCTTTCGGGGTCATATGTGCAGTGAACGCAGGTAACATTGCCGTTTTCATCGGTATCGTAGCCTGTGCACTTTACAAAATATGCGCTCTTTAAGCGAACCTCATTGCCGGGGAAAAGACGGAAGTATTTTTTAACAGGCTCCGCCATAAAGTCCTCTTGCTCAACATAGATAACCTTTGAGAAGATGACTTTGCGCTTGCCCATTTCGGGATGTTCGGGGTGAATTTCTACCTCTAACTCCTCTGTTTTATCCTCGGGATAGTTATCGATAATAACCTTTAAGGGGCGGAGCACCGCCATGGCTCTCGGAGCGTTGGCGTTAAGCTCGTCACGGACACAGGCTTCCAATAGACCGTAATCAACAACGGAATAAGCCTTTGAAACGCCGATTTTTTCGCAAAAGTTGCGAATTGCCGCCGCAGGATATCCGCGCCGTCTCATACCGCTGAGAGTTGCCATTCTCGGGTCGTTCCAGCCGTCCACAATACCGTCTTTAACAAGGGCTAAGCACTTTCTTTTACTCGTCAAGCAGTAGTTAAGGTTAAGACGGGCAAATTCAATCTGACGGGGAGGCATTTCTATTTCACAAGCCTGCAAGAACCAATCATAAAGGGGACGGTGATTTTCAAATTCAAGGGAGCAAAGAGAATGTGTAACGCCCTCTCTTGCGTCGGACAAGGGATGAGCAAAGTCATACATGGGATAAACGCACCATTTGTCGCCTGTCTGGTGATGTGAAATGTGAGCAATACGGTAAATAACGGGGTCACGCATATTGATGTTTGGTGACGCCATATCAATTTTTGCTCTCAATACTCTTGCGCCGTTTTCGAATTCGCCCTCAGTCATTCTGCGGAACAAATCACGGTTTTCCTCAACGCTTCTGTCTCTGTACGGGCTGTTTTTACCCGGCTCTGTAAGAGTACCTCTGTATTCTCTTATTTCGTCGGCGGAAAGGTCATCAACGTACGCCAAGCCTTTGTCGATAAGCTTTAAGGCACATTCGTATATAAAGTCGAAATAGCTTGAAGCAAAAAGGCACTTGTCCCATTTAAAGCCCAGCCATTCAATATCCTCTTTTATGGCGTCAACATATTCCGTATCCTCTTTTTGGGGATTGGTGTCGTCAAGGCGGAGATTGCAAACGCCGCCGTATTTTTTAGCCGTGGAGAAATTTATGCATATTGCCTTTGCGTGACCGATATGGAGATATCCGTTAGGCTCGGGAGGAAAGCGCGTCTGCACATAGGGGTAAACGCCCTCTTTTAAATCCTCGTCAATAAAATCGTGTATAAAGTTTGAAATGTTTATTACCTCGTCCATAGTCAACCTCTTTAAGCTTTGTATGAATTTATCGCACTGTCAATTCTTTTTATTACCTCGTCTGCACCGAGAATTTGCATAATGTAATACAAATCGGGAGTGTTTGTCCGCGAGGTTACGGATATGCGTATAACCGTTGAAACATCGCCCACATGGCCTTTAAAATCATTGGGATTTTGCTTGTATTCCTTAACGTTGGGCGTGTAGCCGCATTGTGTGCAAAGCTCCTTGATTTTATTGAACCAATCGTCCTTTGAATCGCCTTGGGAATAAAGCTCTTTGTATTTTGTGAGTATTTCAACTGCGTCCGCTTTGTTTATATGCTCGGGCAGTGTGTAATCGGGAGTGTAAAGACTGTTGTAGAAGAAAGCTACATACTGCCTTACCTCGTCCCAACAGGCAATGTCTTTTCTCGGCTTGGGATTTTCACGGTCAATATTAAGTATTGCCTTTGCCTTTTCGGGATTTTCCGAAAACAGGGAATATATCTCCTTGTCGTATTCCTTTGCCCAATCTGTTACAAGACCGTAAACCTTTTCGGCGGTCATAACGGAAATAACATTTTTGGAAACATCGTTTAATTTAACCATATCGAACAGTGCACCCGATACGCTCATTTTCTTTAAGTTAAAGGGGAATTTGCTTATGTCTTCAGTTTTGTTCGCCCTGCGCCAGTCCTCAAAATTGGAATTGAGAATGGTGAGCATATATTCCTTTACGCTTTCCTCGGGGTAGCCCTTTTCAATATAGTAAGAAACATTTGCCTCAGGGTCTTTTCTTTTTGAAAGCTTGCGCTTGCCGCCGTTTTCCTCTTTCATAATGGGGGCAATGTGAGCATATTTAACAGGCTTAAAGCCCAATACACGGAACAATTCAAGGTGCAGGGGAACGGAGGCTATCCATTCGTCGCCGCGTACAACATGGGTAGTGCGCATAAGGTGGTCGTCAACCGCATGGGCAAAATGATAGGTGGGAATACCGTCCGCCTTTAAAATTACCACATCGTTAACATTTTCGCTCATCTCGATTTTGCCCTTAATCAAATCGTCAAATTTGATTTTCCGCTGAATATCTCCTGTTGAGCGCAGTCTGACGGTAAAGGGAACACCTTTTTCAATTTTGTCGGCGATTTCTTCGTCAGTTAAGTCACGGCATTTTGCATAACTGCCGTAATAACCCTTAATATCCTCATTTTCCTGTTGCGCACGGATTTCGTCCAAATCCTCGGGAGTGCAGAAGCAGGGGTATGCCTTGCCCTCTTCCATAAGCTTTTTGGCAAAGGCACGGTAAATTCCGCGGCGGTGGCTTTGGGTATACGGTCCGTATTTACCATCTTCACTGTCAAAGCCCGTAACGCCCTCGTCGGGAGTAACGCCGAAGGCTTCAAGGCCCTTTACAATACCCGAAACGCCGTCTTCAACCTCTCGTTTTTTATCCGTATCCTCAATGCGGAGCATAAAAACTCCGCCGGTGCTTTCTGCCGTCAGTTTTGATGCAAATGAGGCATAAAGTCCGCCGAAATGGAGATACCCCGTGGGGCTGGGGGCAAAACGGGTAACTCTTGCGCCCTCGGGCAAATCCCGCAGCGGATAAAGCTCCTCGTAATATTCGGTGGAGTTATCTACATCTTTAAATATAAGGTCCGCAATTTTTTTACAGTCTGTCACTTACAATACCTCGCAATAATTTATTCGGGCAAAATTGTGTTTGTCGTTATGTATTTTACCCCATATCCTATCATTTCATTGAGCAAATCCTTTGTATCAACCGTCCAGCAGGCGGCGGTAAGGGAATTGTCGTGAATTTTTCTGATCATTTCAGGATTTTTAACCGCTTTTTTTGCCTCAAATGCAACACCGTTGCCGTTTTCTACACATTCAAGCAGTTTTTCATCGGTTATTTTACCCATAAGATACCACAGCTCCATATCGGGGGATAACCGCCTGAATTCACGGAGCACGGGAGCGTGGAAGGATATGAGAATAACATCGTTTTCAATGCCGTAATCACATATAATTTTGTAAAGGTCAGCCACCTTTTCGGTGCGCTTGTCCTTAACCTCAATCATAGGTTTAATATTTGCGTTTTTGCAAATTTCTATAAATTCCTCAACGGTGCAGATGCCTGCGTCGGGATAATTCTCAATATTTGCGCCGTTTGTGTATCTGATTTTTGAAAGAGTGTCCGCGTAAGACATCTTTTTAACATCGCCCTTTTCCTTTGCCATTGATTGAAGCATATGGTCATGAATAATCACCCATTTGTTGTCCGTAGTGCAGTGGACATCACATTCAAGGGCATAGTAAGGGTGCTTTGCCGCTTCCTTAAAGGCATAAAGAGTGTTTTCGGGTGCAACAGAGGAAAGACCGCGGTGGGCGGTAAGGTGAACGCCCTCTATGTCTCCTTCGGCAATTTCGGAAAACTTTAAAGTGTCCTTTGCCGGCTTTTCGCCGTACCTGAAATTCACATAAGCGCGGTTAAGCCCTACCGCGACAGCGGCGGGAACAGCAATGCCCAAAATTCTTTTTGTACTTTTTTTCATAAGGCTCGCCTTCAATCAAATATAAGTAAAGATATTATACAACATAGGTGCCCAAATGTAAACCGAATATTTTACATTTTTTGACTGATAATATAAGTAAAAATAAGGAGTGATAAGAAATGCAGCAGAATATGCAGAATGACAGAAACACGGAGTTTTTAAATAAGCTTTATAAAAACGCGTCGGCAGGCAGTGCGTCCATTTCGTATTTAAAGGATAAGATAGAGGACCAAAACCTATTGAGCGACTTGCAGTACCAGTTTTCCGAGTATCAGGATATACAGAACCGTGCCTCGGCAGAGCTTTCAAAATTCGGCGCAGTCCCGAAAGAGCAAAGCCCCATGGCGCATATCAGCATGTGGTCAGGAGTTCAGCTTAACACCATGCTGGACAGAAGTCCCGATAAAATCGCCGAAATGATGATGCAGGGCAGTACAATGGGCATTATTGATATGGTGCGAACATTAAAGAATTTCCCCGATGTGCCCCCATCGTCACAAAAAATAGGCGAGGACTTAATCAAACTTGAAGAAAACAGTATGCAGAAAATGAAGCAGTATTTGTGCTAACATCAATATAACAAAAAATCACTTCCCTCGTATGATGTAAGGGGAGTGATTTTTTATGAGAACAGTAATATATAACCGTAACGATACCGTGGAATACGCAAAGAAATGGGCGCTTTCAAGAAATCCGCGGTATTTTGATTTTGACGGTATGGGCGGTGACTGCACAAATTTTGCGTCCCAATGCCTTTTTGCAGGCTGTAAGGTGATGAATTATAAAAAAGATGTGGGATGGTATTATAATTCCCCCACCGACCGTGCCGCCGCATGGTCGGGAGTGAAATATCTGTATAAATTTCTCACAACAAATAAAGGCGTTGGCCCAGTTGGCGTCAATGCGGATATAAGGGAGATAAAAACGGGGGATTTGATATTTTTAAGCAACGGCGAAAGCTTTTATCATACCCTTGTCGTCACAGGCTTTTCAAACGGCGAACCGCTTATATGCTGTCACACAGCGGATTCCTATATGCGCCCATTGGGAGAGTACTATTATGCCGATTTCAACCCGGTGCATATCGAAAAAGTAAGAGCGTGGTGAAATAACCCCTATCCCCTTTCAGGGGCGACAAGGTAGGGCGGGGGGCTTGCTCCCGCCGCAAAATCAAATTAAAACCAATTCCGCTCCCTCATAGAGGGAGCTGTCATTTTGAAAAAATGACTGAGGGAGTTTGCACATAAATTAATGAAACTTGTCAAGAATTTCGGACAGATAGAAGAGTGAAAAATTGATTTGGT
>JBJEPX010000035.1:0-11240 GCA_051881455.1 Candidatus Fimenecus sp. | reverse complement strand
CGCGCTTGGTTCGGGACCAAGAGGCCATGGGTTCAAGTCCCGTCACTCCGACCATGAGCACCGTTTTATACGGTGCTTTTTTTATGCCAAGAACTATGGGCTACTATGCCCCTCAATCCCTTATGTGTCAACACTCTTGAACTTTCAGCGAATTTTTGTCAAAACGGTTTTTAGCCAATTACGATTGACATAACCCCACTTTTTCAAAATAAAAATTCGGGAACTATTTGGGAGTTTTTGGGAATTAGTTCCGCCAAAAGCCTTTCTCACACAAAGTAAACTTTAATATAATACCCAACATATAAGACGGCAGACAACCTATTCCTGATTGTTGCCGTTATTTGCTTTTTAAATATTTAAAAAGTCATAATTAATCTGCAACACAATCAAATAAAAATATATATTATTCCTTTGATACTATATAGAAAGGAGAATAACATAAACACAGGGCGAATGCGGTTTGCATTCGCCCTTCTCTTATATCAAAAATGAAAAAGTTTTATAATGAAAAAGACATTTTTCGAAGTATTTTGTGTGTTCCGATGAAAAAAGTGCTAAAAAAACACTTACTCGAAATCTGCAACGCATACGATATTGATGATATTTCAGCTTTCGGGGCGATTTGTTATATTGAGTCGCCCGCAGATTTAGAACAGCTTGATTTATCCGTTATTGAATGGTCTGTCGGTATTGAAATAATTACCGAAAACGAAACTCAACAGCTATATTATTTCTGTATTCTTACTGATAATGATACGGGACTAAATATTTTAGCTGATGAAAAACATTTGAAAGGAGAGACGATTAAACAGTTAAAAGAAATTATTTTACGCAAAGAAAAGTATGATTTTACATCAATTTAAGGGCAAGTGTGGTAACGCACTTGCCCTTTATATGTTTTAGGAGGAATTTATGAAAAAATCAATTAAAGTAGTTATGGTTGAGCCGTCAAAGCACCCTATCATTACAACAATCAATAATGACCTTGAAAGTCTGCAAAAGGCAGTTGGGGGATTGATTGAATTTGTGGGATTTGAAGAAAATACTTGTATTCTTTGTAACGAAGAGGGCAAGTTAATCGGTCTTGAAGGCAACCGCAAATTTTTCGATGATATTCTTGTGGGTACTTTCTATATTTGCGGAACAGATGATGAGGGTGAGCTTGACTCTCTATCACCGTCCCAAACGGACAGATATTTAAAAATGTTTTGGGAGCCGCAAACATTTACACAAGAAGAAATCGACAAAGCAACAGTAATTAAATTCATTGAAATGAACTGATAAGGAGTTGAGAATATGTCATTTGCAAATTATTCTGTATCTGTTGAAACAGATATCATCACATCGGATGATGGTAAAAACACATTTGAAGTTACGAAAAGATTAAAGGGAGTTGAAGGGGATATCGGAATTATCGTATTACTCTATCCCACAAGAACCCGTGATAATATTTTCTCGGAGGACAATACCCTTAATTATTTAGTATCTCATATGCAGGAATTACACTTAAAGGAATTGAAAATAATCAATCTTTTTTCAAAAGTCGTTTCGGGGAAAATGAGCTCCCGTGGACTTGAAGTTGATGAAGAAAATATGAAATACATTGAAACTCTAATGAGCGATAAAAACTTTAAAAACACAAAATTCATTGTTGCTTGGGGCAATTCAATGGCTTCATCCTATGCTTGCAAAAAATCAAAGGTAAATGTTTTAAATATGTTTAAAAATGCCTTACCCAAGGGAGTTGTATATCAGTTACTTTCTTCCGATGTTGACCTGCGTTCTCAAACTGCACCACATCCCCTTTATCTCGGTATCAGGGGCAATAATTCAAAATGGTCTTTGGCTGAATTGCACATTACAAAAGAAATGCTTAAAGAACCCACAAAATACAACCCAAGCAATAATTTTATAACACTTCGAAAGGATGGTTAATATGCCGTATTACTTAGCTGGATTTTTCGGAACATTTGCAATGCTTATAGGAGCAGATTATTTACTTTCTAAAAGGCACAAGGAAGAGGGGGTGAGGGAATGACCTATTTTGTAAGTTCTGTTGTTAAGGTTGCAACGGAATATTTTTTTGCAGGGGCAATGGCGGCAATTAGTCTTTATTGCGGTACAAAAACACCTAAAAACCGTAGGAAAAAGTAAGCTGTTTCCTTGTATTGCAGTTGTAGAATATTGTCATATTAAGGGAAATATTGGGAATTTTACAAGAAACAAGTCACATGACCTGCGGCACTATACACTTCCCATTTCATTGATTATAATTTTTGAAAGGAGCATTTAATATGAGAGGAGTAACGATAGCCATAGATAAGAATAAAATCAAAGGCGAATATTTAAACGGTGCATACAGTGAGCTTGCAGGTTTGCTCGGCATTGACGCAGTTCTCAGCCTGCATTCAAAATACCGTGGTACGCAGATTTTCTTCCCCGTGGAATTGTTCAGCAGAGAATTTATTATGAATCAAATTGTTGAAGAATATGACGGTTACAATATTCGTGAGCTCGCAACAAAATACGGTTATACCGAAAAATGGGTAAGGAAAATACTCAAAGACCATATTGATAATAAGGATTAAAAATATACAATTATTTTAGTTCTTTGAGTTTATTTATGAGGAGGATAAATAATGGAAAACAACGAAGCAACACAAAAATTCTGTACGAATTGCGGTCAGAAAATTGATAGTTCAAACAAATTCTGCCCATCGTGCGGAGCAACGCAGGGAACCGGGACAAACCCTGATTTACAGGCAACTGCAACAGAACTCTTTGAGGGAGCAAAAAAGGTTGCAGGGAAAACAATGAACACAGTTATTAAAAAGGCTAATGAGTTAACAGGTGAAACAGGAGAAGTAAAACTCAATCTTAAAGACCTTGTTTCTAATGTTTTCAAAAAGCACAGTAAAGAGGAGCAGGAGGAACTGTTTATTTGCGGAACAGCAAAGACTACTCCCAAAGAAAATGAAATTTCTTCATCGTGGCCTAAACCGTGGCTCTATTCCCGTATATTCCTTATGTTTGCAATCACATTCGGTTTACTGTCTGTTGTAGCAGAATGGTTTTCTAATACAAATGCAATACCGGGACTAATCTTTGTCGGTGCACTTGCCGTTCCGTTCTCAACGGTTATATTTTTCTTTGAGGTTAACGCTCCGAGAAATATGAGCCTTTTTGAAGTCATAAAAATATTCTTTGTCGGCGGTGCATTATCGCTTGTCGCAACGCTTATCCTTTTTGAATTTGCACCCGTGGGAGAGCTTGATTACATAGGTGCAACTATTGTGGGAATTGTTGAAGAGGCAGGAAAACTTGTGATTGTTGCTTATTTCTGTAAAAATGCAAAGGTTAAGCACATTCTTACAGGTCTTCTTATAGGTTCTGCAGTAGGTGCAGGATTTGCAGTATTTGAAACCGCAGGTTATGCTTTCAATTACCTGTTAGTTGAAGGTTGGGAAACAATGCTTGAAGTTATATATTTAAGAGCCATTCTTTCTCTCGGCGGGCATGTAGTATGGGCGGCAATTTCAGGTGCGGCACTTGTTCTTGTAAAGGGAGCAGAAGATTTAGAAAAAGAGCACCTATTAAATCCTCGTTTTCTTAAAATCTTTGCAGTTCCCGTAGTTCTTCATGCAGTATGGGACATGCCCATTCCCGTACCCGTTAATATACCGATTGTTCAAATAGCTCTTACTGTTTTATCTTGGGTAATGGTTTTAGTGCTTATTAATACAGGACTCAAACAACTTTCAAAAACTAACAAAGCGGAGGTAACAGCCAATGAGTGATTTTCCTAAGTTTTGTCCTGAATGTGGCGCACCTCTTTCCGAAGAAGTTAAATTTTGCCCCGAGTGCGGTGCAAATCTTATTGTTAAAGCTACAGAAGAATCCACCATAATCGAAGAAACTGAAATTGGAACTGACGAGGAGATTGTGTCGGAGAAATCTACCGACGAAAACCAGATGTTTGCTCCTGTTATAGTAACACCTGTTAAACCGAAAAATGAAAAGAAGAAAAACAATACTGTTGCAGGTGTGATAATTATTCTTCTTGTAGTTATTGCTATGGTTGTTGCCGTTCTGTATAAAATGAATATCATTAGCTTTGGCAAAGATACGGCAGAAGACACCGACACATCTACAAGCGAAACACAGACAACGGAAATTACGACGGAAAGCACAACTGAAACTCCAACGGAAACAACTACTGAAAAACCAACTGTTGACCCATTATCGTTTATGGGTAAAACCATTGACGAGCTTATTGAAATGTATTCGGATTCTTGTGAGAGCTATTCTCTTGAAGGTGCTCATTATGTTCAGTTCTATGATAAAGACGGCAATTTTGCACCGTATGCTTTTATTTTTTGGAATGACCCGTTTTTGGAACCCCATGAAACGGTTATAGGTTATGCTTGCGGACCGAAAGGAACAGAATTTTACAAAGGCTTAAAAATCGGTGACAGTCTTGAAACATTTAAGCAAGTAACAGGAGTTACCGATGTTAAAATCTATTTTGACCAAGAATGGGCACAGTATATGGCAGTAAAAATTCCGTTAGATTACGGGTTTACCGTTGATTTGGAGTTTTCAGACCATAACGGAACTGAAATCACTTATGTTGAGGTTGTTTCCAACTATTAAAACATTTCCATTTGAAGGGAAGTAGTGAATTATGGGATTATTTGATAAACAAAATCTTTCAAAAGCTCTTGATGTTGCGAAAAGTTCAAGTAAAAATCTTGCTGAAAAAGTTAAGGAGTCCTCAAAAGAAATCCGAAGCGGTATAGCGGAATATTCCGGTGAATCAAAAGAAATGAAGGCTCCCGTTGACGGTGCAATTATAAGATACAGTGTTATTTATTTAGGCGGACTCGCCGAATATCCTAAAAAGCAATCAGGAGAAATCGGGTTCAATATTTTGCCTGATAAGTTTGTACTTAAAGCTACATCAGCGTCAAAATGGTTTGAGGGCTTGGAAATTCCATATAGTAAAGTGAAAGAGTTTAAAATCGTTCCCCGTACAGTATCAAATACTGAAATGCTTCTTGCCGCAACATCAACTAATATGGACTCCCTTAAACAGGAAAACAATATCAACATCACATACGATGATGAAAACGGACATGAAGTAATGTTACGTATTGAAATGTTAACAGGTATATCGGTTTACGGACAAGCAGGAAAATGCAGAGAAATGCTTGATGTTTTAAGGCAAAACAATATTCTGAATCAACTTAACAAAAGCAGCAATCCCCAACCTGCTGTTCAGGCAGATGACCCTCTTGAACAAATTAAGAAGCTTCAAGAATTGAAAGAACTCGGCGTATTGTCCGATGAAGAATTCAATTCTAAAAAAGCAGAGTTACTTGCAAAAATTTAACTGTATTCCATTTTTAAAAATAAGCGGATGTCAATTCGGCATCCGCTTAAATTTTGCCTAAAATTATGCAAAATACAGCTGTTTTGTCAAAATAACAAAAGGAGATTAGTCAAATCTTATTGACTAATCGTCTTTTGTTTATGATAAAAGAGCTCTCGTTTTCAAAATCTTAAAGATTTTTTTGTGCATTACCACGAAATTTTTTAGGCAAAAAAATCTTTGAGAGCCCGATGTGCCAATAAGAATTGGCTACTATGCCTCAACCCTTGATTTTAAGCCATTTTCACCTAAAATTTTTCTTTCAAAAACCTATTGACTATTCTAAAAAGTGCGATATAATGCAATCACTCCGTAAGAAAAATCTCATTCAATTTTGATACGGATTATGCAATTTTTTGATAATAAAAAATTGCATAAATGGGGAACGGAAAATTCCCCGTTTTCCCCGAAAAAATTAATGAACAAGGAGTGATTAATATAAAAAGTGGTGGAACATAAAGTTCAAAAAATTAGTTTTGAAGATTATGAATCAGCGCAGAAAAAATATGAAATATTTCCATTTGTTAAAGATAATGATTTATTGTATCACTATTTTGAAAGTGAAAAAGACGGAAATGTTTATCGAATTTTATTAAGTAATTATTTTGAAATTAAAGAAGTTGTTGTTGAACAAGTCAGCAAACAACACTTATTAAAAATAGTCGTTTACCACAAGGGTGAAGAAAGTGAGGCAACTGTACCTCTATCTGCTTTTTCTTCAAGGAACTTGCATATGCTGCGTGATGTTGGCATTATATATAATCCAAACAAGGCTGCAAGGTATCTGGTTGAGTATGTCGACAGACAAGTATCGACTATGGATAAAACTACTTATCACAATAAAGTTGGTTGGTGGCATAACATCCAAACGAAGGAAGTAGAATTTTTAGGCTATGATGAAGAATACACAGGCGACATTTGTTTAGCTTGTTCGGCAGACAATGTGGCAAAACAAATTAAAGGACTAAATCGCTTAATTGCAAATTCAATAGCATGTCAAGTAGCGGTTTCCATAGGGTTTAGCAGTTGTATTGTCGGACTTCTTAATGAGTGCGACGAAGCAATTGAAACACCAATCTTTCACTTTTATGGTGACAGTAGTACAGGCAAAAGTACAGCACTAATGCTTGCGGCTTCTGTTTGGTGCAAACCTGAATTTGGAAACGGTGTTTTCCAAAGTTGGAATGCAACAGACAACGCTATTATGAATTCGTTAAACAATAATCATGGCATAATTCTGGCACTCGATGAATCAAGTGTTTCAAACAAGAATTTTACAAACCTTGTTTATTGTATTAGCCAAGGAATTGAGAGAGGTCGTATGAAAAAGGATGGCTCTAAAAGGGAACAATGCTCGTGGAATACAAGCATTATTTCCTCGGGCGAAAGTTCAATAATAAGCAATTGTAATAACAATGTGGGTATTTCTGCCAGAGTGGTAGAATTTCCTAATATTAAGATTACAAATTCAGCTAAACACTCCGAAAACATCAAGCGTTTCTGCTTGAAAAATTACGGAGCAATAGGACAGGCTTTCATTGATGTCGTTTGCGATAACGAGCTTGATAAAATTATTCGTAAAGAATATACCACTCTGCGAGAAAAAATATCAAGTCAAATTAAGGAAGGTACTGCAATAGACAATCGGCTTTGCAGATACTATGCAATCGTTGCTTTGTGTGCAAGGTATGCAAAAAAGTTTTTGTCATTAAATCTTGATGAAGAAAAAATAATTGATTTTTTGATTGAAGTTAATAACTGTACAATGCCAAGTTGTTCGTTGTTTGAAAAGGCTTATGCTTACATAAATGAGTGGGCGGCGGCAAATCCGAGTGCTTTTTTAAACAAAGAAGAAAAAGGCAGAGATAAAGCCGGAATTATTAGACAAGGAAGAGCCTATTTCTTTGACAAAGCTTTTGAAGATATTCTTAAAAGAGGTGGTTTTAGCGACTGCAAGACAGTCCTTCACGCCTTAAAAGAGAATGGTAAACTTCACTGCGAAAAAGACAGACTCAAATTTAGAACAACCATTAACGGTTTCAAATCTAACTGTTATATAGTTAACCTTGATGTTGAAACGGATGAATTTTTATCGGAATTCGATGAAAAAATTTAAAAAAGAATGGAGAGATATAAAATGATATCAATTAAAAAAATCAAAACAAAAAAGGGCACTCAATACAGAGTGTCCTACGAATTACCTAAATACATTGACAGGAAACGCAAAAAGACAACAAAAAACTAAAACTAATAAAAGGAGCAGTGCAATGGCTAGTTATCAAAAAATCAAAACAAAAAAGGGCACTCAATACAGAGTGTCCTACGAATTGCCTAGATACATTGACGGGAAACGACGAAAGACAACAAAAACTTTTCCTGTTGGAACTACATTGTCAGAGGTGAAACAGTTTGTTGCAGAGAAAGAACTCGAAAGAAAGCGAGGTGCTCCAGTAAGCACTAACTTAAATTTAACTTTTGAAGAATTAGGTGATTTGTATTTTTCAATATATATCGACCATTTGTCACCAACTACGCTCAAAGGGTATAAATCCCCATACTATAATAGTAAACCATATGGGTTGAAAAACTATTTTGGTAAGGCAAAGGTAAGAAATATTTCTTCAAGGAATATTCAGGAATACATAAATCTCCTTGATAAGAATTTATCGGCGAAAACAATTAAAAATTATTGGGGATTGTTGCGAATCTTATTTGATTTAGCTGTACAGGAGGGCATAATACAAAGAGAAGCCAATCCAATGCTCAATAAAATAATAAGACCGAAACAGGAGAAAAAAGAAGTTGAGGCATATACCCTTGAAGAACTAAACTTAATTTTGAAAATAGCGGAAGAGGATGAAAATCCTGATATAAGACTAATACTCAATCTCGCCTTATTAAGCGGCATACGCAGAAGCGAAATGGCAGGATTGACATGGGATAATGTTAATTTTGATGAGAATTATATTTACATTTGCAAATCACGAGTTGTGGTTGAAGGTGGAGCAGAATATGTTAAACCGCCAAAAACCAATGCAGGTATTAGAAAGATTTACATACCTGAGAGGTTAGTAAACATTCTTAAAGAATATCACAAAAGGTATTTGGAGAATAAAATACGATATGGCAAGGAGTTTGCAGACAGTAATTATGTCTTATCCAAGCCGGACGGAACTCCTTTTTCATTACAGTGGATTTCCAATAATTATTCGAGATTTATGACAAGACACAAAGGCGAAATCAGATATTTGAAATTTCACGGTCTTCGTCACACTTATGCGAGTATTCTTATAGAACAGGGCGAAAATCCTAAAACTGTCCAACATAATCTCGGACATGCTGATATGAGTTTAACCCTGCAAATATACAGCCACTCCTATGAAGAGGCTCAAAAACGAGCCGCAAATAATTTGGAGCGCACTATTAAAAATATACTATAAATGTTAAGGCAGGTACTTTGTTTTGTACCTGCCTTATAATGTTTATACCTGAAATAAAGCACGAATGATTTTTTAATCGCTTCACAGAACAATGGTTATTTTGAAACAAGCATTATTGGAAAAATGCATTGAAATAATGGTTGCTTTTATGATTTGGGAATTTTTTGGGAATTAATTATGAGTTTCGCAAAGAGTCTTTAAATCATTGAAAAGCATATGTGCCAAAAAGAATTCGATACTATCAATCTTTATTTTTTTAGCCAATTGCAGTTGTATTCGTGTTCAAGTCCCGTCACTCCGACCAAAAAAATGAGTTCACGCATTTGCGTGGACTCATTTTTTCCTTTTTAGCAAAAAGAGTGAGGCGGTCATTGTGCAAAAAACAGTTGCCGAGCGAAACAGTATGCCAGGCGAGAGCCGCCGCATATGGTCAAGTCCGGTCACCAGCACCAAAAAACAAAATGTTCACCAAAAAGTGAGCAGTTTGTTTATTCCGTGAAGAACCTGTCCGTTTTTTAGTACACAATTTAATATTAAGATTTATAAAGTCCGATTTTTGGTACATATCATATGATACAATAGCCCTGTAATAAAGGAGATGCAGTTATGAGTACAAAAATCGGATTTTCATTTGAGAATAATTTACCTGAAAGAGAAATAGCAGTACCGCAGGCTCCGCAGGAGTCGATTCCCCGTAAATCCGTTGTCGAAATCCGCTTTCCCGATGTATATCGCGCCTATTCTTATTATAACGATAAGTTCGATTTAAAGATAGGCGACAAGGTTTTCGTTGACGGTAAGCTGGAAGGCGTAATGGGTGTGGTCACCGATGTTTCTTATGATTTTAAAATAAAGCTTTCCGAATATAAGCGTGTAATAAGAAAGGTTGAAACCGATATTAAAGGTGAATTTGAAATTATCGGTAAATTTCTTATGACATTTTCACCGTCGGCTTTACCGTATGAAAAGGCGCTGACTTGGTTTAAAGCTCCCGAAAACGAGGAGGATACTGTCTGCGGATACAGCGATGAGGAGACTGCTCTTGACGATATAGCCATCACTCGCCGTGAGGGGGAAAGAGGCGATTATTTGTTTTCCGAAGATATGGTGGAGTATTTCTGTCTTTGCGGGAACAAGGGCCGTGCGATTGTCCGTGATGAAGAGATATATGAGGTTGAGTTTACTTTTAAAAACGGCAAAATAGGCCGATTTACCTGCGATTGTTACTATGCAGGAATGTGCTCTCACAAATACGCCGAAATATTGAAGCTGCGTGAAACTCTTGACCTGATTGAGAAAAAATACGGAAAAGAATATGAAAAAACAGGCTGTGTTGCCGTAGTAAAACGGGATACTTTGCTTTCGGTTGCCGATACAGATTGCCTTTCAGGAAAATTTATCTTTAATATGTAAAGTTTATTTTAAATTAAGAGGGTTTATCCGAAAAGTGAATGTATAAAATCTTCCGCCGATGATTTTTCAGCTTGATATTGACATCTGCACCGTAGCGAAAGAAGTTTTTTGTGATAACTTGGGTGTAAAAATTCCATAATACGGTAGAAAACCGAATCAATATATGGTATAATTAATTTAAGGATAAATTGAATTAATAAGAGGACGAGCTTATGGACAAAAAACCTGAGGTGCCAATTAACTGTTTCTTTCAAGGTTGTTATAATCCCGCCTATGAAGAAGAAATCCGCAAGGGCAAAGAAAAATGTTACAGATATAATCAATTATGCCCCAATGACAGAGAAGCACAGCGGGAAATTCTTGCGGAGTTATTAGGAGAAATGGGAAAGGAAGTCATAATCACTCCTCCGTTCTGGTGCGATTACGGATATAACATAAAGGTGGGCGACTTTTTCTATTCTAATCATAATATGATAATTACCGACGGCGCAAAGGTCACCTTCGGAGATAATGTATTTGTTGCGCCCAATTGTTGTTTTACTACGGCGGAGCATGCAATCGATCCTGAAATGCGAAAAGCAGGCGTAGAGATTGCAAAACCGATTACAATCGGTAATAATGTATGGATTGGCGCAGGTTCTACAATTCTTGCAGGTGTCGAAATCGGAGATAATACGGTGATTGGGGCAGGCAGCGTAGTAAAAAAATCTATACCGAGTAATGTGGTTGCTGTCGGTGTCCCCTGCAAGGTGTTAAGAGAAATTACTGAAGAGGATAAAACCAGTTATCCTGTGTATAAACCGGAACTGTAAAGTAAAAAGTCGGAGCAAGCAGTCTAAGATTTTGCATGAACGATTGATTTTTGAAAAAGAATGTGATATCATACTGTCTGCATAATAATGCGGCTGTAGTTCATCGGTAGAATGCAAGCTTCCCAAGCTTGACAGGTGGGTTCG
>JBJEPX010000034.1:0-53955 GCA_051881455.1 Candidatus Fimenecus sp. | reverse complement strand
GGGGATATTACGACCACATAATTCGCAATCAATCTGATTTTGAATATCATTGGAATTATATTGAATATAACGCATTAAAGGAATATTCCGCAAAGGAAAGATAAAATATGAAAATAATCGGTCTTACGGGACTTACGGGTGCAGGAAAAAGCACCGTTGCCTTTAAGCTTATGGCATACGGCTGTTATCACATTGATGCGGACAAGGTTGCCCGTGAAGTAATAAACGGCGACGAAAATGTTAAAAATAAACTGAAAAAGCAATTCGGCGACGATGTTATAAACGGTGACGGAACGGTGAACCGTCCCCTTTTGGCAAGCCGTGCCTTTGCCGACGAAGAAAGCACCGAGGCTCTTAACGCCATCACCCACCCTGCCGTTACGGAAAAAATCAGGGAAATTATTGACGAGAAAAAAGACTTGGGTTACAGCGGTATAATAATTGACGCAATAGCGCTTTTTGAAAGCGGTGAGGATAAGCTTTGCGACTTTACCGTTGCCGTTACTGCCCCCGAGGATATTCGTCTTGAACGGATAATGACAAGAGATAAAATCAGCCGCGAAAAAGCACTTGAACGGATAAACGCACAGAAGGACGAAAGTTTTTTTACAAAACAGGCTGATTTCATAATATGGAACTATCCGCCGTATAATCTTGATGTGGAAATACGGCAGATTATAGCAAATTTATAAACCGAGAGGAGTAATATATATGAGTGAAAACAAATTACAGGAGCTTAAAGACGGTCTTTTTTATGAGCCGAAGCACGCAATGGAAATCATCGACGACGAAACAGTTAAGCAAGCCGACGAATTCTGCGAGGGCTACAAGTCATATCTTGACGAGGCAAAAATCGAGCGTGAATCGGTGGAATTTTTCGTAAGAGAAGCCGAAAAAAGAGGCTATACCGAATTTGACAACACAAAAAAATACAGCGCAGGCGACAAGGTTTACTACAACAACAGAGGAAAGTCCCTTATCCTTTGCGTTATCGGTAAAAAGAGCGTGGGCGAAGGCGTTAAGATTTCTGCGGCGCACATTGACTCTCCCCGCCTTGACTTAAAACCCAATCCCCTTTATGAGGACACAAATCTCGCCCTTTTTAAAACCCATTATTACGGCGGAATTAAAAAATATCAATGGACTGCAATCCCCTTGGCTCTCCACGGAGTTGTTATAAAGGCTGACGGCGAAAAGGTAAAGGTACGTATAGGCGAGGACGAGGGCGACCCCCAATTTGTTGTAACCGACCTTTTACCCCACCTTGCACAGGAGCAGATGAAGCAGACAATGGCAGAGGGAATTAAGGGTGAAAACCTTAATATTCTCATAGGCTCCCGTCCCTTCTCCAAAGACGAGGGCGGAGAAAAAGTAAAGCTCAATATTATGAAAATTCTCAATGAGAAATACGGCATTGTTGAAAGCGACTTTTTAAGTGCGGAATTAGAGGTTGTTCCTGCATATAAGGCAAGGGACATCGGCTTTGACCGCAGTCTTATCGGTGCATACGGTCACGATGACAAGGTTTGCGCATATCCTGCGGCACAGGCGATTTTCAGCGTTGAAAATCCCGAATACACCTGCCTTACCGTGCTTACCGACAAAGAGGAAATCGGCTCTGACGGCAACACAGGACTTAATTCATCGTATATGAAATATTTTATATCCGATTTGGCAGTAATGCAGGGTGAGGAGCCTTGGAGAGTGCTTTCAAACTCCGAATGTCTTTCAGCCGATGTTAATGCGGCGTTTGACCCCACATATCCCGAGGTCAGCGAAAGAATGAACTCCTCTTATGTAAACAACGGTGTTGTTATTACAAAATACACAGGCGCCCGCGGCAAGAGCGGCACTTCCGACGCATCTGCCGAATACATGGGCAAGGTTCGCAAAATGCTTAACGACAATGATGTTGTTTGGCAGATAGGCGAGCTTGGCAAGGTTGACGCAGGCGGCGGAGGAACGGTTGCAATGTATGTTGCGGCGCTCAATGTTGATGTGGTAGATTTAGGCGTACCCGTGCTTTCAATGCACGCACCTTTTGAGGTTGTTTCAAAACTTGATGTTTATATGGCATACAAGGCGTTCAAGGTATTCTTTGAGCAGAAATAATTTGATATATAATTTTCTCCCCTCGGCGCAATTGCCAAGGGGAGATTTTTTCGTTATTCATAGAATTTAATATAATTTTGCATATTGTTTCGAGATATACACCTCATCAGTCGGCTACGCCGACAGCTTCCCCTCAAGGGGAAGCCGATTTACGGCGTTATTGTAGGGTATCCCGCCCTATCGGTAATCATAATATTTTATAATAATTCGTAGGGGACGATGCCTCATCGTTCCGCAAAACAACCCCTCTGTCAACTTCGTTGACATCTCCCCTTTCAGGGGAGACAAGATGTGGTGAGGTAATTTGATTTTTTGCTTAACCCGTAGGGGCGATTCGTGAATCGCCCCTACTTATTATTATAACAAAACCTACTTTTTTATAACAAAATCGGTTGAGGCTGTTTGTTTTGGAGCACTGATTCTACGGTTTCTGAGATTTTGGTAAAATCTGCCACAATCGAATTGGGTTTTTCCTTTGCATCGTCCTGTTTCATGGGTACAAAATATATATTTTTGCTGTTCATTAAAAGTCCTATGTTCTTTGCGGCGGCTCCCAGCGCATCATTGGTTGAAACGGCTATAATTACAGGTCTCATGTTTCTCAGGTGTGCCTTTGCGGCAAGCGTTACGGAGGTATCCGTAATTCCGTTTGCCATTTTCCCCAAGGTATTTCCCGTACAGGGCGCAATAAGGAGCACATCAAGAAGCTTTTTTGGTCCTATGGGCTCCGCATTCTCTATTGTGTGAACAATTTTTTCACCGCATATATTTTCGATTTTCTCTATAAAATCACGGGCGGCGCCGAAGCGGGTGTCCGTGGAATATGCTGTTTGTGACATTATGGGAATTACTCTGTATCCCCTGTCTTTTAATTCTTTCATTTGCGGGATTACTTTTTTAAAGGTGCAGAAAGAGCCGCACATGGCAAATCCCACAGTTTCTGTGCTCATTCTTTTTCCTCCCTTTGCAAAAATTCTTCAATTCTTTTTCCGATTATCTCCCCTGCTGTTTTTGGGGTATATTTGCCCGGAAGACCGAACGCTTTTATTACATCAACCGAATTTTTTCTCGCCTCGTCAAAATCCACACCGTAAGGCGCGGAGGCAAGCTCGATTATTTTACCGTCCTTTTTCATATTTTTTATTACATCCCTGCCGATAATTTGTGACGGGACAGTATTTATTATTATATCAAATTCATCGGCACGGCGGGAAAGCTCCTCTATGGGAAAAGCGTTACAGCCCTTTTTAACAGCATCCTGACGCTGTGACGGATTGCGTGCGAAAACAGTTACCTTACAGGAAAGAGAATTGAGCACCGCCGCCGTTTCTTTTGCCACTCTGCCATAGCCTGTGACGGCGTAATTGCCCATAGACAAGACAAAATCAATATGTTCAAGCAGGATTTTAAGCGTTCCGAAAGCGGTGAGCACCGCATTTTTCTCAATAAACTGCGCGTCGTAATAATCCACAAAGGGAATTTCCGTTTCCCGAAGTCTGGACAGCAATTCTCCCCTGATTATTCCGCCGAACACTATGTTATCTTTACCCAAAAGGCTCAGCACCCGTTCAAGGGAAGTTTCTCTTTTGGAAAATGGCATATTTACGGTTTTTTCGTTTCTCGTGGCAGGAAGAGGCAGCACCACCGCTGTTTTGGGGCCTATCAGCGACTTTAATCTGTCGTTGTCATCGTCCCAGTCAAAAAGTCCGTAGGATTCTGTGTCGTACCCCTTTGAAACAAGGTATGTTTTAAGATATTTCTGTCGTTTGTCGCCGCCGATTATTACTATATTTCTGTTTTTCATTATAAAGCCCTCCTTACCCTGCAATACATCCTATGTTTTTTGCAAAAAATGGTGATTAGGGGTTTAAATTTTTGTCCGTTTGCAATATAATAAATAAGACAACACGATAATCTTAAAAGAAATAACACGCCGAAAGGATTTATAAATATGAGCGATATTTCAACCGTACTTAAAAACGCAAAAAAAATACATTTTATCGGCATAGGCGGCAGCGGAATGTGCCCTCTTGCCGAAATACTCCACAGCAAGGGCTACTCCCTGCAAGGCTCTGACAACAACGAAAGCTCCATTGTTGAGCGAATCCGCAAAATGGGAATCCCCGTTATGATGGGGCAAAAGGCGGAAAATATTAAGGGCGCGGATATGATTGTGTACTCCGCCGCCATAAGCCGTGACAACCCCGAATTAAAAGCCGCTTTTGAAAGCGGTGTTCCCACCTTTCAACGCGCCGAACTTTTAGGTGAGCTCTCACGCCGTTTTTCTAACTGCGTCGGCGTTTGCGGTACTCACGGCAAAACAACGGTTACTTCAATGACTACGCAGGTTATGATTGACGCAGGTCTTGACCCCTCGGCAGTTATCGGCGGGAAGCTCCCTTTAACCGACAGTTACGGCAGAGTGGGTAAAACCGAAAATATCGTTATGGAATCCTGCGAATATCAGGACACTTTTCTTTATATGTCTCCCGATGTTGCGGTTATTCTTAACATTGACGAGGACCATCTTGAATACTTCAAAACAATGGATAATCTTATTTTGAGTTTTGAAAAATTCGCAAAATCCGCCACAAAAGCAATAATATATAACGGTGATGATGCAAACACACTTAAAGCCATAAAAGATATTCAAGGCAAGGATATGATCTCTTTCGGTTTTGAAAGCTCTAACGATTACTATGCCGCAAATATTGAGGAATACAAGGGTGCTTTTACACGGTTTGACATTATGTATAAGGGTGAGCGTTTGGGCAATGTTTCCCTATCCATTCCGGGAAAGCACAATATTTTAAATGCGTTGGCGGCGGTCGCAGCGTCCGTTTATTCAGGGGCAAAATTCCCGGACTGCGTAAAGGGAATTGAAGAGTTCCACGGTGCAGGCAGACGGTTTGAACACCTTGGCACCTACAAAGGTATTGATTTTATTGATGATTACGCACATCACCCTGCCGAATTGAAGGTAACCCTTGAAGCGGCAATGAAAATGGGTTACAACACCGTTTGGGCGGTTTTTCAGCCCTTCACATATTCAAGAACGGTAATGCACTTTGATGAATTTGTTGATGTGCTTAAAATCCCCGACCGCTGTGTTATGACGGAAATTATGGGTTCACGGGAAATCAACACATACAATATATACACCTCACAGCTTGCAGAGAAAATACCCAATTCCGTTTGGTTTAACACACAGGAGGAGGTTGCAGATTTCGTTGTTAAAAATGCAAAACCGGGCGACCTTGTACTGACAATGGGCTGCGGCGATATTTACAAATCTGCTCATATGATGATTGCGGAGCTTAAAAATGGTTAAGTTTAACAATAATTGGGATTTACTTTTAAAAAGTGAATTTGAAAAGCCGTATTATCCGGAATTGCGGAAATTTCTTGCAAATGAATACAAAACCCACAAGATATATCCGCCAATGAACGATATATTCAACAGCTTGAAATACACGGATTACAGAGATGTGAGAGTTGTGATTTTGGGGCAGGACCCATATCATCAGCCGGGTCAGGCTCACGGGCTTTGTTTCTCGGTAAAAAAGGGAGTTCCTCCCCCGCCCTCCCTTCAAAACATATACAAGGAAATCCACGCTGAATACGGCTATCCCATTCCCGAAAACGGCGAGCTTACATACTGGGCGCAACAGGGCGTTCTGCTGATGAACACGGTGCTTACCGTAAGGGACAGCTGCCCCAACAGCCACAAAGGTATGGGCTGGGAAATATTCACCGACGATGTTATTAAGCTTTTAAATCAGCGTCCCGAGCCTATGGTATTTTTGCTGTGGGGAGCCAATGCGAGAGCAAAAACAAAGCTTATTACAAATCCCGTTCACCTGGTGCTTCAATCGGCGCACCCAAGTCCCCTTTCCGCATACAACGGTTTTTTTGACAACGGACATTTTAAAAAAGCCAACGAATTTCTCGAAAAGCATTACGGAAAAGGTATTGACTGGCAAATAAAATAAATAAGATGATAAGCAAAAGGCAGTGTGGCTAAAACAACACTGCCTTTTGTTATAAAAAACTTGCAATAAACTCTCTGTTATGGTATTCTTTTGAAGATACTGAAATTTAGGAGACGAAACATGGACAGAGAAAAATTAGGAAGCCGTTTGGGCTTTATACTCATCAGCGCCGGATGCGCCATCGGAATAGGAAATGTTTGGAAATTTCCGTATATGGCAGGTCAATACGGCGGCGGAGCTTTTGTTTTGGTATATTTGTTCTTCCTTGCCGTATTGGGGATTCCCGTTATGACAATGGAGTTTTCACTTGGCAGAGCAAGTCAGAAGAGCCCTGCAATGCTTTATCGTGAGCTTGAACCCAAGGGCAGTAAATGGCATTTGCACGGCTACGCTGCAATGGCAGGCAACTATCTTTTGATGATGTTTTACACCACCGTTGCAGGCTGGATGCTGAACTACTTCATCTCAACCGCAGGCGGCAAATTTGTGGGGGCGGATACAGAAGCAGTTGCAGGCATATTCTCCAATATGCTTGGAAGCCCTGCACAGGCAATAATATATATGGCAATTGTTGTTATTTTCGGATTTTTTATATGCTCATTCAGCCTGCAAAAAGGTCTTGAGAGAATAACAAAGTTTATGATGCTGGCGCTCCTTGCCATTATGGTTGTGCTGGCAATCAACAGCGTTTTTATCGACGGCGGTGCACAAGGACTTAAATTCTACCTTTTACCCGACTTTAAAAGAATGAAAGAAATCGGTATAGGAAATGTTATTGCAGGAGCCATGAATCAGGCGTTCTTTACCTTGAGTCTCGGCATCGGTTCTATGGCAATTTTCGGCAGTTACATTGATAAAAAGCGCTCTCTTTTAGGTGAATCTGTAAATGTTGCGGTACTTGACACATTTGTAGCACTTGCCTCGGGACTTATTATTTTCCCTGCCTGCTTTGCATACGGTGTTGAGCCTGACAGCGGTCCAAGCCTTATATTTATCACCCTGCCCAACATTTTCAACCATATGCCCATGGGCAGACTATGGGGCAGCCTGTTCTTCTTATTTATGAGCTTTGCGGCACTTTCCACCGTACTTGCTGTTTTTGAAAATATTATTTCATGCACAATGGACGTATTTAATGTAAGCCGAAAAAAATCCTGTGCAATTAACTGTGTGCTTATGCTTGTGCTTTCTCTCCCCTGTGCTTTGGGATTTAACCTGTTAAGCGGTATTACACCTTTCGGCGAGGGCTCAAACATTATGGATTTAGAGGACTTTGTTGTAAGCAACATTCTGTTGCCCTTAGGTTCTCTCATATTTATTATTTTCTGCACAACCCGTTACGGCTGGGGTTGGAAAAACTTTGTCAATGAAGCAAACGCAGGCAAAGGACTTAAAGTTAAAAATTGGATGAGAGGTTATATGACCTTTGTTTTACCCGTTATTGTCGCTGTTATTTTGATTATGGGTATTGTAAGTAAATTTTAAGTTATATCAAAGGGACTTGTTCAATGTGAACAAGTCCCTTTGTGTTTATGTCATATTTCAATTTCAACAGCCTTGCCTGTTTCAAGAGATTTTTTCGGGTCGATTACACGCTGATTTGTGGAACCTCTGAACTTACAGTTAAGAGATTTCTTTGAAAGAACGAATTTACCGTCAATCAAAATATCGGTTTCCGAAAGCAAATGACGCCAACCCTCATTCTTTTCCATACCCTTATAAAGCTGTTCAAAGGTATAGCCCGTATAGGTCACAACATCAAGCCCTAACGCGTGAACCTCTTTTGCAAGAACCGAAAAATTTTCAGCCTGTTCAAAAGGATCCCCGCCGCTTAAAGTTACGCCTTTAAGCAACGGGTCCTTTTTTATTTCACCAATTATTTTATCGACATCGCTCATATAGCCGCCGTTGAAATCGTGAGTTTGGGGATTGTGACAGCCCTCACAATTATGCCTGCACCCTTGTGAAAAGACCACAAAGCGCCAGCCCGGACCGTCCACAACGGATTCACGGATAACTCCGGCAAGCCTTAACGGAGTGGACATTATAACTGCTCCATTTCTCCGCTGCCTGTACCGATTGAGTGCTTAACTCTGTCCTGTACCTCGGCATATTTCGCATCGTTGAAGCGGTCAAGAGTACCTACAAGGTATCCTGTGATTCTTCTTATTCTCTCGAAGCCTACGCCTTCGCCTACCATTACTTTTTCTTTCTTTGCTGCCATTTTAATTTCCTCCTTAAAATTAATTATACTTTTTATTATTCTACGGGATTGGGGAGCTTATCAGCTTCCTCAAGCGTATTTTCGTCACAGCAATGTACATCTCTGCTGTAGCCTTTAAGTTTTTTGAGCACCTCAACATCAACGCCTTCACCCTCATGGCGTCCGCAACGGGGGCAAACATCGCCGATAATTCCTGTGTATCCGCAAACGGGGTCACGGTCAACGGGGTGGTTTATAGAGCCGTAACCGATGCCTGCATCGTACATGCAACGGATAACTGCCTCAAATGCATCAAGGTTCTGTGTGGGGTCGCCGTCCATTTCAACATAAGAGATATGACCGCCGTTTGTAAGCGCATGATAAGGCGCCTCAATTCTGATCTTATCAAATGCGGAAATGGGATAATATACGGGAACATGGAAAGAGTTGGTATAATACTTTCTGTCCGTTACGCCTGGGATTTCGCCGTAACGCTCTCTGTCCATTCTTACAAATCTGCCTGAAAGTCCCTCAGCGGGAGTTGCGATAAGTGAGAAATTAAGACCTGTCATCTCGCTTGCTTCATCGGCGCGCTGACGCATATGGTGAATAATTTCAAGACCTAAATTCTGTGCTTCCTTTGACTCACCGTGATGCTTGCCGATAAGGGCTTTAAGTGTTTCCGCAAGGCCGATAAAGCCGATTGTGAGAGTACCGTGTTTAAGGACCTCTCTTACCTCATCGTCAATACCCAGCTTTTCGGAATCAAGCCAAATGCCCTGTCCCATAAGGAACGGATAGTTTCTGACCTTTCTCTTTGCCTGAATCTCAAAGCGTTCAAGAAGCTGAGCAATTACAAGGTCAATCTTTCTGTCAAGCTCCTCAAAGAAATAATCAAGATTTCCGTGAGCCTTAATTGCTATTCTGGGAAGGTTTACGGAGGTGAAGGAAAGGTTTCCTCTGCCGCCTGTCACATTGCGTGTTTTATCGTAATTGTTTGCCATAACTCTTGTACGGCAGCCCATATATGCAACCTCTGTGTTGGGGTCACCCTCAACATAAAACTCCTTGTTGAAGGGAGCGTCCATAAATGAGAAGTTGGGGAAAAGGCGCTTTGCAGATACTCTGCAAGCAAGCTTGAACAAATCGTAGTTGGGGTCCTCGGGATTGTAGCTGACTCCTGCTTTAAGCTTGAAAATGTGAATGGGGAATACGGGTGTTTCGCCGTTGCCCAAGCCTGCCTCGGTTGCAAGCATTACATTTTTGATCACCATTCTGCCCTCGGGAGAGGTATCTGTTCCGTAGTTTATAGATGAGAACGGAATCTGTGCGCCTGCGCGGGAATGCATGGTATTAAGGTTATGAACAAGAGCCTCCATTGCCTGATATGTTGCTCTGTCTGTTTCCTCGGCGGCTTTCGTAACGGCAAAGCGCTGTGCCTTTTCAATTTCCTCGGCTGAAAGTTTTAATTTGGAAGCCAGCTCTTTTGCTTCAAGCTTCTGATAATCGTTATCGTTTGCAAGGCAGGGAATTACGCCCTTTTTGCTCTCAATATCGGCGCAAATCACTTTGCACTTATCCTTTGCATTATCAATGCCGTCAAGCAATTCAAGCGCTTTTGAAAGATTGTCGATGTATTTTTTCTTATATGTCTTTTTAACGCCGGGAGCCATTCCGTAGTCAAAGTTGGGGATACTCTGACCTCCGTGCTGGTCGTTTTGGTTGGACTGAATAGCGATACATGCAAGGGCTGAATAGCTTGCTATATCGTTAGGCTCACGCAAAAAGCCGTGACCTGTTGAAAATCCCCCGTCGAAAAGCTTTAAAAGGTCAATCTGACAGCAGGTCGTTGTAAGAGTGAGGAAGTCCATATCGTGAATATGAATATCGCCCTCCTGATGAGCCTTTGCGTGCTCCGGCTTTAAAATGTGGAGAACATTGAACTGCTTTGCACCCTCGGAGCCGTATTTGAGCATCGTACCCATTGAGGTATCGCCGTCGATATTGGCATTTTCACGCTTAACATCATTATCCTTTGCGGAAACGAAGGTCAAATCCTCATATGTTTTCATAAGGCGGGTGTTCATTTCACGAACGCGGGAACGCTCCGCTCTGTAAAGAATGTATTTTTTAGCCGTTCTTGCGTGGCCCGTTTCAATCAGTGTTTTTTCCACATAGTCCTGAATCTGCTCAACGGTGGGAACAGCTATTCCGTCACGCTCAATATATTGTACCGCAAGCTTTGCGACTTCCATTGCCTCGTCAAAATCCTTACCGCCTGTTGCCTTTGCAGCCTGATACACGGCATTTGCGATTTTTTCGATGGAAAAATCCACCTCTCTGCCGTCTCTTTTTAAAATCTTTTCAACCATTTCGCTGTATCCTCCGTTTTTTTCGTTCATATGTTTTACACACAACATCTTGTGTCTGTTTTGTAAGCGAGTATCATTTTATAGTATATTTCCTATTATGTCAATATATTGTAGAGAAAAAAATATCCAAAAAATAGGTGTTATTTTTGGTCACTTTGATGCTTGACTTTCAAAAGCCGCTTTACAGAGCCGTTTTTGGCACATTTTTACGAAGCTTCGGGTGACATCTTAATAAAAATTACGCTTGTATGAAAAAAATCGCCGACCACAATATATTGTGGTCGGCGATTATCTGCTTTTTATTAAAGAAATCAAAAACTATACGTCATAATACTTCTTCATTCTCTTTTTACGCACAACCGTGATAACCGTGATTGCAATAACAACGGCAATGGCAGAGAAAAACGCCGCATAAAGTCCAGATGTGTCATTCTCGCCCTTAACCTTCATCCAAAGAGTATTCATATACTGCAAGGTATCATTGGGCAGGTTGTGGAACTCCTGCGCATTGGCAACCTCCTCGGGATAAACCGCTTCGCTGTCAACCAAAGAATATTCATCGTTCTCAACAACGGCCTTATTGGGTGTGGCGTAATAAATATACTCCGCATTGGCAAGGGCGACCTCCGGCTCCATCATAAAATTGATAAAAGCCTCGGCGCCTCTTTTATTCTGTGTGCCGCGAGGAATACAAAAGGCATCGTAAAAGGTATTTACGCCCTCCTCGGGAAGAACGAAATCAAGGTCGGGATTATTTTCTTTCATAAGCTCATAATCGCCGGCGTAATAAGCGGCAAGGGCATAGTCGCCGCTTTCCATCTTAATGAAAATCTCGTCCATAACATACTCGGGTTTAACCTTTTGGCGCTGCTCCAAAAGTAATTCGGCGGCATCGTCCCAATCCTCTTTGCTGACGGTATTTAAATCCTGCCCCAGCAAAAACTGAGCTATTGCAAATGCATCACGGGGATTGTTGAACATCAGCACCTTGCCTTTGTACTGCTCATCCCACAGCACTTTCCAGCTTGTGGGCTTTTCTTTTACATACTTTGTGTTATATATAAGTATTGTAGTGCCAACATTATATATCACGGCGTAATCGCTTATGCCGTTTTCAACAAGATAGCCGTATTTTTCACTGTCAAAATACTTTTCATAGTTTGGGATATTGGCGTAATCAAGCGGTTCAAGCATATCCTCGGACATAAGCCTTTCCACCATATAATCGGAGGGAACGATAACATCGTAGCTCACTCCGCCGCCTGAAAGCTTGGAATACATATTTTCATTGGACTCAAATGTGGTGTAGTTTACCTTACAGCCCGTAATCCGTTCAAATTCCGAAACCACATCCATACTTTCATCGTCTATATACTCGCCCCAGTTATACACATTAAGAACTGTTCCCTGCAAGCCGAGATTTTGATAGTATTCCAAAGTTTCTTCGGAAAAAACGTCGTCCTCCTCGGCATAAACGGGAATACACACGGCACAAAGCATAATAAGCAGGGCAAAAAGGACGGCAAAAACTTTTTTCATTCGTATTTATCCTCCTTTTTTGACCTTTGCTTTTTATCGGATTTTGACTGCGCCCAATTCATAAGCAGCAGCAATATGAAAATTGCGGCAAATATAAGGGTGGAAAGGGCATACATATCCGGTTTAACTCTCTTTTTTGTCATGGAAAAGATGTGTATGGGCAGCGTTTGGAAATCCGGGCCGTTTGTAAAGTAACTGATGATAAAGTCATCAAGAGACAAGGTAAATGCCATAATAGCGCCTGCAACAATACCCGGCAGAATAGCGGGGAAAACCACCTTCATAAACGCCTTGAACGGGTGACATCCCAAATCCTGCGCCGCCTCGTAAATTCTCATATCCGTTTGACGAAGCTTGGGAAGAACGGAGAGAATTACATAGGGAAGCTGAAAGCTTATATGGGCTATGAGTATCGTGGAAAAGCCCAGAACATTTCTTCTTCCCAAAAGCGTTCCTGCGAACACGAACAGAAGCATCATTGAGATACCTGTTACGATTTCGGGATTCATCATGGGGATATTTGTTACAGTCATTATTGAAGATTTAATATACTTTTTCTTAACGGAATTTATGCCTACGGCGGCAAGAGTGCCCATTACGGTAGAAATCGCCGCCGAAACAACGGCAAGTATTACTGTGTTTTTCAAGGCGTTCATTGTTGCTCTGTCGTGAAACAGCCGCTCATACCATTGCAGGGAAAATCCGCTGAACACATAGGTGCTCTCTGTTCCGTTAAAGGAAAACACCATCATAACAACCATGGGCGCATATAGGAATATAAACACAAGCGCCATATAAAGCTTTGATACGGGAGATGTTTTTGTCATATCAGCACACCTCCGTCATCATCGCTGTCTGTAAAATAATTAAGAAGCCCTAAGCAAATTAAAATCATTACCATAAGCACTAACGAGAGCGCCGCGCCGAGATTATAATTGTATGCTGTTTGAAACTGCCCCTCAATAACATCGCCGATTAAGGTAATCTGACCTCCGCCCAGCTTCTGCGTAATGTAGAAGGTACTTACGGAGGGCACGAAAACCATTGTGACTCCGCTTGCAATTCCCGGAACTGAAAGCGGGAATATTACACGGCGCAAGCAATGAAATTTACTGCAACCCAAATCCTGCGCCGCCTCAAC
Source organism: Candidatus Fimenecus sp. (assembly GCA_051881455.1). Classification (GTDB taxonomy): domain Bacteria; phylum Bacillota; class Clostridia; order Oscillospirales; family Acutalibacteraceae; genus Fimenecus. Next base: position 40,596 of record JBJEPX010000034.1, on the reverse strand, counting down.
AAGGGAATTATCCATTTTGGACATTACAGTGTAAAGGGGCAAAATCATATAGGGCAAAAAGTTATAAACCATACCCAGTATTACGGCGCCGCCTGTATTGAGCATATGAAAGGGTTCTATGCCGAAAACACCCAAAAATCTGTTTATTACGCCCGATTCGCCCAAAATTGTTATCCAGGAATATGTTCTTATAAGAAAGCTCATCCACATAGGCAGCATTACGAGCATAACTGCCGTACGCTGGAATGACGCTTTGCTTTGCGCAAGAAAATACGCAAAGGGATATGAGATAACAAGACAAATAAGCGTTGCAATTGCACCGTAGCTTATTGAAAGAACAAAAGTTGCGGTATAGTCGCCTATCTGTGCAATATTGTTAAGCGTTGCGTTGCCCTCGGCATCGGTGAAGGCATAATAAATAACCATAATCAGGGGCGCTATTATAAAAATCACCGACCAGAGAATATAGGGTGCATTCATTATTTTTTGCGCAAGGGAGGATTTTTTCATACTCTCTCCCCCCTTATGCCTGCGAAAGCTCATCAAACTCATCGCTGAACGAGCTGTAATCACCGTAAAGTCCCGAATACTCGGACTTTTTCATAATATGAATTTCATCGGGCTTTATTGAAATACCTATTTCATCGCCCACATCGCTTTTATCTGTTGTTTGAATCATCCATTTGAAATTATCAATATCCACAATAATTTCATAGTGAACACCCTTAAAGGTGACGGAGGTAACCGTGCCCTTTAACATACCCTCTTCGGGAGGCACAACGTCCACATCCTCGGGACGGATAACAACATCCACAGGCTCGTCCTTTTTAAAACCCTTATCAACGCACTGAAAACGGATACCCGAAAATTCAACTGAGAAATCCTCATGCATAATACCGTCCAGAATATTGCTTTCGCCGATAAAATCCGCCACAAAAGCGTTTTTCGGCTCATTGTAAATATCAAGAGGAGTACCGATTTGCTGAATTTCACCGTTGTTCATTACCACAACGGTATCGGACATGGAGAGAGCCTCCTCCTGGTCATGGGTTACATATATAAAGGTTATGCCCAATTTCTGCTGAATGTTTTTAAGCTCAACCTGCATATCCTTACGGAGTTTAAGGTCAAGCGCTCCCAAAGGCTCGTCCAGAAGCACCACGCGGGGATTAACAGCCAATGCGCGGGCAATTGCCACACGCTGCTGCTGACCGCCTGAAAGAGAATCGATATTTCTTGCCCCAAAGCCTTTAAGGTTTACAAGAGCAAGCATCTCTTTTACCTTTTCTTTGATTTCGCTTTCTTTCATCTTTTTAAGACGAAGCCCGAAAGCAATATTTTCATACACATTCAGATGAGGAAAAAGTGCATAACGCTGAAAAATGGTGTTCACCTGACGCTTGTAGGCAGGAACACCATTGATATTTTTTCCCTCAAAAATAACATCGCCGCTGTCCTGCTGTAAAAAACCTGCAATTATTCGCAGAGTTGTGGTTTTACCGCATCCGGATGGTCCGAGCAGTGTTATAAACTCGCCGTCACGGATATACAGGTTGATGTCATTGAGTATTTTTTGATTGTCAAAGCTTACACTGATGTTTTTAAGGTCAATTATAATCGGATTGTTTTTCAATTATGCAGCCCCTTTCCAACCGATAGATATAGTTGGGTCGGGAAATGTAAATCCCGCCCTATTTGGTATGAGATAAATATAATGGTATTTTCAAGAAAAGTCAATACATTTTTTTACATTTTACGGGGATTTTTTTACGGTAAAATATCCCGAAGTTTCTGCGGATTACGGGTAGTAATATTATCGGGTGAGCAGGCAAGACATTTATACATATCAAGCGACTTTTGCACTGTCCAGACCGACACTGATAAACCGTTCTCATGAAATATTTCCACAAGTTCCGCGGTCAAGGCTTTATGATTAAAATTTATACCCACCGCACCTGCATTTTTAACCTTTTGGACAAGGGACTGAACATACTCTCTGTCGCCCGCCTGTTTTTTATCGACATCAACATTGAGATAATAAGGGATTTGAGGGCACTTTTCCTTAACCTTTGCCACATCGTCCTCATTTACTCCCGTAAAGAAAATTCTGTCCTGAACTCCATGCTTTTCGGCAAGGGGATATACTTTTTCAAGAGCGTCGGTAGCTTTTATATCTATATTTGCACGCACAGTGTTTAATTCGGCAAGGCATTGAAACGCCTCGTCAAGAGTTACCTCGCCGCCCGCAGGCGCATCGTGAGAAAGCACCGGCGTACCATCAGCGGTAAAGTTTAAATCAAATTCCACAATCTGTGCGCCGTTCTCTGCGCCCGCCTTAATGGATTCAAGAGAATTTTCCAAAGTTTCCATACAGCCCGTATGCGCCGTCACGGTAAAATCATCGGGCAATGTAAGTTTTGTATTTTTATATGAATTCATCTTAACTGCATATACGGCAAAATATGAACCGACTCCGATTACTGCCGACGCCGCAATTACAGCCGCCGCTGTTATAATCACCATTTTATGTTTCATAAAAAGCTCCTATTCAAACAAATCGTTCTGCGGTGAGAAGATTTCAATGCCCTTATTAAGTATTGAAAAATCAACATCTGTTTGCGCGCCGCCGAATTCGCCGTCCAACGACCACTCAACAGGCTTATCGGTGTGTATTTTTAAATTCTTTGTGTGCAAAAATATTATCTGGTCGCAGTTATAATCATGCTTTTGCATTCTTTGAAGCATTTTGGCGGCGTTTGCCACGCTTGTGATTTTGCGTACAAGCAAAAGTTCAAATTCACCGTCGTTTAACCGAACGTCGTTTCGGTCATATGTGAAAAGTCCGCCGACAGAGGTGGAATTTGAAATTGCCCCGAAGAAAAAGTCGTCCTCAATAACTCCGCCGTCATACTCGATTTTCATATGTATGGGTTTAATGCTTTTTAAGAGCTTTACGCCGTGAAGCAAAAATGTATTTACCATATATGCCGAATACCCCAAAGCATTTTTCAGTTTTTGTGGCGTGGAATAGGAAAATTCACTTCCCACGCCGAAGGTGGCAACATAGCAGAAATGACGGTCGTTAAAATTGCCTATATCATATGTATTCTTTTGATTTGTTACTATAAGCTGAACGGCGCTGCGAATATCGGACGGTATGCCGATTGTTGAAGCAAGGTCATTTGTGGAGCCTGTGGGAATATATCCTATGGGGCGTTTTTCGGGAAGCCTTACCGCGCCGTTCACGGTTTCGTTGAGAGTACCGTCGCCTCCGCAGCAAAGGATAACATCGTAATTTAAGCCCATATTTTCGGCAAATTCCGTTGCGTCCCCTCTCTTTGTTGTGGTTTTTATATCAAAATCAAAATCAAGTGTTGAAAGCACATCGACAATATCAAAGGTTCCTGCCTTTGATTTTGTGCGCCCTGCGCAGGGATTTATTATTACGAGCATTTTCTTTTTCATTTCAAAACCTCTTTCCGACCTTGCGGTCCCTTGGCTAGTATTTTATTCTTATTTTAAAAATAAATCAAGATTTAAAACAAATAATATTGCGCTGTTTTTCGGTTTGTGATACAATTCTTTTTGACAAAAAGGTGCGAAACACGGGGAATCGGGTGAAAATCCCGAACGAGTCCGTCGCCGTATGTGAAGAGTGTTTTTCAGCTGCTTCGCCGCAAAAAGCAGAAAGCCATTGGATTTATTCCGAGAAGGCGAAAAATGCGAATTATGAATTCACGAGTCGGAATACCCGAATTTTGAAATTGCCGCTGCCGCGTAAACCGGTATAGAGACAAGCCTTTTGTTAATTCATTATTTTAAGGAGAAATTCAGTATGAAAAAAATTCTAAATTCAAAAATTCTGCTGTCTGTTCTCGCATTGGTGCTTATTGCGGCTATGGCATTGGGCTTTGCGGCCTGCGGAAACAAGACAAACGAACAGGAACCAAGCACGACACCGGCACAGTCAACACAGCCCTCTTCAACAGAAGAAACTGCCACACAAATAGGTCAGGGTGAGAAAGCCTTCACCTTTGAGGTTACTGACAAGGACGGCAGAAAGACTGTATTTGACATTAAAACCGACTCTGACACCGTTGGCGCGGCATTGATTGAAAACAAGCTCGTTTCGGGAACCGAAAGCGAATACGGACTTATGGTTGACACGGTAAACGGCGTTAAGTATGACTATACCGCCGACAAAATGTACTGGGCGTTCTATATTGACGGCGATTACGCTCAAACGGGCGTTGACTCCACAAAAATTGAGAACGGTAAAACTTATTCCTTTGTTGCCACCGCCGCATGACACGGAACGAACGGCTCAAACGCCTCGGTGAGCTTACCGTATTTGCAATGCTGGGCGTTATAATGTATCTTTCAAAAATATTTATGGAATTACTGCCCAACATTCACCTTTTGGGAATGCTGACGATGGTTTACACGGTTGTTTACCGCAAAAAAGCGTTAATTCCGATTTATGTATATGTATTTCTCAACGGTTTGTTCTGCGGCTTCGCTCTCTGGTGGATACCGTATCTTTACATTTGGGCGGTGCTTTGGGGAGTTACAATGCTGTTACCTAAAAATATGAAAAAGCGAACTGCCGTTCCCGTTTATGCCGTTGTGTGCGCGCTTCACGGGTTGCTTTTCGGCACTCTGTATGCCCCCGCTCAGGCGATTATGTTCGGATTGAATTTCAAAGGAATGATAACCTGGATAATAGCAGGACTGCCCTACGACGCAATCCACGCGGCAGGCAACCTTGCGGCAGGACTTTTAATTGTCCCCCTTTCCGAGGCGCTGCAAATGTTTCAAAAGAAAGCGTTGAAAGATATATAGTATAATACTCTATAATGAGGTTTTCCCACCGACAACGGCAGAAAAATTCGGACGGCTTGGAAATCACCTGGGCGCAGTAAAACAAAAAACAGTATAAGAAAGGAAAAGCCCTTCGTTGGTTGTGCAACGAAGGGCTTTTCCGAATTCTATTTAAAGACAGAACATATGATTACTCAATCAGTCCGCTTTCTTGTAACAGGATTTCAATATCCGTTCCCTTAATTTTCTTTAAGGCAACTTTTACCAATTCTCTTTCCGCCAAAGAAAGCTTGATTTCCGTAATCGGTTTTTTATCAATGGCGTAGTAGCACGCGCGCAAAAGCTCGCGCACATCATATTTACTGCCCCAAACCTCCGGCACGCCGCGGTCTATGTCAAGAAGGGTATAGACGGATTCCATACCCGTGCGCATAGAGTATTCAATGGTGAAAATCGTGTCGCGGGGTGTTTCGGCAAACTGCCCGAGGAAAGCAAAGTTCACAGCGCCGTCGGGCACAACATGCGGACGGTCCTCGTTCTTTCTCGGCTGGAAGAATGCGTTGATGTACGGCATAAAACAGGTCGTCGTGTTGCAGGCATTTTTGGCGAGGTCATCAATTTCCGATTCGGGAATACCGATATGATACAGCCATTCACGGCAAACTTCCTCACCCGTACAGTCACGCATGGCTTTCTTTACATAATTGCCTTCCTTGTTGGTGCTGAGCGCATACAGCCAAACCAAAACAGTGTCCTTATCCTGCGATTTAAACTGCGGCTGACGGTTGATTGTCCATGACAGATACCAATTTTCGGTGCTGTCCTTTACGGTGACAATGCCGCCTGTCGTGACCTTGCCCTCGCGGGGGTCACGCTTGCAGATTTTGATGATATGCTGAATAATTTCCTCGTTGGAGGTTGCAACCGTCGCACTCATCCAGTTGGTTGCTTCAACATCACTGCAAAATGCGTCGGGATTACCGAATTCACCGTGCTTTGCCTGTTTGGCAATGTTTTTCCACATATCCCACGATTCGCCGCCGCCGTTTCGGATGATGGAAAGGTCGGGTGCGTGCGTTTGGTCGCCGTAGCAGGAGGTGTCGGTGCAACAGCCGTTGGTGATGAATACAAGGTCGTCTTCAATCAAATCAATGGTCTGCTCGGTGCCGTCTTTTACATACACAATCTGCTTGGCAATCTTTTTGTCGCCGACGGTGTCAATGATAACATTCTTCACATCCATACCGTATTCGACTTTGACGCCGTGGGCTTCCAAATATTTCACAAGCGGCAGAATCAGACTTTCATACTGATTGTACTTTGTAAAACGAAGCGCGCTGAAATCGGGCAGACCGTCAATGTGGTGCACATAGCGGCAAAGATAGCGCTTCATTTCCAAAGCGCTTGACCAACGCTGGAAAGCAAACATTGTTTGCCAATAAAGCCAGAAATTTGTGTCCCAGAAAGAATCCGGCAATACCTCGGAGATTTTCTTGCCCTCCAAAGCTTTTTCCGGCGTGATGAATAGTTGCGAAAGGGCAAGCGCCGACTCCCTGTCTAAGCCAAACTTCTTGTCGGTGTGCGCGTCTTCACCGCGGTTAACGGAGGCGCGGCACAGCGAGTAGTTCGGGTCATGCTTGTTGAGCCAATAGTATTCGTCTAATACAGAAACATCAGGATTTTCAAGCGAGGGGACATCGCGGAACATATCCCACATTACTTCAAAGTGGTTGTCCATTTCCCGTCCGCCGCGCATATAAAAGCCCTTGGTGATGTCCTTGCGGCCGTCACAACTTCCGCCGGCAAGTTCTAACTTTTCCAGGAGATGAATATGTTCTCCTTTCATCTGTCCGTCGCGGACAAGATAGAACGCCGCCGTAAGTCCTGCAAGACCGGTGCCGATGATATACGCAGATTTTTTATCTACGTCCTTCGGCTTTTCGGGGTGTGCAAATGCTTCATAAGTACCTGCTGCATAATACATAAGAAAACCTCCTAAAAATATCTTCTGTTTTCATTATACTTACAGCGGCGCATTTGCACAATAAACAGAAAATCCGTCCTGATAAAAGTTTTATCAGGACGGAAAATTTGTAAAAAAATTTATCAATCGGCCGGTTTTGATGTATTTTTTCCCGTGGAGAAATCTTGTAAGGCTTTTGCAAAATTTCCGTGAAGCAAGATGCTGATTTTATTGACCAATACCTCGGGGGATTCCTGCATACCGTTTTGAATCCAATTCATCATCACGCCGACAAAGGCGTATTCATAAAAATCCGCAATGAATTTTTTATCGCTTTCCAACACGTGCAGACCGGCGGATTTTTCGTCGATAACAGACAGCAGTAGGCCGGATACCAACGGGTTTAACCCCAACTCTAACTGTTCGCGGTTGATACAGCGGTACACATTTAAAACGAGTGGCTTGTTTTCCAGCACAGAGTGGAAGATATTTAAAAGGCCCTCCTGCCAAGTGTCGTATGTTTTCTTGCCGTCGAGGACTTTTTTCGTTTCGTCGATGCAAGTCCATTCCGCGAGGTCGTAAATATCCTTAAAATGGTAATAAAAGGTCATACGGTTGATGCCGCAGTCCTCGGCAATATCGCTGATTGTGATTTTGTTCAGAGGCTTTTTTGCCAATAAATTTTTTAACGACTGCGCCAAAGCCCGTTTGGTAATTTCGGACATTTTTTCATCACTTTCCCAATTGGTATATAGCTATTTACACGAGATATTATACGATATTTCTGAATAGTTTGTAAAGGGAAAATTTCAAGTTTCCGGCAAATTTCGGATCGCTTTTTTTACTTTTATCCGTTAATATAAGATACTCCTTGTTTGAATTATTAAGTAGGGTGTGGTATGGTTGATTAAAATGCAAAAGGAAACTGTAAAACGGTATGTGTTATTTATTATCGGGCTGTTTTTTTCGGGGCTCGGAGTTGCCGTTACCAAACGTGGCGGTCTGGGTGTTTCCCCGATTTCGTCGGTGGCCAATGTAGTCAGTTTGAAATTTCCAGTATTGTCCCTCGGCACTTGGTTGATTTTATGGAACTGCGTTTTGATTTTGGGGCAAATTCTCATTCTCCGAAAGCAGTTTAAGCTTATACAGCTTTTACAAATACCCCTTTCCGTGCTGTTCGGGTGGTTTACGGATTTCGGTATGTGGCTGGCGGGATTTATTCCCGCGGATTTTTACCCCGTTCGCTTACTGTCGGTGTTTGCGGGGACAGCTATTCTCGGCTTCGGTATTGCTTTGGCGGTGATTGCCGATGTGATTATGAATTCGGGGGAAGCGTTTGTTAAAGCGATTTCCGACAAAACGCATTTCACCTTCGGCAATGTGAAAATTGCCTTTGACATATCCTGCGTGGTGCTTGCATTGATGCTTTCCCTGTTATTTTTCAAGGGCAAAATCGTCGGCATGCGAGAGGGCACGGTGATTGCCGCACTGCTCACGGGGCAGACGGTTAAATTCTTCCAAAAAAGATTGCAAAAGCCGCTGAATAAGATTTTGACAAAAGAGTGAAAAGTTGCACCCGCTGAATTCAGTTTCAGCGGGTGTATTTTTATCTGTATTCCGTGCGTATCAGGAAAATAATCCTTTTACCCAAGCGATGAATTTATTTTCCTCGGCTTCTTCGGGTGCGGTTTCTGAGGTTTCAACCGTTTCAGGCACGGAAATACCGTCGGTTTTATAGGTAAACAGCACCGAAGATGTCATTTGCGCGGTTTTCTTTGTGAAAACGTCATATTCGTTGCCGTAATTGAGCCAAGCTTTCACGCGTTCAGCCAACACTTGCGTTTGCGATTCGGAGAGCTTTACGGAACCGGAATATTTTTCGGCGGTATCCACAAGCACTTCAATTTGCGCCGCTTTATCATCGCTTGCCAGCGCACCGAGATTTTCCAACAATTCTTGATTTTTTTCAAGAACGGAGACAATATGATTTAACTGTTCTAAAGTCTGCGGCAGATTTTCAATGGATTTTTGAATTTCGGGGTCCTCCATATCTTTCGCAAGACTTTCATAAATGGGCATAACATCGTTCAAATCGTCCGCGAGCACCGCGATGTCCGAAAGACTTTCGGACAGTTTCGGCAACAGCTTTAACAGCAACTGCATCTGCGGATCGCTCAAAGTTGAAGAAACGGCTTCCAAATCAGTATTGTTGAGGTCTGTTACAAGTTTGTCGAGCTTTGCCATATTTTCCTCGGTCATATAACTTCCGAGCACTTTCAGCATTTTTTCATTTTCACTGTAAATCTTTGTGGCTTCGGTGACTACGCCCATAATTTCCTCCATCTTATTGGAGTCGCCGTACAGCAAATCAATGGTTTTTTGCATATCCAAACCGTTCATTGCGGCTTGGATTTTTTCAACATCGGTGAGAATTTCTTTCACGCCGTCAATGCTGTCCACCATACCGCCGTTGCCCAAAACACCGATAGACGAAAACGGGATAACGGCAAACATCAAGTTGCCGAGTTCAAAGCAGTCGGTATAAGCAGTGATAGTGTAGGTATTTGTATACATGGCCTTGTCTAAAAGTGACAAATTCAATTCCGACAGCCCTAAACTCTCATTGATACCGGGCACGCCCGTGAAGAAAACAATCTGCTTTGCGCCGTCGCTCATTGCCGTGCCGTAATCAATGGCAATATTGGTAAAGGTTTCCTCCGGTAAAATCGTGCCGCCTGCAAAAAGCATTGGGCAGGTGATTTCATAACTCTTGCCCGAAACGGTTATCTTTTTCTTCAAGGAATTATTAACGGTAATCTGTATAGCAACATTACCCTTTTTGCCCGCGATTTCCTCAGCGGACACTTCTTCTCCCTCTAAAAAATACTTTATAGAAAAAGTAACGGGAGGCTGTGAGTCGGACACACCGCTGTAATAAAGGTCTGTGGTGTCCATATCCCAATATAGCGCACCGTCTTTGACTACGGGCTGTGTCAGGGTTTTCACATTTTGAATTTCCGCCAAGTTGCTGACATCCTGCAAGCGCACCTGCGGAGTATCGGTATGCAACCAATCCGTGACCTGCACATTGTAGATTGTGCCGTCGGGTTTTGCATTAATATACACGGTCTCCTCTTTTTTAGCACTTTCAGCCATTACAGAATATTCTTGTTGCACATATTCGGTGCCGTTCAGTTCTCTGTCTAAAATCTGATTTTCCGTTACCGTTTTTTTCTGACAGCCTGCAAAAGATGTGCAAAGCAGAGCACCCGCAAGCACAGAACTAACGGCTTTTATCCATATTTGTTTACGCATCCTGATGCACCTCACTTTGATTTTGTTTGGATTTATTTCGCTTGAATCGGAATTTTTTATTTTCCCGCCAGCTGTATGTGGTTTTGTTGATTGCGCCTTCACACAAATACAGAAGCGGACTTAAAAAGAATACAATTACAAGTGCGCTGATTACCGAGCCGCGGGCGAGCAGTGCGCAAATGCCCTTAATTAAGGAAATGTCACAAATCATATACACCCCGAAGGTTGCGGCGAAGAACACGGACGCGCTTTGCAAAATGGAGCGTTCCGCCGCGTCCATGGCGTTTAAGATAGCGTCTTTTTTCGGCCGTCCGAGCTGTAATTCCTCGCGGAAACGCGTAGTCAGCAGAATGGCATAATCCACCGTTGCACCAAGCTGTACGCAGTTGATAACCGTAGGCGAAACGAACGAGATTTCCGTGCCCATCAGCGTTGCAAAAGAGAGGTTAATCCAAATAGCAAGCTCAATGGAAAGCACCAAAAGTATCGGCAGGGAAACGGATTTAAAGCATATGGCTATCAGAATGAATATTGCCGCAATCGACAGAATGCTGGTGACCACAAAGTCACGGTCGGTGGTGGTAATCAAATCCTTGGTCAGCGCGCCCTCGCCTGTAATCAGTGCGTTTTCGTCATACCGCTTTACAACTTGCTCCATTTGCGTCAGTTGTGTGTTTAATTCATCCGTCGCCGCGCCGTATTCGGAGTTGACCATAATCATTTGCTTGCCGTCTTTTTTGCAAATTTCCAAAACCGCATCGGGCATAATGTTGTCAGGGATAGCAGGCCCTAAAATTGTATTGTAGGCAAGTACCGAGGCAATGCCGTCCAAATTTTCTATTTCGTCTTCCATTTGCATAAGTTTACCTGCGGGAATTGTATCGTCCACAATTACAAACTGTGTAGTTGCCATATTAAAATCTTCTTTTAAGGTGTTTAAGCCCTGAATGGAAATCAAATGGTCGGGCAGAGCCTTATCCATATTATAATAGACATCGGCATTGTTCTGCACAATGTAACTCGGAATTAACAAAAGCACAAACAGCACGGCAAACACTTTTTTGTGTTTGAACACGAAACGGTTTACACCTTTCAAAGAGGGGATAATACTGCGATGTTTATATTTGTTGATGTGTTCTTCAAACAGCAAAATCAATTCGGGCAGGACCAAAATCACGGTTAAAATCCCGAACACAACGCCCTTTGCCATAACAAACCCGAGGTCAAAGCCCAAACTCAACTGCATAAAGCACAATGCAACAAACCCGAATACCGTAGTAAGCGAACTGCCGATAAGCGCCGTAAAGGATTTGGAAACCGCCACCGCCATAGCGTCTGTGCGGTCGGCATATTTTGCGCGTTCCTCGGTGTAGCGGTCCATTAAGAAAATGGAGTAGTCCATTGTGACGCCCAACTGCAAAACCGCCGCGATTGCCTGTGTGATAAACGAAATCTCGCCCAAAAAGAAGTTTGTGCCCATATTGTAGAGAATCGCCATACCCAGCGCCATTAAAATGACCAACGGCAAAATCCACGATTCCATCATGAAGGACATAATTACGAGCGCCAATAAAACGGCAACCGTCACATAAACGGGCGCTTGCTTATCGGCAATTTCCTTGGTGTCCTCCGTAATGGCGGACATCCCGCTGATGAAAGTCTTTTCGTTACAAAGCTTTTTGATTTGCTTCACAGCGCCCAAAATATCGTCAGTGGAATCCGTGCTGTCATACTGCACCAGCATCATGGTTTTATCGCCGTCGGCACTGTAAAAAATTTCCCGAATCATATCAGGCAGTATTTCCACAGGCGTTGTCGAGCCCGCCAAATCATCTACCCAAAGCACCGTGCTGACACCCTCAACCTTAGCAATTTCCTCTTTGAGTGCCACGGTGTATTTCGTGGGCATATCCTCCACAATTACTATGGACATTCCCGCATTGTGAAAGGTTTGGTCCAGCACTTGGTTTCCCTGTACAGACTCCAAATCCTCAGGCAAATACGACAGAATATCGTAATTGACGCCCGTGCAGAGAAATCCTATGATGGACGGAATCAAAAGCAGAACGGCAATCGTCACCACGATTTTCGGGTGGCACGCCTCCCACTTTGCTATTTTTTTAATCATACAAACTCACCTGTTTCATACCGTTTATAAGCTTTCTTGTTTTCTTGCCTGCTCTGCACCGTAAATGCTCATAACTACAATATCGTAAAGATGAGGCTTAACCTCGTTGAGGGAATACGGCTTGCCGCGCAAAATGGCGTTGCAGCACGAAGAAACTATTAAATCAATGCACAAGTACATTTTTATTGAAATTTCCTGTGAGGAAAAGCCAAGGCCTTCAAAATATGACAGTATTTTGTCATAGAGCTCTTTAACCATTCCCTCTCTGTTTTCTATTACTGCATTGACACAGATATGCACATTTTTGTCAATAAGAAGTGTAAGAGTCTTATTTTTTTCAAGAAATTCCACAAGCAAATCAATGTATTTTTTTATACATCGGTCAAAATCCTCGTCATTTTTTATATCGGGAATTCCAGAGGTTAAATTCATATATTCCGCCGCTTTTTCAAGAATCAGCTTTGATATTAAATCGAATTTATCCTTAAAATACAAATAAAATGTACCCTTTGCCACGCCTGCTTTTTTTACAATATCATCGATTGACACCGCTGAAATGCCGTTGTTTTCAAACAAATCGAAGGCGGCGGAAATCAAATTTTGGTACTTTTCGTTTTTCTTTTGCAGTATTTTATCCATATTCACACTTCTTTTCCCTATTTGGATTTTGAAAAATGACTGACAGTCAGTTTTTACACTACGCAATTATAGCACAAAATGACTGTCAGTCAATCTTTTGGTTAAAGTATTTACAAACAATTCATATTTTCGTAATTTTGAATTCCTAACACAACAGCCCCCTGCTCAAAAGAACAAGGGGCTGATGTTGCTAATGATGATTCAATTGTACTTTAACATATCGTTCACATACAAATCGTGGGCGATTACGTCATATGCATCAACTGCGCCGTCACCGTTCATATCGGCGGCATAATAATTTGCAGTGCCGCTTTGGAGCTTATAGTTTGCATTTGTAACTTGCCTTATGATATCCGTATCGGCGGCCGTTACGGTATTTGATACGTCAACATCGCCGCGGCGGACAAGAGTATATGTATCGGTAACCGTTGAAGCCTTTTTAACGGTAAGTGTACCGCCCGTTGTAAGTCCGCTTGTTGCTATGGAATAACCGTATGGTGCCACAAACGAGGTCGAAAATACTCCGTCCTTTTCAATAAACACAAGCTTTTCAGCTTTCTTCACCGTTGCACCTGAATTTTTGTTTATCAGCATCGGGGAATAAGAGGTTGTGTTAAGAGTTGGATATGTAAGTGAAAAGACATCGGTTATATATCTTTGACCTGTGGGAGTATGTTCGTCTTCAAAGGTGGTGGTATTCCTATCGAAATACCAGTTAGTCGCCTGTGAACCTACAAGGAAAAAGTCGTAATATACGCCGTCTGCTGAGTTACCCACCGGGTCGTCCCATGTCGTATCAACCGCATACCACTTATTATCCTCCATTTTTACATAGTTCCATGCATGACCGCCGCCTCCGGCATCGCCCACAATGATAACACAGGGGATTTTTTCACGGTTGCAAAGAATTTTCAAAGCTTCCGCATAACCCTCGCACACGGGAGTATAGGGGTCAAGGAACACGCTTGTAGGCTCATGCGCCGTGGCGCAGGTAGATGTGCTGTCATACTGAACGGACTTTACAATTTGGTCATGTATGCTCTTTAACCTTTCGTATCTTGTATCTCCGTTTACCTTAAAGGCGTCAACTGCCGCCATCATTCTGCTGTAATAATCCTGAACAACGCTTATATCCGCATATGCAGAGGTTTTAAGTTTATATGTAATATTTATTTTGCTGATATACAAATGGTATGTACCGTCGCCGTTTGACGAGTAGCCGTATGACATACTGTAACCGAAGCCGTTTATCCAGAATATTTCGGGGTGGTCATCGCAAACAGCGGAAATACCGCCTATTACCGCCGCATACATCTCAATTTGTGTTTCGTCGGGAATCACGAGATAATTATTTTCATCCACTCCTGCGTCACATTCAATTACGGACGACAGTTGGGCAGTAGTTTCCGTTGCCACTCCTGCATTGAGAACTGCGTTATAAACATCCTTTTGTGCAGAGTTAAGATATGAATAGAAATTATACATATCATCTGCGCCTGAGGAGAAAAATTTTGCGGAGTTCATGGGTAAATTTGATGTATCCACCGCAACAGACGGGTCAAAATGGGTTACCTCTGCACTTCCCAGCCACATTTCTCCCTGTTTCGGAGCATTAACCGCATATGCGCTGACGGAAATACAGGAAAGCAACATAATAATCGCCAAAAAACAACTAACCGTTTTTCTCATTTTCACTCACACCCTTTTATAGTATGATTTCCCGATTATTTTTTATCAAGAAAGCTTGAAAGTTCGTCCATAAATGCGTTCACATCTTTAAAATGCTTATATACAGACGCAAAGCGCACATATGCGACCTCATCAATCCCTTTCAGTTTTTCCATTACAAGCTCACCCACACGGACGGAGGTTACCTCACGGTCAAGGGAATTTTGAAGCGTTGCCTCAATTTCACTAACCGCGCGCTCTATCGTTTCCATTGAAACCTGACGCTTTTCGCAGGCACGCATCATACCGTTCATAAGCTTATTGCGGTCGAACGCCTCGCGGGATTTATCCTTTTTAACCACAAGAATGGGCACACTTTCAATAATTTCATATGTAGTAAATCTTTTGCCGCATTTTACACACTCTCTGCGGCGGCGAATTCTTTCACCCTCATCGGTGGGGCGTGAATCTATTACCTTGCTTTCTTCAAAGCCGCAAAACGGACATTTCAAACAAACCACTTCCTAAAAATCTATATATTGTATTGTACCACACATTATACCTCAATGTAAAGGGTTAAAGCATTTTTTTAAGCTCTGTTAATGCGACGGTTAACTGACTGTCGTTTTCATAACCGTTTTCATACAGTTCAAGTATATAATCGCCGCCGTAAGAAAAGCCTTTCATCATATCAAAAAATGCCTTAAAATCGAAATTACCGCCCGAAAAGGGAACAATGCAATCACGCTGGGCGCTATGGTCGCTGATATGGACATGGCGGATATATGGATGAAGCTTTTCGGCAAAGGAAAAGGGCTCAAAACCTGCTCTTAGGGACTGCTTTATATCGAAAACCATATTGAAATCATCGCCGATATACTGTGCCATTCGTAAAAGGTACTCGGGACTTTCGCTGCGGTAATGCACCACATTTTCCTGACACACCCGAACGCCTTCTTTTTTACCCATTTCAATCAGATACGCAAAACGCTCGAAATACTCCTCGTCCGATATACTGCCGGGGATTTTTGCGCCGTGCACAACGAGAATTTGAGCGCCCATTTTGTTCATAACATCAAAATGGCGTTTAAAAAGCGTATCACGGGCTTCAAGCCAGCGCCGTTCATATGAACTGAAAAGATAATAGGAATCGGTAAAAGACGCCATTGTATGAACAGAGGGTATTCTCAAGCCGTATTCATTTTTAATATTGCAAAGCAAATCGATAAACGGTTTTTCAAATTCGGAATCCGCATTCATAAATATCTCAATGGTTTTTGCACCTGTTTTTGCCGCCCTTATTAAAGATTTTTCTGTTTCAAGAGGATAAAAGCAAGCTGACGACAATCCTATATCCATATAATTTTTCTGCATCTCTTTTCATTGGAAAATATTGTGCGTTGATAGCGCCTTAAAATGATACTAAAATCATATCAAAGAGGTGTTAATATGAAAACAACGCAATTAACTTTTAAGGATTTTATAAAATCGTTAAGCAAAACAACGAAGCTTATCATTTTAATTACCGCTCCGCTTATTATCTCGCTTTTTGCGGGAGGGCTGTATTTACAGATACATATGCTGATGCACGGCTACTCCTCGGAAATTGCAAGACTTTCGGACGAGCTGATAAAATGCTGTGCGGACTGTTTAAACGCGGTATTTGTCCCTGCATTTTTCATTGAGCTTTACGGCAGTTTCAAATGATCATCTTTTTACTGCTTTAAGTCTTACGGTCTGGGTTTGCATTCCGCCGCCCGTTAAAAGTCCGCGGTTTATTCCGCAATCGGCAAAATCTCTGCCGCGGCTTATTATAATATAGTTTTCGTCGGCAAGGCGGTTATTCGTAGGGTCAACGCCGTGCCAACAGCCGTTATGATAGACCTCTGCCCAAGCGTGGGTTTCTCCCTCGCCTACCATCATACCCGCAACATACCGTGCAGGTATTCCCGCTCGGCGCAAGAGGGCTATAAGCATATGAGAATAGTCCTGACAAACGCCTGCACCTGTGAGCAAAGCCTCCTCGGCAGTTGTCATAACTCCTGTTTCGCCGCTTTTATAAACTATATTTGCCCTTATCGCCCGCGTAAATTTCAATGCTGTTTCAACAGCATCGTCTGAAATTCCCACCTGTATTCTTGAAAACATCCGTTCAAGCTCCGTTCCGCAGGTGGTATAATGAGTGGGATATTTATACACGGGATTGGATTCTTCATCGGGAGTTATCTGCTCCCCTGTTATAACCGTTCCCCGAACATCAACGGTAAATTCATTGTGCATCATAACAATTCTGTCGGTAACAAGGATATTTCCGAAGCCGTCGGCAGAATATGTTAGCATATTTTCGGGAAAGACCTTAACGCTTATATCCTCCACATGCTGATTTTCACATTCAAGAGGAATACACCGAAGACTGTAACAGTGCTTAATTACAGGCAGTGAAAATTTGATGGACATATTGTATGAAAAATCAAGCGTTGCCATCAGCCCATCACCCCCGTCACAAAAAGCTGCGCCAAATCATTTTGAATTGATATTTTATATGGCTTGTAATCCTCTTCTTCAAGAATCATACGGGTTAATCTGTCAATGGCGTCGGTATTGCAATCAATTCCCACCTTATAAAGGCGGTTGAGCATTATGGAGAACTCCTTACGCACCAAATCGGCGGGATAATCAAGCCTTGTGTATAAATCTATACGCTCTATGCTTCTGCCGAACTTTAAAATGTTTCTTGAAATTTCCGATTCTATATTATCGTCCGCAGAGCCCCAAAAGGCAAAAATCCAATCGGTAACCTCCTGCATTTTCAAAAGAGGTGCGGTGCTCCCTCTGCTTTTTTCCATTACATCAACGGCAAGCTGAATATAGGAAAGCGTATCGGAGCTTATCACATTTCGCATTTCCACCGCATTGTCATACGCGTGAATAAGGTTTGAATAAATAGACGATGGTGAATCGGCGTCAAAGAGAAACGAGCTTATGAACTCCTGACGGCAGGAATATTCATCGCCTATTCCCAAACGGCGGCAGAAATTCACATATTCCTCGTCATTTATATCTATCATTACATCGTAACATTCGGTAAAGGCCTTTAAGGTTGTAAACACACGCTCAACATATCTGCCCAGCCAAAAAAGATTGTCGCTTGATTTTATCGAGATAATACCCATGTGTCCTTAAAGCCTCCTCCCTGTGAAGAATTTACAACAAAGGAATTTGCGTCCTTTGAAAAGCGCGTCAGTCCGCTCTGCCAAACAACGGGCTCCTCGCCCAACAGCACAAAGGCGCGCAAATCTGCCTTGCGTTCGGTAACGATACCGTTTTCAGCCACCTTCAAATCGTTAAATTGTATAACCTCCTGCGCAATAAAGCGGCGGGGTTCTTTTGTTATCAGTTTTTTCAGTTCAAAAATCCGTTCCCCTGAAAGCTCACTGCCGAAAACGACGCCGTAGCCCCCTGATTCCGCCACATCCTTGATTACGAGCTTATGTATGTTATCAAGGACATATTTTCTGTCCTCCTCATAGAAAGGAAGATAAGTTGGGGCGTTTGAGAGCACAGGCTCCTCCCCGAGATAATACTTAATCATTGCAGGAACATAATAGTATATTCCCTTATCGTCCGCAACGCTGTTTCCGGGAGCGTTTACAATCGCAAGATTTCCCGCACGGTAAGCATTCATAATATGAGGAACGCCGATTAAAGAATCAGCACGGAAGGTCATAGGGTCCAAAAACTCATCGGAAATTCTGCGGTAAACTGCGCCTACACGCTGTCTTTTCCCCGAATACTCGCTGTAATAAAGCACATTGCCCTCAACGAACAAATCCTGCGGCATTGCAAACACGGAGCCTGTTTTTTCCGCAAGATAGGAATGCTCAAAGAAAGCGGAATTGAAACGCCCCGGAGTGAGCACAACATTTATGCCGCCGCAGTTTACATAATCCATTGCGTTTTTCAAAAGCTCGCCGTAATTTCTGTTATCCACAACGGAATTAGCACGGAAGGTATCGGGGCTTGCTCTGCGGCAGAGCTCACGGGCTATCATAGGATAGGAAGCCCCTGACGGAATACGCAGATTATCCTCCAAAACATACCAGCGCATATCGTTGCCCTGCACCAAATCTATACCCGAAATATGATTGAATATACCTTTGGGCGGAACAGCGTTTTCACACTCCATCATATATCCTGCGCCGCCGTAAACAAACTCCTCGGGAATAATCTTATCCTTTATTATCTGCTTTTTTGAATAAATATCCTGCAAAAACATATTAAGGGCTGTTACGCGCTGACGCAAGCCCCTTTCGAGAAAGCTGAATTCATCCTTTGATATAATTCTCGGAACCGTATCAAAGGGAAAAAGCCGCTCGTTGAACACATTGTTTTTGTATATTCCGAATTTTACTCCGTAACGGGCAAGAAGCCTGTTTATTTCGTCTGTATGTTCAATCAATCCGTACAAAAAATCACCGCCGTCCGCACCTTTTTTCTATACCAAATATTATAATATTTTTTTCTAAACTTTTCTATTGTATATTTTGAAAAATAATTATATAATTCGTTATGTAACATACACAAAAACTTACGGCTTAATTATATGTTTTTATATAAAAAACAGAATGTGTTATTTTTTTAACAATAAGTGTTGCATTTTCGAAAACACTTTGTTAAAATGTTAACGAACCACAGAGATACAAGGATATTTCGCTATCCCGAATCCACAAGTGAGTTGTATTAAGATATGTATAAATCTTAAAAAGGAGTAGATAGACATGGAAAACAATTATGCAATCGTTGACAGTGTGGAAGCTCTTGAAGCCGCTCTTAAAAGAGTGAGAGCCGCTCAAAAGGAATTTGCCACATTCTCACAGGAGCAGGTGGACAAAATCTTCCTTGCCGCCGCCACCGCTGCCAACAAGGCGAGAATCCCCCTTGCAAAAATGGCTGTTGAAGAAACAGGCATGGGCATTGTAGAGGACAAGGTTATTAAAAACCACTATGCCGCCGAGTACATCTACAACGCTTATAAGAACACAAAGACCTGCGGCGTTATTGAAGAGGATAAGGCTTACGGTATTCAGAAAATCGCAGAGCCCATCGGCGTTGTTGCCGCTGTTATCCCCACAACAAACCCCACATCAACCGCAATTTTTAAAACACTTATTTCTCTTAAAACGAGAAACGGTATTATCATAAGCCCTCACCCCAGAGCAAAAAAAAGCACCATTGAGGCTGCAAAGATTGTTCTTGAAGCCGCTGTTGAGGCAGGCGCTCCCGAGGGCATAATCGACTGGATTGATGTTCCCTCTCTTGAATTGACCAATCTGGTAATGAAAGAGGCTGACATTATTCTTGCAACAGGCGGTCCCGGAATGGTTAAGGCTGCTTATTCAAGCGGTAAGCCCGCTCTCGGCGTTGGCGCAGGTAACACCCCCGCAATAATTGACGACACTGCCGACATTCTTCTTGCAGTTAACTCAATCATTCACTCAAAGACCTTTGACAACGGTATGATTTGTGCTTCCGAGCAGTCTGTTATCGTTCTTGACAAGGTTTATAAGGCAGTTAAAAAGGAATTTACCGACAGAGGCTGTTATTTCCTTAGCCCCGAGGATACTGAGAAGGTCAGAAAGACCATCATCATCAACGGTGCTCTTAACGCAAAGATTGTAGGTCAGAAGGCTCACACAATTGCGGCTCTCGCAGGCGTTGAGGTTCCCGAAACCGCAAAAATACTTATCGGTGAGGTTGAAAGCGTTGACATCAGTGAGGAATTCGCTCACGAAAAGCTTTCTCCCGTACTTGCAATGTATAAGGCAAAGAATTTTGACGAGGCTCTCGACAAGGCTGAAAGACTTGTTGCAGACGGCGGCTACGGTCACACTTCATCAGTATATCTTGACCCTGTTACGGAAAAAGAAAAGCTTGATAAATTTGCAGCCCGTATGAAGACCTGCCGTATTCTTGTTAACACTCCCTCTTCTCAGGGCGGTATCGGCGACCTTTACAACTTCAAGCTTGCTCCCTCTCTTACATTGGGATGCGGCTCTTGGGGCGGAAACTCCGTTTCGGAAAATGTGGGAGTTAAGCATCTTATCAATATTAAAACTGTTGCTGAAAGAAGGGAAAATATGCTTTGGTTCCGTGCTCCTCAAAAGGTTTATTTCAAGAAAGGCTCTCTCCCTGTTGCTCTTGACGAGCTGAAAAATGTTATGGGCAAGAAAAAGGCGTTTATCGTAACCGACTCCTTCCTGTTCCACAACGGCTACACAAAGCAGATTACAGATAAGCTTGATGAAATGGGCATTACACATACCACCTTCTTTGATGTTGCTCCCGACCCCACACTCGGCTGTGCAAAAGAGGGCGCAAAGCTTATGGCTTCATTCCGGCCCGACACAATCATCGCAATCGGTGGCGGCAGCGCTATGGACGCCGCAAAGATTATGTGGGTTATGTATGAGCATCCCGAAGCAGATTTCATGGATATGGCTATGAGATTTGTTGACATAAGAAAGAGAGTTTACACCTTCCCGAAGATGGGCGAAAAGGCTTACTTTATCGCTATCCCCACATCGGCAGGTACAGGTTCGGAGGTTACTCCCTTTGCTGTTATCACAGATGAAAAAACAGGCGTTAAATATCCCCTTGCCGACTATGAGCTTATGCCCAACATGGCAATTATCGACGCAGACCTTCATATGTCTGCTCCCAAGGGACTTACGGCGGCATCAGGTATCGACGCTGTAACACACGCACTTGAAGCCTATGCGGCAATGCTTGCTACAGATTATACCGACGGTCTTGCTCTCCGCTCACTTAAAATGATATTTGAGTATCTTCCCAGAGCTTACGAAAACGGACAGACAGATGTTGAAGCAAGAGAGAAGATGGCTAACGCCGCAACACTTGCAGGTATGGCGTTCGCAAACGCGTTCCTTGGCGTTTGCCACTCAATGGCACACAAGCTTGGTGCTTTCTATCACCTGCCCCACGGTGTTGCAAACGCACTGATGATTGATGAGGTTCTCCGCTTCAACGCTTCCGAAACTCCCGCCAAGATGGGTACATTCTCACAGTATGACCATCCCCATACACTTGCACGCTATGCCGAGGTTGCAGATTACCTTGGAATCAAGGGTAAAAACAACGAAGAAAAACTTGAAAACCTCATTAAGGCTATTGACGAGCTTAAAGAAAAAGTCGGCATTAAAAAGACAATTAAAGATTACGGCGTAGATGAGAAAGAATTCCTTGAAAGACTTGATGATATGGTTGAGCAGGCATTTGACGACCAGTGCACCGGTGCTAACCCCAGATACCCGCTTATGAGCGAAATCAAGGAAATGTATCTTAATGCATATTACGGCAAATAAGGGAGGAAAAAACGATGAAATTAGACAGAGTTATTGCAGTCAGAACAGGTAAAACAGTTTACCGTGACGGTGACAAGACAATAAAGGTTTTTGATGAGGATTACAAAAAATCCGATGTTCTCAACGAGGCTCTCAATCAGGCAAGAGTTGAGGAAACGGGACTTAATATCCCCAAGGTTATTGAGGTAACAAAGGTTGACGACAAATGGGCAATCGTTACCGAATACATCAAGGGTAAAACACTCTCTCAGCTTATGGAGGAAAATCCCGATAAGTTTGACGAATATCTTGAACTTTTCGTTGACCTTCAAATTTCCGTTCACGAGAAAAAGTGTCCGCTTCTTAACAAGCTTAAAGATAAGATGAACAGAAAGATTACAGAAGCTGACCTTGACGCTACAACACGCTATGAGCTTCACACAAGACTTGAGGGTATGCCCAAGCACAATAAGGTTTGCCACGGCGACTTTAACCCCAGCAACATTATCATTAACGAGGAAGGCGTTCCTTATATTATCGACTGGTCCCACGCCACACAGGGTAACGCTTCTGCCGATGTTGCAAGAACATATCTTCTTTTCTGGCTCAAAGGCGACATTGAGGGCGCTAAAAAGTACCTTGACCTTTTCTGCAAGAAGAGCGACACGGCAAAGCAATACATTCAGAAGTGGCTTCCCATTGTTGCGGCTTCACAGTCAGTTAAGGGCAACGCAAAAGAGCGTGAATTCCTGCTCTCTTGGGTAAATGTTGTTGACTACGAATAATAAAGGAGAAAAACTATCATGAAAGTAACTGTTTGTATCGGTTCTTCCTGCCACATCAAGGGCTCCCGTCAGGTGGTTGAGGAATTTCAGTATCTTATTGCTCAGAACAATCTTAAAGAAAAGGTTGAGCTTGGCGGAACATTTTGTATGGGCGAATGTCAGAAAGGCGTTTGCGTTACGGTTGACGACAAGTTTTTCTCAGTGACTCCCGAAACCGCAAAGGAATTCTTTGAAAAAGAAATTCTTGCAAAGGCATAAAATCAGATGATAGTACAGGTTTGTATCGGTTCATCCTGCCACATCAAGGGCTCTCACGATATCGTGGAGCTCTTGAAGGCGGCTGTTGAAAAAAATAATCTACAAGACGAGATAACGCTGGCGGGTTCGTTCTGCATAGGCAAATGCAACCGAGTCGGCGTTACCGTGCAGGTGGACGATGAAGTTTATACGGGAGTTACAAAAGAAAACTTCAACGAATTTTTTAACGATAAAATTTTATCCGAATTCCAGAGGGGATAACAATGGCTGAATTTTTGAAGCTAAAAAAATCTAACTGTAAAAACTGCTATAAGTGCATCCGTCATTGCCCTGTTAAATCTATCCGTTTTTCAGGCAATCAGGCGCACATTATCGGCAACGAGTGTATTCTTTGCGGTCAGTGCTTTGTTGTTTGTCCGCAGAATGCAAAGCAGATTGCAGACAGTACCGAAACCGTAAAGGTACTTATCGGCAACCGCGACAAGGTAATAGCAAGTATTGCTCCTTCGTTTATCGCAAACTATGACGGCGTAGGTATTGAAAGTATGCGCGCCGCTCTTAAAAAACTGGGCTTTTTTGACGCCGAGGAAACAGCGATAGGCGCAACCATCGTTAAAAACGAATATGACAGAATGCTCCGTGAGGATAAAAGAGATATTGTCATTTCCTCCTGCTGTCATTCGGTCAATCTTCTTATACAGAAATACTATCCGCAGGCTCTCCCCTATCTTGCAGATATTCTCTCTCCCATGCAGGCGCACTGCCGCGACATTAAAGAGCGTTATCCCGATGCAAAGACCGTGTTTATCGGTCCCTGCGTTGCAAAAAAGGACGAAGCGGATTACTACAAGGATTATGTTGACGCAGTGCTCACCTTTGAGGAGCTTACCAACTGGCTGAAATCGGAAAGCATTGAGCTTGAACATAGAAAAGATGTTAACCCCGAAAGCAGAGCGAGGTTTTTCCCCACCACAGGCGGTATTCTCAAAACAATGGACTGTGACGCGGCGGGATATACATATCTTGCTGTTGACGGCGTTGAAAACTGCATGAGAGCCCTTGAGGATATTACGGAGGGCAAAATCCACAACTGCTTTATTGAGATGTCCTCATGCTCGGGAAGCTGTATAGGCGGTCCCGTAATGGAAAAATATCACAAATCTCCTCTTAAAGACTATATTGCCGTATCGGATTACGCCGGCAAGCTGGATTTCGATGTGAAACAGCCTGCGCCCTCCGATATTAAGAAAAATCTTGAATTTATCAGCAAGAAGGCGGCAACGCCATCTGAAAGCGAGATTATGACAATTATGCGCCAAATGGGCAAGGTGCGCCCCGAGGACGAATTAAACTGCGGCACCTGCGGATATGATACATGCCGTGCAAAGGCAATAGCAGTTTTGCAGGGCAAAGCAGAAATCTCAATGTGTCTGCCATTCCTTAAAGAAAAGGCGGAAAATTTCTCTGACACAATCATAAACAACACGCCCAACGGTATTCTCGTTCTCAATGAGGAATTGGAGGTTCAGCAGATTAACCGTTCGGCGCTTAAAATGATGAACATTCCCAGAGCCAACGATGTTATGGGCGAGCCTGTTATCCGTATTCTTGACCCCACCGTATTTTCAGAGGTAAAGAGAACGGGCAGAGGCGTTTTTGACCAGCGCACCTATCTTGCGGAATATAACCGTTATGTTGAGCAGACCGTCACTTATGACAGAGATTACCATGTTGTAATTGCAATTATGCGCGATGTAACCGAAGAGGAAAAGAGCCGCGAGAAAAAGGACGATATAAGCCGCCAGACGGTGGAAATTGCCGACAAGGTTGTTGATAAGCAGATGCGTATCGTTCAGGAAATCGCCTCTCTTTTGGGCGAGACAGCCGCTGAAACAAAAATTGCTCTTACAAAGCTTAAGGGGTCTATAAGCGATGAATAATCTTTGTGCAGATATCGGTTATCAGAGCCTTATTAAATATAACGAACAGCTTTGCGGCGACCATGTTGATGTTATTGAACAGGACGAAAATTCCACGGTAGTGGTTTTGGCAGACGGATTGGGAAGCGGCGTTAAGGCAAGTATCCTCTCCACGCTCACATCGAAAATCATCTCCACCATGATAGCCGAAGGCTTGTCGATAGAGGATTGCGTTGCAACAATCGCCGCAACGCTCCCCGTATGCAGTGTAAGAGGCGTTGCATATTCCACTTTTACTATTATGCGGCTTATCAACAACGAGGAAGCGGAGATTTTCCAATATGACAATCCCCATGTAATACTTCTTCGTGACGGCAAGCATTTTGAGTTCCCAAAAACCGAAATGCTCATAGACGGTAAAACCGTTTACCGTTCCAGAATAATGCTTCGTGAAAACGATATTTTCATCGCAATGAGTGACGGCTGCATTCACGCAGGCGTCGGCTCGGCGTTAAATTTTGGTTGGGAACGGAAAAACATAATAGAATACATGGAAACGCTTTACGATGTGGGCTTTACCGCCAAAACTCTTGCCACAATTCTTTTGGAGGAGTGCAACAAGCTTTACGGCAACAAGCCCGGCGACGACACAACCGTTTGCGTTGTGAGAATAAGAAAGCGTGAGCCTATGAATTTGCTGTTCGGTCCGCCCTCCAACCGTGACGACTGCAACAAGATGATGGGGCTTTTCTTCTCCAAAGAGGGCAAGCACATTATCTGCGGCGGAACAACCTCTACCATAGCCGCCGAGTATTTGGGCAAAAAGGTTAAGCCTCACATTGAGTTTCTTGACCCCGAAATACCGCCCACGGCGGAAATCGACGGTGTTGACCTTGTTACCGAGGGTGTTATCACCATTAACAAGGTTGTGCAGTACGCAAAGGATTACCTTGAAGAAAACAAGGACTACAAACAATGGAGTTACAAGCGTGACGGTGCTTCGCTTATCTGCCGTCTGCTTTTTGAGGAGGCAACGGACATAAACTTCTTTGTGGGCAGGGCTATGAACCCCGCTCATCAGAACCCCGACCTTCCCATAAACTTCAACATAAAAATGCAGCTCGTTGAGGAGCTTTCTAAAAGCCTTCGCAAAATGGGCAAGCGTATAAAAGTCAGCTATTTTTAAAGGGTGATACAAAATGAGAAAGTTTGATACAAAAATCCAGTATCTTAAATACAAGGTTCTGCGCGAGGTTGCCCGTCAGGCATGGGACGACAAGCTTTTGGACAATCTTCTTGATATTCCCAAAATCATTGTTCCCGGTAAAGAACCTACTATGAGATGCTGTGTATATAAAGAGCGCGCTATTCTTGAAGAGCGCGTAAAAATCGCTATGGGAGGCGACAAAACTAACCCCAATGTTATTGAGGTTATCGACATTGCCTGTGACGAGTGCCCTATGGGCGGCTACGAGGTTTCGGATGCCTGCCGAGGCTGTCTTGCTCACCGCTGTGAGGATGTGTGCAAGCGCGGAGCAATCGTATTTGACCATCAGCAGAAAGCCCATATCGACAAGACAAAATGTGTTGAGTGCGGTCAGTGCGCAAAGGTTTGCCCCTACAGCGCAATTATCAACCATAAGCGTCCCTGCGAGCGTGCTTGCAAGGTCAAGGCTATTTCAATGAGCGAAACAAAGGCGGCGTCCATTGATAACAGCAAGTGCAACTCCTGCGGCTCA
This sequence comes from Candidatus Fimenecus sp., assembly GCA_051881455.1. GTDB lineage: Bacteria > Bacillota > Clostridia > Oscillospirales > Acutalibacteraceae > Fimenecus. The sequence goes on along the minus strand of JBJEPX010000034.1, from coordinate 14,000 downwards.
TGTGTTTATCAGTGCCCCTTCGGCGCTATTTCCGATAAATCCTTTATTCTGAATGTTATCGACCTTATAAAAAAGAGCGAGGATAACAAGAAATTTAAGGTTTATGCCGTTGTTGCCCCCTCAATTTCCAGCCAGTTTACATACGCTAAATTAGGTCAGGTGATTACGGGAATTAAGGAGCTTGGCTTCTTCACCGTTGTTGAGGCGGCTCTCGGCGCGGATATGGTAGCATATGCGGAGTCAAAGGAATTGGTGGAAAAGGGCTTTTTGACAAGTTCATGCTGTCCTGCCTTTGTGGATTATGTTAAAAAGCATTTCCCCCAAATGGCAGAACATATTTCCCACAACCTCTCCCCTGCCGCTACAATCGCAAAATATATAAAGGAGACCGACAAGGACTCTAAAATCGTATTTATCGGGCCTTGCACCGCAAAGAAAATGGAGTTCCAGAAAGAAGAGGTTAAGCCTTATATCGACAGCGTTATCACCTTTGAGGAATTGCAGGCGCTGTTTGACAGCAAGGATATTGACATCACAACTCTCGACGAGGATGTGCTTGATAATGCATCTTATTTCGGCAGAATTTTTGCACGAAGCGGCGGACTTGCCGATGCAGTAAAGCAGGGACTTAAAGAACACGGCATTGAGGACTTTGAGTATAAGCCTGTTGCCTGTGACGGAATTGAGGAGTGCAGAATGGCGCTTCTTAAAGCCTCAAAAGGCGTTCTTCCGGGCAACTTTATTGAGGGTATGGCGTGTGTCGGAGGCTGTATCGGCGGCGCGGGCTGCTTAACCCACGGCGAAAAGAACAAGGCAGAGGTTGACAAATACGGTATGGAAGCCTATGAAAAAACTATCTCCGACGCGATTATGTTCTTGAATCACGAATAAGAGATAAAAGACAAAGAACCGGCTGTCGTTTATGACGACAGCCGGTTTTATGCGTAATTTGTATTCCACGGTAGGTTTGTGCCTTGTCGCCCCTGAAAGGGGAGATGTCACGAAGTGACAGAGGGGTTGTTTTACGATACGATGAAAGGCTCAAGCACACCCAATCGGTTTGCGGTAATACCAACGGCGTGGTTGTAGGGTGCGACGACTCGGCGCACCGTTAATTTTACGGGATTTTTGCGGGCTGTCGAGGTCGCCAGCCCCTACAATGTCGCCGTTGGTTTTTGTATTATTTTTCGGGCGGGCCCGGAGACCCGCCCCTACACCTCGTCTCCCCTGAAAGGGGAGATGTCACGAAGTGACAGAGGGGTTGTTTTACGATACGATGAAAGGCTCAAGCACACCCAATCGGTTTGCGGTAATACCAACGGCGTGGTTGTAGGGTGCGACGACTCGGCGCACCGTTAATTTTACGGGATTTTTGCGGGCTGTCGAGGTTGCCAGCACCTACAATGTCGCCGTTGGTTTTTGTGTTATTTTTCGGGCGGGCACGGAGACCCGCCCCTACAACTCGTCTCCCCTGAAAGGGGAGATGTCACGAAGTGACAGAGGGGTTATTTTGCGGGACGATGAAAGGCACCGTCCCCTACAAAATATCAGTTAGTTCAGTTTTATATATTTATGAATACATAAAATCCTGTAAAATGTTAACAATTTATACATTGACTTACATTTTTTGGTGGGGTAAAATATTATCATAAATATTGGGACGGTGTTAATTTTGAGCCTTATTGAAATTAAAGATATTTATAAAATCTACAATCCCGGTGAAAACGAGGTGCGCGCCCTTGACGGAGTATCTTTGACCATTGAGCGAGGGGAATTTATCGCCATTGTCGGTCAGTCCGGCTCGGGAAAATCAACGCTTATGAATATGCTGGGGCTTCTTGATGTGCCCACAAGCGGAACATATATGCTTGACGGTGAAAATGTATCTCATATGACCGACGATGAGCTTTCGGAAATCCGCAACAAGCAGATTGGCTTTATTTTTCAGGGATTTAACCTTATTCCCAGCCTTACAGCCGTAGGTAATGTTGAGTTGCCCCTTGTTTACAGAGGTATGAAGAAAGAGGAACGCCGAAAATTAGCGATTGAGGCGCTCGAAAGAGTTGGGCTTTCCCACCGTCTTGACCATCTCCCTAAGCAGATGTCAGGCGGTCAGCAGCAGCGTGTTGCCATTGCCCGTGCGGTTGCCGCCCGTCCTCCTATTATTCTTGCCGACGAGCCTACGGGTAACCTTGACAGCCACTCAGGCGTTGAGGTTATGAAAATTCTTCACGAGCTTCACAGCGAGGGCAGAACGATTATTCTTATCACTCACGACAACGACATTGCTCTTGAAGCACAGCGTGTTATAAGAATTCAGGACGGTCAGGTTGTTTCCGATATTTTAAACAAAAACTAAATCTATGTCTATTATCAGAAAATGTTGCAAAAAATTGTGGCATTTTCTTTTTTTGTATGATATACTCCTATTGTATGTAAAATTTTTACATTGGAGGATTGAAAATGACTAACAAAGGTGTATTTAAAAAACTTTTATGCTTCATTATCGCCGTTGCGATTATTGCGGTAAGTATTCCCTTTACTGCCCTTGCCGCCGCTCCCGCAGAGGCCAATTTCGGCGTAATGAGCGACCTTCACTATTTCGCAAGAAACAGTATGGGTCCGGACATAAACAAGTTTATTGAGGTTTGCAAGCTGGATAACTCCACATCATACCTTGCGCAGAGCGTATTGGAATGTGCTCTTGCCTCATTTGAGGAGATGGCGGACAGAGGTGAGATTGACTTTGTGCTTATCCCCGGTGACCTTACGAAAAACGGTGAAAAAGCAGGTCATGTTGAACTTGCCGCACGGCTTCACCGTTTTGAACAGGAAACGGGTATTCCTGTTTACCTCATAAACGGCAACCATGATATTAACAACGGTAGTGCCGCTAAATTCAACGGAACGGAATGGGTTGACGATACTCCCTGCACTCCCGAGGAATTTGAAAGTATATATTATGAGTTCGGATATGACGAGGCTCTTTCAAGATATCAGCCCGCAGACGGTGAATACGAGGGCGGACTTTCATACACGGCAAATTTAGGCGACGGTTACAGACTTATAGCCATTGACGGCGGCAGATACAGCGCCGACAACACCGATGACGGTACAGACGAACACGAAACCGCAGGAAGTATGTCCCCCGAACTTCTCGCATGGGTAAAAGCTGAAACCGAAAGGGCTATTGCTGACGGCCGCACACCCATAGGACTTACTCACTTTAACATTGTTCCCCACTTTGACTGTGAAGCGGACCTTTTTGAAGCTTTCGTAATGAAAGAGTGGGAAAAATGTGCCGACACTCTTGCAGACGCAGGTATGCACTATGTATTCACAGGCCATGTTCATATGCAGGATGTGGCAAGCTATGTGAGCGATAACGGCGAGACGATTACCGATATTGTAACATCAACGCTTTTAAGCTATCCCAATCAATTCAGAACGGTATCTCTTGAAACGGAAGCAGACGGTAAAATTACTCTTGACTACAAAACTCACGATATTGACGAGGTAAAGCAGGTTGAGATTAACGGCGCACCTCAGGCAAGGCCCTTCAAAATTAAATCCTTCGGGCTTAACTTCGGCGAGGGCGGAATTAAAAGCTTTATTATGAACAAGCTTGAATTTGAGCTTCGCTACGGAATAGGCAAGGATATTGAAAACGCAGGCGGTCTTTTTAATTACCTCGACAACGCCATAGACCTTGACACAGCGCTTAAAGAGGCTACCAACAGCGAGCTTTTGGGCGGTATTTCCTCCTCGGCTCTCAAAGCTGTTCTCTTAACGCTTTGCAATCAGCTTGACAGAAAGTACATTCAGGATCCGGAATACACTCTCACGGCAGTTGAGCCTATGATTGACAAGGTGCTCAACGTGGAAATTTCCGATTATCCCTGCACAAAGTTTGCAGATACCTTGGGCTTTGCAAGCAGCGGCGAAAAGGGAACCGTTGGCGACCTTGCTTCCACAGTTCTTGCATACCACTACACAAACGATGAATATCCTCATGACGACAGATTCTTGCAAAGCGCCCTTCAACGCTTCGACAACGGCGAAAATGCGGAAACTCTTGTTGATACGCTTCTTACCGTTATACTTGACGACCTTCTTCAGGGTGAAATTCTCGCAAGCATAAACATTGACCCGATTTCAATAGGAATTAACGGCTCTAATCCCGAAATCTTCCAAACAATTGCCGATGCTATTGCCGGAATTGTGGGCGCGGACGGATTTACGGGACTTGGCGCAGGCGATGTTATTTCTATTCTGCTTATGACAGGGCTTTTAGGCGGCGACAAGCTCAGCGATGTTGTATATTCGGCTCTCAGCGAATATCTTACTCAAAGTCAGTATGACATAATTGACGCAGAGTTTTACAGAATTATGAAGGATTTCACTTATGACGAAACTCCCGCCGAAAAGGCTGACCTCAACGGTACCGCTGTTTACAACGGCAGAGTTCCCGTAACGGCAACGGCTTATAATCTTCGCCGCCCCTCCAACATTGCAGTAACCTTCGGCGCTGACACAAAAACAACAAGAAATATCAGCTATTTCACAAAATACAGCGTAACTCGCACCGATGTTCAGATTGTCCCCTATTCGGAAAATCCCGATTTTTCAAGAGGAACAACGGTTAACGCAAATATCAGCACAAACTGTGAAAAAGAGGTTACACGCTCTTATGCCTCCATTGATTTAGGATTTTTAGGTATTCTTTATCACGATATTTACATAAACCGCCACACTGTTAAAATCACGGGACTTGAAGCGGGTAAAAAATACTGCTACCGCGTGGGCGACGCGTCACGCAACTGGTGGAGTGATGTGGGAGTTCTTGAAACTGCCGACAACTCAAATGCTTTCAGCTTTTTCCACATGACAGACCCACAGTCTGTCACTGAAAAGCAATATAACAACAACTGGGCAATGACTGTTGACACAGCATTTAAAAATCACAGCGGCTCCGATTTTATACTCACAACAGGAGATATGGTTGACCACGGCGGCGATTTCAGACATTGGCAGCGTATGTTCAACTCCGCATCCGATAATCTTATTGATACGGCACTTATGGAAGCTGTGGGCAATCACGAGGCAAAAACAGAAAATGCCATCGTTGATAATTACCTCTTAACAAATCTTCCTGAGCAGGATACAACAACGGGTGTATATTACTCTTTCGATTACAACACGGCTCACTTTGCAATACTCAACACAAACGCACTTAATTCGGACGGCACTCTTTCAAATGAGCAGTTAGAATGGCTTAAAGCCGATATGAACGCATCAAAACAGCCGTGGAAATTCGTGGCTCTTCACAAGGCTCCCTATTCAAACGGCGCTCACTTTGATGACAGCGATGTTATAGCCCTCCGTGAACAGCTTTCAGTACTTATGCCTGAACTTAGCATTGATATGGTATTCCAAGGTCATGACCATGTTTATATGCGTACGGACGCTATGAACAATAACGAGGTTGTGGCTTCGGAAAAGCAGACTCTTAAATACAACGGTCTTGAATACACATCAAAAATCAAGCCCGAGGGAACGGTTTATTCCATAAACGGCACGGCGGGTGTTAAGCATTATGAGCCCAAGCCGCAGGAGGAAACCGATCAGCTTTTCCCCACCGCCGAAAAGATAATTTCAATAGATATTCCCACATATTCATACATTCAGATAGACGGCGGTAACCTCTATTTTGACTCATACAGCGTGGAGAACGGAACAGAAACAAGAATTGACCAATTCGCAATTTCAAAGGTTGTTACATTGCCCGACGGCACTGTAATCGACGGCACCACAGGTGAAAATGTAATTTCGAACGGTCAGGGCAGCGGAAACGGCAGCGATATAAGCGGCATTTCAGGAACATCGAGTGCAGGCCGCATCGCTTTCTACACCTCTGCCGCGGCTGTATGCGTTGTAATGATTGTTTTGACTTATATGACGGCTGTTATCATTAAACGCCGCCGTGAAGAGGACTAAAATTCTCTTGACTTAAACAAAATCTTTTGATATACTATTCCCCGATAATGAAAACACATTGATGAAGACAGTAGGCTGTTTTATAAACGGTTTTACAGAGAGCTGTGTCACGGGCTGAAAGCACAGCAAACCAAAAAATTGCTGAATTTCACTTCGGAGTGGTATTGCTGAAATTACAGTAGGCAATAACGGCAGGCTCCCGTTACAGAGCACAGGAGTGTTTGCTTCAAGGCAAAAATTTGGGTGGTACCGCGGAGATTTTACTTCGTCCCTTGTATTATGCAAGGGACGATTTTTTATTATATAAATTATTGAAAGGATTGATTATATGAAAGAAAAGCTTGAAGCTATCCGCAAAAAAGCGGAGGCAGAGCTGGCAGCATTTACCGACCAGAATCAGCTTGAAAATTTCAGAGTTGCCGTTCTCGGCAAAAAAGGCGAGCTTACTTCTATTCTTAAAATGATGGGCTCTCTTTCTGCCGAAGAAAGACCTATTATGGGACAAAAGGCAAACGAGGTCAGAGCCTTTATTGAAGAGAAAATTCAGGAAAAGGCAAAGGAATTAAAAGAACTTGAAATGAAACGGGAGATAAACTCCGTTCCGCTTTTCGATATTACCGTTCCCGCCGACCTGAGCCGTGGCTCATATCATCCCATTACTTTGGTTCAGCGTCAATGCGAAACAATATTCAAATCAATGGGCTTCACCGTTGAGGATTACAGCGAGGTAGTAACGGATTATGAATGCTTTGAGTCTCTCAACATTCCCAAAGACCACCCTGCCCGTGATATGCAGGACACATATTATCTCGAAAATGGTCAGCTTTTAAAATCGCAGACATCTGCGGCACAAAATGCCATATACAAAAAATATAAAGACGCCCTTGTAAACGACGGCGTGCCCATAAAGGCGATTTTCCCCGGCCGCTGTTTCAGAAACGAGGCTACCGACGCCTGCCATGAAAACACCTTTTTCCAGATGGAGGGCGTTATGGTGGATAAGGACATCTCCATTTCAAATCTTATCTACTTTATGAAAACGATGCTTTCCGAGGTTTTCCAAAAGGACATTAAGGTGCGTTTGCGCCCCGGATTTTTCCCCTTCGTTGAGCCGGGCTTTGAGCTTGATATAAGCTGTCTTATCTGCGGCGGTGAGGGCTGCCCGTCCTGCAAGCACAGCGGCTGGCTTGAACTTTGCCCCTGCGGTATGATTCACCCCGAGGTATTAAAGGCGGGCGGTATTGACCCCGAGGAATACACAGGCTTTGCTTTTGGATTAGGTCTTACAAGACTTGCTATGATGAAATACGGCGTTAAGGATATTCGTGACTTGAACAGCGGAAGCCTTAAAAGTCTTTCACAGTTTACCGATGACGAATAAGAAAGGAGGAGCAAATTATGTTTTTATCAATGAACTGGATTTCAGATTTTGTTGACCTTACAGGTCTTGACAAGGTTGACTTGATTCACCGTTTTTCACTTTCCACCGCCGAGGTTGAAAATGAAATTTTCTTCAAGGGTTCGGATTTAAGCGGAATTGTTGTTGCAGAGATTAAATCTGTTGAAAATCACCCAAAGAGTGAAAAACTCCATCTTTTAAAGGTGGATATAGGCGAAAATGACCTCGTTGATGTTGTATGCGGCGCTCCCAATGTGCGCGTTGGTATGAAAACCGCCTTTGCAAAAGTGGGCGCACAAATCGGCGATATAGAAATTGCTCCCCGTCCCCTTGCAGGATATATGTCCAACGGTATGTGCTGTTCCGAAAAGGAAATCGGTATAAGCGACGATAATTCGGGCATTATGGATATTACCGACGATGTAAAAAACGGCACAGACCTTAAAGAAATTTATGAGATTGACGATATTATTTTTGAGGTTGATAACAAATCCCTTACAAACCGTCCCGACCTTTGGGGACATTACGGTATTGCCCGTGAATTTGCGTCTCTTGCAGGCAGAGAGTTAAAGCCCCTTGATACTGCGGATTTAAAGCAATACGACAATCTGCCCAAAGTTGATATGAAGATTGAGGACCCTCTCTGTCAGCGTTATTCTTGCTTACAGGTGGAGAATATTCACACAACCGTAAGCCCCGTAAATATGCGTATCCGCCTTTACTACTGCGGTATGCGTGCTATCAACTTCCTTGCCGACCTTACAAACTACCTTATGCTTGAAATGGGTCAGCCAATGCATGCCTTTGACAGCCGTAAGGTAGAGAAAATACGCATTAAGCGTTTTTCTGAGCCCTTTACCTTCCAAACCTTAGACGGTGTTGACCGCAATATTGACGAAAATACACTTATGATTTGCAACGGTGACACACCTGTTGCCATTGCGGGAATTATGGGCGGTCTTGACTCGGAAATTGTTGAGGATACCACCACTCTTACCCTTGAAAGCGCTACCTTTGATGCGGCGTCAGTCAGAAAATCCACGGTTCGTCTTTCACACAGAACAGACGCTTCTATGCGTTACGAAAAGTGTCTTGACCCCGAAATGACCGTTCCTGCCATCGGCAGATTTGTAAAGCTTATGCAGGACACAGACAAGGGCGCTCGTGTGGTTTCTTCACTTACCGACGAATATGCGCATCATTATCCTGAGGTTACTCTGGATTTTGACAAGGCGTTTATTGATAAGTACACAGGAATTGAAATTGACAACAACACTATTGTGAAAACACTTAATTCTCTCGGCTTCAGGGCTACGAATGACGGCGACAAGTTCACTGTAAAAGTTCCCAGCTGGCGCGCCACAAAAGATGTTACCATAAAGGCGGACATCGTTGAGGAAATCACACGAATTTACGGCTACGACAATTTTGATATTCACACAGCCGCCGCTCCCCTCTACCCTGTCCGTGCAGATGTGGAAAAGACGGTCGAAGACAAAATTAAGGATATTCTTGTTAAGCGTTTCTCACTTCACGAGCTTCATTCCTATGTATGGCAGTATTACGATGAGTATAAGGCGCTTGGTATTGAAATTGAAGATAATATTAAGCTTATCAATGCCACCAATCCCAATATTGAAACAATACGCCGTTCAATTGTGCCCACACAGCTTTGTCAGGTTCGCACAAACACATCTTACGCTCCCGATTTCGGCGTATTTGAGATAGGCAGAACCGTTAACGGAGTAAACAGCGATAATCTTTGCGACGAGCACAAAAAGCTTTGCGTTACCCTTTTCAGCAAGACAAAATCTCTTGAAAAGCTTTACTTTGAGCTTTGCACAATGCTTTGCGTAACGGCTGACGATATTAAACATCAAAAGCTTGATTTCAAGGCGATTGCGGCAACTCATTCATATGAACACCCCAGAAACTTAAACGAAATTAGCTGTAACGGCGTTGTTTTAGGCGAAATCGGCATAGCGCATCCCTCCGTTTCAAAGAAAATCGACAAAAAAGCGGCTATTGTGTTTGCCGAAATTGATGTTAAGGCATTTGCGGAAATCGAAGACGCAGGAATCCACTACAAGGAGCCTTCACGCTTCCCCGAAATTGAGGTTGACCTGTCCTTTGTATCAGAAACCTTTGCCCCCATAGGCAAGGCAATTGCAGATACTGCTTGTCCGCTTATTCAGAAGGTTGAGGTTGTTGATACCTACCGTGACGGCGATATGAAATCAATAACAACACGCATAACCTTCTCTCACCCTGAAAGAACTCTTACCCGCGAAGAGGTTATGACGGTTGCAGACGAAATTATTGCTTCTCTCGCAAAGGAAAATATACCTCTTAAACAATAAACTTTGCTATTGTTTTTTTGAGGAAAACAGTGTATAATAGTTTTGATTAGTAACAGGAGGTGGCGAAATGCTTGATCCCAACAAGACAATTCAGTTCTCATTAAAAGACGACCGTGAAGAAACGACCCGGCAGATACTTGTTTCGGTTTATGACGCGTTGGTGGAAAAGGGATATAATCCCATAAATCAGATTGTGGGCTACATTCTTTCCGAGGACCCCACTTATATCACAACGCACAATAATGCGAGAAGTCTTATCCGCCGCCTTGACAGAGATGAGCTTTTGCAGGACCTTGTAAAAGAATATCTCAAAGCGTCTAAATCAAAATAAAACAAAGAGGTGTTGAATATGTCATCAAAAAATGACAAATTTCTCACATATAAGGGCAAGCCTCTGGTAAGAAACGGAAACACTCTTTATTACGGCGATCCGTCGGAAAATTATGTTATTATGATGCAGATTACCGCAACTAAGCCCGTTGGTGACGTTGAGGTTGCGTCAAAGGTTTCCGTACAGCTGCTTAATACTGACCCCGATGTCAGCGCCCGTGAGAGAATTGTAAAAACAAGCGAAAAAAAAGGTCTTTATGCCGCTATGGACATTGCTGAAATATGGCTGTCCCGTGCACTGGCTAACTGAAATCTCAAATTCAGCGGCGGGCTTTCCGCCGCTGATTAATTTTTGTGAAAGGTGATTGATATGTTTTATACGCTTAATGTTGCAGGGCTTCAAAGAAAGCTTCCCCTTTGCAGGGTAACGGATGATCTTTACATAGGTGCGTTTATAGTTTTCGGCGACCCAGAGCTTACCACCGCTTGTGCCGAGCATATGCTCAAAAAGGCTCCCGAGTACGATTATGTTATTACCGCTGAGGCAAAGGGTATTCCTTTGGCCCACGAAATGGCAAGACTTGACGGCAACCGCAAATATTTTGTTGCAAGAAAAAAGCCCAAGCTTTATATGACAGGCGTCTTTGAAACCACCGTTAAGTCCATTACCACAGAAGGCGAGCAAAAGCTTTATCTTGATGTTGCCGATGCAGAACTTATGAAAGGCAAGAAAATTCTCATAGTTGACGATGTTGTTACAACGGGTGAATCCATTGCCGCAGTTGAAAAGCTTGTAAATGAGGCAGGCGGAATCGTATGCGGCAGAATGTGCGTTCTTGCCGAGGGTGGTGCCGCTGACAGAGACGATTTGATTTTCCTTGAAAAGCTCCCCGTTTTCAATCCCGACGGCACAATAAAATAAATTATTGATAATATAGAAAAACAGTCTGTAAAGTGAAAATTTTACAGACTGTTTTTCATTACCTTATAATCACTTTATTTGTGCTCTTCCAGCCATCTAAACGCCGCATACGCATAAACCGCACTGCCGACAGGAAGGGCATTTTCGTCGAATTTTACCATAGGGTGATGCTGTGGGTAACTGTATCCGTTCTCCGGCTTTCCTCCCGCCAAAGCCAGCATAAGAGAAGGGACTTGGTGGCTGACATAGGCAAAATCCTCTGAACCCGAGGTTTTTGACGCACTGCCGCCTCCCCTTTCATTAAGTTCGGCTACGGAAAAGGCTCTTGTATCTCCCAAAAGCTCCTTCATATATCCGCTGACGCTGACTGACAAATCCTTATCGTTAACCAAAGTAGGACAACCGCTTGTAAAGGTCACCTCTGCCTTTGTACGGAAAGTCTCAGCAGTTCCCGTTGAAATATCAACCAATCTTTTTTTAATAAATTCTCTTGTTTCCTCATCAAAAGCACGGAGAGTTCCTGCCATAGTCACCGTATCGGGTATTACATTTGCGGCAGAGCCTGCCTGAATTTTTCCAACCGTTAACGCCGCACGATCGTTCATACCGATTTCTCTTGCCTGAATTGATTGCAAGCCTACAAGGATATGAGCCGCCGCCGTTATGGGGTCGGCACCCGTATTTGGCATTGAGCCGTGGCAGCCCTTGCCCTGTATTTCTATTTGAAAGTAATCCGCCGCGGGTGCGCTCACACCGGGGGCGGAAACGATAACCGTACCTGTTTCAAACGGCATACCTGCCATTATGTGAATCATCAGTGCCGCATCAACATGGGGATTTTCAAGCACTCCGCTATCAACCATATCCTTTGCGCCCTCCAAAAGCTCCTCGGCAGGCTGGAACATAAGCTTAACAGTGCCCTCGATTTCCTCCTGATGGGCTTTTAAAAGAGATGCGGCACCTAAAAGCATGGCTGTGTGCGTATCATGACCGCAGGCATGCATTTTGCCGTTTTCCGACTTAAAATCCACATCTGCTTCCTCTTTAACAGGGAGGGCATCCATATCGGCACGGAGAAGAAAGACTTTTCCTGTTTTTTTGCCCTCAATCAAGGCGACAACTCCCGATTTTCCGCAGTCTTGAGGTTTAAGTCCTAATTTTTCAAGCTCCTCTTTCACAAAGTCAACGGTGTTTTCCAAATCAAAGCCCGTTTCCGCATTTTTATGAAGCGTTCGCCTAAATTGTGTAATTTTATCCGAATATTCCTGCGCCTCACGCATTAAATCTTCCGCTCTCATACTTTACCTCCTGCAATCTGTTGCAAATAGTATTACCGAGATTAACAAAATAATGTTAATTTTATGTAAACAGGTTTATTATAGCACTACGCAGTCAGGTTATCAATGCCGATGATAAAAGCAACGATGATATTCTCCCATCTTTATCTTTTCCAACAGTGAACAGAGAAGATCACAAAGCCGAACATACGAAAAATAACGGTGTTTTCAATAAAAAAATTATTGACATATAGTCCTTAATGATATATAATATCATTAAGGACAGAAAATAAATAAGGGTGAAATAAATATAATGAAACGCCATACAATTCAGCGTTCGTTGGTTTTTGAAGCTGTAAACAAACTACAATGCCATGCTACCGCAGATGAGATCTACGAAACAATCGCAACAGAACACCCTAATGTGAGCAGAGCAACGGTTTACCGAAATTTAAGGTTGTTGTCCGAAATGGGCCACATTCGCAAAATAGAAGTTCCGGGCGGAGCTGATCGTTTTGACCATCGATGCCATGATCATTGCCATGTGAAGTGCGAAAAATGCGGTAGGGTTTTTGATGTGGATATGGAATATATTACCGGTTTGGAGAAAAACGTTAAGGATGACCACGGATTTGCATTTACCGGATACGATATTATTTTTCGGGGAATATGTCCGGATTGTCAAAAATCACCCAAATAGCATAATTGCTGATTTTGATGATTCTTCAACAAGTTAACATACGGGCGCATACATAACCCGTAAATATTTATTATAAAGGAGTACAGTTATGAGAAGCATTACAACTTTAGATCTGCAATACGCACACCGTTTTTACGGTTTCAAAGGCGAAGCTCAGTATTTGCACGGACATACCGGAGTTCTGACCATTGAGGTTGAGGATTCTGTAGAACCCGGTGTGAATATGGTTTTTCCGTGCAATGAGATTCAAAAGACCGCATGGGAAGTTTTAAAGAACTTTGACCACGCATTGATTCTTAGGGAAGATGATCCTCTGTTGCCCGCAATTCTCGGTGTTTATGAGGCTCAAGGAATTAAGGACGGAGCACCAAATAATAAGATGAAAGGTCCGGCTTTTAAAACCGATTTGGCAACAGCTTATCCCGATTGCCGTTTGGTAGTGACAAAAGAAACTATGACAGTTGAAGGCATGATCAAGATCGTTTATGATCTGCTTAAAGACAAACTCAACATTGCCAAGCTCACTTTCACCAGCGGTGTCAATGCTGCATCACAAGAATACGAAACCAACAAGACCGTTGACCGCTGTCCGCTGTGCGGCATTTCCCTGAATGAGAATGGTGTTTGCCCTAAATGCGGATATAAAAAGAAATAAAATAAGCGATCTCTTTCTGCTTTCAGTACAAACAACAAGTGACTTTGAAAAGCCGCTTGAACAATGAATTAAAAAGTAAAACACCATTGAGTCCAACCCATAGAGGTTCGGATTTCAATGGTGTTTTCAGCAATTGCAGATTAGGGATTTGGACAATTGGACAGTGTAGCACAGTTAATGAAATATTGCTACGCAATATGAAATAATAACCTCACGAAACATAACGAAATCATAGATTTCTATGTTTCGGAGAACATTGTAACATACCCGCTTCGCACAATGCGCTTCGCGGATATGTTATAATATTACGGATTATGAAATATTCGGCTTACGCCGAATATGAAATAAAATTCGTTCCTT
>JBJEPX010000033.1:0-11569 GCA_051881455.1 Candidatus Fimenecus sp. | reverse complement strand
GATATTCTTGAAAGATTCTGCGTATTTATTAGTGAAAACGCTGACGCTTTCGTAATGCTTATCGGCGAAAACGGAGACGCAAATTTTGTATATAGAATCGGTACGGTTATGAACGACGCTGTTTTTGAGCTTTTCTCGTCGATTTATCCCGAAATGGACAGCGAGAGATACAGCTTCACATATGAATACTGCAAATACGGCTCAGTCGGGCTTATTCGATGTTGGATTATTGAAAATCACGACTGGACGCCGCGTCAGGTGGCTGAATTGTGGCTTCGCCTTATCGCAAGAGGCGTTTGGGGAATTATGGATAAGAAATCCTGAGGGAGAGAAGAAAATTGACTCGTTTGCTTGTAAAGCTGTTTGTTAAGGACAGCGAAAATATAAACAATGTCCGTGTGCGCGCCGCTTACGGAACGCTGGGCAGCGTTACGGGAATAATACTTAATATTTTACTTGCAGTTTCAAAATATATTGCCGGAATTGTTTCCGGCAGTATTTCTGTTACTGCGGACGCTATTAACAACCTTTCGGACGCCGGTTCTTCCATTATTTCACTTATCGGTGTTAAGGTTTCGGCAAAACCTGCCGACAAAAGCCACCCATACGGGCACGGCAGAATTGAATACATATCGGCGCTTGCCGTTGCTTTTTTCGTGCTTCTCATGGGCGTTGAGCTTATGAAAAGTTCAATTAGCAAAATCATACATCCCGAACCCGTAATTTTCAGCGGACTTTCTCTCGGCATCCTTATTGCAAGTATCGCGGCAAAGCTATGGCTTGGTATTTTTAACAGAAGGCTGGGCAAAAAGATAAATTCCGCTCCCATGATGGCTGTTATGAAAGACAGTTTCAGCGACTGTCTTGCCACCTCAGTTGCGGCAATATCCGTAATTGTATCCGCATTCTCTACAATCAATATAGACGGATATTTAGGCGTGTTTGTTGCAGGTTTTATACTTCTCACCGGTATTAACATCCTTAAAGACACCGTTGGCGAGCTTTTAGGCAAACCGCCCGAAAAAGAGCTCGTTGAAGCCATTGAAAACAAAATTCTTACATATGATAACATTGTGGGAGTTCATGATTTAATCATTCACGATTACGGTCCCAACCGAAAGTTTGCTTCTGCGCACGCCGAAATTCCTTCAAACGCCGATATTATGGAGGCGCACGATGTTATCGACCTGATTGAAAGAGATATTGCAAACGAATTCGGTATGCTTATTTCCATTCATCTTGACCCCATTGTTGTTGATGATGAAAAAATAAATAATCTTCGCAAAATGACCTTGGAGACAGTTAAAGGCATTTCCGAAGATATGTCAATTCACGATTTCAGAGTTGTTGACGGTCCCACACATACAAATCTGATATTTGATTTGACCGTTCCGTACGAAAACAAGCTTTCAAATGAAGAAATCAGCAAAACAGTTGAGGATAATTTGAGCAAAATAGACGAAAGATATTTTGCTGTGATAACGGTTGAACACTCTTTTAACTAAAAATAATTTTTTTGTCGATTTTCCCTTGCAAAAGACGAATAAATAAGTAGAATATATATAGTAGTTTAATTGCTTATATGCGGAGGTAAAAAAATGGCAGACAGAGAAATTACCACTATTCCTAACGGACCGCTCGGTATTATCGCTTTACCGGGCTGTGAGGAAATGGCGGAAAAAATCGACCGTTATCTTGTGAAATGGCGTTCACAGCAGGAAAGCGAGCACAAAACAACAATCGCTTTTTCAGGCTATGAACGCGAAACATATATTCTTAACACCTCTTTCCCCCGTTTTGGTACCGGCGAAGGAAAATGTTCTCTTCACGAGTCTGTAAGAGGTTTTGATATTTACATTCTTATTGACCCGTTTAATCACGGCGTAACTTACAAAATGTACGGTAACACCGTTCCCATGAGTCCCGATGACCATTACGCTAACCTAAAAAGAGCTATTTCGGCTATCGGAGGCAAGGCAAAAAGAATTACGGTTATTATGCCCATGCTCTATGAGGGCAGACAGCACAAGCGTTCTTCCAGAGAATCCCTTGACTGTGCAGTTGCATTACAGGAGCTTTGCCTTGATATGGGCGTTGACAATATTATTACCTTTGACGCACATGATGCCCGCGTTCAAAACGCCATTCCCCTCCACGGCTTTGAAAATGTTTCACCTGCATACCAGATGATTAAGGCTCTTGTTAATCATTTTGACGACTTAAAGCTTGACAAAGAGCACACAATGATTATCTCCCCCGATGAGGGCGGTATGTCACGCTGCATGTACTATTCAAATGTGCTCAGCCTAGACCTCGGTATGTTCTATAAAAGACGCGACTATTCAAGAATAGTTGACGGCAGAAACCCCATCCTTGAGCACTCCTTCTTAGGCTCTAATGTTGAGGGCAAGGATGTTATGATTATTGACGATATGATTTCTTCGGGAGAGTCCATGCTGGAAGTTGCATCAAAGCTTAAATCTCTCGGTGCAAACAGAGTGTTTATTTTCTCAGCTTTCGGTCTTTTCTGCAACGGGCTCGACAACTTTGACAA
Organism: Candidatus Fimenecus sp.; assembly: GCA_051881455.1. Taxonomy (GTDB): domain Bacteria; phylum Bacillota; class Clostridia; order Oscillospirales; family Acutalibacteraceae; genus Fimenecus. Next base: position 9,015 of record JBJEPX010000033.1, on the reverse strand, counting down.
GGCGTTCAGAGACGGACTTTTTGACAGAGTATTTACCACAAACCTTGTTTACCGCACCCCGGAACTTAAAAAACGTGAGTGGTTCTGCGAGGTTGACCTTTCAAAATATCTTTCGTACATTATTGACACCCTTAACCACGATAAATCGGTCAGCAAGCTTCTTAATCCCGCTGACAAAATTGATGCAATTCTCCGCAAAAAGGGTTACAAATAATAAAAGCAAATCCCCGACGGCTTGAAGTCGGGGATTTTTTTATTTAAAAATATGCTTCCATTTGGGACTGAGCCTGAAAGAGAAGTAATCGTCGCCGTTTCCTATGATTATATGATCGCTCAGTCTTATTCCTATTGCTTCCATTATATCTGCTACGGCGATTGTAGCGTCAATATCCTTGCGGGACGGTGCACAAATTCCCGACGGATGATTATGCACGAGAATAACGCTTGCCGCGTTTGTGGAATATGCATACTCCGCAATCAGACGATTATTCATAGGTGCCGAGTTTACTCCCCCGCTGCTTATAAGCTGAAAGCTCAAAAGTCTGCAATTTGAATCAAGATACAAGGCGTAAAGCTTTTCCTCTGTGAGTCCCTTGAAATGTTTTGAAACATACTTTGCGACAAGCTCCGCGCTGTTAAGCATTACCGTGTCTTTATTCAGCTTATCAACCTCATATCTGCGGAAAAGTTCAGGAATAAGCTTAATAAGCAATGCTGTTCTGTCACCGATGCCCTTCACCTTTAAAATGTCATCGTATTTTGCATCGAAAACTCCCGAAAGTGAGCCGAATTCTCGGATTAGGCGGTGGGCGTCTTCATTTGTATCTCTTACGGGAATACTGTAAAACAGCAAAAGTTCAAGCACATTGTGGTCTTCAAAGCCTTCAAGTCCGTCACGCAGGAAGCGTTCGCGAAGTCTTTGGCGGTGTCCATCATGAATGTTTTTATTGTTATTACTGCTTTTCTTAACGGGTTCGACTGTTTTGATTATATTGCCGTCAACACCGTATTTAATACCGTTTTTGCTCTCATAACCAATCGGCGTTTTTCTATCTGCCATCAGCTTACCCTCTGCTTGAAATTTCGCGACTTTCGCGACTGTACACATTTTGCTTATTAAGTGTCCGTGCAAAATACACTTCAAAAAAATCCGTTTTTATACTCTAAGCATAACATTATTCTGTTTTCTTTTCAATGTTGATTGCAAAAAAAACAAAATAATCGACAAAAATACAGATGTTTTGCAAAAAGCTACTGCAAATCGGAAGCCGAACATATGCCGCGACTGCTTTTGCCGTTCTGCAATGCGCCGTATTCAAGCGTGGATATATGCATATTATTCATGAACATTTTCAAAAAACTCTGCCTGCCACGAAAAACTGAAAGTTTCGCCGGACGGCAATGAAACAATTCCGCGTTTTTGGGAAAAATCCGCAGTTTTTCGGTAACCGTCGTTAATGCCGTGCCATGGTTCAATGCACACATACGGCGCGGCGGGCTTTGCCCAGATTGCCAAAAACGGTACATCGCCGAAAGTGAAGTGCATCTTTGTTTGCGCATGTCGGCAATTAAGCGTAACGCCTTTTGAACGGATGCCGGAAAAAATCAGCGCGTCCTTGTCAAACAGATGCTCTGTGAGAGTCAGGGTATCGCTGTTTTCCAAAATCAAATCCCGTTCTTCCGTCAAAAGAGAATCGTGGTCTATGCGTTCGCTCCAAAGCGTTTCGCTTTCATCAAAAATGAGCGTATCTCCCATCGCGCAATTAAAGGCAGGATGGGCGCCCAGTGAAAAATACATTGTTTCCTTATTTGGATTTTTTACGCTGTGTGTGACTGTCAGACAATTTTCATCTATACTGAATTGCATATACAATTCATAATCGTACGGATAGTTAATTTTTGTCTGCTCATCACTTTTTTGTAAAAATGTGAGTGAATTCTCCGATGCCTCAATGCAGGTAAAATCCCTATGCCGCGCAATTCCGTGGCGGATAATTTCATACTCACTACCGCCTATACGGCATTTATCATCTAATAATTTGCCGATAATGGGAAACAGTACGGGGGATTGCCCGTTCCACACCTGGGGATTGCCCTGCCACAAAAACTCGTGCCCTGTTTTTACGCTTTGCACTCCGCAAAGCACTGCGCCGAAATCTTTTACCGAAACACGCAAATATTCGTTTTGTATGGAATTTATCATACGGCACCTCCGAAAATATTTATCATCTAAATGATAACACAAAAAACGCTATCCATCTATGGTTTTCAAAAATTAAAAAGAAAGCAACAAACAAACTGTTTTTTAGTTTGCTTGCTGCTTTGTTTAATTTACTGTTCTTTACTCAGGGTTTTGCCTGCCTTGCGGGCTTATAACTGCAGGTTCCGCAAACGCGGTCGCCCGCATCGCCTGCGGCTGTAACGATATAACCGTCCTTATTAAGTCCGCCGGGTATATATTTTGCGGCATAAATCTTCACATCGGGGTGCTTTTCATATAAAAGCTTTACGCCGACATCCGATGCAAAAATGCACATTACCTTTATATTTGTGCAACCCTCTTTTTTGAGGTATTCAATAGAAGCATCCACACTGCCGCCTGTTGCAAGAGCAGGGTCAACGATGATAACGGGACCTTCGGTGATATCTACGGGCATTTTATAATAATATGTAACCGGTTTTAAGGTTTCCTGGTCACGGTAAAGACCGATATGCCCTACCTTTGCCGTGGGAGAAAGGCGGCGAAGCCCATCTACCATACCGAGACCTGCGCGGAGAATAGGTACGATTGTGAAATCCTCCGCAAGCACGGGAGAATCAAAATCCGCAAGAGGAGCCTGAATAGGTACATTTTTTGTTTTCAAATCCTTTAACGCCTCATAGCCCATAAGCATTGTCAGTTCATCCACAATTTCGCAAAATTCCTTTGAACCTGTATTGATGTCACAAAGATGCGTAACCTTATGCGCCACTAACGGATGGTCATCAAAGCTTGTTACATTTTTTGTAAAGTCTTCCATATCGGTCCCTCATTTTCACTTATTTTTTCTAATGATATCACATTTTATTTTCTTTGACAAGTGCGTCAGTTACAAAATCCTCTGCTTTGGCTTCAGTTGACATAAAAAATCACTCATGGTATAATTTCAGGGCAGAAGAGGTGTTTTTATGGAGAGCAATACTAACTGTCTTGAAACAAAGGTTCAGGTGCTTGACGATGCGGCGGTGGGCAGGGCGTTAATGCGTATTTCTTATGAAATTGTTGAAAAATGCTCGGATTTATCAAACCTTGTGTTAGTGGGAATCCGCACAAGAGGAGTGCCCATTGCAAAGATAATAGCCGCCAACATTGAGAAAAACAGCAAGATGTCCGTCCCCGTAGGCTCTCTTGACATTACATTTTACCGTGATGACCTTGAAAAGATTGACGAATCGCCGAAAGTCGGAGATACAAAAATCGACGGTGATATAAACGGAAAAGAAGTTGTGCTTGTAGATGATGTGCTCTACACGGGGCGCACGGCGCGGGCGGCAATAGACGCACTGTTTTCCTTGGGCAGACCTGGTAAAATCCGCCTTGCGGTTTTGGTTGACCGCGGGCATCGGGAATTGCCAATTCGCCCCGATTATGTAGGGAAAAATATTCCCACATCGCTTTCAGAGGTTATAAAAGTTAATATCGACGCAACAGACGGTAAAACAGGCGTTGATATTTGTAAGGTAATCAACAGTAAAAAAGGTGAATAATATGGCAAAAATTATTGTAAGCGCATGCCTTATGGGCTGTAACTGCCGCTATAAGGGCGACAACTGTAAATGTGAAGAACTGCTTGCTCTCGCAAAAGAGCACACGCTGATTCCCGTTTGTCCCGAACAGCTCGGCGGACTTGCAACCCCGAGAAATCCTGCGGAAATCTGCGGTGACAAGGTAATTTCAAATGCGGGAAAAGATGTTACAACGGAATATACCAAAGGGGCTCAAACCGCGCTGTATATTGCAGAAACCGTAGGCGCAGATGTTGCCGTACTGAAAGCCAACAGCCCCTCATGCGGAAAAGGCATCATTTATGACGGCACTTTCACGGGCAACAAAACCGCAGGTGACGGCGTGACCGCCAAGCTCTTTTCGGAATCCGGAATTAAAGTTTTTACGGAAAACGAAATCGACGCAATTCACTCTTTCCTCGGTGAATAAAATATTTTTCGTCTTTTAAAGAAATTTATTGACAAAAAAAGACTGTTTATGATATACTACACAGGATAACGCGGCAATCTTTAAATTCGATACAGAGATATCGGCAAGATGAATGTGCGGCATATTTAAAACAGGACTATTCTATGTTGCATTTTGACCTTGCCAATATTGGCAAGGCTTTTTTTATTGCATTGCGGCGAAAAATTAAGGAGGAGTATCAGAATGAAACTCATTTATGACATCGGCGATCGTCCCAAGTTCAGTAAAACAATCATCTTTGCTTTCCAGCAGATGATTGCAATCATGGCAGCAACACTGCTCGTTCCCATCTTGATGTCCACCTTTGCTATGAGCAACGGTCAGACTTTAAGCTTTGACCCTGCCGCGGCTCTTTTCGGTGCAGGTATCGGAACACTCGTTTACATTGTTTGCACAAAACGTAAAAGTCCTGTTTTCTTAGGTTCTTCTTTCACATTCCTCGGTGCTTACGCTTCCGTTATCGGTATGAATTACGGATACTGGGGCGTGCTTATAGGAATTGCCTTTGCAGGTCTTGTTTATGTTCTTCTTGCTGTTATCATCAAGCTGGTTGGCTCAAAGTGGGTTAACAAGCTTATGCCCGCGGTAATCATAGGACCCATTGTTACCTTAATCGGACTTTCACTTTCAGGTACTGCTACCTCCTGGATGTCCGGCAACGGCGGAAGCGATTACAGCCTTCTGACAATTCTTATCGGTGCCGTAACCTTCCTTACAATCGTACTTGTTTCAGTTAAGGGTTCGAAAACACTTCGTCTTATCCCCTTTATTATCGGCGTGGGCGCAGGCTATATTCTTGCTCTTGTATTTACCTTAATCGGTATTGTTGCAGATGTTCCCTCACTTCAGATTTTGAGCTTTGACGCATTCAAAGAGGCTTTTGTTCCCTTTGGACTTACTTCAATAGTTGATTATCCCAAATTCACATTCTTGAAGGCAATTACAGAGCATCCCGAGGGAGTTCTTCCCATTAACGCAGGCGCTCTCGGCAACATTGCAATGACATTCGTTCCGATTGCTGTTGTTGAGCTTGCACAGCACATTGCCGACCACAAGAATTTAGGTTCTATCATCAACAGAGACCTTATTACAGAGCCCGGTCTTGACAAAACTCTTATCGGTGACGGTCTCGGCTCAATCGTAGGCGGTATCTTCGGCGGTGCCGCAAACACAACATACGGTGAATCAATCGGCTGTGTTGCTATCACAGGAAACGCTTCAATTGTTTCAATCGTTACCGCTTCATTCGGCTGCATGATTCTTTCTTTCATCACACCTTTCGTTGCTCTTATCAACTCCATTCCCAAATGTGTAATGGGCGGTGCTTGCGTTGCTCTTTACGGCTTCATCGCAGTATCCGGTTTGCAGATGCTCAGAAAGGTTGACCTCGGCAATAACAAGAACCTCTTTGTTGTAAGTGCAATCCTTGTTACAGGTATCGGCGGTCTTGCGCTCAACTTCGGCACAAACTCCGCAACAGGCGGTCCGCTTCTTACCATCACTTCTCTTGCAACCGCTCTCATCTTCGGTATTATTACAAACCTTGTTGTAAACGGCGGCAAGATGGGCACAGGCGAAGAAGAGTCTGCCGACGCCCTTTCAGGTGCGGCTGAAAATATGGGTAAGGTTGAATTTGAAGATTCCAACAAAAAGAAATAATTACCCAATTTAAACATTTCAGAGAAGTCTTGATTTTTCAAGGCTTCTCTTTTATTTGTCTTGTTATGAGCCTCATTATGTGGTACAATATGCAAATGGTGAAGCAAATGTTTAAAAACGATAAAACAAAAGGAATAGCTTTCATTATTCTTTCCGCATTTTTCTTTGCATTGATGAATTTATTTGTTAAGCTTTCAGGCGATTTGCCCATAATGCAAAAAAGCTTTTTCAGGAATGCTGTTGCAGTTATTTTTGCTGTGATACTGATTTCAAAAAATCATATGTGGGAAATGCCGAGAGGGAAAAACATTCTGTATCTCTTTATCCGTTCGGCATCAGGCACGGTTGGAATACTTTGCAATTTTTATGCCATAAGCCATATGAATATTGCAGACGCTTCAATGCTTAACAAGCTCTCCCCTTTCTTTGCGGTTATTTTTTCAATATTCGTTTTGAAAGAGAAAGCCTCTTTCCGTCAGGCGGCGGCAGTTACGGCGGCATTCCTCGGCTCATTGCTTATTATGAAGCCTTCTTTCTCAATGGAGGCACTTCCCGCGTTTTTGGGATTTTTAGGCGGAATGAGCGCAGGTCTTGCATACACCTATGTGAGAAAGCTTTCACAAAACGGAATTAAAGGCCCTGTTATAATATTTGTGTTTTCTCTTTTCTCCTGCGTAGTCACTCTGCCCGGTCTTATTGTCGGCTACAAGCCGATGACAATAATTCAACTTTTATACCTGATTTGTGCCGGACTGTGCGCCGGCGGCGGTCAGTTCTTCATTACGGCGGCATATGCAAAAGCGCCTGCAAAGGAAATTTCCGTTTACGATTACTCGCAAATTATTTTTACAACAGCAATAAGCTTCATAGTATTTCACGAATTGCCCGATTATTTAAGTATCATAGGATATTGCGTAATTGTGGGGGCGGCTGTTTTTAACGCGTGGAATTCATTAAAAAAGAGCAATTCAAATTGACTTTCCCGTTAAGTTTTATTATAATTCAGGTGAGGTAAAGATTTTATGGATAACGAAAACAAAAAAAGAATCTCGCTTGAAGAGCTTTATCCCGCAATTAAAGAGAGTCTTGACACAGGCGGAACTGTTGAACTGCCCATAACGGGAACAAGTATGCTGCCGCTTTTGGTTCAAGGCAGAGATACGGTGCTGATAAAAAAAGCCGACACCGTGAAAAAAGGCGATATTATTTTTTACCGCCGTGACGACGGTCATTTTGTACTGCACAGAATTGTGGGTAAAGACGCAAACGGTTATATTCTCTGCGGCGACAACCAGTGGAAAAAGGAATACGGCATTTGTAACCGACATATCATCGCTGTTGTAAAATCTATTAACCGCAATGGCAAAGAGATAAATGCGGATGATTTTGGATATCGCCTTTACAGCAAACTGTGGATGCTTGTTTTACCTATCCGCAAATACATATTGTATATTTCACGCAAGGTGTTTAAATAATGCAAAATATTACAGATACAAAAAAATATTTTCTCGATTTAGTCGGCTCATCCATATGCGGCCGTCCTGTACCTTTATGCCCTGAAAGCGTTGACACCGTTAAGCTGTATAAATTATCCGTTCGCAATGCGGTGCAAAGTATTCTGTATCTTGCCATTAAAGACGGCGCTGTCACTCTGCCCGATGAAATATTGAAAAAACTTGAAAAATCATATATGGCAGGCCTTATGCGCGAGGCGTCACAGCAGGAAGAAACAGACTTTATCAAACGCGAATTTTCCAAAAGCGGCGTTGATTTTATGCTGTTGAAGGGCTCTCACCTGAAATCGCTTTACCCTGTTCCCGAAATGCGGTTTATGGTTGATATGGATATTCTTGTCCGCGAAAAAGATATTGAAAAGTGCCGCGATATTATTTTGTCCCGCGGATTTTATCAAAAAGCGGACAACGGAAAGGATATTATTCTCATAAAAGAGCCGTGTCTTACAGTTGAACTCCACAAAGCGCTCTTCCAAGAGGGATATTTTATGCACGAATATTTTTGCGGCGTTTGGAACAAGGCAGAAAGTGCCGGAAATAATGAGTTTAAAATGACATATAATGATTTGTATGTTTACACGCTCGCTCACCTTGCCGAGCATTATTTGGAGGCAGGCTCCTGCTTCCGTCCTGTTATGGATTTATACTTAATGGAAAATAAGCTTTATGAAAAGCTTGATTTTGAATATATTACCGAGCAGTTTAAAACACTGGGTATTGACGGTTTTGCTTCTAAAATACGGCGACTTTGCAGGTGTATGTTTGACGGCGTAGAATATGACGATGACCTTGAAATTATGGAAAACTACATAGTATTGGGACCTCCCGTTAACAACGCTGACGAGGCATCACGAGCCGCAGTTTCTCAAAAATCAAAGGTCCGCCGAATTTTTGACGCTGTTTTCCCGAATTTGCACCATATGGAGCTACGGTTTCCGAAGCTTAAAAAATATCCGTTTTTACTGCCGATATATTGGGTGATACGCTTATTCAAATACTCCTTTACTAAGGACAGCGACATTGTAAAAAAACGAGAAAAATTAAAACACGCTGATAAAAACAGCGCCGATATTATGCGGCAGATCTTTGAAAAATCCGATCTTCAATTCAAATAGATATTTCATTATTTATATATTTTTTATAAAATCAATTGACAATTACCGCCTGTTTTGGTATTATTTGTATGATTTTAAATTTGGGGAGTCTTTAATATGAAAATGAAAATTAAAGCTATGTTTGCATCCGTGTTGGTTTTAGTATTGCTTTTCGTTTCGGTGCTACCTGCATTTGCAGCGGAGCCCGTTAAGGTTAAGCTTGATATTGCAGGCGAAAACGGAAAGGTTTATGTTCGTTTTACTGCCCCTGCCAATTCGGATATTGCCACTGTTAGCCTGTCTTTAAAATTTGACACCGACAAGCTTACTTATTCCGAAACTACATACCTTACAGGCAATTCAATTGTATCTTTAACTAACGATTCCGAGGTGTCTTCGGGAATTGTCAAGGCAAATCTTGTTATTGCCGATTCTCTTATGGCAGAAACAAAAATGTTTACTTTTGTATTCAATATAAATGACGGCGCCGAGGGTGAAGCGGTGTTTGAAATTA
>JBJEPX010000032.1:0-11915 GCA_051881455.1 Candidatus Fimenecus sp. | reverse complement strand
AACAGGTGTTTCCCTGCCGAGCATTGAGATTACCACACATACTGAATTATTGTCAGCGTCCAACTCACGGACTACGCCGATTACGCCTTCAAACGCGCCGTCAATAATCGTAACCATATCGCCGACCTCATAGTCGATTTTAACGACCTTCTTTTCAACGCCCATTGCATAAACCTCAGCGTCTGTGAGGGGCACGGGCTTGCTTTCGGGGCCGACAAAGCCTGTTACACCGCGTGTGTTACGGATTACATACCATGTATCATCCGTCATTTCAAGGTCGCCTGTATCTTCATTTTCAAATACTGCAACCTTTACCATTACATAACCCGGGAAAATTTTGCGCTCAACTTCCCTTTTCTGGTCGTCCTTTATCTCGGTAACGATTTCCGTAGGAACCTTCACCTCAAGGATAAGATCATGCATTTTTCGGTTCTCAACAACTTTTTCAATGTTTGTTGCAACCTTATTTTCATATCCTGAATAAGTATGCACTACATACCATTTGGAGATTTCTGCCATAACTTATCTCCTCCGATTATTTCAAGAAAAACATGCTGATCATCTGAGTTGTTGCCTCTGCCGCCTGCTTTGCATCCTGGCTGTTGCTCAAAGCAACAAGCTGTTTGATAATAAAAGCAAGGCCCTGGTCTATTCCGAAAATAACAAGACCGACTATTGCAACAACCACCAAAACTACAAGTGAGTTATTAAGAACCGTTTTTCCCGTAGGCCATGTGATTTTTTTGCACTCGCCTTTGAAATCCTTGAAAAATCTTTTGATGCTTTTGCCCATTCTCTTAAAGATGTTCTCTTTATTCTTCTTAGCGGCATCGGCAGACTTCTTGTCTGATTTTTCCTTCTTTACTTCGGCAGTGGTCTTTTCTTTGCTTTCAGACATCTCACATACCTCCGGTTACTTTGTTTCCCTGTGGAGAGTGTGTTTCTTGCAGAATCTGCAATACTTATTCATCTCCAGTCTGTCAGGAGTGTTCTTCTTGTTTTTCTTTGTGTTGTAATTGCGCTGTTTGCACTCTGTGCAAGCTAATGTGATTTTTACTCTCATTTTTCGGCACCTCCGTTAATGTGTTACCTGAAAAATCGGCAGGTAACTTCTGTATAGCCTACCTCAATAAAAATGGGCACAAAAAAAGAACCCTCTTTTTCGAGGTATTGACATTCTACCACAAGCATTATAACTTGTCAAGAATTATTTGAACATATTTTTTTGGGCAAAATTGACCATTTATATTATTTGTATTATTATATAATCATAATTATAAACAAATTTAAAACTATTTCAATTATGTTTATTGACTGTTTATTCTTTTTGTGCTAAAATTCATAAGAAATCTGACAGGAGTGAAAACCATGAGCTTATCTTCATACTTTGCCTTTTCAAAGAAAATACAAAGCATAAGTTTTATAGCCGTTTTCATTATTTCTTTAATTGCCGCAGTTGGCGGTACAGTACATCTTTTATTTTGATTTTTTCAGCGACGGAAATACCGCCGCTGTTTTTTTAAATAATTGCTGTTTTCATATTGAACGGTAATTGAAAATGAGGTATAATAATCAGTTGATATAAAGAAAGGCACGGTGGAAGCTTTGAAGGCGTATTTAATGCTTGAAGACGGCGCTGTTTATTGCGGACAGGCCGCAGGAAAATTCAGCGAAACGGCATGTGAGATTGTTTTTAATACATCTATGACCGGATATGTGGAAATTCTTACCGACCCGTCATATGCAGGTCAGGGAATTGTTATGACATACCCGATGATAGGTAATTACGGAGTGAGCGAAAAGGATTTTGAAAGCGAAAAGCTTCAACCCTGCGCTTTTCTTGTTCACGAGCTTTGCGAGACACCTTCAAATTTCAGAAATGAAATGACGCTTAACGAGCTTTTGATAAAATACGATATTCCCTGCGTTACTGGGCTTGATACGCGCTCTATCGTTAAAAAGCTCCGTGAAAGCGGCACAATGAGAGGGATAATAACCGATGATATTTCAGATAAAGACTCCCTTATGAATAAAATCAAAGCGTTCCGTCAGGAAAAGCTGGTGGAATCGGTTACGGTTGACAAGCCCACGGTGCTTTCAACAGGTGACGGTGCGAAAATTGCGCTTATGGATTTCGGAACGAAAAGAAATATCGGTGACAGTCTTGTTAAACGAGGCTGTTCGGTTATTCAGTACCCCTCTTTCACAACAGCCGAGGAAATAATCAAAGCTTCACCCGACGGAATTATGCTTTCCAACGGACCGGGTGACCCCTCGGACTGTGTAAGCATTATAAAAGAAATCAAAAAGCTTTATGACTACGGTATTCCCACCTTTGCAATATGCCTTGGGCATCAGCTCATGGCTCTTGCAAACGGCGGTGAAACAGAGCGTATGAAATACGGTCACAGAGGTGCAAACCACCCCGTAAAATTCATAAACGACGACAGAACATATCTCTCCTCACAAAATCACGGTTATATGGTTAACGGCAAGGGGCTTCCGTCAAACGCGGAAATCAACTGTATCAATGTTAACGACTCCACGGTTGAGGGTATTGTTTATCACGGAAAGCCCGTATTTACGGTACAGTTCCACCCCGAGGCAAACTCAGGACCGAGAGATACCTCGTTTTTGTTTGACAGATTTTTAAAGATGGTTAAGGAGGGCCGCTACGATGATTGATAAATCCATAAAAAAAGTTCTCGTTATAGGCTCGGGTCCCATTATCATAGGTCAGGCCGCGGAATTTGACTATGCAGGTACGCAGGCGTGCCGTTCGCTGAAAGAAGAAGGCGTTGAGGTTGTGCTTGTTAACTCCAACCCCGCCACCATTATGACTGACGGCGATATTGCCGACAAGGTATATATTGAACCTTTGACTATTCCCACACTTACCGAAATAATCAAAAAAGAAAAGCCCGATTCCATACTCCCCACTCTGGGCGGTCAGACAGGCCTTAACCTTGCAATGGAGCTTGAAGAAATAGGCGTTCTTAAAGAAAACGGAGTTCGTCTTATCGGCATAAATGCAGACGCTATCAAAAAGGCGGAGGACAGACAGAGCTTTAAGGATACAATGGAAAAAATCGGCGAGCCCTGCATTGACTCACTTGTGGTTGAGACGGTTGAGGACGCAGTTGAGTTTTCAAACAAAATCGGATATCCCGTTATAGTTCGCCCTGCTTACACTCTCGGCGGTACAGGCGGCGGCATTGCCGACAACGAAGAGGAGCTTCGCGAGATAGCTTCAAACGGTATCCGTCTTTCACGCGTTAATCAGGTTCTTATTGAAAAATGTATTGCAGGCTGGAAAGAAATTGAATACGAGGTAATGCGTGACTCAAAGGGCAACTGCATTACCGTTTGTAATATGGAAAACCTTGACCCCGTGGGCGTTCATACGGGCGACTCAATAGTTGTTGCGCCGTCACAGACGCTTATGGACAAGGAATATCAGATGCTTCGTTCCGCGGCTCTGAACATTATTACGGAGCTTGGAATTCAGGGCGGCTGTAATGTTCAGTTTGCCCTTCACCCCGACTCGTTCCAATATGCAGTTATTGAGGTTAACCCGAGAGTTTCCCGCTCCTCGGCTCTTGCTTCAAAGGCTACCGGCTATCCCATAGCAAGAGTTGCGGCGAAAATCGCTTTGGGACTGGGGCTTGACGAAATTCCCAATGCAGTTACTGGCAAAACCTTTGCCTCCTTTGAGCCTGCTCTGGACTACTGTGTTGTTAAAATTCCAAAATGGCCCTTTGATAAATTCGTTACCGCAAAGAAAACTCTCGGTACACAAATGAAGGCCACAGGCGAGGTTATGGCGATTGCCCGCTCCTTTGAGGCGGCACTTCACAAGGCACTTCATTCCTTAGAGGAAAACCGCGAAAGCCTTTTGCTTGACGATTTCCTCAAACTTGGCTGTGATGAGCTTCGCCCTCTTCTTCACAACATTGACAATCAGCGTCTTTATGTTGTTGCGGCGTCCATTTATAACGGAATTTCCCTTAAAGAAATCCACGATATAACAAAAATTGATATGTGGTTCCTAAACAAGATAAAGGCAATCACGGATATGGAAAGGACGCTGAAAAGCGGTAAATTTGACCCCGACACGGTGCTTGAAGCAAAGCGGCTCGGTTTTACGGATTCCGTAATTGCAAAAAATGTGGGCACTACTAAATCCGCCGTTAAAAATATGAGAGAGCTTTGGGGAATTAAGCCGTCTTTCTCGGTTGTTGACACCTGCGCCGCTGAATTTGCCGCGCAAACACCGTATTTTTATTCGGATTACGGCGTTGAAAACGAGGTTAATCCCATCACGAACAAAAAGAAGATTATGGTGCTTGGTTCAGGTCCCATCAGAATCGGTCAGGGCATTGAATTTGACTACTGCTCCGTTCACTCTGTCTGGGCGCTTAAAAAAGCGGGCTGTGAGGCGATTATCGTAAACAACAACCCCGAAACCGTTTCCACCGACTTTGATATTTCGGATAAGCTTTATTTTGAGCCTCTGACACCCGAATATGTAACAAGTATTGTTGAGCTTGAAAAGCCCGACGGCGCTATTGTGCAGTTCGGCGGTCAGACTGCGATTAAGCTCACAAAAACGCTGAATGATTTAGGCATAAAAATCCTCGGCACGGACGCAGACCATGTTGACGCCGCCGAAGACAGAGAGCGTTTCGATGAAATTCTTGAATTCTGCGATATTGCCCGTCCGAAAGGGCAGACTGTTTTCACAGCACAGGAGGCTATTGCGGCGGCTCACAGCTTAGGCTATCCCGTACTCGTTCGCCCCAGCTATGTTTTGGGCGGTCAGGGTATGCAGATAGCTTCAAGTGACGAGGATATTCTCGAATTTATGGATATTATCACGAGAACTATCCCCGACCTTTCCGAACACCCTGTACTTGTTGACAAGTATCTTATGGGTCAGGAGGTTGAGATTGACGCCATATGCGACGGCAGAGATATTCTTATTCCCGGAATTATGGAGCATATCGACCGCGCAGGTATTCACTCGGGCGACTCGATTTCGGTTTACCCTGCCGTTACTCTTTCTCCGAAAGTACAGAAAACCATTGTTGACTACACAAAGCGCCTTGCCTCTGCGTTGCATGTTATCGGTATGATGAACATACAGTTTATTGTACTGCGTGAAACGGTATATATTATTGAGGTTAATCCCCGCTCATCAAGAACTGTTCCTTACATCAGTAAGGTTACGGGTATTCCTGCCATTGCCCTTGCTACAAGAGCAATGCTGGGCGAAAAAATCAAGGATATGGGCTACGGCACAGGACTTTATGAAAACAGCGGTTATTATGCCATAAAACTTCCTGTATTCTCATTTGAAAAGATTATCGGTGCCGACACCTCATTGGGCCCCGAAATGAAATCTACCGGCGAGGTTCTCGGTATTTCAAAAGATTACAACGAGGCTCTCCTCAAAGCCTTTGAGGGCGGCGGAGTTTCACTGCCCAAAAACGCAAAAATAATTGTAACCGTCCGCGACAAGGATAAAAAAGAGGTTTCCGAAATGCTTAAAGAATTCAAGGATTCCGATTTTGAATTCTATGCAACACCGGGAACTCAAAAAGCTTTAAGCGAAGCGGGAATACCCTGCAAAACGGTAAATCCCCTTACGGGAGCCCATCCCAACATTATGGATATGCTTCACGAAGGTCAGGTTTCCCTCATCATAAACACGCCCACCCACGGTAGACTTTCCGACCGTGACGGCTTCAAGCTTCGCCGCATTGCAGTTGAATCCGGCACCTCCTGCCTTACATCCTTGGATGCGGCATTAAGCATAATGCGAAGCACATTTATTGTTCCCGACGGCAACATAAGCCTTACGGATATTGCTTCTCTTAAAATTCAGAAATAAGGTGTAACCTTGGCAAACATTATTGATTATGCGCTGTTAAACGCAAACAAAGATTTTAACACACTTCCATTTTCAACAATTGACGGTCTTATTCTGGCACAGCTTGCATATATGCGCTATGACGGCATCGTTCCCGATGTGAAAAGCAGAGCAAAAGGAGTTTTGTTTTCCGACATAGTTGAAAGTGACGTGTATAACCGAATGTTTCCCCTTGAACGCACGGCAGAAAGGAACAAAATGCTTCTTAACGCCGTTGCGTACAGTAAGCGGTACGGTAAAATACGGGTTAATTACTATGAGAATATCTTTGATTCCTCAAAGGACGCTCAATTTTGCGCCGTAACTTTTATTTTGGAAAACGGCAACGCATATATTGCTTTTCGCGGTACTGACTCCACAATAACAGGCTGGAAAGAAAATTTCAATATGCTTTATATGTCCCCTGTTGCCTCCCAGACATTAAGTGTTCCGTATGTTGAGAAAGTGGCCCGCAAAATAAAGGGAAATTTAACTCTTTTAGGACACTCAAAGGGCGGAAATCTTGCAATTTACGCGGCTGTTATGTGCAGTGATACGGTAAGGGACAGAATTATTGAAATTCAAAGCTTTGATAATCCCGGCTTTACCGAAGAATTTATAAATTCTGAAAAATACCTTGAAACGGAAAGCAGAATTTCAAAGCTTGTGCCCGAAGAATCAATGATAGGTATGCTTCTTAACAACCGCGGCAGATACAGAGTGGTTAAAAGCGATGGTGTGGGATTTTATCAGCACGACCCCTTTATGTGGAAAATTGAAAACAACGATTTCATTAACGCAGACGGTGTTGTGACAAAGGCGAGGATTATTGACGGCACCTTTAACGATTGGGTTTTCGGCTTTTCCACGGAACAGCGGGAAATGTTTATCGAAGGTCTTTTCAATGTAATTGAGGCGACCAACGCTCAAAATGCCGCAACCTTTGCTCAATGGAGCGAAAATCTGAAAGGTAATACTACCCTTGTGCTTGACGCTATAAAGGACCTTAATCCCGAAACCCGTTCCCTTATGTTAAAGGTTTTAGGAAATCTTTTCGTTTCCGCAAAGGACACGGTTGCAACAACGCAAAAGAGGATTATAAAACGCAAAATCAAAAGTATTCCTCTACTCTCCACGACAAACGAGCAGTAAGGCAAATACGCCTTAAAGCTTTTTATATATATAAATGTCAGTTCGAAACCATCCTGACAAAAAACAAAACTACGGAGTGATAAAAATGAACAAAAAGAAGACGGTTTTCATCGTCCAGTCGGCAGTTATTGCCGCGATTTATGCCGCGCTCACATATGCCGCGGCTCTTGCAGGTCTTGCTTACGGAAACATTCAGTTCAGGTTTTCGGAAGCGCTTACAATCCTTGCAAGCTTAACGCCTGCCGCAATACCGGGACTTACAATAGGCTGTTTTTTGGGGAACATTACAAGCCCCTACGGAATAGTGGATATTATCTGCGGAACGCTTGCCACGCTTATTGCCGCCGTATGCGCTTACTACACACGAAATATTACGGTCAAGGGTATGCCTTTGCTTTCAGCGCTCTTTCCCGTAATCACAAACGCAATAATTGTGGGGCTGGAAATTACGATTTTTATGCCCGAAGGCTTTAAGTTTACCGCATTTCTTATATGTGCCGCTGAAGTTGCTTTTGGCGAGCTTGTTATGTGCTACGGATTGGGTATTCCCCTTTTTGCGGCTCTCAAAAAAACGGGAGCAGACAAATTTTTTAAGTAAGTTTTCACCGCCTGAATTTTGATTTCAGGCGGTTGTTTTATTTTAAGTTGTTTTATTTTAAAAAGTGTGATATCATAATCAAAAAGTTAAGTGAGGCGATTTTATGGCAAAAATAATCATTGCTGATGACGAACAGCTCATACGCCGTCTTGTGTGTGATTTTTTGAAAAAAGGCGGTCATGCTCCCCTTGAAGCCGAAAACGGAGCCGAGGCTTTAACGCTTTTTAAACAAAATCCCGATGTATCTTTGCTTATTCTTGATATTATGATGCCTGAAATCGACGGTTGGGAGGTAACCCGTGAGGTTCGCAAAACTTCCGATGTACCTGTTCTGTTGCTCTCTGCAAGAAGTCAGGAATTTGACCAGCTCGCGGGCTTTGAAGCGGGTGCGGACGATTACGTCACAAAGCCTTTCAGTCCTGCTCTTTTAATGAAAAGAGTTGATGTGCTTTTAAAGCGCAGTCAATCAGTTATTGCTAATAACGATAAAAGCGGTATCGACGGTCTTGTTATTGACAACGACGCCCACGAGGTATTCGTTGACGGTAATGAAGTAAGCCTTACTGCAAAAGAATTCAAAATACTTGTTAAGCTTATGGATAACATCGGCAGAGTTTACAGCCGAGAGCAGCTTCTTGACGATATTTGGGGCTTTGATTATTTCGGCGACACAAGAACCGTTGATTCCCATGTTGCAAGACTTCGTACAAAGCTTGGCGCTTGGGGCAACGAACATTTGAAAACTGTTTACGGAGTAGGATATAAAATTCAGGAAAGTGACGCCAATGAGTAAGAAAAAAGGACTCAGCATCCGTTTTAAAATGTTCTTTGAAATTTCTGCAATTCTTCTTGCCGCAGTTACTCTGATACTTTTCATCAATACCAGATATCTGAACGATATTTACCTGTTCAACAAAAAGAAGGATATGATGAGTTCTGCCGAATACATAAATACGCTTGACATTAAATCAGGTATCTATTTCGGTTCGGTTACAAGCCTTGAAACGGAAAAAAACATCTCTGTTGATATTTATGACCGCGACGGTACTCCCCTTTATCTCAGCACAAAAAGTATTTCCGCCAACGGCGGAAGTGCCCGCATAGTTGACAATGAAGTGCAAAAAGACGGTTCGGTTATTGAAATCCACGAAATTGATGAAAAGCAATATATTCTTCTTAAGAAAAATCTTTCTTTCGGCGGCGAGCTTGAAATATATGCCAACAAAAGTGATATTGATACAAATGCCGATCTTGCGCTTACCTTTACATGGGGCTCTGTTATTCTGATTTTCTTGGCATCGCTTATTTTCATCTTTTTTTATACGCGCAGATTTACAAAGCCGCTTATTAAAATGAGCGAAATTACCGAAAAAATGTCTAATATGGACTTTTCGGAAAAATGTGAGGTCAAGAGCCGTGATGAAATCGGGCGGCTTTCGGACAGTATTAACAACCTTTCTGTTTCTCTTGACACAACGCTTAACGATTTGAATGAAAAGAACAAGCAATTAAGCGATGATATTGAGAAAAAACAAACACTTGAACAGCTCCGCAAGGAATTTATTTCAAGCATTTCCCACGAACTTAAAACGCCCATTGCAATTATCAAAGGCTATGCCGAGGGTGCGCAGATGATGCTTGACGGTGATGACAGTGAGGGTGCGGCTGAATACTGCGAGATAATTACAAAAGAAAGCGATAAAATGAACGCTCTCGTTTATGAGCTTTTGGAATTATCAAGGTATGAATTGGGCGACAGCCGCCTTGAAATTGAAAAATTTGAATTAAAGCCCTTTATTGAGGATTATACCGACGCGGAAAAAATAGTTTTTGATGAAAAGGGAATACGCTTTTCTGCAGAAATCCCCGAAAACGCATGGTGCGAGGGCGATACGGTTAAGCTTTCAATGGTGCTTAATAACTTCGTTTCAAATGCCGTTGCCCATGCAAGCGGCGAGAAAGTAATTAAAATAACCTGCCGTGATATGGCGGATAAGTACAGAATAACCGTATTTAACAGCGGTGAGCACATAAAAGACGAAGATATTGAAAAGATTTGGAAATCCTTTTACCGTGCGGACAAATCCCATTCACGAAAAGAAGGCAGGTTCGGGCTTGGGCTTTCAATTGTCAGCGCCATACAAAATCTTCACGGTATGGAATACGGCGTTAAAAACGCGGAAAACGGCGTTGAGTTCTGGTTCGATATTAAAAAAGTACAGTAAAAGAAAACAAGAGCAGACTTTGTATGTGCAAGTCTGCTCTAAATTTATGTTAAGGTGAGGAGAGTCGAACACAATATGCCGAAAAATTGATATTACGGCGTATTTTCACTTTTTCACCGTTGTCGGGCGTCAGCCCGACTGCCGTCTCAAAAGCAAAAATCCATCCGTACTCTCTGCATTTTCGGTGCAGAGCAGTTTAAAACGAGTAGATTTTTGTTTGAACAAGGCACAAAATCGCCGCCATACTGCCGTATGGCAAGATTTTCAACGCAGTTCAGGCGAAAATATGCCGTTTTAAACCATATCGGGTTCGGCGCTCCTCACCTTATCTTATTTCTTTTTCTTGCCGAAGAACGATTTTTTCTCATTATCAATTCCGTCTGCGGCGCCGAATTCAATGGCAAGCTGATTTATAAGCTCGCGCTGTTTTTCAGTAAGCTTTTTCGGCACATCAACAATAATGCGCACAAGCTGGTCGCCCTTGCCGATACCGCTTCTGCTTTGAATACCCCTGCCGCGAAGCTTGAACACATCACCCGGCTGTGTACCTGCGGGAATTGAGTATTCAACCTTGCCGTCCAGAGTGGGAACCTGAATCTTACAGCCCAATGCAACCTGCATAAAGGTTAAATGCACATCGCACCAGACATTGTATCCGTCACGCTCAAAAATCGGGTGCGGACGAACATTTACAACAATGTTAAGGTCGCCTGCGGGTCCGCCGTTAATGCCCTTGTTGCCCTGACCGCGTACAGTTATAATCTGACGGTCATCAACACCTGCGGGAATATTGATATCAAGCTTTGAGGGCTTGCGTACTCTGCCTGCGCCGTTACACTTTTTACAGGGTTTTTCAATAATTGTACCTCTGCCGCCGCACTTTGAGCAAGGCTTGCTTGACTGAATAACACCGAAAGGCGTTCTCTGCTGAACCGTTACCTGACCTCTGCCGTTACATTCGGGACAGGTTTTAGGTGAAGTTCCGCTTTCACAGCCGTTGCCGTGGCACTCCTCGCACACCTCAATACGCATTGTATCAATAGTGCGCTTACAGCCCTTTGCCGCCTCCTCAAAGGAGATTGTGATGCTTGACTGCGTATCGCTTCCCCGCTGAGGTGCGTTGGGATTTGCTCTGCCGCCGCCGAAACCGCCGAAGCCGTTTCCGAATATTGAGCCAAAAATATCGCCCAAATCGAAATCCATTCCGCCGAAGCCTGCGCCGCCGTATCCACCCTGCCCTGCGCCGTAATTGGGGTCAACGCCTGCATGACCAAACTGGTCATAGCGCGCCTTTTTCGTACTGTCGGAGAGAACCTCGTAGGCCTCGTTTGCCTCTTTGAACTTTTCCTCCGCTTCCTTATTGCCGGGGTTTAAATCGGGGTGATATTTTTTTGCGGCTTTGCGGTACGCTTTTTTTATTTCGTCCTCGGAAGCCGATTTGTCGATACCGAGCACTTCATAATAATCTCTTTTTTCTGCCATAAGTAATACTCCGAAAGCGGGTTAGGACAGAGTTTTCGCTCTGTCCTGCCCGTTATTTTTATCAGTTGGCGTTATTGTCGTCAACATCCTTGAAATCGGCGTCATAATAACCGTCTCCGCCGGGTGCCGCGCCGTCTGCTCCGGGAGCCTGACCTCCCTGCGCTTGTGCCTGAGCCTGAGCCGCCTTATAAAGCTCTTCTGAAATCTTATAGAACTGCTGTGTAAGCTCCTCCTGCTTTGATTTGATAGCCTCAATATCCTCGCCTTTGAGTGCTTCTTTCAAAGCGTCAATCTTTGTTTGAAGCTCTGTTTTATCAGTTTCGGAGAACTTGTCGCCCTCGTCGGCAAGAATTTTTTCGCACTGATATACCATCTGGTCAGCGGCGTTTCTTGTGTCAACCGCTTCTTTGCGCTTCTTATCCTCTTCGGCAAACTGCTCTGCTTCTTTTACAGCCTTTTCAACATCTTCCTTGGACATATTTGTTGAAGATGTGATAGAGATTGACTGCTCTTTGCCTGTTCCCAAATCCTTTGCGGAAACATGAAC
>JBJEPX010000031.1:0-12112 GCA_051881455.1 Candidatus Fimenecus sp. | reverse complement strand
GGTAACGGTAATAATCCGAACCACGGTTTCTCGTGGCGGATTTGCCCTTACTCTTTGTTAAAATACTCGTTAATCCGAAAGGATTAACTGCGTTTTTGCCTCGATTAAGACCAAATCTGCACACGATAAACTGCAAAGCATCAAAAATGCTTGGAGTAAAGATGAGATTTGTTGTCTTGAGATGGCAGCCTTGCTGATGCAAGGCAACAGCGAAAGCGACAAATATCGCTTTAATACTGCATTTTTGACGGGGTCGGATTATTACCGTTACCCTATGTTTTAATCAAATGGAGCGTTAATATGCGTGTAATTACCGGTGAGGCAAGAGGCCGCCGCCTCGTTACTCTTGAAGGTGAGGATGTCCGTCCTACAACCGACAGGGTAAAAGAGGGAATGTTTAATATTATTCAGTTTGATATTGAGGGCGCCTTGGTGCTCGACCTTTTTTCAGGCTCCGGTCAGTTGGGAATTGAGGCGCTGAGCAGGGGAGCGAGGCATTGCAATTTTGTTGACGCTTCCAACCGTTCTCTTGATGTAACCCGCCAAAACCTTAAAAGCGTGGGTTTTGAAAAAAGAGCAAGCGTTTTCTGCGGCGATGCAAAAATGTATGTTGATTTAAGCCGCGATAAGTTCGATATTGCTCTTTTAGACCCGCCTTATAATAAAAAGATAATTGATGATGTGTTGCCGTCCGTTGCATCAAAAATGAATGACGGCGGAATAATTATCTGCGAAAGTGCATTTGATGAGATTTTACCTGAGGTTGCGGGGGAATTTAAGCGTGACCGTGAATATAAATACGGAAAAATCAAGCTTACCGTTTACAGAAAGAAAAGTGAGTAAATATGAAAACCGTAATTTGTCCCGGCAGTTTTGACCCGGTAACAAACGGACATCTTGATATTATCGGCCGCAGTTCCGCGCTTTTTGATAAGGTGATTGTGGTTGTAATGCAAAATCCCTCAAAGAAAAACTTTTGCTTTACTCCCGAGGAGCGTGCAGAGCTTATAAAAAGATGCACCGTGGATATGAAAAATGTTGAAGTCGATATTTACGGCGGCTTGCTGGCTGAGTATGCAAGGCAGAAAAATGCGGTTGCCGTTGTAAAAGGGCTTCGCGCAATGTCGGATTTTGAATATGAATTTCAGCAGGCGCAGATGAACAAAAAGCTTAACAGCGAGCTTGAAACCGTGTTTATAAACACAAGAATGGAAAATATGTATTTGAGTTCAAGCACAGTGAAGCAAATTTGCGAATTGGGCGGGGATATAAGTGATTTCGTCCCCGAGGTAATTCGTGATGATATAGTTAAAAGAATTAAAAGAGGTGTGAGTAAATGACAATAGAAAGTTTACTTGATGAGATTGAAGTAATACTTGAAGAGGGCAAGTCCGTCCCCTTCACCTCCAACCTTTTGGTTGATGCAGCAGCTATCAAAACGGCGATTGAGGATATAAGACTCAATATGCCCGATGAGCTTATGCAGGCAAGAAAAATTGCCTCCGAAAGAAAGGAAATTCTTGCAGGAGCGCAGGATAATGCCGATAAGATTATCGAAAAAGCTCATCTCAGAGCAAAAGAGATAATCTCAGAGGATGAGATTACAAGAGGCGCCGAGGCTCAGGCCGCGGAAATTCTTCAGCAGGCAAGAGCAAATGCAAATGAGATTGTTGAAAGCGCAAGAGCCTCTGCCGCAGAGCTTACCGAGCAGGCAAAGAATTGGTCAAGAGAAATGCGTACAAGCGCAAGCGAGTATGTTGAGAATATCGTTGGCATCGCTGATGAAACACTCACAAATTCCGTTAACGAAATCCGCCGCGCCCGTCAGCATTTAAGATCTGCCGCTCAGTCAAAAAGAGTTGACGAATAATACTTTACATATAATTTATACTCATTAACACACACCTCGCAGCATATTTATTTATATAAAATGTGTTCGAGGTGTTAAATTATGTTTGTATATTCCGTCAAATCCAAGCAAATAAAGCTGTTTTTGCTGGTCGCGTTTGTCCTCGTTACGGCAGTTTGTCTTTTTGTGCTTGCCCGTGACAGCCGCGAAACCGCAAAGGACGGCAATCCCACTCTTAAAGCTTCAAGCCACAGCGAGCGTATGGCGTTTCTTTCCCAATACGGCTGGGAGGTGGACGAGGAGCCTGTTGAGGTGTGCGAGGTAATTATTCCTGCGGAGTTTGACGATACATATACAAAGTATAATGAAATTCAAAAAGCACAGGGCTTTGACCTGAGCACATATGCGGGTATGCGTGTAAAACGCTGGACTTACAGCGTAAAGAATTATACGGGTTACGAAAATCAAAACTGTATCCGCGTAAATATGCTGGTTTATGAAGGGCTCGTAATAGGCGGCGATGTGTGCTCAATTGAGCTTAACGGCTTTATGCACGGATTTGCAATGCCGAAATCTGACAGTTAAAACGGTAAAAAAATATGGAACGGATTGATAAAATACTTGCCTCACAGGGGAATTTGTCGCGGCGTGAGGTAAAAGAGATAATTAAAAAGGGCAGAGTTATGATAAATGGTGTTGTTGTAACCGACAGCGCCGTAAAGATTGACGAGGAAAAGGACGCGGTTCTTTTGGACGGCGTTAAAATAACCTTGAAAAAGCATATTTATATAATGCTTAATAAACCTCAGGGCGTTGTGTCGGCTAGCGAAAGCGAAACAGACAAAACCGTTGTGGATTTGGTGCCCGACTCCCTTTACCGAAAGGGGCTTTTCCCTGCGGGCAGACTTGATAAGGACACAACAGGCTTTGTGCTCATAACTGACGACGGAGATTTTGCCCACAGAATTTTGTCGCCTAAAAATCATATTTTTAAAACATATTTTGCACGGCTCAGCCACTCTCTTTCCGAAAGCGATATAGATTTAATTTCATCGGGAATAACCCTTGCGGATGGGACAACCCTTAAAGAGGCAAAGCTGGAAATTGTTGAAGCAGGTGATATGCCACTTGTAAAGATTATGATATGCGAGGGAAAATATCATCAGGTTAAAAGAATGTTTGCCGCCGCAGGAAATAAGGTAGTTTCTCTTCACCGTTCAAAAATGGGCGGATTGGCTCTTGATACTGCCTTAAAGCCGGGAGAATGCCGTGAAATAACGGCAAGCGAGCTGGAAAAAATAACCGAATAATAAAACTATTAGTTATTTTTAACAATAAAAAAACGGCTTAAAATGAGGCTTTAATGCGTCGATTGAACAAATTTTTCATCGTTTTTTGTGAAAAATGTTTGAAAAAGTTTAAAAAATATCAATTTTTCACTTGCAAAATTACGATTTATTGTGTAAAATACATAGTGTTCTATTTGTGAATTTGTATAAAAGCAAAAATAAATGTCTAACGGCATTGGAGGTATAATATGTCTAACAGGTTATTTCAGGGAATAGTCCATCAGATGATTGATGTTATTGACAGAACCTTCGGAGTAATCGATGAAACGGGCACCGTTATTTCATGCAGTGAGCTGGGCAAAATCGGCGAAATCCAGTCTCATGCGGTTTCTGAGGTGTTCTCATCGTCCGATATGACCGTTTCCGACGGATATACTTACAAGGTTTTCGGCGCTCATATGCATCCCGAATACGCTGTTTTTGTTGAGGGTGACGACGATATTGCAGGCAGATATGTTTCCGTGCTTTCAGTTTCCCTTGCCACAATCAAGCAGTATTACGATGAAAAATACGACAGGGGCAATTTCATTAAGAATGTAATTCTTGATAATATACTTCCCGGCGATATTTATATTAAGGCGCGCGAGCTCCATTTCAACAATGATGTTACAAGAGTCGTTCTTTTAATAAGAATTACCGAGCATAACGATGTTTCCGTGTTTGATGTTATTCAGGATTTGTTCCCGGATAAAACAAAGGATTTCGTTATAAACATAAACGAAACAGATATTGCCCTCGTTAAAGAGGTTAAAAATAATATCGATACAAAAGACCTCGAAAAGCTTGCACGCTCTATTGCCGATTCTCTCGGAACAGAGTTCTACACCCATGTTCTTGTAGGTATCGGTACTACTATCGACAGCATCAAGGACCTTGCCCGTTCTTTCAGAGAGGCACAGGTATCCCTTGAAGTCGGTAAGGTTTTTGATACGGAAAAAACAATTGTAAGCTATGATAACCTTGGTATTGCAAGGCTTATTTATCAGCTTCCCACAACGCTGTGCGAAATGTTCCTGCGCGAGATTTTCAAGCGCGGCTCTATTGACAGCCTTGACCATGAAACGCTTTTCACTATTCAGAAGTTCTTTGAGAACAACCTGAATGTTTCCGAAACATCGAGAAAATTGTTTGTTCACAGAAACACTCTGGTTTACCGTCTTGAAAAGATTAAAAAGCTCACAGGTCTTGATTTGCGTGAGTTTGATGATGCAATCGTGTTCAAGGTAGCCTTAATGGTTAAAAAATACCTTGATGCAAATCCCATTAAGTATTAAAATAACAGTATTTTACAAAAAAATAAAAGGGCAGTTTATCTGCCCTTTTACTTTTGTATATGTTGTATATATTGATGTTTAGTTTTTGTTTAAACCGCCGATAAATGTTAACTTTCTTTAAAAAGGCGTTACAAACACAATATTTTGTGGTATAATTGTGCTCAATGATAGTTATAATGTATAACTATGTGCGAGAACATATCAGATTAAGGATAAGGTGCATATTGTGATTGAATTCAAAAATGTTTCAAAAACATATGATAACGGTACAAATGCCCTTCGCGATGTGTCAATAACAATAAATGACGGCGAATTCGTCTTTGTTGTGGGTGCATCGGGAGCCGGAAAAAGTACATTTTTAAAAATAATAATGCGTGAGCAGGTTCCCAACAGCGGAACGGTTATAATTAACAACTATAACCTGAACAAAATTAAAAAAAGAGATATTCCCAAATTCCGCAGAACAATGGGCATCGTTTTTCAGGATTTCCGTCTTATTCCCAATATGACGGTTTATGATAATGTTGCGTTTGCAATGCGCGTTATCGGCGCAAAGGAAAAGGAAATCAGAAAAAGAGTTCCCTATGTGTTAAGCCTTGTGGGGCTCACCTCAAAAGCAAGGCAGTTGCCTACACAGCTTTCGGGCGGTGAGCAGCAGAGGGTTGCGCTGGCGCGCGCTCTCGTGAACAATGCGGGAATAATCATAGCGGACGAGCCTACCGGTAATATTGACCCTGAAATGTCTTATGAAATTGTTGATTTGCTTAACCACATAAATGCAAACGGGACCACAATAGTAATGGTAACCCACGAGCACGAGCTTGTGCGCCGCTTTAATCACCGTGTAATAACAATAAATAAAGGCGAGGTAGTTTCAGATACAGCCGATAAATATCGCCGCAGTACGGAAATGCAAAGTCCAGAACCTGTGGCTGACGCTCCGAAATATGAAACAAAAGCCGAAATGCTCTCTGCGGCGGAGCAGGAAATACAGCAAAAGGTTGACAAAATCCGTGAGGATGTAACGCCCGTTGAAGAAATAGAGGAGGAACCCAATACTGCTTTCTATTTCCAGCCGAACAGCGACAAAGAGCTTGAAGAGTTTATGAAAAACTACGGTGTTGACGATACTGCGGTTGACGAAAAAATTGATTATTCCGCCTACCTTGATAATATAGCCGAAACAAACGGAGGTGACGGAGAATGAAAGGAGCAAGCCTTAAATACTTAACAAAAGATGGCTTCCGCAATGTCTGGGTAAACAGACTGATGTCCTTGGCGTCCGTCACAGTGCTTTTGGCGTGCCTTGTAATTATAGGCCTCGGCGCGATGCTGTATTTCAATGTAAATTCGTTGCTTGATACAATTGAGAGTCAGAATGTTGTGATGGTGTATGTTTCCGATTCCGCAACCGATGAGCAAACCTCACAAATAGGCAATCAGATTAAGGTTATGGATAATATTGAAGCCTGTATTTTTGTTCCCAAGGAGGACGCTTTTCAGGCTCAGCTTGAAAGTATGGGTGACGATGCAGTTCTTCTTGAAGGACTTGATGAAAATCCGTTGCCCGATGCATATAAGGTCATTGTTGCCGATCTGAGCAGATTTGATGAAACTGTTGAGCAACTTCGCAAATTGGATTTTGTAGAAAAAGTGCGTGAAAACGGCGATGTAGCGGACAAGCTGGTTTCTATACGCCGCGCAGTTACAATCGTCAGTGCAGGAATAGTTGTGTTGCTGTTCCTTGTATCGCTCTTTATCATTTCAAATACAATTAAAATCACAATGTTCTCACGCAAGCTGGAAATCAGCATTATGAAAGCCGTGGGCGCCACAAACTGGTTTATAAGATGGCCGTTTATGGTGGAGGGCGTGCTTTTGGGAATCATTGCAGGCGTCGTTTCCTTCGGCGTTCTTGCAGGGCTTTATCAGGGCATGGTGCTTTTGTTTAACAATATGCTTGCTTTGTTTAAGCCGGTTGCATTTGCGGATTATGCAATCCCGATTTTCATAATATTTATCGCAGTGGGTGTTTTTACAGGATCTTTCGGAAGCCTTATTTCAATGGGCAAATATCTTAAGGAACAAGGAAGTGTTGTAAGTGAAGAAAAGTCTTAAACTTTTATCCGTTATTTTTGCATTGGTAATGCTCGTATCCTCATTTCCGCTTTCAGCTTCGGCAAAAACATTGGAGGAAATTGAAGCAGAAATTGCAGCGCAGGAAAAAGAGCTTGAAAAGCTTGCCAATCAGAAGGACCAGCAGGAAACTTATATTTTAGAGCTTCAAAAGCAGATTAAAGCGTACGATGAACAGCTTACAATTATCAGTTCCGAGGTTGACAGCCTTAATATCTCAATAAGCAAACTGGACGCAGGCATTAAGGAATATGAGATTAAAATTGCCGCTCTCGATGCAGAGATAAAGCAGGTTGATGAGCAGATTGCAGTTCAGAACGAAAAGATTGACGCAACATATGAAATATTGAAAAAAAGGCTGAGAGCCGCATATATGGCAGGCGAAACCTCGGAGTTAGAGATATTTTTGAGCGCTGAGGATTTCCAGGATTTTCTGACAAGAAGCGAGCTTATAAGGCAGGTTTCAAAGCATGATTCAGCAGTTGTAAGCGACCTTCAGGAGCAAATCAAATCATTAAATGCAATGGTTGAGGAGCTTAATCAGAAAAAGGCAGAACAGGTTGAAAGCAAACAAAAGCTTGACGCAGACCGTGCCGAGCTTGCCGCACAGCGTCAGGAGATTGTGGCAAAGAAGAACGATTTTGACAGTAAGAAAGACGCCGTTGAAGCAAAGCTCAATAAAGCGAACGATCTTATAAGCAAGCTGGACCAGAACAGTAAGCTTGTTCAGGACCTTCTTGCAAAAGCAGAAAAAGAAAAAGAAGAGTTTGCTAAGGAACTTGATAAGGATATAGGCAACAGCGGTTCCAGCGGTGACGGAAGCGTTAATAACGGAGAAGTCAGCCATAATTTCCGCGTGTCCTCAAAGGGACTCATAAGCCCCTTGCAGGAAAAAACCACATACTATTCTGCTACATATGCACAGCACTGTTCAAGAGGTACCGCTTCCGTTGACCTTTGCGCTCCCGCAAACCGTGTGTTCAACGGACAGACATATTACACCTCAAAGGGTGCAAAGGTTTACGCAGTAGCGTCGGGAACCGTTACAAAGTCAACATATGTTGCAGGTACATACGGTCATTATATAAATATTGACCACGGCAACGGATTAAGCTCCCTTGTGTGCCATCTTGACGCCCGTTATGTAAATGTTGGTGATAAAGTTGTTCAGGGTCAGGTAATCGGTCTTGTGGGCAATACGGGCAACTGCTGGCCTCGTCCGTCGGCTTCAAATCCCGTTGCAGGCTCCCATCTTCATTTTGAAATGAGATTAAACGGTAACAGAGTAAATCCCGAATTGTATTTGCCCAATCCGCTTGTATAAATTTGAAAAGGATGATGTCCTTTGAATAAAAAAATATCATTAGGTCTTACATTGTCATTGATTTTCCTTTCCGTGGCGCTGGCAGTAACAATAACAATGACCGTGTCAATGAAAACCTACAACAGAATAATTAAAGATGTGGCAAGCCGCTCAAATCTTTATTCCGCCGTATCGGAAATCGACGATTTGGTAAGAGAAAACTATTTCGGCGAGATAAACGAGAATTTGCTTACCGCCATGATGTCCGGCGGATATGCTGAGGGCATAGGCGACAGATACAGTTATTATATGACCGCCGATGACTACGCAGCGTATAAAGAGGAAGAAAAGGGCAATAAGGGCGGAATAGGAATTATTGCCGTTTATGACAGCCAAAACAACAATATTTATGTTGCGGAGGTTTCCGAGGGCTCTCCCGCACAGCTTCAGGGAATTTCAAAGGGCGATGTTATAACCGCGGTGGATTCTGTAGCCGTTTCCCAAGGAAACTATGAGGATTTAATGGAAAGCCTTAACGGTCAAAGGCTCACCAATGTTCAGGTAACCTATACCCACGGCGGCGAGAGCAAAACCGTGTCGGTGGCAAGAGGTTATGCGGCTCAAACGGTTTATTACAGCGTGGCAAACAATATAGGATATATTAAAATTACCGCTTTTTACAGCACTACTGCACAGCAGCTTGAAAAAGCGCTGAAATATATGAGCAGTAATTCAGTATCGTCAATTATTTTTGATGTTAGAAATACAGATACAGGGCTTATTTCAAATGCAGTGGAGTGTATTGATATTCTTGTACCCGTTGCAACCGAGGGAACAGGCGCTCTTGCAACCGCGGTTGATAAAGAGGGGAATACCCTTGAAACATTTACTTCGGATTCAGACAGTGTGAATTATTCCATGGCGGTTTTGATAAACGGCAAAACCTCAGGCGCGGCAGAGCTTTTTGCCTGCGATTTGCGCGATTTCGGTATGGCTCAGCTTATCGGCACCAAAACTATGGGTAACGGAACAATGCAAAAGGTGTTTGAGTTAAGCGACGGCGGCGCGATTGCGCTGACGGTTGCAAAAATTAATCCGTATAAGAGCGAAAGCTTTAACGGAAATGGCTTGGAGCCTGATATAACCGTTGAACTGACCGCCGAGCAGAATTCAAGGCTCGAAATGCTCTCTCAGGCGGACGACGCTCAGTATCAAAAGGCGGTTGAACTTTTGAATTCATAATAAATCTCAATCCCCCCGCATAAGTTTTTGCGGGGGGATTTTTATGTTTTGTGTATTGATAATCGAGCACAGAGAAAAATCGTTTCTTGAATTTTTGCTTGGAAGATTTAAAAAAGATAAATATGATTTAAAAACGGTTCCCGTTTTCAAGGGTGCGCCATTTTATGTTTTGACTGCCACCGTGGGGGAAAAAGGGGCAGATTGGAATTACATTGTGCAAAGTGTAGGAAAGTGCGCAAAGCGGCTTGTCACGGCTGATGGCGTTTCGGTGCCTGAATGTGAGGGTTTGGGAGTATTTAAAAGCGAAATGCTGTATAATAAAATGACTGAAAACACATTTTTGCATATAATAAAGAATAATTACAGCCGAAAAAAATCTTTTGATATTTGTTTTATAGATAAAAACGCAAAACATACCGACTTTTTGGTAAAGGTTTCGCCCTATGCTTTTCGAATTACTGTTGTAACCGACAAAAAAGATGAATATTCAGATACATGCGACGAAATAATTGAAAGTACAGGGCTGTGTCCGTCTGTTCAGTCCGCCGCGGCAGAAGCAGAGGTGAAAATCTGTTTGGACCGCAGAATAATGACTGTAAATACGCCGCAGGGCTTTTTAAATATAGGTAACGGCCGGGATTTTACCGTTCCCGATATATATTCCGCTCTTATTCCGCAGAAAACCGATAAATACAGCTTCTACGCCGCTTTATACGAGCTTTGCGGCGTTTTTGCTCTGGGCGATTGCGTTTTTGATGTTGTGGAGGTCAACCGCGAAAAAATGAGCGTTGATAATGTTCATTTCACTTGACACAAAAGGATTTATTTAATATAATATATTCCATATGGCGGTGCGGCCGTGTTTTTTGCCGTACCTTATTTTTCCAATAAAGGAGACTTTAAAATGGCACAGGAAACATTACTCACAATAGAAGGTCTTAAAGAGCTTGAAGCAGAGCTTGAAGAATTAAAAACCGTGGGCAGAAAAGAGGCTGCTGAGAAAATTAAGGTTGCCCGCAGCTTCGGCGACCTTTCCGAAAACAGCGAATATGACGAGGCTATGAGCGACCAGGCAAAGCTTGAAGCGCGCATCAGCGAAATTGAGCATATTATTAAAACCGCAAAGGTTCTCGATGTTGAGTCCTTGGGAACAGAGAATGTTCACATCGGCTCAACTGTTAAAATTGTCGATAAGAAGAAAAAAGAGTTCACATATACAATCGTTGGCTTTGCACAGGCAGACCCTGCCGTGGGCAAAATTTCCGATGAATCTCCCGTAGGTAAGGCTCTTATCGGTCACAAGCCGGGCGATAAGGTAATTGTTGAGGCTCCCGCAGGAGCAATGCAGTTCAAAATTGTTGAGATTTTGAAATAATACCTGTCGTCAGGACTTTGTGTGAGGAGGATTGAAAAATGGCAGAAGAAAATAAGCAGGAACAGCAGCCTCAGCAGGATATAGGCGAGCTTTTAAAAATTCGCCGTGAAAAGCTCAGTGCTTTGCAGGAAGAGGGCAATGACCCTTTTGTAATAACTAAATATGACCGTACTCATTACAGCGCGGAAATTAAAGATAATTTTGAAAGTCTTGAAGGTAAAACCGTAAGCGTTGCAGGTAGAATGATGTCCAAGCGCGTTATGGGTAAAGCTTCCTTTTGCAATATTCAGGATTTAAAGGGCAATATCCAGTCTTATGTTGCCCGTGACTGTATCGGCGAAGAGGAATACAAGGCTTTTAAAAAGCTTGATATCGGCGATATTATCGGTATTAAAGGTGAGGTTTTCAAAACCAAAACAGGTGAAATTTCCATTCACGCCTCAGAGCTTACGCTCCTTTCAAAGAGCCTTCAAATTTTACCCGAAAAGTTCCACGGCATTACCAATACCGATATGCGCTACCGTCAGCGTTATATTGACCTGATTATGAATCAGGAGGTCAAGCAGACCTTTGTAAACCGTTCAAAGATTATAAGCGCAATCCGTAAGTATCTCGACGGTCAGGGCTTTATGGAGGTTGAAACTCCCATGCTTGTTCCCAATGCGGGCGGCGCGGCGGCAAGACCTTTTGAAACTCACTTTAATGCCCTTGATATTGATATTAAGCTTCGCATTTCTCTTGAGCTTTACTTAAAGCGACTTATTGTAGGCGGTATGGAAAAGGTGTATGAAATCGGCAGAGTTTTCCGAAACGAAGGCCTTGATACACGCCATAACCCCGAGTTTACATTGATGGAACTTTATCAGGCATATACCGATTATCACGGTATGATGGATTTAACCGAAAATCTTTACCGCTATGTAGCACAAGAGGTTTTGGGTACAACCAAAATCACCTACAACGGCATCGAAATGGATTTGGGCAAGCCCTTTGAAAGAATTACAATGCTTGACGCCGTTAAAAAGTATTCAGGCGTTGACTTTAATGAAATTCATACCCTTGAAGAGGCTCGTGCAGTTGCAAAAGAGCATCATGTTGAATATGAGGAGCGTCATCAGAAGGGCGATATTTTAAGCCTGTTCTTCGAGGAGTTTGCAGAGGAGCACCTTATTCAGCCTACCTTTGTAATTGACCACCCAATCGAAATTTCTCCTCTTACCAAAAAGAAACCGGAAAATCCCGATTATGTTGAGCGCTTCGAGTTCTTTATGAACGGCTGGGAAATGGCAAACGCTTATTCCGAGCTTAACGACCCCATTGACCAGCGTGAACGCTTTAAAGCGCAAGAGGCGCTTTTGGCACAGGGCGATGAAGAGGCGAATACAACCGATGAAGATTTCCTCTATGCTTTGGAGTTGGGTATGCCCCCAACAGGCGGCATCGGCTTTGGCATCGACCGTATGGTTATGCTCTTAACCGACTCTCCCGCTATCCGTGATGTCCTCTTCTTCCCGACAATGAAGCCCCTCGACAAGTAAAAGTCGAAAAAACCCAGTGTTTATGCGGGTTTCGGGACTTTCTAAA
>JBJEPX010000030.1:0-56058 GCA_051881455.1 Candidatus Fimenecus sp. | reverse complement strand
ATACGCCGTAATATCAAATTTTCGGCATATTGAGTTCAACTCCCCTCACCTTAACGGTAATTATTTCACAAGTTTAAGTTTCCACATAACAAACGCGCCGCCCACAGAGGCGATAATTCCCGGGAACAAAAGTGTACTTGCGCCCAAATTCGGAGCCGCAATCAGAATAATAACCATTATTAAAATCGGAAAAATTGAAATTTTCCAATGCTTTGAGAAATAGCCTGCCGCCAAAGCGCCGAAAAGCGCCGGTTGAACCTGTTCAAAGGCAGGTTTTAAAAGCGGACTGCTTGTAAACGAATCAAGAAACGGAGCAAAAGCAAGAACGCCTACTGCAAGGACAATTGTTGTGACAATTGAGGAGGTTGCAATAGATATTGTTGAAACGACCTCGCCTTCTTCTGAATTGGGATCAACCTCTGCACCTTCCATTGCGTTAAGTGCACAGGGCAGTTTAAGATTGGGAATGTTACCCGTTACAAATGAAAGATATGTTCCTCCCGCACCAAGCATGGGCGTGTAGAGGAAAACCTCAATCACCGAGCTTGCCCAGAACACGATTGCAAAACTCAACAATCCTTTTAAAATTCCGCTGATCGGCGGCCATACATTCAGGTAAAGGCATATTGCAAGGGGAAATGAAAAGAGCACACAGAGTGCGGAAATGCTTGAAATTCTGCCCCAGGTATGAACGCGGTCAAAATATGATTTTTCTTGTCTTTTCTTTTTCATAATTAACCCCTCCATTCAAATGTTGCGATTTCGGGCGGTAAAATGTTAAAGGCCGCAACCGCAACAACCATTGCAATTATCATACCGATCGGCATAACAAACGGTTCAAATTTTGAAAGTTTAAACTTTTTGGCAACAAATTCCAAAGCAAGGGAAACGGCAACCGCTGTAACAAGTGTTACAACCGAAAGCACGCCCGCACCGTCGCCTGTTGTTTCAGGCTTACCTGCACCGGCGATTGCACGGGCAACAAACGCGCCGATAATACCTATAAAAACAGCGGGAGATACGAGGTTCATAAAGCCTGAGATCCCCTTATTTTCGGATTTTTTGTCTTCACTTTCCCCTTGAACCGACTCTTCTTTTCTATTAAGGTTACGCATTTTTTTATTAAGCGGTTTTGCAAGGAAAGGAAGTAAAACCAATGACAGGCAAATGCCCAAAGTCATTATCCAGGCTATTCCCGCAAACACAACAGGGTCAGTAACAGAAACTGCAATACCGCCCTCATGTCCGAACGCTTCCATAGCCGCCTCAGCCGCGGTTGACTCATACATAAGGTTACCGATAACGGAAAGTCTTACCCAAGGAAGCACAAGTCCCAGCGCAGGTGCCAAAGCAATAACCGTTGCGAGTACAGATAATGCGGACGGCAAGGTGAACATTGTGCTTGATGTAACAACATTTAAAAGTTTTTCTTTGCTCATTCCAATGGCTTTACCCTGTTTCCATGCTTTAACAAGAAAGAATACTGCCTGAGCAAGAACAAATAGAATAATGCAAGCCGCTATTATATACATAGTCGGGCTGCTCTTAAAATCCATATCCTCATCTCCCATACAATAATATGTATTATATTAAACCATTTTTTTACATTAAAAGCAATACGGCAATGATAAAAAATCCTCTGCCTTTACACTTGCAATCCTATTAACCCTATGGTAAAATAGGTTTATGAGGTGATTGAAATGATGATTTCTACAAAAGGCAGATATGCCCTGCGTGTTATGATTGAGCTGGCAATCTGCAATCCCGATGAGTTTATTCCTCTTAAACAGATTGCGGAAAATCAGCAGATTTCCGAAAAATATCTTGAAGCAATCATTAAAAATCTTGTCCGTGAAGGTCTTGTTACGGGACTTCGGGGAAAAGGCGGCGGCTATAAGCTTTCAAAAAGTCCCGAAGCCTACACGGTTGCAGAAATTCTGCGTGTTACCGAGGGGTCCCTCGCTCCCGTTGCCTGCCTTGAAGAAAACGCCGCCGTATGCCCTAGAATCAGCAACTGCCCCACCCTTTCAATGTGGAAGGAGCTAAACGGTTTAATAAATAACTTTTTTGAAAGCAAAACTCTTAAAAGCCTTGCAGACGAGCAATACGGAATAGAGAGCGACTGCTACTCAATATGAGAAAATAAAAATTTAGAAAAAATTTGAAAAAACTATTGACAATATACTGTATTGGGTGTATTATTCCTATAAACCAACCGAGTTAATAGGTTTTACGGAGGCGATATACCTTGACTTTTAAAATTGAAAAACAGACACGGGTAATTTTCCGCAACGGACGAATGTGTTATATATGTTGTAAATAAAATATCACATTAACACATTTTAACTTTGAAAGGAAAATATACTATGTCAAACAACAATTATAAATTTGAAACAATACAAATTCACGCGGGTCAGGAAACTCCCGATATTGCAACAGATGCAAGAGCAGTTCCGATTTATCAAACAACCTCTTATGTGTTTAAGGACTGCAATCAGGCTGCCGCCCGTTTCGGGCTCAGCGAAGGCGGAAACATTTACGGCAGACTTACAAACTCAACGCAGGGCGTATTTGAAACGAGAGTAGCCGCTCTTGAAGGCGGCGTTGCAGGTCTTGCGGTTGCCTCCGGCGCGGCGGCAATTTCATACACAATTCAGGCTCTTGCCCAGAACGGCGGGCACATTGTTGCTCAAAAGACAATTTACGGCGGAACCTACAATCTTCTTGACGCAACACTTCGTGATTTCGGCATTGAAACCACCTTCGTTGACGCTCATAATCCCGACGAGGTAATAGCGGCGATAAAGCCAAACACAAAGGCTATTTATCTTGAAACGCTGGGCAATCCCAATTCGGATATTCCCGATATTGATGTACTTTCAGAAGTCGCTCACGAAAACGATATTCCCCTTGTTATTGATAACACCTTCGGAACGCCTTATCTTATCCGTCCCATCGAGCACGGTGCAGACATTGTTGTTCATTCTGCAACGAAATTTATCGGCGGTCACGGCTCGTCTTTGGGCGGTGTGATTGTAGATTCGGGCAAGTTTGATTGGGAAAAGAGCGGAAAATTCCCTCAATTCACAGAGCCCAACAGAAGCTACCACGGCGTATCCTTTACAAAGGCTGTGGGCGCGGCGGCGTTCGTAACATATATCCGTGCCATACTCCTGCGTGACACAGGCGCCACAATTTCACCCTTTAACGCATTTATTCTTCTTCAAGGGCTTGAAACTCTTTCATTAAGACTTGACAGACATGTTGAAAACACGCTTAGAGTTATCGACTATCTTCTGAAAAATCCCAAGGTGGAAAAGGTAAACCACCCCTCTCTCCCCGACCATCCCGACCACGCGCTGTATAAAAAGTATTTCCCCAACGGTGCGGCGTCGATTTTCACATTTGAAATCAAGGGTGGAGAAAAAGAGGCACACAGGTTTATTGACAGTTTGGAGCTTTTCTCACTCCTTGCCAATGTTGCGGATGTTAAGTCGCTTGTAATTCATCCTGCAACCACTACTCACGCACAGTTGAGCAGTGACGCACAGCTAGCGGCAGGCATTAAGCCCAACACTGTTCGTCTTTCAATCGGTACAGAGCATATTGACGATATTATTGCAGACCTTGAAAAAGGCTTTGCAAGCATATAAGACAGGGAGGCAACTAAAATGAACATTTACCGTACTGCGTCAGAACTTATCGGAAAAACTCCCCTTTTGGAGCTTTCCAACATTGAGAAAGACAAAGGACTTGATGCTACCGTTTTAGCAAAGCTGGAATTGTTCAATCCGGCAGGCAGTGTTAAAGACAGAGTTGCATTGAATATGATTGAAAATGCAGAAGAAAAAGGTATTTTGAAAGAGGGTTCCGTTATTATTGAGCCCACAAGCGGCAACACAGGTATCGGTCTTGCCAGCGTTGCGGCGGCAAAGGGCTACCGTCTGATAATAACTATGCCCGAAACCATGTCCGTTGAGCGCAGAAAGCTTATGCTGGCTTACGGTGCAGAGCTTGTTCTCACCGAGGGCGCCAAGGGTATGAAAGGCGCTATTGCAAAGGCAGAGGAACTTCAAAAAGAAATCCCCAACAGCATTGTTGCAGGGCAGTTTGTAAACCCTGCAAACCCCGAAGCCCACAGAAAAAACACAGGTCCCGAAATATGGAAGGATACAGACGGAGAGGTTGACATCTTTATTGCCGGCGTAGGCACCGGCGGAACAATTACGGGCGTGGGCGAATACTTGAAATCCAAAAAGCCCGATGTGAAGATAATCGCCGTTGAGCCCTCCGACTCCCCTGTTCTTTCAGGAGGAAAGGCAGGTCCCCATAAAATTCAGGGAATCGGCGCAGGCTTTGTGCCCGAAATTCTCAACACAACGGTTTATGATGAAATCATCCCCGTTGAGAGTGAAGATGCATTTGCCGCCGCAAGACTGCTTGCCAAAAAAGAGGGCGTGCTTGTGGGAATATCCTCGGGGGCCGCACTTCACGCCGCATTTACGGTTGCGCAAAGGCCTGAAAACAAGGGCAAAACTATCGTGGCGCTTCTCCCCGACACAGGCGACCGTTATCTTTCAACCACACTTTTTGAATAAAAAAGGCACAAGAATCCCCCGCAGAGATTTGCTCTGCGGGGGAACTTTTGCATTATTGGATTATTTTGCGTTTACGGTTTCTCTTTTTTCGGCTTTTGCTTCAAACTGCTTGTTCACATCATTTTTGCCCTTATGATTGTAAGGCTTGATGCGAAGGAAAATGTAAGC
Source organism: Candidatus Fimenecus sp. (assembly GCA_051881455.1). Taxonomy (GTDB): domain Bacteria; phylum Bacillota; class Clostridia; order Oscillospirales; family Acutalibacteraceae; genus Fimenecus. The sequence goes on along the minus strand of JBJEPX010000030.1, from coordinate 51,292 downwards.
GGCAACCGCACCCACAGTGTTGAAGATTATATCTTCCATTGTGTCGATAACTGCGTAACGGGCGTTATAAACTTCTATTGCGGAATTATAAAGCTGAGTACCGTCCATAGTTTCTTTCAGTCTGGGCGCATAACTTGTGGGGTCCAAAATCCAGGGTTTTGCAAGACCGGGGTTGTTATATTTTTCAGCCGCCCAAACGGCAAGTGACTGTGACCAATGCTGTGAATCTCCGCCTGCGACCTGGTCAAATGTGAACTCGAAAAGCTCCCAACCTGTACCCACAATAAAGGAAAATCCGAAAGCGCAAAGAAGCATTACAGGAACATTTGTAACCGTCTTATCTCTTTTTTGCATACTTGTTGCAATTTCATATCCGATAATTACTGCCCAAAAGCCGAGAGCGGCATGCATTATGTAGTCATAAGAATTGACACTGTAATAGAAGTTAATATATGCACCGCCGAAGGAAGCAAGCCACAAAAGAAGAATCAAGCCGTTCTGGAAAAGAGGTGTAACATATCTGGGCCATCTCTTTTTACTGAACAAAAGGCAGATTTCCCACGCAAACATACCCACAAAGTTTGCAAATGTCTGCAAAACCTGCTGAATATTTGTTGACTCTTCAATGCCGAATCCGAATCTCCCGAGACCTGCTGCGGCGTCAACCATTGCGAAAATCATAGTTGCGCGAAGTATCCACCAATAAACAAGCTCCCACTTTTTACATCCGTGGGTAATTCTGTAAAAATAATCTTTCATAATATCCTCCCCAACTTAACCACACATACCCTCATAAAGATATATTTTATTGTTTAATGTTTCGTTAAAAATCTTTAAAACAGAAATCCGTTGTATCCCCATGTATCAACGAATTGAAATTTAACATAGGTTCGCGACGGTGCAATACCGGCTTCACTCTCTAAAATTTTGCACAGTTCTTTTGTCAGCGCTTCACAGCTTTGGCTTGAAGCATTGCCGAAAACGCTCACAGAGCACATTGCGCAGGGCTCCCCTGCTCCCTTAAACCACATGGAGCTGTTATCCTGAATTTTCACCATCAGGTAGCTTTCGCTTTTACCCGGTATCAGCGAAATGGCTTTGCCGCACTGTGTTTTTATGCTTTCTTTCTTTTCATTATTTAGCTCAACATTCACGCTTACATCAATAAAAGGCATATGTTCACCTCCGTATGCTCATATCGTTTAGATAATACATTAAAAAGTATTTAAAGTCAACAAAAATCCCGATACAAACGATATATACGGATGTATCGGGATTATTATTACAGTTTTTTATCTTTGTCGAGGGACGCTTCAACAGCATTCATAACAGCCGCGTCAAAACAGTCCTTTTCAAGAGAGGCAACGCCCTCAATAGTAGTGCCTCCGGGGGAACAAACGCTGTCTATCAATTCCCATGGGTGAGAATTATCCTCCAACACCGTTTTTGCACTGCCCAACACCGCCTGTGCGGAAATCTTCAAAGCCGTTTGCTTGTTCATTCCGTTTTTGACTGCGGCTCTTGCCAAGGCATCAATATACATAAAGGAAAAAGCGGGAGAACATCCGGCAATTACGCCGAACAACGGGAATTGCTCTTCAGGAAGCGTTACAACCTCACCGAAAGAAGCACAAAGCCCTTTTACAAATTCCAGCAAGTCTTCCTCTGCATACTCGTTACCGCAAACAGCGCTCATGGCTTCGCCCACCTTTGCGTTGATATTGGGCATTACGCGGACAACGGGTGTGCCGCCGTTTAAGAACGAGCCGATATATTGAAGGGTTTTTCCCGCTCCTATTGAAACAAGGGCGGAACCGCTTTTTGTAAGCTCATCTTTTATCTGCGGCAAAACAGCGGGAAATACCTGCGGCTTTACTGCAAGCACCGTTACATCGGAGTTTTTCACCGTTTCTTCGGCGCTTGTGCATATATTTAAACCCAGCTTTTCACTCAACACTTTACATTTGGCGGAATCCACATCAAAAACGCAAATGTCTCCGCCGCTCAAAAACTGCGACGAAACAGCGCCGTTTATTATTGCGGACGCCATATTTCCGCAGCCGATGAACCCAAGCTTACAGCTCATTTTTAAGCCTCCTCGGAAAGGTCGGAAATACAGTGAGGACATTTAACCGCGTCAATTGCAATTTCGCTCTTGCAGAAAGGACAAACCTTTGTTGTGGGAGCGGCGGGAGCCTCTTCTTCCTTTTTCTTGCCCAAATGCGAAATCTTATTGATAAGCTTAATAAAGAGGAAAATCACAAATGCCATTATTAGGAAATCAATAACGGCACTTATGAAATTACCGTATGTAAGAATTGCGGCACCTGCCTCAGTAGCCTCTGCAACCGTTGCATACTCGCCCTCACCCAGAACAATGAACTTGTTTGTAAAATCAGTTCCCTTGGTAAGAAGACTGATAAGGGGCATAATAATATCGCTTACGAGAGAAGATACGATTTTTTGAAATGCACCGCCGATGATAACGCCGACTGCCAAATCAATAACATTGCCGCGCATGGCAAACTCTTTGAATTCTTTGAAAAAACCTTTCATTTTTAATGCTCCTTTTTTTAGATTTACTGTATCATTATATCATTTATTCAGTTTTTTTCAACAGTTTTTACGCCTGTTCCGTCAAAATCGGGGATATATTCCGTTTCGGCAGAGGTTTTTTCCTGCATAAATCCGTTTTTTAAGCCTATATCAAGAAAAAAATCAATTACTTTGTCGTATTCCGCCGTAGTAAGCCGTCTGTTCAATTCTTTGTGTTTTTGTGCATCTCCGTAAGGAACATACTGGCTCATAAGGCTTACTGTCACCGTATCGGGAAGATTGCTTTTTATCCACAAAAGTATTTTTTTGCTCTCGTCAACATTTGATGGAAGCACAAGGTGCCTGATAATCAAGCCCTTTTGTATTATACCGTCATTATAAACATTTTCTCTCTGCTGACGGTGCATTTCGAGAATTGCAAGGCTTGCTTTTTCAAAATAGTCGGCACAGTTTGCATACTTTTGCGACTTTTCGGGGCTGAAAAATTTAAGGTCGGGCAAATACACATCCACAAGTCCCTCAAAGCATTTCAGGGTTTCAACACTGTCGTAGCCTGAGCTATTATACACCACGGGAACATGGGGCTTGTACTCCCTCAAAGCCTCAATGATAACATTTGAAAAATGAGTGGGATTTACTAAGTCGATTGTATGAACACCTTTTGTTTCAAGCTCTTTGATAATATCAACAAGCCGTTTTGTGGAAACGCTCTCGCCCTTGTTTTCGTGACTTATGGGGTAATTTTGACAAAAACAACATTTTAAAGAACACCCCGAAAAGAATATGGCGCCTGTCCCCTTTTCTCCGCTGATACAGGGCTCTTCCCATTTATGCACCGCGGCACGGGCTATCACAGGGCTTTCGGGCATTTGACAAAATCCCTTGCCCACGCTCTCGTCACGGTATGCGCCGCAGTTTCGGGGACACAAATTACAAATCATTACCTCACCGCCTTATCGCAACTATTCTAGCACATCTTTTAACGGAAATAAATATTTTTATTAAAATCAACGCCGGCAGCGTGATTGTAGGGGCGATTCACGAATCATCAGTAAAATTACATCATAAAATTTTCAATTTTCCATTTTCAACCTTCAATTTTTAAAAAAAGCGGCGGGAGCAAGCCCCCGCCCTACCATACCGCCGTAGATTTGGTTGCTTGTCTCCCCTGAAAGGGGAGATGTCACGAAGTGACAGAGGGGTAATTTTACGGGACGGTGTGGGTAGCGAAGCGGCGGCGAGGTAGTGAATGACAATCCGGTGGATTGTCAGAGCCGAGCCGTGACCGAACCGCAGTGAGACTCACCGTCCCCTACAAAATATAAATAAAGTTTTTTGTCAGTCAGTCATACATCTTTTACAAAATCCGACTTGAATAATTGTGTAAAATGTAATATAATTATTTTGCATTTTTAAAGACTATGAGGTGAGCGAATGCTTCTTACGATAGATATTGGAAACACCAATATAAACTTAGGGCTTTTTGACGGTGACGAGCTTTGCATGAGCGCCCGTTTTGCCACTGAAAAGCAAAAGACGAACGACCAGTTCGCTATGGATTTTGTCAACATTTTTTCAATATATAATATAGACGCAGCGAAGATTTCAGGCAGTATCATAAGCTCGGTTGTGCCCGAAATCACGGCCCACATAAAAAGTGCGGTTGAAAAGCTCACCGAAAGCAAGGCTTTGGTTCTTTCGCCCGGAGTTAAAACCGGGCTTAACATAATGATTGACAATCCCGCTCAGCTTGGCGCCGATTTGGCGGCAGGCGCGGTAGGCGCGGCGGCTCATTATTCCCTGCCCGCCTTCGTTGTTGACTTGGGTACAGCTACGAAGATTTACGCTATTGACAAAAACAAAGGCTTCCGCGGCGTTATGATTGCGCCCGGCGTGGCGATTTCCTTAAAGGCTCTGACGGACACAAGTTCACTTTTACCAACAATCAGCCTTGAACCGCCGAAAAAGGCATGCGGAACAAACTCCGTTGAGAGCATGCAAAGCGGCATAATCCTTGGAACTGCGGCTATGATTGACGGGCTTTTGGATCGTTTCACAAAAGAATTGGGCGAGCCTCAGTCAATTATCGCCACAGGCGGACTTTCTTCATTTATTACGCCTGTTTGCAGTCACGAAATAAAATATGACGGCGACCTTGTATTAAAGGGACTTAAAGCCATATACGAAAGAAACAACTGAAATTACAAATAATAATTTCTGCATAGTAAGTTGTAGCCTGTTGGCACAGCATTACGAGATTGCGGATTTTGTTATAGATTGTATTTTTCCGGAATGCAATCGGATATTAAAAGAGCATTGTACCTGTCGCCATAGGGACAATAGCGAAAGGAGTTTTATTATGGCAAAGAAAAAAACAGACCACGAAAAAGTGGTCAGAATTGCAGTTGCGGGAATACTTACCGCCATTGTAGTTGTATTTCAGTTCATCGGTGCGTCAATCAAATTCGGCACATTCTCAATTTCACTTGTGCTTGTTCCGATTGTTATAGGTGCGGCGTTGGGCGGAAAATGGGTAAGCACGTGGCTGGGTTTTGTATTTGGTGTTATCGTTCTTCTTTCGGGAGATGCGGCGGCTTTTCTTGCAATCCATCCCGCAGGAACGGTTATAACGGTTATTCTCAAGGGTACACTTGCAGGTCTTGTAGGCGGCGTTGTTTTTGAAGCGCTCAAAAAGGTGAACACATATTTAGCCGTTATAGTTTCCGCAATATCGGTACCCGTTACAAACACAGGCGTTTTTCTTATCGGTTGCAGACTTTTCTTTTTCCAAACGATTAAAGAATGGGGCGCAGGAGCAGGTTTTACAAACACTTTCTCATATATGATTATAGGTCTTGTGGGTATCAACTTCCTTTTGGAATTGGCAATCAACATTATTCTTTCCCCCACGGTTGTAGGTGCGGTTAAGATAATCGGCAAGAAGAAAATATAACAAAAAACTCCGTAGGGTTTCGCACCTTACGGAGTATTTATTTATACACGCAAACGCTTATTACAGAGCGTTCTTTTTTTGTCTTTCGTATCTCACCGTTGAAAACAAATCTGCCGAAGCCTCTGACGGAAATCTTCGCCCCCTCCTCGGGAATATATGAGGGAACGGTTGTAATTACACCGTTTACGAATACTTTATCGGTTTTAAAAAGCTCCTGCACCTTACTGCGTGAAAGCGAATACACCGCCGCAACAATTACATCCAGCCGCTTTGAGGCTACAATCAATTCCTCATTTTCAGGCTCTGCGATTGAGTCCTGGGGGATTTTATCGGTAACACTGCACTTAACCGCAGTATGCCTTACCTTAACAAGATTTTCGATTATATAATCACAAATTGTATCAAGACAGAAAAGATAACCGCAATTATTGCTTATTACTATATCGCCAAGAACACTGCGGCGTATGCCCAGATTTATGAGCGCACCCAAAAAGTCACGATGAGCAAGCTTATCGGCAAACTTTTGATTGACAGGCTCTATAAGTATACATTTTATGGGATAATCGCTGTTGTCCGTCATTCCCGCTCTATCCCCGAAGCAAGCCATAAGGCGTTCCGCCCCTTCATAGCCTCCCCAAAGAGTGACAGGAACGGAAAAGCGTTTCTGACGAAGCTCGGAGGTATCTTTCATTCCGAGAAAATCGGAATAGATAAGACAGCCTGTTCTTTCAGAACGGGCAGACAAATCCTCAAACCTTTTTTGCTTTTCACTCACTTTTATCACCGCTTAAATTTTACCATACAAGACAAGAAAAATCAACAGGGATAATGGAAAATTCAATGACGTGGTTGTAGGGTCGCACCGTAATTTTACAATTTTTTATGCGGGCTGTCGAAGTAGGGCGGGGGCTTGCCCCCGCCGTCAATTTACAGAAAACTCCACGGCGGGGGTAAGCATTACTCGCCTGTCGGCTTAAGCCTCGCTTCTGCTCATTTCATTCGCAGAGGTGTCCACCGGACACCCGCGCCCCGCCCTACCTTGTTGAAATTGGTTTTGTTGGGATTTCACGGGACGCCGAGGTCGTCGTCCCCTACAAATTCGTGGCATTTTCGCGCTGTTCTATGTAAATTACAACGCTGTCGGAATTGTTGTCGCCAATTACAACGTCCGCAATTTCTTTTATTTCGCTGACGGCATTTTCCACCGCCACGGCACAGTCCGCATTTTCAAGCAACAGAATATCGTTAAGATTATCGCCGAAGGCTGTTATGCTGTCGGCTTTTGCATATTCCTTAACCTCCCGCGCTCCGTTTGTTTTGGAAGCCTCTGCACTGTATATTTCAATAAGCCAGTCATCGGAATAACTGTCTTTATAAAATGCAAAGCTTACTCCCTTTATCCCTTTGATTTTTTCCGCAACGGGACAAAGAATTTCATAGGGTGCATAGTAGTTTATATAAACAGGATGCTGCCCCTTTGGAATTTCCGTCAAATCGTCAGCTTTTGTAAATCTACCGCCCAGCATATCCACACGGGCGTTATAAAACCAAATCATCATTTCATTGTCAAATTCGGTGTATTTTATGGACAGATTTCCGTCGTCGCCGTAAAGGAACATAAAAGGGTGCAGATTGTGCTCATAAAACGCGCTGAAAATCTCTTTTAAAGAGGAAAGCGGGATTTCGTGGTACTTTACCGCTCTGTTTTCCTCAGTGTCATAGACAAAAACGCCGTTCATCAGCACAATGGGCACGGAAAAATTTGTTCCCTTTAAAAGGGGTTCGGCGCTTATAAAGCTTCTTGCCGTTGCAACGGAAAAAAGGACGCCTTTTTCATAAAATTCATTGATTTTTTGCTTTGTGTATTCGCTCAATGTACCGTCACTTTGCAAAAGTGTGCCGTCCATATCGCTTATGTAAAGTGTTTTCATAAGGTTTTCATTCACAATTAATGGCGGGAGACGAGCAATACTCGCCTGCCGGCTTAAGCCTCGCTTCTGCTCATTATATTCGCAGAGGTATCCACCGGACACCCGCGCCCCCACCTGCGTTTCAATTTTTTATTTAAGAAGTGATACTACTAAATCGCCCATTTCTGAGGTTGTGACCTTGCGGAATCCTTCCTCGTAAATATCGGGAGTGCGGGCTTTGGTAAGGGCCTCGTTTACCGCCTCCTCTATGGACTTTGCGGCGTCCTTTTCATCGAAGGAATATTGAAGCATCATAGCCGCTGAAAGTATTGTAGCCAAGGGATTTGCCTTTTGCTGACCTGCAATATCGGGCGCTGAACCGTGGATAGGCTCGTAAAGTCCCATTTTGCCGTCTGCAAGGCTTGCGGAGGCAAGCATACCGATTGAGCCTGAAATCATTGACGCCTCATCGGAAAGAATATCGCCGAAAATGTTTGAGGTAACAATAACATCAAACTGACCGGGATTGCGTACTAACTGCATAGCGCAGTTGTCAACATACATATGATTGAGTTCCACCTCGGGATATTCGGCTGAAATTCTTATAACGGTCTCTCTCCAAAGGCGTGAGGATTCAAGCACATTTGCCTTGTCAACGCTTGTAAGCTTTTTATTGCGTTTCATAGCCATATTAAATGCCGTTCTTGCAATACGCTCGATTTCGGGCACGGAATACATCTCTGTATCGTATGCGGCGGGGTTGCCGTCAACCTCCCGTCTGCCGCGCTCACCAAAATATATACCGCCTGTTAATTCACGGACAATCATAATGTCAAGTCCGTCGCCTATTATGCTGTCTTTGATGGGAGATGCGCTTTTAAGGGGCTCAAAAATTTTTGCAGGGCGAAGATTTGCATAAAGTCCCAACGCACCTCTTATACCTAAAAGTCCTGCCTCGGGGCGCTGTTTACCGGGGAGAGTATCCCATTTAGGGCCGCCCACAGCGCCTAAAAACACGCAATCAGCCGCCTTGCAGGCATCAACCGTCTCCTGCGGCAGTGGTTCGCCTGTTGCGTCAATGGCACAACCGCCCATAAGACGGTAATCGTAATTGAACTTAAAGCCGTACTTATCCCCTGCGGCATCAAGTACCTTTAAAGCCTCGTCAACAATTTCAGGACCTATTCCGTCGCCTTTTAATACTACAATATTATATTCTTTCATAATAACACTCCTCTGCTTATTTATCAAAAATCGGGGGTTGGGGTTCTCTTACCACATTGGGCAAACAGCGGTTCACGGCACAAAGAACGCCCTTTATTGATGCGTAGTTGATATTGTGCGAAATACCTATGCCGAAAACATCCTTGCCCTCGGGATTTTTAATATGAATATAGCTGACAGCCTTTGAGCCGCTGCCCACGGAAATTGCGTGTTCGCTGTAATCCACAAACTGATAGTCGGAAAGTCCTATGGTGTTCATTGCCTGACAGAAAGCACCGATAGGTCCTGAACCAACGCCCTCAATAACCTGCGGCTCGTTTCCGTTATACTGAATAGTACCTGTAAAGTGTACCTTTGTAAGCTCCTCGTGCTCCTCTTTTTCTTCATAGAATTTATGGTTGAGAAGCTTATACGGTCCGCACACATTTCTGTATTCCTCAATGAACAGGTCGTAAACCTCTTCTTTTTGAAGTTCCTTGCCCTTTTCATCACAAACCTTTTGAACAATCTGTGAAAATTCGGGGTGCATAGCCTTTGGCATATTAAAGCCGAATTCCTGCATAATATATGCAACTCCGCCCTTACCGGACTGGCTGTTGATACGGATAATGGGTTCATATTCTCTGCCCACATCGGCAGGGTCGATGGGAAGATAGGGAACCTCCCAATACTCTGTGCCGCTGTCCTTCATATATGTTTTGCCCTTGTTGATAGCGTCCTGATGGGAGCCTGAAAATGCGGTGAAAACAAGCTCACCTGCATAGGGCTTTCTAGGGTCAACGGGCATTTTGGTGGTGCGTTCAAACATTTCCTTGATTTCGTTGATGTGTGAGAAATCAAGTCCGGGGTCAATGCCTTGTGTGTACATATTAAGAGCGAGTGTGACCATATCCACATTGCCTGTTCTTTCGCCGTTACCGAAAAGAGTGCCCTCAATTCTGTCAGCACCTGCAAGCAGTCCCAGCTCGGCGGCGGCAACAGCCGTTCCGCGGTCGTTATGGGGATGCAGGCTGATTATTGCGTTTTCACGGTTTTTAAGATGACGGCAGAAATATTCAATCTGGTCGGCATAACCGTTGGGAGTACTGCCCTCCACAGTTGAGGGAAGATTAAGGATAATCTTGTTGTCCGCTGTGATATCCAACTCCTCCATAACACGCTCACAGATTTTAACGGCATTGTCCATCTCCGTACCTGAGAAGCTCTCGGGAGAATACTCATAGCGAATGTTGACATCTTTCTGTGCTTTCAATTCATCAGTGAGCTTTTTGATAAGGCGCGCGCCTGTTACGGCAATATCAATAACACCGTCCATATCCTTTTTGAAAACAACCTTGCGCTGTAAGGTTGAAGTTGAATTATAGAAATGGATAATTACATTTTTTGCGCCGTCAATAGCCTCAAAGGTCTTTTTGATAAGATGCTCACGGCTTTGAACAAGCACTTGAATTGTAACATCGTCGGGAATAAGATTTTTTTCGATAAGAGTACGCAAAATTTCATATTCCGTTTCGGAAGCGGAGGGAAATCCCACCTCGATTTCCTTTACACCGATATCAATAAGAGTTTTGAAATACTCCAGCTTTTCTTCCAAGTTCATGGGGTCGATAAGCGCCTGATTACCGTCACGCAAGTCAACACTGCACCAAACAGGGGGCTTCTCAATGGTCTTTGAGGGCCACTGTCTGTCGGGAATGTCAATGGGTTTAAAAGGAATATACTTTTCGCATCCTGGTTTCATATAATAACCTCCAAAATAATTGAGTAAGCAGTATGCACATAAGATTTATGAGATACTGCGGGCAGTTTCGAATAAGTCGTTGTGTATAGATTGACGAGCAGATTTTTTGTCAGAGGAAGCCGACAACTGCGGTAATACTTTGTGTATTGCCACAGGTGGCGGCAAACTATGACGGAAAATATGCCGGCAAGCTATGCACATAAGATTTATGAGATACTGCCAAAACAAAAAAATCGCCTCTATCAACACAGATTGATAGGGACGAAGATAAAATCTATCGTGGTACCACCCTAATTCATCGGCAAAGCCGACCTTAAACGACCTCCAACAAGGTCTGACCGAATAACGAGGTCAACCGTCACGGGCTATGACTTCACCCGTGCGACTCCGAAACGAGTTATACACACAACCGCTGTGTTGCCTTGCACCGAAACGGCAACTCTCTGAAAGCGAGCAAATTATGTCTTGTTTTCTTCACTGTCTTTGATAGGCGATAATTAAGTTTTAATATATTTTATATGATGTTTTCCGTTTTGTCAACACAAAAACGAAAAAAATTAACGAATGAACAATCAATCGGCAGAGGTGACAACTGCCCCTGCCGATTATGGAATATTATAAACTTGTTTTACGGGAGAGAAATCATACCGTTTAAGTAAAGGTCAAGATAAATTGCATCGTAAGCATCTACCCCGCCGTCGCCGTCAATATCGGCGGCACAGAGCTGAACCTCGTTCATTGGGGCATTGCCCACGCTGTATTCCTTTATAAAATTCACGTCTGCTCCGTCACAGTTTCCGTCCATATTCACATCACCCAAAACGGCAACGGTTGTCCGTATGCTTTCCTGTGCACCGCAATTTGTGCAGGAGCGTATTTGGAGTCCGTTGTGCTCATTATCCTTTTCCACAACAGTTTCCCATTCGCCGTATGAATGTTCCGTGGCGGCGGCACTCAACGCATTGCCTAATATTCTTCTTGCCTCATTCACGGTGGTGCACTCCCATGCATACCAATCAAAGGTGCTTTCGGAATTGAAAATATAGCCAAGTCCCTTTGTATAATAATTGGGGAGAACTTTTGTAACAGCATTTATATATGCATCGCTCTCTTCACCCAAAAATTCTTTTGCAAGCTGAAGATAATCATAGTCGTCCATACCCGACGATGCCTGTTTAAGGCGGAGAGATGCTATGGGGACAGCAGGGTCAAGCCCTAAGGGTGCACCTGCATAAACGAGTATGCCGTCGCCGTTGCCTGTTGCGGCACCGCTTTTGCCGGGCAGTGCCATATTCTCCCACACATTATACGGTCCGCCTTCGGAATTGTATGAGGTATAAGCGCAGTTCCAATGGAGAATACCGTCGCTGTTAAGCATTTCCTGCTGCCAATAGAGCACGCGGCGGAAAATACCCACCGTACTTTTTCCCCATCGGTATGCGTAAAAGCCGCCGTATTGAATATTGCCCTGATAACGCCATGTTTTGAACCATGTTCCGTCGGTAAAATCACTTAACGCCTGACTGTTTTCCTTTACAACATCCTGATTAGGGCAAAGAATATCTGTTGTAGCACGAAGCTTATTTAACTGATGGTCATAATCCGATGCAGCGCAAAAAGGCACTACGGAGTGATAATCGGGCCAAATATTTTCCAACGCCGCCGTAAGAACATCATATGAGGTTGTGTCAGAAGAAGATGTCCAGTTAGGTTCATCCTTTGTATAGAAAAACGCCTTGTCCTTTAAAAACTTATTGTTATACACAAGCTCCTTGTATTTAAGTATATGCTGTGACGCAGTGGGGCTTAATTCGCCGTTATATGTACCGTAATCCAAAATAGGCACGGAAAAGCACTTGCGCCTTGTATCCGCCATGGTAAGCAAAGCCTTTTTTTCGTCTGTTTCCAAAAGCCAGCGGGGAATTTCGTATGTACTTATACCGTGTTCGAGAAGAAAATCCTGCCAGCCCTCCAATATCCGTTCCGCAAGGGCCTTATCCTCTTCAAGCACCTGTCCGTTGGAATCAAATCTTACGCCGTTAAGCTTTAAAAATCCGTTTGTATCTCCGTATCCCGAGGTTGCATTATACATTCCGCATACGGTAGTGCCGTAGTGAGCCTCGGGCAGGGCAAAATTCCACACTATTGCGTTGACAGGCTGTTCGCAAAGAATATCCTCGCCGTCATACAGGGTGATTTTTGAGGTATAAGTCCCTGCACTTTGATTTTTTGAGGAATGAAGCTCAATATAAAATGTGTTGTTTTCATTGGTAACGGTGGTGACAGGCTTTCCGCTGTAAGGCACAAGAGCATCGGCAAGAGGGTCGCTTATAACATTGGTTACCGTAAAATACTCCTCTTTATAAACAGACGCCGCAAGTTTTTCACCGCTTGAATTCACGAAATCGTCAACAGCTATTTTTAAATCTCTGCCGCTACCTTTTTCATAAAAATATGCCTGAAAGCCCTCATATTCATTTTTTGCAAGATAGACAGTCCGTGCTCCGTTCACATAAGGAAGCTGATGGGGGCTTACAGAGTTGCAGTTGTTGCCGTACCGCTGGTCCTCGGACTTTTTATTTGCCTGAACATCGGAATAAGTCAAGTAGAAAGTATAGTCATCGGCGGCAAAGCACATATATGAAAAACAGCCCAATAAAATACATACAGAAATAATTACGGCAATAGTCTTTTTCATTTTTATCTTCACTCCCCCTTTGTTTATTGTACATAATTTCCATAATATTTGCAAGGGAAAAATAATCGGGACGATGCTGAACACCGTCCCGTAGGAATTTTATTATTTTATCCTAACAACTCTTTAAGAATTTTTTGTACCTCTTGGGCAGGAGCTTTGCCCCTGAGAGCACGCATTGACTGACCTATAAGGTATTGGAACGCCTGCGTTTTGCCGCCCTTATACTCGTTTACGCTCTTTTCGTTTTCGGCGATTACCTGCTCGATTACGGACTTTATAGCGCCTGTATCCGTCATTGCACCGAGATTGTTCTCCTCAATGTATTTTTCAGGCTCAACATTATCGGCAAACACCTTTTCAAGCACCTTTTTGCCTGTGCCTCGGTTGATTTTTCCGCTGTTTACAAGATTTATTATTTTACCCAGCGAATCGAACTCAAAGCTCATATTTTCAGGCAGAGTCTGACTGTCGTTTAAAAGCTTCATAAGCTCGCCCATAATCCAGTTTGCGCTGTCTTTGGGATTGCCCGTTACCTCAACCGTTCTTTCAAACAGACGGACAAGATACACACTGCCTGTGAGGATATTTGTATCGTACTCGGGAAGCCCAAGCTCTGTCATATAACGCTGTTTTTTCTCCTCGGGCAGTTCGGGCATATTGTTTTTAATATTCTCAATATACTCGTCGCTTATTTCAATAGGCGGCAGGTCGGGTTCGGGGAAATACTTATAATCCTGTGCGTCCTCTTTGGAGCGCATTGCGGTGGAAACGCCCTTGTTATCGTCCCAACGGCGTGTTTCCTGCGTTACAATGCCGCCCTCTTCAAGAAGTTCAATCTGACGCTGTGACTCATACTCAATGGCTCTTTGAATAGCCTTAAATGAGTTCATATTTTTCATTTCCGTACGAACGCCGAATTTTTCCTCGCCCTTTTTACGAACGGAAAGGTTAATATCGGCACGCAATGAGCCCTCCTGCATCTTGCAGTCGGAAGCCCCGATATATTGGAGAATTGCACGCAGTCTTTCAAGGTATTGCAAGACCTCCTCGGCACTGCGGAAATCAGGCTCTGAAACTATTTCCAAAAGGGGCACGCCGCAGCGGTTGTAGTCAACAAGGGTACAATCCTCCCACTCATCGTGGATAAGCTTGCCTGCGTCCTCCTCCATATGGATTTCATGAATACGGATTTTTTTCTTTTCGCCCTCAGCGGTATCTACCTCGATATAGCCGTTGCGGCAAATGGGCAGATAAAGCTGAGAAATCTGATAAGCCTTGGGTAAATCGGGATAGAAATAGTTTTTACGGTCGAATTTATTATACTGTGTGATTGAGCAGTTTGTTGCCAAGCCTGTTCTTACCGCATACTCAACAACCTTTTTGTTAAGGAGCGGCAATGTACCCGGCATTCCCGAGCAAATCTCACACACATGAGTATTAGGCTCACCGCCGAACTGCGTTGAGCAATTACAGAATATTTTTGTCTTTGTGGAAAGCTCTGTGTGGACCTCAAGTCCCATTACAATTTCCCATTCCATAGCGGCCGCCTCCTTACTTTAATTCAGGTTTCTTTGTGTGGTAATCGGTTGCGTTTTCAAAAGCCTTTGCGGCGTTCATAATCTCCGCCTCGCAGAAAGGCTTGCCGATTATCTGCATACCTATTGGCATATTATTCTTATCAAAGCCGCAGGGAACGGACATTGAGGGAACGCCTGCAATATTCACCATAACTGTATAAATATCGCCAAGATACATTTTAAGGGGGTCCGAAAGGCTCTCGCCGATTTTCAATGCGGTTGTGGGAGCAACGGGGCCTAAAATCATATCGAATTTATCGAAAGCCTCAAAGAAGGACTCCTGAATAAGTTTTTTGGCTTTCAGCGCCTTTTGATAATATGCATCGTAATAGCCTGAGGAAAGCACAAAGTTACCAAGCATTATTCTGCGCTTAACCTCCATACCGAAGCCCTCGGAACGGCTCATAATATATGTGTCACGAAGGTTATTGGCTTTATCACTCTTGTAGCCGTATTTAATTCCGTCATAGCGTGAAAGGTTTGAGCAAGCCTCGGCGCAGGCGATTATATAATAAGCGGGGATTGCGTATTTAACGATGGGCATATCAAACATTGTGACCTCTGCGCCCAAACGCTTAAACTCCTCGGCGGCTTCAAGAACAGCATTTTTAACATCCTCGGCAATACCCTCGCCTAAATAGTCCTTGGGAATACCGATCTTTTTGCCCTTAACATCGCCCTTTAAAGCATCTTCTGTGCTGAATTTGGGATATACCATTGATGTGCCGTCTTTTTCATCCTTACCGCTGATAATTGAGAACATATTTACACAGTCCTCAACAGTCTGACCGATAGGTCCTATCTGGTCAAGTGAGGAGGCGTAAGCCACAAGTCCGTAACGGGAAACAGCACCGTAGGTTGGTTTAAGTCCCGCTATTCCGCAGAATGAGCAGGGCTGACGGATAGAACCGCCTGTATCGGAGCCCAGAGCGATAGGAGCAAGTCCTGCGCTGACAGCCGCCGCCGAGCCGCCCGACGAACCGCCGGGGACTTTGTTTATATCCCACGGGTTATGGGTAACGCCTGTTGCGGAGGTTTCGGTTGTACTTCCCATTGCAAACTCGTCCATATTAAGCTTGCCTATAACCACCATTCCTGCGTCTTCCAAGCGCTCAATAACGGTTGCGTTATAGGGGGGCACAAAATTACACAGAATTTTTGACGAACAAGTGGTTTTAACACCTTTTGTGCAGATGTTATCCTTTATTCCTATGGGCACACCTGCCAAAGGTGAGGTGTATTTACCCTCGTCAATCCCCTTTTGAACTTCGTCGGCACGGTCATAAGCCTCGTCCTTGCAAAGGGTGTTATAGCAATGGTATGTGGTGTCGTATTTTTCGATTTTTTCAAAGTATGCGTCCAGAGCCTCACGGACGGTAACATCACCGTTTTTGATAGCCGCACCAAGCTCTGTTGCAGTCATTTTAAGTATTTCCATAGTTTATACCTCACTCAACGGTTTTCGGCACTACAAAACAGCCGTCTTTTTCCTCGGGAGCATTCATTAAAATGTCCTCACGGGTGTTGTGCATCTTAACCTCGTCCTCACGCATAACATTTGTAACGGGGAACGAGTGAGAAAGTGGCTCAACTCCGTCGGTGGGCAGTTCATTAAGCGTGTCAATATAAGTGAGAATATCCTGCAAATCCTTTTCGGTAGCAGTGCGTTGCTCGTCTGTAAGCTCAATCCTGCCGAGAGCTTCAAGATATGTTACAAGGTTTTTGTCTATTGTCATTTATTTCACCTGATTTCAATACTCTTTGAAAGCATTGTATTCAATGTAGTTCCATATTTCCTCATAATCGAATTTATTACGAACTATACGGTCATAAAAACCTCTTTGCCAAAGTTTGCAGTTACATTCTTCATTTGTAAAACGTTTGAGTGCACTAATCACAGAGGATATTGTAGGGGCGACGACCTCGGCGCCCCGCAACAATCTATCAACAACATCAAATGTATGTGGTCAGGCATAATTATATAGTTTTCCACGGTAACTGTTTCATACGCCGTTTCTATGGAATTTATATACCGTTCTACAATTTTTCCGTACGGTTTCAGTTCAATACGGAACGGGGCGCCGAGGTCGTCGCCCCCTACAATGCGGGAAAACAATTTCTTTCGCTTATCTGCGCAAATCGTAATGAAGTAGCAACCGCACTGACTGTAATCATAGTTTTCTAATCTGTTTTTCTTTCTTTTCGGCAAATCGGATTTCATATAATTACTTTTCGGGGACGGGGCGGCGCAATTTTATATGCACCTCACGAAGCTGCTGCTCCGTTACCGTTCCCGGTGCACCCAAAAGCATATCCTGTGCGTTTGAGTTCATGGGGAAAGCAATAACCTCACGGATATTCTCTTCGTCCTTTAAAAGCATAATCATACGGTCAACGCCGGGCGCCATACCTGCATGAGGCGGTGCGCCGTAATGGAAAGCGTGGAACAATGCGCCGAAACGCTTTTCAACCTCCTCGGCTGTATATCCTGCCATTTCAAACGCCTTAACCATAATGTCGGGGCGGTGATTGCGGACAGCACCTGAGGAAAGCTCAACACCGTTACATACAATATCGTACTGATATGCCTTGATTGTGAGGGGGTCGTCATTAAGAAGTGCGTCCATTCCGCCTTGCGGCATTGAGAACGGGTTATGGGTAAAGTCAAGGTTGCCCTCTTCATTTCTTTCATACATGGGGAAGTCGGTGATAAAACAAAGCTCAAAGCGGTCTTTGTCGATTATATCCATTCTCTCGCCCAAAGCCGTTCTAATCTGACCTGCAAGTTGGTCAACAACCTTTTCACGGTCGCAGATAAAGAACAGTGTATCGTCCGTTTTAAGAGAGAGCATTTCTGTAAGCTCTGCTTTCTTTTCGTCTGTTAAGAATTTTGCAATTGGTCCTTTAAAGGAGCCGTCTTCAAGTACGGTTAAATATCCCAAGCCTTTCATACCGATGGACAAAGCATATTCAAGCATCTTTTCAAAGAAAGACTTGCTCATTTTAGCACAGCCGGGAGCCACAATACCTCTTACAGGCTTCTTTTGGAAAGGCTTGAACTCAACATCCTCAAAGAACTTTGACAAATCGCAGATTTCAAGGGGATTTCGAAGGTCGGGCTTATCAGTACCGTATTTGAGCATTGCCTCCTCAAAGGGAATTTTGCGGAAAGGAGCAGGGCTTACCTTTTTACCGCCGCCGAATTTTGTAAATGTATCGTAAAGCACATCCTCGGCAACCGCAAAAACATCTTCCTGCGTTGCAAATGCCATTTCAAAATCAAGCTGATAAAACTCACCGGGTGAACGGTCCGCGCGGGCGTCTTCATCACGGAAGCAGGGAGCAATCTGGAAATATTTATCAAAGCCCGACACCATAAGAAGCTGTTTAAACTGCTGAGGTGCCTGAGGCAGAGCGTAGAACTTTCCCTCATGCTTACGGGAGGGAATAATATAGTCTCTTGCGCCCTCGGGTGAAGAACAAGTAAGAATAGGAGTAGTAATTTCCGTAAATCCGAGGCTTGTCATCTTTTCACGCAGGAAAGATACAACCTGACTGCGGAACATAATATTATCGTGCACCTTTTTGTTTCTTAAATCAAGAAAACGGTAGGTAAGTCTTACATCCTCACGGGTATCGGTGCTCTCGCTTATATCAAAGGGGAGATTCTCTGTACATTCGCCTAAAATTTCAACGGAGTCAACCTTGACTTCCAACTCACCTGTTTTGAGTTTTTTATTAACGGTTTCCTCATCACGCTTAACAACAGTACCGCTTACCGAAATTACGCTTTCCTTACGGATTCCGTTCATAAGGCTGTCGTCATTTACTACAACCTGAGTTATACCGTACTGGTCACGCAAGTCAATAAAGGCAACGCCGCCGTGGTCGCGGATAGTATCAACCCAGCCCGCAAGAGATACCCTTTCATTAAGATTTTCAAGTGTCAGTTCGTTACAATTATGTGTTCTGTAAGCCATTTATTCATACTCCTTTACGAACAGGATATAATTTCACATATTAACCGTGATATTATATCACAAAAAAAGCGGTATGTACATAAGTAAATACGCTTTTTTTCAAATTTTTGGATTTATTTTTTACACTTTACAACTCCTGCCGCATTTGCTATACTAAATTGAAGACTTGGTGCAGAAAATACTGTACTCAGATTTTATAAAAAGAGGGGATAATGAAATGGGAAAATTGATTTTAGATGAATATGAGGTACGAAATGCTTTGGCGTCCATTGTAGGAACAGAGCCTAACGGCATTTTTCTTACAGCCATTGAAAACAGAAGCAGCGACGCCGCTGTGGCAGCCGCATTCGGTGCAATCGGTATGGCAATTGCACAGTCGGGCAGACCGAGATTTCATATTATTCACCCGACGGCAACAGGATTTTATTTTATACCTGTTTATGTGAAAAAGAAGCAGTACATACTGGCACCCCAACAAAACTTTTTCATTCCTCATGAGGAATTTGCACAGTTCACAATCGTAAAAGCACTGATCGGCGGCGGATTTACCATCAACATCAAGCTTCGAAACGGGAAAAAGCTGAGTTTCAGCGGAAATAGGAAGGTAAAATATGCTCCGTTCCAAGAGGAGTATTTCCCGTATTTCTATGAGCCTTTCATAGAGCAAAGCAAAAAAGCACAAACTAAAAATTATATTATGTTTGCTGTACTCGCATTTATAGTTGTAGCGGCCGTTATCGGATTTGCCGTTTTATTGGCAAGCGAAGAACCTGCGGTTGATGAAAACGGAAATTATTACACTCAAACCCAGTCGATTGAAGATGTGCTTACCTTAGAGGTTCCCACATCTTTTATAGCGTACACTGAAACAGAGCTTAAAGAACAGAACGCCGGTGATAACGAAGTAATTGCGCTCTTTGAACACCCATCAGGAACCGCGGCTGTCTCTGTAATCCGTTCCGAAGCGGAAATAACCCACGATGAAATGATCGAGATGAATTCTGACAACCCTGAATATGAGATTGTGGAAATCAACGGAGTTAAAATGCTGAAAACTCAGGGAATTGAAACTGATTCCTCCTATACTTACAATACAGTTTGTCAGTCCTTTATTGCAGACGGAAATGTATATGTAGTAGTTTATGCCTGCAATACTAATGCAACAGAGTGGACAGACGCCGCAGACACAATTATGAATTCAATTAAACTTACAGCAAGCGTCGCAGCTCCTGCGGCATAAAATCACTATGAAGCTTATTTGAAACAGCCCGCCTAAACGGTGGGCTGTTAATTTAATACTCAATTATAATGCTGTTGTCGCCTATTACCGTGGGATATTTCACAATTCCCTTTTCGGGCACATAAACCTCGGTCATTACTTCTTCCCCAAAATCACGGCCGCACTGCCATTCAAGTGTGAAAACCCGTTTTTCGGAATCGGTATGAATTTTCGTAATATCACCGCATACGGCAACGGGATAAGGTCTGTTAAAAACTCTTTCAAGCTGTTCGTTTTTAACTCTGTATCCCCAATATATACTGCTCCAATGATACTTTTCAAACTCACCCATAATAAAATCGATGTGCTTTACCCAATCGCTCCCCTTTGCGCCTCCGCCCCATTCGCCGAAGAGAACGGGAACATTCATTTTAAGCTGATTTTCTCTTATCGCGTCAAGAATAAAGCTTACTCTGTTATTGCTTGAATATTTATTGTAAAGGGGAGAATCAATGAAAATATCGTATGCGTGGGGAGAGTATATATCATTTGCTTTTGTATTTATTTCAAAGGGAATACCCAAATTGGAATAGTAGTTGTGCTCAAAGAAATTGAATTTATCCTCACAGCCTACCTCACGGCTCATTCTGTCAAAAAACGGTTGGTAATACTCTTTGTTAAAGGGCTCGGTGTATTTTCCCAGACCGCTTACCGCCGACGCAAAGTTTTCCTTGCTGTCCATAACGGTAAACAGTTTTTTAAGCCCTGCCGGGGATTTGATTATTGACGCAATTTTCAAAGCCATTTTCGCAAAGTCTTTTTTCTCCTTACCATCGGTGAAGTATTTTTCATAATCCATATCACGGTCAAAGGTTATCTTCGTAACATTTTCAAGTATGGTTAAAAATGTCTTCCTGCCGTTTTCATGGATATAAGGCTCGTTAAAATAGTCGTAACCTATTATATTATCGCAGTCGGACAGTCTTTCTTTTACATGCGACCACATATTGACGAATTTTGTCTGCACGCCGTCACGGTCATTCCAAAAATCGTTAAAGGCATTCTGAACGCACTGCATATAGAAATATCCCTCTGCCCAAATAGCAAACGGATGCTGTTGTTTTTTGCAGTTTGCCACCGCCCACTTCGGAGCGCCGTCGCCGAATTTGCAAAGGCAGTGAGCGAATAAATCCTGATGCATATCAAGCATAACATATATGCCGTGCTCACCCAAAAGCTGAATATACTTTTTAAATGCGTCGATAAGCTCGTCGTTATATTTGCCCTCTTCCTCTTCAAAAGGCGCCCATGTAACGCCGAAACGGATAATATTGACGCCCAAACCCTTATCTATTTTTTCAATAAAATCCGAAAACTTTTTGGACTCAAGGAACTCCGACACCCTTTCAGCAGATATGTGAGGTACTTTCCAGCATATGTTCATGCCCCTGAAAATTCTCTCACGACCCACCGAATCCCTTATTTTCATTCCGTCACAGTAAAATTGTTCCATTTTCCCTTTTCCCTTTTTAATTAAGACTGTATTTGCTTGAATTTGTAAAACTCGCCTTGTTTATCCATAAGTTCACTGAATGTGCCTGTTTCAACACATCTGCCGTCTTTCACAACGGCGATTTTATCGGCGTTCTTGATTGTTGAAAGCCTGTGCGCCACAACAAATGTAGTGCGGTCACGGGTTAAGTTCTCAATAGCCGCCTGAATTTTTTGCTCCGATACAGAATCAAGCGCCGAGGTTGCCTCATCAAGAACAATTACCTGCGGATTGCGGATAAGCGCCCGTGCGATTGAAATTCTCTGCCGCTGACCGCCGCTCAAATTTGAGCCGTGCTCCGTAAGAAGCGTGTCAACACCGTCGGGAAGCTCTGCTACAAGCTCATCCAAGAGCGCCGCTTTAATAACCTCATCAAGCTGTTTGCGGCTGACATTTTTCATTCCGTATGTAATGTTATCTTTAATTGTTCCGCTGAAAATTATGGGATTTTGCGGCACAACGCCTATAAAGGAACGGTAGCTGTGCAAATCTATATCGTTTATATTAACACCGTCGATTGTAAGTGTTCCCGAGGTGGGTAAATCGAACCCGATAACAAGATTTAAAGCAGTTGATTTTCCCGCTCCGCTCTCTCCCACCAGCGCAACGGTTTCGCCCTTATCTATATGCAGAGTGAAATCTTTAAGAACATCACGATTGGATTTATCGCTGTAATGGAAGGTGACATTTTTAAAATCATACACGCCGTCAAGCTTTGTAAGTTTTTTCTTGCCCTCGTTGTCCTCCGTATCGGTTTCCAAAAGCAACTCCCCGATTGACGACAAGGATTCAAGTCCTTTCGCAATTATGGGAATAAGACCGATAATGGCGCTTATACTACCTACAATCGTTGAAAAATAGCTTTGATAAAGCACCACATCCCCCACGGGAATAAGCTTTTTAAAGGCAAGTACGGCGGAGAACACAAGACAGCTCATTTGCAGAAGCTGAAAGGTGAGCCACGAAACAGAGCCGAAAAGAGCCTGAAAGGTGTCCATAGCGTAGCCCTTTGATTTAACATTGTTAATCTGCTCGGACATCCGCTCAACCTCCCACTCTTCAAGAGCGTGAGCACGGGCAACGGGAACCAATTCCACCATTTCAATCATTTTAGCTCCCGCAGTTTCCATCTCGCCGCGGAAATCCTTGTTCTTTTTCCTGATTTTTTTGCGGAAAAGCATTGTGATTGTTACCGCAACAGGCACGGCTATAAGGAAAAACACAAATACGATTTTACTTTTTGCCAGCGTTACGCCGATTGTGAAAGCGATTGTGAGAGCAAACATAAGAGCGTTTACGAAAAGCTGCTCGGAAAGAGTTTGAAACTGCTCCACATCACGCATAAGCTTTGCCTGAATTCTGCCGTTTTCCGTATGCTTGTGATAGTTTATGGAAAGCTGTTGAATTTTTGTAACAAGAGCCATGCGAAGCCCCGCCTCCGCATTACGGATTGACGAAGCGTAAAAATGAACATGAAGATAATTTAAGGGAACATTGATTATGAGCAAAATTCCGAACGCCACTGCATTGTATATGATTTTTGTCTTGTCGGCGGCGGTTCCCGAAGCCGCAAGATTTATAAGATTTGCGGTGAGAATAGGCAATATCCAAACGGGAGAATGTTTAATTGCAAAGCATACGGAGGAAAGGAAAATTTTTCCGTAACTCCCCTTATAAACCGCGCAAAGCGTTTTCATAAGATGTCCGCGGTTTTTCTTAAAATCCTCAGTATAGTTTTTGTTAAGCTGTTTCAAATTGCTCACCGCCCCTCATTCGTTATAGGTATAATTTTAACAATAATGAAAACAAAATACAACCTTTAAGACGAAATATAACTTAAATTTGTCCGTTTGGTTGAGAAAAAATATTCAATTGAGCATATTTTTCTCAAATTCCCTTATTTCAAAAAAATTATACCCCATATGGGGTATAATTGTCAACCCCATACGGAGTATTTGCTAAAATGTTTATGGTAGGTGATAATTTATGGATACACGGTTAAGAGCATTGCGAATTGATAATGACTTGACACAAGCCGAATGTGCAAAAATTGCTTACATTTCAAAGAACTCATATATCCGTTACGAAAACGGTGAGAGAACTCCGCCGTTGGATACGGTCAAGCTTTTTGCGGAGTATTACGGTGTGTCCATAGACTATATTGCAAAGCTTACCGATAATCCGAACTCAAACAAATAAATTTTCAAAAACAAAGCGGCACCTTTAAAAGATGCCGCTTTTATTCGTTATTCTTTATTTTTCCGTTTTTTGAAAAAGCTGTGAGTTTCTTTTGCCACAATTCCCGACAGAGCAAACAAAGCAATCATATTGGGTATCGCCATAAGTCCGTTGAAAATATCGGCGATTGTCCAAACCTCCGAAACGGTCATATACGGACCTATGAAAACTGCAAGAATATACAGATATCGGAAAATCTTAACCGGTGTTTTATTGCCCTTTGAAAGGTATTCGAGGCAGCTTTCGGAATAATAATCCCAACCGAGAATAGTTGTAAAAGCAAAGAACACCAAGCAAAGCATAAGTATGAACGAGGTTACTCTTTCAGGCAAAAAGGGGATTCCCTTACCAAAAGCATAAGATGTTACGCCAACACCTTCAAGTCCGTCTACCTGCCACGCACCGGTGATGATTATTGAAAGTCCCGTCATTGTGCAGATTACGATTGTATCAAGGAAAGTGCCTGTCATTGAAACCAGACCCTGACGGACAGGCTCTTTTGTCTGAGCTGCCGCCGCCGCAATGGGCGCGGAGCCCAAGCCTGCCTCGTTTGAGAAAATACCTCTCGCAACGCCCTTTTGTACGGCTACAATCATACTTCCCACAATTCCGCCCGTTACCGCCGAAGGGTTAAACGCTCCTTTTATAATTAAAGCGACAGCATCCGGAATTTTTGCCACATTTGAAAAAATAAGCACAAGTGAAAAAACAATGTATGCAATTGCCATAAAGGGAACTACAATGGTTGCCACCGATGAAATTCGTTTTATTCCGCCTATAAGAACAAGTCCTACGCAAACAGCAAGTATTACCGATGTGATAATAACTGAAACAGAATATTCACCCACAAGCGGTATTTTTACTGTGTGAGCGTTTGAAGGATCGAAAAAGCCCTTGACCGCTGAGGAAATGCCGTTTACCTGAGTAAATGTGCCTATACCCATCAGTCCTGCACAAGTGCCGAAAAAGGCAAATGCCTTGGCAAGCCATTTCCACTTTTTACCCATTCCGTTTTCAATGTAATAGAAAGGTCCGCCCAGCGTATGACCGTCGGGAGTTTTTATTCTGTATTTTACAGCCAAAAGTCCCTCGGCATATTTTGTTGCCATACCGAAAAATGCGGCAACAAGCATCCAGAACAGCGCTCCCGGTCCGCCTAAACATATTGCCGTTGCAACGCCCACAATATTACCCGTTCCGATAGTTGCGGAAAGGGCGGTGCAAAGCGCACCGAAGGAGGTTACATCGCCCTCGCCTCCCTCTTCGTTTTTCACCATCCATTTAAGGGCAAGAGGCAGACGGACAACCTGCAAAAGGCGTAAGCGTACCGTCAGCAATATTCCGCCGACTAGTATCAGCACCATTAGGGGCACGCCCCAAATGAAGTCATCAACCTTTACTAAAAAATCGCTGAAATTCATTTTAACTCTCCTAACAAAATGGACTGAATGCCGCAATGCAATCAGTCCCGAAAAATCACGAAATTTCCGTCCTCAAAAGCAAAAAAATTGCTTTAACCTGAGAGATTAGCATTATGCTTTACACCTTCGGTATCCGCAAAAAGCGGAATTCTCCGGAATGCCGTCCGCAGACAGTCGATACCTTCAATCTGTTTCAACCGGCTATTCAATTAGTGATTATTCTATTACATTTCTTCGATCTTGTCAATAGCAAGCCTATAATGTTACGCCATTATATACATCAGCGCCATCATCAAAGCTTCGTCTGCTCCCTCGCTTTTTAAAAGGAGGAGCAAGCCCAAAAGCAAAGCCCGATCCGGCTCTGCAAGCACAGTTTCAAGCATACTGCCCCCCGATTGCACCGATGTCTGCTTTTGCTCCTGCTGTGGCTGACTGTTCTCTGCAAAATACTCCTTAAAATCGGGATACTGCTTGTTTTCGGGAAAATTGGGCGGCATATTTGTGACCTTTGTTTTCATATGCGGCTTTTGTGTGTTTTCGTAACCCTTGCGGCTGTTCTGCTCGGTTTTGACTGTTTCTCCCAGCTCCCGCTGTGCCGTTTCAAGCACCGAATCGGAATTCCTTTGCATTTCTCGGACTCGCTCCATTGCACGTTTTTGCATATTCTGAAGCTCGGAATAAGAATAATTACTCATTTTCAGAACAGCCCCTTCAACAGCGGAAGTAAATCCATCAACTGCAAAAATTTAATTGCCTCATCAGCTTTTTTACGCCGCTCTTCGCTGAGTAGCGGCTTTAAATCCGTTATGAGTCTAGTGCGGCTGTCCTCTTTATTAAGCTGTCCCATTACGGAGACAAGCTTTTGCATAATCCCGTCGTCAATCGGGAGAGACGCCAACTGCGAAGAATTTTTCGGGGGAGTTTCGCTTTTCTGATTATTGTTCATTATGGAATCTGCAACACTTTTAATTTTTGCCATGTCCTCATCGCTGATTGAGGACAAAAGTTCCTGTAAATCAGCCATTTTTATCCTCCGTAAGCTTCTTTAAAAGCTCCTGCGCCTGCGGTGTCGAGAGCATTTGCTCCAAAGCCGCACGGTCGCTCATAATTTTATTCAGTTTTCGGCTTTGCTCGGGGTTTAACTTTTTCATAAGAAAATCCTCTGCGTCCTTTTTTGATTTTTGCTCCTTTATACCGTTGATTATCTCGTCAAAATTATTATTACTCATTGCAACCACCGCCGAATTGATATATAATGTAGTAAATACTATGTTTTTTAAAGGCGGGATATGCTTGAGAATTCTTGTTTTTTCGGACTCGCACCGATACGGAAGCGAGGCATGCAAAAAGGCCATTGAGCAACAGCCCGATGCCGAAGCCGTGGTTTTTCTCGGGGACGGAGCAGACGATTTCGAAAACTGTAAGGAATACATTAAAGACAAGCGCATATACGCTGTCCGCGGCAACAATGATTTTTACTGTGATTATCCCAAAAATCAGGTAATTACGGAGGGCGGAATCAAAATATATATAACCCACGGTCACTATGAGTATGTTAAAAGCACTCTCGGCAGTCTTTTGTCGGCAACGAAAGCCAACGGCTGTACTCTTGCACTTTACGGCCACACACATACGCAAAAAACGGATTATGCCGACGGAATCCATTTATTTTGTCCCGGTGCCTTGATGAATTACGAATACGGCGTAGTAGATATAACTGATAATGGGTTAATTTGTATCGGTATGAAGATAAGGTGATAATATGATACTGTTTAAAAATGCTGAGGTAATACTTGAAAACTGCACCGAAAGACTTTGTGTGCTTGTTGACGACAAAAAAATCGTAAAAATCGCAAAAGATATTGCTCCGCAGGAAAACACACAGATAATCGACTGCGATGGGCTTTACCTCTCCCCCGGATTTGTTGATTTGCATGTTCACGGCGGCGGCGGAATTTCCGCAATGTGCTGTGATAGCGAAAAAATCAAAGCAATGGCAAAGGCTCACGCTCTCCACGGAACAACATCAATCCTGCCCACAACTCTTGCCGCGCCCGTAAATCAGCTTTTAGAGGCGGCAAAGCATATAAAAAAAGCCGCTGAAACCTGCGACTGCGGGAATATTGTGGGTATTCATTTTGAGGGACCCTATCTCTCACCCGAAAACCGAGGTGCACAAAGTGCAGACAATATTCTGTCGCCGTTAAAGGACGACCCCACTCCCCTTTTGGAGTGCTGGGACAAGGTAAAAATGATGGGTGTTGCCCCTGAAATTGACGGTGCATTCCGGCTCGCCGAAAAAATGAAAGAGAAAGGCATTGTTGCTTCCGTTGCCCATACAAAAGCCGATTACGACACGGCGATTGCGGCGCTTGACCACGGATTTTCAGATGTTACCCATCTTTACAATGCCTGCACAAGCTGTTTTAAACGGGGGATTTTCCGTGTGGCAGGTGTTGTTGAGGCGGCGCTCGTTGACGACCGCTACACAACACAGGTTATTGCCGATTTGCGCCATCTTCCCTTAGGCGTATTAAAACTTATATACAAGTGCAAGGGTGCAGATAAGATGTATGTAATAACCGACGGACTTGAATTTTCCGCCTCCGACCTTAAAGACGGCGAAGTTTGTATGCAGGAAAACGGCGTTGAGGTCGTTTACGAGGATAATGTTATGAAGGTTGCCGACCGAAGCTGTCTTGCAGGCAGTGCCGCAACAACCGACCGCCTTGTGCGCAATATGTATAAGTCCGTGGGCGCACCTATATGGGACGCTGTAAAGATGGCATCTTCAACACCTGCACGTGTTATCGGTATTGACGGCGAAAAGGGATATATTAAAGAGGGATACGACGCCGATATACTCCTTTTTGATGATGATATAAACATAAAAAAGGTTATGGTAATGGGCACATTCATTAAGGAGTGATTTTATGTCAATTTACGAAATGACAAATAAGGAAATGCGAAAAGAAATCCGTTCATTCGGCAAAACAGCCTACGGCAAGGTGGTATTTTGTCTTGCTTACATAATCCCGCTTGTTGCGATGATTGTAGCCATTGAATTTCTTATTATCGCCATACAATGTAACTGTTTTGTTTGCTACAAACCTGCTATTGTGATTACTCTTGTATTTATGTTCGGTTCATTTGTACTCGGTTCAAGATATTATTACAAGGAGTTAAAGGGTTTTATAGAAAAGCAAAATAACGATAAATAATTTTAAACCTTATAAATTACGCCTCACCTGTTATAAAGGTGGGGCGCTTTTTTAACAAATGCAATATATCAATATATTCTTTTAAAATCCTTTATCATAAAGACTGTACCTATAATTCCGTAAGCTGCCGCAAGTACCGTTCTTATGAAAAATACAACCGTACCTATGACTGATGCATCTTTAAGCACCAAAAATACGCTGATATACAGTGCAAGGTGCACGGCAAATCCCAAACCAACCATAATCATAGTCGTTTTGGAAAGGTATTTACGGTAAAAGCATATTGCAACTGCGGACACAGCTATCAAGGCAATACTGCTGATAAAAATAAACAACGCAGAACCTTCTTCAACAAATAGTTCGTCAATAAAATCTGAATAGTGAAAACAATAAACACTATCAAGTCCGAGCTTTATGCTTTTTAAAGAGGAAACAAATAATAATCCGTAATGGGCTATCCAATACATGTTGGACACAGCAAAAGCGAATATCATTACACAATAATTTGATATTTTTAAACCATATCTTATGCCTTTTGCCCTGTTCTCTTCACAGAGAATTTCATCATCGATTACTTTGTTAACATCAAGAGTTTTCGCTTCTTGCACCATTTTCTTTACGGTAATTATTCCGTAGACGAGGAAAAATATGCCTGCAGTAATCTCAAACCATTCCACCACAAAAAGACCTAATAACGCCAATGGCAAGAGTGTGCCTGCCGCAACTGCACCTAAATATATGAGCATTCTTGTTTTATTAGCCAAATACTTATGATAAAAAACGGCTGTTATCACAGCAACAATTAAAACACACATAAAACACCATAAAAATGTCCCCGTGTAATCATAGAGCCATTGCAAAGGGTCAAATGCGGGCATAAAGTCAAAGAAATCCTGAACAAAAAAATTGAAAAATGTCAGCGCATACATTAAATACGAAAATCCAAAAACAGCGGTTAAAACGCCGAAAGGAATTTTATATGATTTATTTTTCATAAATTTTTCTCCTTTCATCAGTACCGTATGAGAATAAAAATATTCTAATAATACGTCTCCTTTATAATTACAGGCAATTTGCCTTTTCCAATTACATCGTAACACAAAAATACGACAATGTCACGCAACTGACAGCAGATTTTTTGTAAATAATTTGTTGCAAAAAGAGTTTTTCCCTATTTTACCAAGTAAATTTATTTTGGCAACGCCGTTTTGCTCATTTCAGATACAAAAAAACACCGTGGAAAAATTCCACGGTGTTAATTTTGTGTAGTCTTTTTAAAGCCTTACCGCATTAGTCAGTGATGAGCTCGATGATGCACATTTCAGCAGCATCGCCTCTTCTGGGACCGGTTTTGATAATGCGTGTGTAGCCGCCGTTCTTATCAGCATACTTGGGGGCTACCTCTTCCATCAATTTCTTTGCGACAGACTCCTTTGTGATGTAGGAATATACCTGTCTCTTTGAATGAAGACTGTTATCTTTACCGATGGTAATCATTTTTTCAGCCATAGCTCTTACTTCTTTGGCTCTGGTTACCGTTGTTTCAATCTGACCGTTCTCTATAAGATATGTTACCATACCTCTGAG
This sequence comes from Candidatus Fimenecus sp., assembly GCA_051881455.1. GTDB lineage: Bacteria > Bacillota > Clostridia > Oscillospirales > Acutalibacteraceae > Fimenecus. Next base: position 21,415 of record JBJEPX010000030.1, on the reverse strand, counting down.
CATAGCCTTGCGGTGATCGCTTGTTCTGCCGAGCTTTCTTGTTCCTGGCATTCAAAATCACTCCTTTATTATTCGTCATCCTTACGCAGGGAGAAGTTAAGAGATTCGAGCTTTGCAACAACCTCGTCAAGAGATTTTCTGCCGAGATTGCGGACTCTCATCATATCCTCCTCCGACCTGTTTATCAAATCCTCAACGGTGTTGATTCCCGCACGCTTTAAGCAGTTAAAGGAACGCACCGAAAGGTCAAGCTCTTCAATCGTCATTTCAAGAATCTTGCCCTTTGAGTCATCGCTCTTGACAATCATTGTTTCTGTTTCTCTTGCCTCATCGGAAAGATCAACAAAAAGGTCAAGATGGTCTGTAAGGATTTTTGCGCCGAGAGAAACGGCCTCCTGCGCTGAAATAGTACCGTCTGTCCAAGCTTCAAGTGAAAGCTTGTCATAGTCAGTTATCTGACCTACACGGGTATTTTCAACCGTATAATTCACTTTTAATACGGGTGTATAAATTGAATCTATTGCGATTACGCCGATAACGGGCTGCATGAGCTGCTTATTTCTTTCAGCCGAAACATATCCTCTGCCCTTGTCGCAGGTGAGCTCCATTTTAAGAGCGCCGCCCTCTTCAAGAGTAGCGATAAGATGCTCGGGATTAAGAATTTCAACATCGGAATCAGCCTTAATATCACCGGCAGTAACCTGGCACTTGCCGCTTGCGTCGATATAAATTGTTTTGGGACCGTCACCGTGAATTTTAAGGATTACGCCTTTCAAATTCAGAACAATCTCCGTTACATCCTCTTTCACACCGTCAATGGTTGAGAATTCATGAAGTACACCGTCAATTTTTACCGAAGTAATTGCATAGCCCGGAAGTGACGACAAAAGTACGCGGCGAAGGCTATTGCCTAAGGTTGTACCGTAGCCTCTTTCCAAAGGTTCAACTACAAATTTGCCGTAAGTTCCGTCAGCAGTCAAATCAAGTGCTTCAATGCTGGGCTTCTCAATTCCTATCATTCAAAACCCTCCTAACTGAGTACAGAAAAAATTCTGCCGTAGCTGTTATTGTAAATTCAAGCCTATTATTTTGAATAGAACTCGACGATAAGATGCTCCTCAACGGGAACAGCGATTTCTTCTCTGTCAGGAAGCTTAACGACCTTAGCTGAAAAGTCCTCTGCATTCTTATCAAGCCATGTGGGAACGGGGCGTGAAGCGTTTGCTTCAAGAACTGCCTTGATTTTTTCGCTGTCACGGCTCTTATCCTTAATGGAAACTACATCGCCTTCTTTAAGAAGATATGACGGAACATCAACCTTCTTGCCGTTAACAAGGTAATGAGCGTGAATTGTGAGCTGTCTTGCTTCTGCTCTGGATGAAGCCCATCCGAGAAGATAAACAACATTGTCAAGACGGCTTTCGCAAATTCTTAACAGGTTTTCACCTGCAACACCCTGACGCTTTTCAGCCATCAGGAAATATTTGTGGAACTGACCTTCCTGAATACCGTAGTAACGCTTAGCAGTCTGCTTTGCGCGAAGCTGCAAGCCGTATTCGGAAGTCTTTTTGCGGTTCTGACCGTGCTGACCGGGAGCGTATGAACGACGCTCAACAGCACATTTGCCTGTATAGCAGCGGTCGCCTTTAAGGAAGAGTTTTTTACCCTCACGGCGGCAGAGCTTACAAACCGCACCGGTATATCTTGCCATATCTAAGCACCTCCAAATTTTTGTTATACGCGTCTTCTTTTAGGCGGACGGCAGCCGTTGTGAGGAATAGGAGTTACATCTTTAATCATTGTAACTTCAAGACCTACTGTCTGCAATGCTCTGATTGCAGCCTCACGGCCTGAACCGGGGCCCTTAACGAAAACTTCTACGGTTTTCATACCGTGATCAATCGCAACCTTTGCTGCTGTTTCAGCCGCTGTCTGTGCTGCGAAGGGAGTGGATTTACGAGAACCTCTGAATCCCATCTCGCCTGCGCTTGCCCATGATACTGCGTTACCCTGAACATCAGTGATTGTAACAATAGTATTGTTGAAGGTGGACTGAATATGAACTGCGCCTTTTTCAATGTTTTTCTTTTCGCGGCGTCTGCGAGTTGCAGCGCCCTTTTTAACCTGAGCCTTTGCCATTTTTTAGTCCCTCCTTCTTACTTCTTCTTATTAGCGATTGTCTTCTTCGGTCCCTTACGTGTACGGGCGTTTGTCTTTGAACGCTGACCTCTTACGGGAAGTCCCTTGCGGTGACGAACACCTCTGTAACAACCGATTTCAACAAGTCTTTTAATATCAAATGCTGTTTCTCTTCTGAGGTCACCCTCAACCTTAACATTGTGGTCAATATACTCACGAAGCTTTGAAACATCTTCTTCGGTCAAATCCTTAACGCGTGTGTCGGGATTGATACCTGTTGCAGCAACAATGTCGCTGGCTGTTTTTCTGCCTATACCGTAGATATAAGTGAGTCCGATTTCAACTCTTTTTTCTCTGGGTAAGTCAACACCTGAAATACGAGCCATTTACAGTTGCACCTCCATTTTAAAAATGCGGCTTATAGCCTTTTGTTTTTGCATCGTTCCTTAGTACTTTAGAAACGATTGAGCGTAAGTTTATAAGATAAATTCAAGTTACTCTGCAGCTGTAACCCTTTTAGATTTATCTTAGCCCTGACGCTGTTTGTGCTTGGGATTTTCACAGATAACCATTACTTTTCCCTTGCGCTTAATGATTTTGCACTTTTCGCAAATTTTTTTGACAGAAGGTCTGACTTTCATTTCTGTTACCTCCTCATAAAATGCTGTCAAATTTTACTTTGAACGCCATGTGATTCTGCCGTTGTTAAGGTCATAGGGTGAAAGCTCAACCGTTACCTTATCGCCGGGGAGAATTCTGATGTAGTTCATACGAAGCTTACCCGAAATACGGGCGTGAATCTTGTGGCCGTTTTCAAGCTCTACAATAAAGAATGTATTGGGAAGAGCTTCAACCACAACGCCTTCAACTTCAATCATGTCCTGTTTTGCCATAAGTTTAAACCTCTCTTAATAATGCTTTTCTCAATGCTCTGTCCGTTCTCAGGTCTTCATCTGAAAGAAATTTTCCTGTTTTGATTATGTGCTTGGGATTTTTTCTTTTCGGTGTACCCATAGGGCGTTCACCGCCGTCGCACAAATAAACATAGCTTTCATCGCACCCTACAACACACATAAGCCGTTCCTTTTCACGGCCGGCAGTACAAATGACTAACTCGCCTTTACAAAACTCCATAAGTCACCTCATTAAAGCTTTGTAAGAATTATCGGTTCGCCTTTTGTAATTGCAACCGTGTGTTCAAAGTGAGCGGACAGCTTGCCGTCAAGCGTTTTGACGGTCCAACCGTCAGGCAAACATTTAATTGCTTTTGTACCCATATTTATCATAGGTTCAATCGCAAGTGTCATTCCGGGGAGAAGCCTTTGCCCTCTACCCGGTGTTCCGTAATTGGGAACGGACGGGTCCTCGTGGAGATTTGTGCCCACACCGTGACCGGTGTATTCACGCACAACTGAAAATCCACGCTCTTCACAATAGGACTGAATCGCATAAGCTATATCGCCGATTCTGCCGCCTGCGACAGCCTGCTCGATGCCTTTGTAAAGGCTCTCGCGCGTTGTGTCGCACAGCCGCTTCGCCTCATCGGAAATTACTCCGCAGGCGAAAGTAGCAGCATTATCGCCGTTGTAACCGTCGATTTTTGCCCCAAGGTCGATACTGACAATATCGCCCTCTTTTAGCACTCTCGTTTTTGACGGAATGCCGTGAATGACCTCGTCATTTATGGAAATACATGCAGTAGCGGGATAACCGTTATAATTCAAGAAGTTCGGCTGGGCGCCTTGCTTTTTGATATAACGGTATGCGATTTGGTCAATTTCATAGGTAGTTATACCCGGCTTTACCGCCTCGCCCGCTATCTGTAATGCTTCCGCAGAAATTACGCATGCTTTGCGCATTGCGTCAATTTCCTTTGCGGTTCTAAGCACTATCATGTTAATCCTCCAATGATTTAAAGACAAGAGCAGTTGTATCGGCAACCTCTTCCTGTCCCTCTACTATTACAAGCTTTCCTGTCTTTGCATAGTAGTCCTTGAGCGGCTCGGTTTGTTCATGATAAACATTGAGTCTGTCAATAACCGTTTCGGGCTTATCGTCCTTACGCTGAACAAGCTCATCGCCGCAAACATCGCAAATGCCCTCTTTTGCAGGCTTTTTGAATTCCAAATGATATGTTGCACCGCACTTTAAGCAAACGCGTCTGCCTGAAAGACGGGCGGCAATTTTATCATCGGGAACCTCAATATCAACAACCTTGTCAATTACGATGCCCATATTGTCAAGAGCCTCTGCCTGAGGTATTGTTCTGGGGAAACCGTCAAGAATGAAGCCGTTTTTGCAGTCATCCTCTGCCAGTCTGTCCTTAATAATACCTATAACAACATCATCGGGAACCAGCTTGCCGGCGTCGATATAGGACTTAGCTTTAAGCCCCATATCAGTGCCGTTTTTCAAAGCTTCTCTGATAATATTGCCTGTTGACACAGCGGGAATACCGTATTTTTCACAAATTTTCTCAGCCTGTGTACCTTTTCCTGCGCCGGGAGCGCCGAGAAGGATCAAGTTCATATCAGTTACCTCCGATTAGTCAAGGAAGCCCTTGTAGTGACGCATCATCATCTGGCTTTCGAGCTGTTTCTGTGTTTCAAGAGCAACACCGACCATAATGATTATTGATGTACCGCCGATTGCAAGGTTCATCTCTGCTTTGAGGAGTCCCGCAAACTGTGAATAAAGTATGGGGAACATCGCAACCACGCTCAAAAGCAGTGCGCCGATGAGGGTTACTCTGTTGAGAATCTTCTGAATGTAAGTCGAAGTGGGCTTACCGGGACGAATTCCGGGAACAGAACCGCTGTTCTTACGAAGATTATCTGCCATTTCAATGGGGTTATACTGAATAGCCGCATAGAAATATGCAAAGAAGATTATAAACAGGAAATAGATTGTACCGTAAATCCAGTGAGTTTGTCCCAGCCATACATTGCAAAGCTTATAGAAGAATGTTCCATCTTTGGGATTTACAAACATTCCCACTGTGGGAATGATTGAAAGAATGGAGCTTGCGAAGATAACGGGGAGAACGCCGCACATATTAACCTTAATAGGCATATGAGTGTTCTGACCGCCGTACATCTTTCTGCCCACAACGCGTTTTGCGTACTGAATGGGAATTCTTCTTTCGGCATTGTCCATCCAAACGATGAAGAAAATCATACCGATTAAAGCAATTGCCGCAATGGGAACAAGTACATAGTACTGACCCTTTTCACCGCCTCTGTCTAAATACTGATAGAGACTTGTGATGGTTGTGGGCATACGGGCAACGATACCTGCGAAAAGGATTATTGAAATACCGTTTCCGATACCCTTTTCATTGATGCGCTCGCCCAACCACATAACCATTGCCGTACCTGCTGTGTAGCAAAGAATAACAACAACTGCCTGGAATACTAACCAACCGCCTTTGTAAGCCACACCGTTTGCATCGCCTGTAAGAAGTCCCTGGGACTTGATATAGAAGAAATATGCGATACTCTGGAAAAGGCCTAACGCAAGTGCGGAATAACGGGTTATTCTGTTCATTTTCTTTCTGCCCTCTTCGCCCTCTTTAGAAAGCTTCTGAAGAGCGGGAATAGCAACAGTAAGAAGCTGAATAATAATTGATGCGTTAATATACGGTGTGATCGACAGAGCGAACAGCGTACCGTAGTTAAAAGCATTACCTGTCATCATACTGAGGTATGTTACAAAGGTATTTGCTGTTTCGGCACCGAAAATGCCGTTTCCGCTCATCTGTATATCTACAAACGGAACGGGCAGCGCTGAACCAATTCTGTAAATCAAAATTATAAACGCTGTGAAAATAATCTTCTTACGAAGATCTGCAATTTTCCATGCGTTAGCAAAAGTACGGAACACGGTTAAATCACCTCGGCCTTTCCGCCTGCCGCCTCAATCTTCTGCTTTGCAGCGTCAGAATAAGCATTAACTTTTACGGTAAGCTTTTTGCTGAGTTCGCCGTTTCCTAATACTTTAACTCCGTCAAGAGCTTTCTTTACAAGGCCTGCATTAACGAGTGCCTCGATATCTACTGTTGCGCCGTCCTCGAACGCGTTAAGCGCTGAAACGTTAACAGTTGCGATTTCCTTTGCGAAGATATTGTTAAATCCGCGCTTAGGAAGTCTTCTCTGCAAAGGCATCTGTCCGCCCTCAAATCCGGGGCGCATACCTCTGCCTGCACGGGCCTTCTGACCCTTGTGTCCCTTACCTGCTGTTTTGCCCTGTCCGGAAGCGGCGCCTCTGCCGATGCGCTTAACATCCTTCTTTGAACCTGCAGCGGGTGAAAGTTCGTGCAATTTCATTTTCCTGCACCTCCTTAAGCCTTAGTAACCTCTATAAGATGTGAAATTTTCTTAATCTTACCCTGAGTCTGAGGATTGTCGGGCTGAGAAGCCACATCCCCGATTTTGCGGAGACCAAGTGCATGAGCGGTGGCAATTTGGTCTTTTTTGCTTCCGATAAGGCTCTTAACAAGCTTAACCTGAACATTTGCCATAATTCTTCAGCCTCCTCTTATTCAATAATCTCTTTAACGGATTTACCGCGGATTGCGGCAACTTCCTCTGCGTTGCGGAGCTTTGAAAGTCCGTCGATTGTAGCGCGAACTACATTGCAGGGGTTATTTGAACGAAGTGCCTTTGAACGAATGTCCTTAATACCTACTGTTTCAACAACAGCACGGACAGGTCCGCCGGCGATAACTCCGGTACCGGGTGCAGCGGGTTTAAGAAGAACTACGCCTGCGCCGAATTTACCGGTGATTTCGTGAGGAATTGTTGTACCCTTCAAAGCAACCTTAATAAGGTTCTTTTTAGCGTCTTCAATACCCTTGCGGATAGCGTCGGGAACTTCGCCCGATTTGCCGAGGCCGAAGCCGATGATGCCGTTACCGTCGCCTACAACAACCAAAGCGGAGAACTTGAATATACGGCCGCCCTTTACTGTTTTGGAAACACGGTTGATAGCAACTACTCTTTCTTGAAGTTCAAGTGTTGATGCGTCAATTTTTGAAGCCATTTTCATTTTCTCCTTTCCTTAGAAGTTCAGGCCGCCCTCACGGGCACCCTCTGCGAGAGCTGCTACTCTACCCTGGTAAACATAGCCGCCTCTGTCAAATACAACATCTGTAATATTCTTTTCTTTTGCTCTTTCTGCAAGAAGCTTTCCAACCTCTTTTGCAGCGTCTTTATTTCCGCCGTAGTTTGTGAAGTCCTTCTCTGTTGAGGAGGCGCTTACAAGCGTTACGCCTGCAACATCGTCTATCAACTGAGCATAGATATGCTGAAGAGAACGGAACACATTAAGGCGAGGGCACTGAGCTGTGCCTGTAATCTTGGCGCGGACTCTCTTGTGTCTTTTGAGTCTTGCCTTTTTTGTATCTGGTCTGCTAACCATAGCTTAACACTCCTCCTATTATTTTCCGCCCTTGCCGGCTTTTCCTTCTTTACGACGGATATGCTCGTCAACATATTTGATGCCCTTACCCTTATAAGGCTCGGGAGGTCTTTTCTCACGGATTTCCGCTGCGAACTGACCGACCTTCTGCTTATCAGGACCGGAAACAACTACCTTGTTGGGGTTGGGAACATCAATCGTGATGCCCTCAATCTCGCTCATAATAACCTGATGTGAATATCCGATATTAAGAACAAGGTCCTTGCCCTGCTTCTGAGCACGGTAACCTACGCCGTTAACCTCGAGCTCCTTTGTGTAGCCCTTCTCAACGCCCTCAACCATGTTTGCGATGAGTGTACGGGTAAGTCCGTGGAGTGACTTGTTAAGGTTGCTGTCGTCAGGACGGGTAACAACTACCTGACCGTCTTCCAAAGCAACATTCATATTCTTGTGCACTGTTCTGGTGAGAGTACCCTTGGGTCCCTTTACGGTAACAGTGCTGCCGTCGATTTTAACTTCAACCCCTGCAGGAACTGCAATGGGGTGTCTGCCTATACGTGACATTTACTGTACCTCCTCTTACCAGATGAATGCGAGAACCTCGCCGCCAACATTGGCTTTACGAGCCTCTTTGTCTGTCATAACGCCCTTTGATGTTGAAAGGATAGCGATGCCGAGACCTTTCATAACCTTGGGCATATCTTCACAGTTTGTGTAAATACGCAAGCCGGGCTTTGAAACTCTGCGAAGTCCGGTAATTACGCTTGACTTGTTGGGGCCGTATTTAAGAGTTATCTCTATAACGCCCTGCTTTCCGTCTTCCTCAACGGTAAAGCCTTTGATGTAACCTTCATCAACAAGAATTTGAGCAATCGCTTTCTTCATGTTTGATGCAGGCACTTTCACTGTATCATGCTTTGCAGAATTCGCATTGCGGATTCTGGTGAGCATATCACCGATTGAATCAGTAATTTGCATAATGAGTTACCTCCTGTAAAATTGATTGCTCTATTACCAGCTTGATTTCTTCACGCCGGGAATCTGACCTGCGTGTGCCAACTCTCTGAAGCAGATACGGCATACTCCGTATTTGCGGAGGTAAGCATGTGGTCTGCCGCAGATTTTGCATCTGTTGTACTGTCTTGTTGAATACTTTGCAGGTCTTGCCTGCTTAACCTTCATTGATGTCTTTGCCACTTGTTACCCCTCCTTACTTTGCAAACGGTGCGCCCATGAGAGACAAAAGCTCTCTTGCTTCTTCGTCGGTATTCGCAGTTGTAACAAAGCAGATGTCCATGCCGCGAACCTTATCAATCTTATCATAGTCGATTTCAGGGAAAATCAACTGCTCCTTAACGCCCATTGAGTAGTTACCTCTGCCGTCGAAGGAGTTGGGATTAATTCCTCTGAAGTCACGAACACGGGGAAGAGCCAGATTGAAGAATCTGTCGATGAACTCATACATCTTGTCTCCTCTGAGTGTTACCTTAACGCCGATTGTCATACCCTCACGAAGCTTGAAGTTAGCAACGCTCTTTTTAGCTACGCACTTAACGGGCTTCTGACCTGTGATCTGTGCAAGATCGGTCATAATTGCGTCAACAACCTTTGAGTTGTCCTTAGCCTCGCCGCAGCCAACGTTGATGATAACCTTATCAATCTTCGGAATCTGCATAACGCTTTTGTAGTTGAACTTCTTCTGAAGTGCAGGAACAACATCGGCTTTATACATTTCTTTAAGTCTTGCTGCCATTTTATTGTTCCTCCTTATTCAAACTTTGCGCCGCACTTTTTGCAAACGCGTTTTTTATCTTTGCCCTGTCCGTCATGGCCTACTCTTGTAGCCTGGCCGCACTTGGGGCAAACAAGCTGAACTTTGTCAGCGTAAAGAGCGCTTTCAGCCTTAATAAGTCCGCCGGGCTCGCCCATCTGGCGGGGCTTAACATGCTTTGTTACGATGTTTACGCCTTCAACAATAACCTTACCCTCTTTGGGGCTGACTTCAAGGACCTTGCCCTTTTTGCCGCGGTTTTTGCCGTTGATAACGATAACCTCGTCACCTGTTTTTACGTGAACCTTACTCATCGGGGCACCTCCTTAAAGTACTTCGGGAGCAAGAGAAAGGATTTTCATATAGTCCTTATCACGAAGCTCTCTTGCAACCGGTCCAAAGATACGGGTACCTTTGGGGTTTTTATCTTCTTTAATGATAACGGCTGCGTTTTCATCGAAACGGATATATGTTCCGTCATCTCTGCGAACGCCTTTAACCGATCTTACAACGACTGCCTTTACAACATCGCCTTTTTTAACAACACCGCCGGGTGCTGCTTTTTTAACAGATGCTACAATGACATCGCCGATGTTAGCATATCTTCTACCTGAACCACCGAGAACGCGGATGCACATAATTTCTTTTGCACCGGTGTTATCGGCAACCTTGAGGTAAGTCTGCTGCTGTATCACAATGATTGCCTCCTTTAATTACTTTGCTTTCTCGATAATTTCAGCTACACGCCATCTCTTGTCCTTGGACAGCGGACGTGTCTCCATTACTAAAACTCTGTCGCCGACACCGCACTCGTTATTCTCGTCATGAGCCTTGATTTTAACGGTTCTGTTAACGATTTTGCCGTAAAGCGGATGCTTAACTCTGTCCTTGATTGAAACAACAACAGTTTTATCCATCTTGTCGCTTGTTACGATACCGACCTGTGTTTTTCTGAGGTTTCTTTCCATATTGAACGCCCTCCCTTTCCTTACGACTCACTGCCGTGTAATTCGATATCGCGGATAACTGTTTTTACTCTTGCGATATCCTTTTTAACGGCACTGATGCGCATAGGATTTTCGAGTTGGTTGATGGCTTGTTGAAAACGAAGCTTGAAAAGTTCGTCCTTCAATTCCAAAAGTTTAGCATCCAACTCCTTGGGAGAGAGCTTTCTGATCTCGCTTGCTTTCATTACTGCTCACCACCCTGTTCTTCTTTAGTTACAAACTTGCATTTTACGGGAAGCTTGTTAGCTGCAAGACGCATAGCCTCACGAGCTGTTTCTTCCGGAACACCGGCAATTTCAAACATAACTCTGCCGGGCTTAACAACTGCTACCCAATATTCGGGAGAACCTTTACCTGAACCCATTCGAGTTTCAGCAGGCTTTTCCGTAATAGGCTTGTCGGGGAAAATCTTTATCCAAACCTGACCGCCACGCTTGATATATCTTGTCATAGCGATACGGGCTGCCTCAATCTGGTTTGATGTAATCCATGCGGGCTCGAGAGACACAAGACCGAAATCACCGTAGGTAACCGTAGTACCTCTTGAAGCCTTACCTGTCAAGCGTCCTCTGTGAACGCGACGATATTTTACTCTTTTAGGTAAAAGCATTATTTTGTGCCTCCTTCCTTAACGCGCTTGCGGCTTTCATGGAGAACCTCGCCCTTGTAAATCCATACCTTAACGCCGATTCTGCCGTAGGTTGTTTTAGCCTCTGCAAAGCCGTAGTCAATGTCTGCACGGATTGTCTGAAGGGGGATTGTACCCTCATGATAGTGCTCGGTACGTGCGATTTCAGCACCGCCGATTCTGCCGCTTACCTGTGTCTTAATACCCTTTGCGCCGAGACGCATTGTTCTGCCGATGGACTGTTTCAGAGCTCTTCTGAAAGAAATTCTTCTTTCAAGCTGTGAAGCAATGTTTTCAGCAACAAGCTGTGCATTAAGGTCAGGCTGCTTGATTTCAACGATATTGATGAAAACCTCTTTATCGCCGCCAAGCTTTTTCTTGCAAATTTCTTTAAGCTTTTCAATCTCTGCGCCCTGACGGCCGATTACCATGCCGGGCTTTGCGCAGTGAATGTTGATGCGTACTCTTTTTGCATCTCTTTCGATTTCTACCTTAGGAACACCTGCAGGAGCGAGTGTTTCAAGGAGATACTCACGAAGCTCGTAGTCAGAAACAAGAGTGTCACCGAAGTCTTTCTTGTCTGCATACCAGCGTGATTCCCAGTTTTTAATAACACCGATTCTTAAACCGGTCGGATTAACTTTCTGGCCCATAACTCAACCTCCTCCTTTATTCTGCTTCCTTAAGTGTTAAATTGATATGAGATGTTTTCTTGTTGATTCTGTAAGCTCTGCCCTTGTCACGGGGTCTGATTCTTTTAAGAGTGGGACCCTGGTCAACTGAGCAAGCAGCTACATAAAGTCTTGTAACATCCATGTTTTTCATCTCTGCATTAGCCATTGCTGACTTGAGAAGCTTGTAAAGCGGTTCACACGCAGCCTTAGGTGTGTATTTAAGTATCGCCATAGCTTCATCGCAGGGCTTATTTCTGATAAGGTCAAGAACAATCTTTACCTTACGGGGTGCAATGCGCACATAAGTTGCCTTTGCTGTTGCTTCCATTATTCAATACACTCCTTTCGACTTATTTACCGTTGTTGGATGTTTTTGAACCTGCGTGACCTCTGTAAGTTCTTGTGGGCGCAAATTCACCTAACTTATGACCGACCATATCCTCTGTAACATATACAGGAACATGCTTTCTGCCGTCATGTACCGCAAAGGTATGACCAACAAAATCAGGGAAAATTGTTGAGCTGCGGCTCCATGTTTTAAGAACGATTTTTTCGCCGTTCTTATTCATCTCTTGAACCTTCTTCATAAGGCTTTCTGCAACGTAAGGTCCTTTTTTAGTACTTCTACTCATTTATGACAGCTCCTTTCCCATTATTTACCGTTACGACGCTTAACAATAAGCTTATCGGAACTCTTCTTCTTATTTCTCGTCTTATATCCGAGAGCGGGCTTGCCCCAAGGTGTACAGGGACCGGGACGGCCGACGGGTGACTTACCTTCACCACCGCCGTGGGGGTGGTCATTGGGGTTCATTACAGAACCGCGAACGGTAGGTCTGATGCCCATGTGGCGTGTACGTCCTGCTTTACCGATTTTAACATTCTCGTGATCCGTATTTCCTACCTGACCGATTGTAGCCATACAACCGTTGGGTACGTTACGAAGCTCACCTGAGGGAAGACGAAGGAGTGCGTATGCTCCCTCTTTAGCCATAAGCTGTGCTGCATTACCTGCTGCACGAGCAAGCTGACCGCCTCTGCCGGGATAAAGCTCAACATTGTGTACGAAAGTACCGGTGGGAATGTTTACAAGAGGAAGTGCGTTACCGGGCTTAATATCAGCCTGTGCGCCTGCTTCAATCTTGTCGCCCACTTTAAGGCCTACGGGAGCAAGAATGTATCTCTTCTCTCCATCCTCGTACTGAACAAGAGCAATATGTGCTGAACGGTTGGGATCGTATTCAAGAGTTAAAACTGTTGCAGTCATATCCGTCTTATCTCTTTTGAAATCGATAATACGGTACTTTCTGCGATTTCCGCCGCCTCTGTGGCGAACGGTTATTCTTCCGTAACTGTTACGGCCTGCGTTCTTACTGAGAGGAGCCAAAAGACTTCTTTCGGGAGCGACCTTTGAAAGTTCGGAATAATCTGTAACCGACATATTACGTCTTGCGTTTGTAGTCGGCTTATAGACTTTTATCGACATTTCGTTCATCTCCTTTGTAGTTTTTTATGGAGTGCAGAGTTTTCTGCTTCGGGAAGCTTTGCGGAGTATGTCGAAACTCCATACCTTACCGCCCGAAATTAAAATCATTACATCATTCCGTCAAAGAACTCGATTGTCTTTGAATCCTCGGTAAGAGTTACGATTGCCTTTTTCCATGAAGCTCTGTATCCCTCATAGCGGCCGTAACGACGAAGCTGGCCTCTAACATTGATTGTGTTGACCTTTTCAACCTTAACCGAGAAAAGCTTTTCAACAGCCTTTTTGATGTCAACCTTTGTTGCGTCCTTTGCAACTTTAAAGGTGTATTTCTTGTCTGCGGTACCCATCATTGACTCTTCTGTAATGACGGGGGCGAGGATAATTTCCTGTGCAAGTTTCATTATGCATAAACCTCCTCTATTTTTGTAACGGCATCTTTAAGAACTACGATTGTGTCGCAGTTGAGAATGTCATAAACATTGAGTGTGCTTACAAGAGTAACCTTTGCACCTGCAATGTTTCTTGCGCTCTTGTAAACAACATCATTCTTCTCGGGAAGAACGATAAGAGTTTTCTTGCCTGCCTTGATGGCACTGAGAACCGCAGCAGCGTCCTTTGTCTTGATTGCGTCAAGCTTGAAATCATCGAGAACGATCATCTCGTCAGCTGCAACCTTTGAGGAAAGTGCGGACTTCATAGCAAGTCTTCTTACCTTCTTGTTTATTGAGAAACCGTATGTGCGGGGCTTGGGACCGAGAGCGATACCGCCGTGATACCACTGGGGAGCTCTTGTTGAACCCTGACGCGCATGGCCTGTGCCCTTCTGTCTCCAGGGCTTTTTGCCGCCGCCGGACACCTCAGAACGAGTGAGAGTTGACTGAGTGCCCTGGCGCTGATTTGCCAAGTAATTAACTACTACAAGGTGCATTGCCGATGTGTTGGGCTCGATAGCGAAGATGCTGTCGTTGAGCTCGATATCGGAAACCTTCTTGCCCTTTGTATCCAATACTGCTAATTTAGCCATTTCTTTCAACTCCTCTCTTATTTCTTAACTGTGTCAGCGATTACTACGATACCGCCTCTGGGACCGGGGATGGCACCCTTGATTGCGATAAGGTTGTTTTCTGCGTCAACCTTGACAATATCAAGATTCTGGATTGTAACTCTCTCGGAGCCTAAGTGACCTGCAAGCTTCTTTCCCTTGTAAACTCTTGAAGGGTCGGAGCAAGCGCCCAACGAACCTGCGTGACGGGCAACAGGACCTGTACCGTGAGATTCTTTAAGGCGTGAGAAGTTCCATCTCTTGATGGCACCCGCTGTTCCCTTACCTTTGCTTGTACCCACAACATCAACTCTGTCGCCTGCTGCAAATACATCGGCTTTAAGAACATCGCCTACGTTAACTGACTCTGTGTCCTCAAGTCTAAACTCTTTGAGAACCTTTTTGGGAGCGACATCAGCCTTCTTGAAGTGACCTGCCATGGGCTTGTTCACTCTCTGAACCTTAACATCGCCGAAGCCTACCTGAACTGCGGCATAGCCATCGTTCTCGACAGTCTTCTTCTGCACTACTGTGCAGGGACCAGCCTCAACTACTGTAACGGGAATTACTTTTCCGCTCTCGTCGAAAAGCTGTGTCATACCGATTTTTTTACCGATAAGACCTTTTTGCATTTTTATTTCCTCCTTTGGTTATTGGTCGGCGTTAACCGACTTGACCTTGCTCAGTGTTTTCTTAAAGATTAAAGCTTAATCTCGATGTCAACACCGGCAGGAAGCTCAAGACCTGTAAGAGCCTCAACAGTTTTGTTTGAGGGTCTTAAAATGTCGATAAGCCTTTTGTGTGTTCTCTGCTCAAACTGCTCACGGCTGTCCTTATACTTATGAACGGCACGAAGGATTGTAACAACTTCCTTCTCTGTGGGAAGCGGAACGGGACCTGAAACCTGAGCGCCTGTGCGCTTTGCTGTTTCAACAATCTTTTCTGCTGCCTTGTCCACAAGGTCGTGGTCATAGCCTTTGAGTCTGATGCGGATTTTCTTACCTTTTGTTGCTGCCATTTTGTTTTCCTCCTAAATTTCTGGGCACGCTTTTTTGTTTGCAACTCAGCCGGGTGTTTCCACCCTGCCGTTTTAAAAACCGAAAAACCGGTTTTAGTTTTTCGGACGGCGCAAAAAAGCGCAAAATGCTCCTGCAAGTGCCGTAAATGCGCAGTTGGGTTACGCAGAACGGCTTTAAAGCACTATTGGTTCGCCCGATTTAAAATCAGACATACTCCGCGGTAATTCCCTGCATCAAAAGTGCAGCCACCTACCGCTTCAACGCATATCGCACACTGCCGACGGGCATAATTCACCCATAGCCGCAGAATGCTTGTATATTTTATCACACCATTCGTGAAAATGCAAGAACTTTTTTAAAAAAGTTTGTGAAAAATGCAGAAATTTTTTACAGCAATTTTTCAGCACAATATCTTGTGTTCAAGGTAAAAAAATTACCGTTATTTTGATGTTTTTTGATGTTTTTTATTATATATTATAATATGTATAGGGAAAAATCATTATTTTATTTAATATTTCATCTTAACAGGCAGATAAATCTGCTGATATTCAGTATTTCCTTTACAAAGAGTAAGTATTGAGATAATATAAAGAAAAAGGTCTTTTTCGTCCTGCTCCCTAATTTTTCTTGGTATGGTATAATTTGCGAAAAATTTTCTGTTCCGCAACGTTTATTGTAGTTCCCTAATTTTCTTGGTATGGTATAATGTTCGCCAACGTGGATGAAATGACCGATAGATTGTAGTTCCCTAATTTTTCTTGGTATGGTATAATAAGAGATATTCTCACTCTTTGAAAAGAAAGATTGTAGTTCCCTAATTTTTCTTGGTATGGTATAATTCCCAAAGCTCGAATACGGAAACGCGGCGTATTGTAGTTCCCTAATTTTTCTTGGTATGGTATAATTCCCAAAGCTCGAATACGGAAACGCGGCGTATTGTAGTTCCCTAATTTTTCTTGGTATGGTATAATTAATGCTGACCGGAAAAAATAGATTCCGGATTGTAGTTCCCTAATTTTTCTTGGTATGGTATAATCATAAAAAACAACTCCAAGTAATAATTTTTATTGTAGTTCCCTAATTTTTCTTGGTATGGTATAATTATGCCGATTGAGATTACACTTTCAAACGAATTGTAGTTCCCTAATTTTTCTTGGTATGGTATAATGTAATCTTCATTGACACTCGTGCCAATTTATTGTAGTTCCCTAATTTTTCTTGGTATGGTATAATCTTATACATATACAAGAACCGGTAACTACTATTGTAGTTCCCTAATTTTTCTTGGTATGGTATAATTTTGATTTAGTCATAGATACACCAAATAGATTGTAGTTCCCTAATTTTTCTTGGTATGGTATAATTATAGACATATCAACAGTTTGTTCCTCAATATTGTAGTTCCCTAATTTTTCTTGGTATGGTATAATTCACATAACGGTTGTAGGTCGTGCAGGGTAATTGTAGTTCCCTAATTTTTCTTGGTATGGTATAATTATTGTAAATGCCAATACCGTTATTACAAGATTGTAGTTCCCTAATTTTTCTTGGTATGGTATAATTCACAAATTGCACAACAAGTTATGCAGTTTATTGTAGTTCCCTAATTTTTCTTGGTATGGTATAATTCAGACTTTGTTCCTGTGGTTAGGTGTAAGATTGTAGTTCCCTAATTTTTCTTGGTATGGTATAATCGACGATTTAGCGCGTAAAATGGGTTATACATTGTAGTTCCCTAATTTTTCTTGGTATGGTATAATTAAAAAATCATATATGTCTGCCGATGAGCTATTGTAGTTCCCTAATTTTTCTTGGTATGGTATAATCTAAGCAGGAATTTACAAACTATTTCCATATTGTAGTTCCCTAATTTTTCTTGGTATGGTATAATTTGTAAGAACTTCGTTTTGTTTATCGGTTGATTGTAGTTCCCTAATTTTTCTTGGTATGGTATAATTGAGTGAAATCTTGCATACCGACTGAATAATTGTAGTTCCCTAATTTTTCTTGGTATGGTATAATGAAAGGGGACAATCAAAGCAAGCCAAAAAATTGTAGTTCCCTAATTTTTCTTGGTATGGTATAATAATGACCGAAAGCAGAAAGCCAGCCTTCATATTGTAGTTCCCTAATTTTTCTTGGTATGGTATAATATATCACAAGAAAAACAACACCTATTAAAATTGTAGTTCCCTAATTTTTCTTGGTATGGTATAATTTATGGCACGGAATATTGTTCCGTAGTCACATTGTAGTTCCCTAATTTTTCTTGGTATGGTATAATATGTTTTGAAACATATTGCGAGCACGTTTTATTGTAGTTCCCTAATTTTTCTTGGTATGGTATAATTCAACAGATTTTTACGCACAGTTCAAATGGATTGTAGTTCCCTAATTTTTCTTGGTATGGTATAATAAAGAGGCAGAGTACATGTTAAAAGCAATTATTGTAGTTCCCTAATTTTTCTTGGTATGGTATAATTTTGCCCGTATTTCGAGGAAATGGGATTATAATTGTAGTTCCCTAATTTTTCTTGGTATGGTATAATGATATTGTATATAAAAACCGTGCATGGTGGATTGTAGTTCCCTAATTTTTCTTGGTATGGTATAATTCGAAAAAATTTTTACATTATCCCCTACAATTGTAGTTCCCTAATTTTTCTTGGTATGGTATAATATGGGACTCACAAGCCACGATGCAGAGCGGTTTTAGTGAAATGGGACTGCAAAAAAACAGCAGAAAAAGCATTAAGTTTTTGCTTTTTCTGCTGCTTTTCTATAGTATTGTCAATTGTTCATAAGATACAGGCATATCAATCTGCTTGTATTCGCCTATGAGGATTTTCATTGATTCATATTGTTTTTCTGTAATTGTCAGTAATCTCACAGAACCGTTTGTCGGCAAATTTTGGTTAAGCCGCCTTTCATGAGTTCTTACAGCATCATATCCATTGCATACACGGGCATAAACTGAATACTGTATCATTTGATAACCGTCCTTGAGAAGGAAGTTTCTAAATTTTGTTGCTTCCTTTTGGGCGGATTTTTCTTTTACCGGCAAATCAAAAAACACTATCATTCTCATAAATTTAGTCATAGTCAAAATAAGTTATGCCATCAACTGTTGGCAATTTTAATTCAATGCAATCATTTCCATATGAAAAAATCAAACTTTGAATCAGAAATTCCATTGCATGGGCAACAGAGTACCTTTCTTCACCGCACTTTACCGCACAATTCAACAGCCCTACAAGCTGAGCCTTTTGTACGGTTCCGAAATTTTCCCATTCATCGCAATGAGAAGCAATATACAAATCCACAATCGGTCTGAATGGTTCAATAATATCATCGGCCAAATTATATGCGTTTAGTTGATTTTTATGGTGTATCCCTAAAGAGGGCTCCAGTCCGTAAGCGGCAAGTGTTTTTGCAATATATGAGCGAAAAATCGCATAGCCATAGTTAAGGCCTGCATTTATTATGTTATCATCGTCACGGACAAAATCATTGCTGAAAAGGTATTTAAAATACAAACTTGCGGCATAACTCTCTCTGTTTGTTACATCTCCTGATTGAACAGTTCCGGCAATATTTTTAATTTTGAGATAATTATCATTGCACAAGAGTTCAAGACATTTGGCTTGATTCTCTATCTTGCTCACAACGATTTTCTGCCATATTCTTTTAAGTTTCGGCAAAGACTGAGAAATCTGAAGATTTATGCGCTTATTCACTCTGCAATACGTACTCATCGGCATAAGCTGGGCTGAAGGCATATGTTTTTGGTCACATATAATCAAGCACACTCCGCTTTCAGCCAGATATGACATAATCCTTGCCGACAAGGTAGTACATGGATTATCAACAACAACGCTTCGCACATCTTCAACAGGAAAAGAGTATTCTTCTCCGTTAAAAACAATCAATTGATTATTCTTTAATTTAAGCGCAGAATTATTTGTGATAAAAACATTCCTGTACGGCATTATATCACCTCTTATTTAAAGGTCATACGCTTTTCTTTGCCTACTTTATAATAATTTCCCAAAACATCAACTGTGTATTTTTCCAAGCTCAAAAGTGATTTTATGCCAAGACTTGCAACCGTATATGCGCCATCATGAGATTCAATGGTTATGGAAGCTGTAGAAATACCTGCTTTACAATAATAAAACATTTCATTGTTTCTGAGTATCTCTTTTTGCAATGAGCTGTCCTTGTTTGTAACCGTAAGCTTAATATCTTTTTTAGAGGTAACCTTTATTAAATCGTTGGGATATAGAGAAAAGATAAAATCATCGTCATTCATCATTTTCCATTCCTGACCGCCTGCTCGGCAGGCAAGGCATGGGAGTTTGTCTTTTACCGTATCCGAAACATAAATGGGAACAAAATAGTACCCGTCGTTTTCCGGCTTGAAAATATCAATTCTTATCATATCTCCATTGGCGGCGACACCGTTTCCACGACGAACCGGCACATTAAGCGTTGACTTTTCAATAATCTTCACTTTTTTCACAACAGGGCCCGGATTGCCTGTTGATGTAGGTTTCCTGAAAACAAAGTCCTGCAGGAAAGCAGCCTTGCCGTCTCCGTTATACTGTTCAAGTCGGGATTTTAACGCATTATATAAAAGTCTGTCGCTGTCGGGATTGTAATAGTCGGCAATTTCTCCGTCTTTATCAAGTTTTAAGGAAGAAAGCGCAACCTTTGATATTGTAAAACCTTTTTCACGCCCTGAACGGATTGTATCAAGGTGCGCCGCACCCGTAACTTTATGATTAGGCATTCTGGAAACAAAACAACTGCGTATATTTTCAATGTCCTCTTCGGAATAATTCGGCAGTTTAAAATCAATGACCGATTGCTTTGCATCGTTATCAGTCCGGGCCTCAAGTTCTTTTCGGAAGCAGGAATAGGGAAGCGGGAAAGAATTTTCTGTATTTTCTGTTTCACGCCTCTTTGAATATTCCGATATTCTTCTTATCATTCCGTTTGTGGTACATGCAATTACGGCGGCATCTACTGCATGATGTAAATCACCGTCCTCACGAATTTTAGCGATGCCCCAGCGCTTGCGGATATATGAAGTTGCGGCACCGTTAACAGCGGTAACATGCTTTTTGCCGCCGTTTGCAAAATCCTCAAAAGCAAGATTATCGTTTATGTAATTATACAAAACTCGGCTCAAATACTTAGTATCATTAAGATTTCGGGACTTAAATCCGTTTAAATCTTCATCTTTAAGTTCTGCTTTTAAAAGCCTTTGCTTTTTATTACTGTTTTTGATACTCGTATTTACCCATACCTGAAAATCCTCTTTTTTCTTTCCGCTGAGATACTGCATAGGTATTTTATTACCTTTTTGACGGTTTTCGGAGGACAGAGTTAATACCTTATTATTATAGCTATCATCAAAACAGATACTGTATGGAATAATATGGTCAATGTCAACATATCCGGGTTCAAAAAGCCTTGCAATATCCATATGGGTTTGCGAATACGGGCAAACTCCATCCTGTTCCTGCCATAGTTTGAACTTTACGATATCCATTCCCGTGGGATACAAAATTCCCAATTCATTCTGAAGCCTTTCAACTATACGCTGATTTTTTTCAGCATTATCCGCCATTGATTTTTCAATTTTTTTTCGTTCATCAAATGACTTGGATAATTCTCTCGCCAATTCAATATTGATATAAACCGGGCCGTGCCCCTGCTCTCTTATTATTGCATTAACAACTTTAACTGTCTGGGATACGGCTCTGCGTACAACCGGATTTACGATTTCCTCTAAATCGGGAGAGGCAGGAGATAAAAACATGCTTTTGCCCTTATCGTTATGCGCTTTAAAATCTATTCCTGCTTCCGCACAAGCCTTATCATATGTAAAACCTTTTTCAAGGAAAGGAATAAGCATACGGCACGCCTTTACCGATATATGACCGAATTTTGCAAATGAATCCAAATCGGACAAAGCATCAATTATATATTGTTCTATACCTTTGGCTTTTAATGCACTATTGATTGCGGTATCAGTCTTATTAACCGTAAAAATATACCCAATATCGTCCAATATTTCTGGAGGTAAAGTAAAAATAAAATCCTTTTTAATATTTTTATCCAGAACCCTCTTTAATTGATGAAACGGTTTCAAGTACTGGAACGGTGCTTTTTCAACATCGGCTTTTTCTTTGGTTCCGTAGGAAAGATTTTTGAAAAAACTGT
>JBJEPX010000029.1:0-2394 GCA_051881455.1 Candidatus Fimenecus sp. | reverse complement strand
AGCGCATAAAAAATCCCTCCAAACTCAAAACGGGTTTAGAGGGCTGTGATATTTTATTCGGGCATGACAGAGCAGCCCACCAAAGCACCGTTTTTTTTATTCGGTGGGCTTGCTATGTTGACTATCTAAAAGTATCTTTAATTACCGTTTGCTAAAATGTCATTAGCCTGCTCTTGCGTAATAACGCCACATTCAACCATTCGTGATAGAACAATTTTCATACGGCTATATGCTAAGTCAGGATTTGTATTCAGCGAATAGGCAGATGGGGCGTTAGGCAAACCAGCTAACATTATGGCTTCATAATCACTTAATTCAGAAGGGAGTTTTCCATAATAACCTTTTGCAGCATCATAAATCCCGTAATATCCATTACCAAAATAAATTGTGTTTACATACAACTCAAATATTTCTTGTTTTGAACAATACTGTTCTAACTCAATAGCCGCAAATATTTCTGCAAATTTCCTTTCTAGCTTTTTTTCTTGTGTAAAGTATTGATTTTTAGCAATTTGCTGAGTAATTGTGCTTCCGCCTTCCACAAAAGACATTGCCTTAATATCGTTTACAACCGCACGGCTAATTGCAATTAAGTCCACACCGCAATGGGTTTCAAATCTTTTATCTTCAGCCGAAATTACAGCGTCTATATAAATTGTCGGTAACTCATCGTATTCGACAAAGTTCTCTCTATTTTGGATTGATGATACCATTTGAGAAATGGGATATGCTTTTACAGCTTCTCGATACATAAAGTATCCTTTTACTCCAAACACAAGGAAAATGATAGTTGCAATGAAAAACAGGGCTGCAAACAAATGAAATACAAATTTTCTTATAAGACTTCTTGGCTTCTTTTTCATTTGACAGTTCCTTACGCACTACTTTTAATGATTTCATTTATTCAGCTCTTTCAATGTATTTGAATATTTAATCAAAAAATCAGTTGCTTCCTTTTTGGAAAATCCGAGCCTTATCATATTGCTTAAATATGAACAGCTTAGCTCTCTCGCTTTTTCTTCTCTCTTTTGAAAGATATACTGTTCATTTGCAATTACCGAATAGTGTCTATTTGTTGGTGAAATAACCAGTTCCAAATGCTTAAGATGCGTATATGCCTTCATTACGGTGTTGGGACTAATATGTAGCAATTTTGCCATTTCACGAACAGAAGGTAATTTTTCTCACGCAGAAAGCTACTTGCTCAAAATTGCGTACTCGATTTTTTGAATGAGTTGCAAATAGACAGGCTCTAAATCGTGAAATGCCCATTCAGTGTAATTCATCTTTTTCTCTTTTTTCACACCAATAAATGATGCGGTCTGTAATAGACCAAATAAAATAGATAAGTGTTACAAGTATGCCTATGGGTATCAGCAACAAACATATAAAAGCCAAGCTGATACCCAATACTGCATACCGAAAATATGTCTTTGTTTTCTTAATTCTGCACATCTTCAACTGTTAATTCGAGATTTCCGCTGAAATTATCACCTCTCAGCACAATATAGTTATCACCTGAGCTGAGTGTAAATTTATAAGTATCGTCTGCGCTTTCTTCGCAAATGATATGTTCTTCTCCCGAACTCAACCAATAGAGAGTAGCTTCTCCAGATGTAATTGTCAGCGAATAAGTTGCTTCAAGATTGCTTCCGCTTTCCCTTTCTAAAGATGTACCGCCGAAAATAAACTCCTCACCGTTAAACCCATCATACGAAGCTGTGTAAGTACCTGTATATTGGTCAATGTCATTTTCTCTTTCGCCTTGCAGGTTTTTGTCTTTTGTAACGGCGTGTTTACTGAATGACTCTAACCAATTATTAAATCCGCCAATCAGATTGTCTTTCAAGTTTTCTTCATCGTGATTAGAGCTACAGCCTGCAAAACAAAGCATCATACAAAGTGCCAAAGATAAGGCAACGAGTGATTTTATCTTTTTCATTTCAAATCTCCCCATTTAAGAAAACTTTGTAACCGCCATCATAATGAAAGCGCAGACGCCAAATATGGCATAAAGGCTATTAACGACCAAATCAACCTTCATCAGGTTGTTCTGCACCTTAGCTTTCGCATAAGAAACAATGGTAAAAATCCCACTAAAAATCATAAATGCGGCATAGCAGGAAATCATTATTTCTGCAACAGGCGACTCCAATGCCCAATCGAAAGTTCGCAAAGGTAGGATAGTCCACGGGACAAAAAGCATAATGGTACTGATAGTAGTCAAAATCTTATTTTTCATAATAGTTTTATCTCCTTTCTGCTTGCCCAAAACGGAAACAGGAAATGCATAAACAAACGATAGTGATGGCGATTGCTACAGGTATCCACGAGAAAAGCTCTACCTGCGAAGTCGTAAGGTTTGTTGCAAGTTTTCCATATTCTGAAGTAATA
>JBJEPX010000028.1:0-13041 GCA_051881455.1 Candidatus Fimenecus sp. | reverse complement strand
CCAAACTTTGACAGATTCCGAGAATACCTGCCTGCGCCGTGCCGCAAGAAAAATCGTTTCGCGCCTAGGCGTTGAGGGAAGCTGTAATGTTCAGTTTGCTTTGCGTCCCGACGGTAAAAAATATGTTGTAACAGGTGTTGACCCCAGAGTCAGCCGTACCTCCGCCCTTGTTTCAAAGGCAACAGGATACAGAATAGCATATGTCTCGGCAAAAATTGCACTTGGTAAAACGCTCTATGAAATAGAAAACGATGTAACAGGCTGTACCTATGCGTGCAGTGAGCCTGCTCTCGACTATTGTGCGGTGAAATTTCCCAAATGGTCATTTGAAAGCTTTGGCGGCGCTAAAAGAAATCTGGGAACTCTTATGCAGGCAACAGGCGAGTGCCTTACGGTGGGAACAGGTTTTGAACTTGCCTTTATGAAGGGTGTAAGAAGTGTTAATAAAAATCATCTTCCCCGTCTGGAAAGCTTACAGAATATCACCGATGAAGAGCTTAAAGCCGTAATTTCAGAGTCGGACGACCGCCGTATTTTTGCGGTGTACGAGGCTTTGTACAGAGATTTTCCAATAGATGGGCTTAATGAGCTTACCAATATCGACAAGTGGTTTTTGCACAAGCTTAAAAACATTTCCGATACGGAAAAGCTGATTAAAACGGACAACAGCCGCGAAAGTTATGAATATGCTAAAAATATGGGCTTTACCGATTATGCTATTGAGCAAATTACAGGCTCTGAGCCCTCGTATTCTCTTTCGGCGGTGTATAACAGCATTGATACCTGTTCAGCGGAATTTGACGCAGTTAAACCGTATTTTTATTCCGTTTACGGCGCTGATAATGAGGCAAAAGTTTATCTTGACGGTAAGGCTTCAAACAAAAAACGCGTACTTGTAATCGGCGGCGGTCCTACGGTTACAGGCAGGGGCGGCGACAGTGATTATTGCACCGTGCACTGTATAAATTCTTTGAAAGCACAGGGCTTTGAGGTAGCCGTTCTCAATAATAATCCCGCTTCTGTCACAACCGACTATAATGTTGCCGACAGAGTATATTTGGATCCTCTGACGACTGAGGACATACTTAATGTTGTGAAAACGGAAAAACCGCAGTACGCTGTTCTGCTTTTCGGCGGAGCGGAGGCTCTCAAAAAATCCGAGCTTTTGAAATCCGCAGGCGTTAAAATACTCGGCGCTGATTATGAGATTTACAGAAAGCTTACCAATAAAATTGAATTTTTTGATATTCTCGATTACGCAAATGTTAAGCATACGGGCAGCCGCAGGGTGTTTGTAGGCACCTGCATTGAAGCCCATGTGATTTCCGACGGAAAGGATTTTTATGTTCCCGCGCTGTGTGAGCACATTGAAAAAGCCCATATAAATTCGGGGGATTCTATTTCCGTTGCACCCACAGTAAGCGTAAGTGAGTCTATGCTCAAAACCGCAGAGGAGTATATAAGAAATATCGTATCAGAGCTTTCCTTTAAGGGCGGTTTTGATTTGCAGTTCGTTGTATTTGATAACGAGCTGTATGTCACAAAGGGCTCAGTCACATCAACTGCCCTTGTACCGTTTTTGTCAAAGGCATCGGGAACGGATATAGTGGATGTTGCAATGCGCTGTGCGGCTGGTGAAAAGCTTGCGGATATGGGAGTGAATGTTGGAGTTATAAACACAAGCGGAAAATTCTGTGTCCGTGTTCCCGTGTTCAGCTTTGAAAAACTCAGGAACGCCGATATGCTTTTAGACGATAAAACAAAGTCCACAGGCGATGTAATGGGTATCGGCGATACCTTTGACAACGCACTTTTAAAAGGTATGATAGCCTCGGGTATGCGCATTAAACGGACAGGAGCAGTCCTCATTTCCGTGCGTGAGAGCGATAAGAGCGACACCGTAAAGGCGGCAGAGGAGTTTTTATCCCAAGGATTCAGAATTTATGCAACAAGCGACACCGCAAAAATTCTTAACGCAAACCATATTGCCGCAAGTACGGCGGCGGGGGACATTGCCGTTGAAATGATAAGGTCAAATAAATTCTCATATGTTATTTCAACCCTTGAAAACAGCCGTGAAAACGATGAAAATGCTATGATTAGGCGCGCCGCTCTTATGAAACGGGTTCCCGTGTTCACCTCGGTCCAGGCGGCATATACTTTCTCAAAATCTCTTGCAAATAATAATGTTATGGAGGAGCTGGAGGTTACCGATATATGATTGTTATGGCTGTGGATTACGGCGATGCTCGTACAGGAGTTGCAGTCTGTGACAAAATGCAGATTTTGGCCTCTCCCGTGTGCGTAATAAGCGAGAAAGATAAAAATATTCTCGCCGAAAAAATCAAGGCCTTGGCGATTGAGAAAAAAGCGGAAAGAATATGCGTAGGTCTGCCGCAGAATATGGACGGAAGCTATGGCTTTCGCTCTGACGCCTGCCGTGAATTCGGGGAGCTTTTAGAGGAAAAAACAGGGCTTGACGTTGTTTTTCAAAACGAAAGGCTTACTACCGTTTCTGCCCATAATATTCTCAATTCCGCCGATGTGCGCGGCAAAAAGCGTAAAGCGGTGGTGGATGCAGTTTCGGCAGTGCTGATTTTGGAGGATTACTTAAAAACTCTGAAATAAACACAGATGCAATACAAATAATGACAAATTAAATGCTTGATACCGTTTATAATTTACGGTATCAAGCATTTTTTTGTGCGGTGATTTTCGTGACTGTTTATGCGGATATTCTCATAATACTGAATACGCTGGTGAATTTTTTTATACTTCTGGCTGTAAAAAAAATTTCCCGTTCGCATGCAAAAAGATGGCGTATAGCCTTGGGGGCCTTCGTGGGCGGTGTATCGTCACTGCTGATTTTTTTTCAAAACCTCGGCGTTTTTATGACTCTTCTTAAATTGCTTTCGGGCGTAGTAATGATTTTCGTTTCCTTTGGATTCCAATCCATTAAGCAGTTTTTTAAAAGAATTTTCTGGCTTTTTGCTATATGCTTTTTGTTTGGCGGAGTAAGTTTTGCATTTTACATACTGTTTGATTTTGACGCACTGATTTACACAAACGGAATAGTTTATTTTGATATAAGTATGACCTTTCTTGTAATATGTACCGTGATTTCATATGTGATAATCACAGTAATAACAAGGCTAACCGATAAAAAAGCGCCGAAGTCAAAGGAATACTTTGTTACCGTGCAAAACGGCGGTAAAAGCGTGTGCTGTAACGCGCTTATGGATACGGGAAACAGCCTTTGCGAGCCCTTTTCGGGCTATCCCGTAATTTTGGCGGAAAAAAGCGTGTTTAATAAGCTGAACGGTGATGAAACACCTGAAAAAATAAGGCTTATTCCAATTTCAACCGTGGGCGGAGAAGCTCTTATCAAGGCTTTTCGTCCCGACTCTTTAACAATAGGTGCCTACACAACCGATAAAGTGTATATCGGTGAAAGCCTGACGCCTCATGAAGAATATAAAATTATTTTAAATATCAATCTTGAAGGAGAAATGCAAAATGGTTAAGTTAAAACTGCTTTTGAAAAAACTGTATCTTCTTGTGTTTAAAAGAGGCGCATATTATATCAACGGTCCTGCGGCGCTTCCCGCTCCGCTTACAAAAGAACAGGAACAGGAGTTGAGCGAAAAGCTGGCACAGGGCGACGAAAAAGCCCGAGAGACGCTGATAGTTCATAATTTACGCCTTGTCGTATATATTGCTAAAAAGTTTGAAAATTCAGGCGTTAATATTGAGGATTTAATTTCCATCGGAACAATAGGACTTATAAAATCCGTAAATACCTTTTGTCCCGGTAAAAATATAAAGCTTGCCACATATGCTTCAAGGTGCATTGAAAATGAAATTCTAATGCATCTTCGCAAAATAGCGTCACAGAAAACGGAAATATCCCTTGATGAACCCCTGAATACCGATTGGGACGGAAACGAACTGATGCTCGCTGATGTGCTGGGCAGCGACGGCGATGAAATTAACCGCGAAATGGAGGAAGAAGACGAAAAAAGAGTACTTTTAAAGGTTATAGATACTCTCCCCGAAAGGGAAAAAACAATAATAGATATGCGTTTTGGGTTAAAAACAGGGGAGGAGCTTACTCAAAAAGAGGTTGCCGATATATTGGGCATATCTCAAAGCTATATTTCAAGGCTCGAAAAGAGAATTATTAAAAGAATAGGGGACAAAATGAAAGCACAGTGTAAATAATTGCAAATTTTGTTCAAAAATATTAAAAAAAGTATGTTAAAATATAAACAAATGTGATATAATTATCGGGAAAATATCAAGGCATTAAAGTCTTGCAGAAAAAGAAGGGTTTGAATATGACTTACGATGTCGCTATTGTGGGCGCCGGTGTTGTAGGCGGACTTATTGCCCGTGAGCTCAGCCGCTTTAACATAAGTGTTGCTTTGCTTGAAAAGTGCAATGATGTTGCCATGGGCGCCACAAAAGCAAACAGTGCCATTGTCCACGGCGGATTTGACGCACAGAACGGCACATTGAAGGCAGAGCTGAATGTTAAGGGTACTGCTATGATGCCTGAGCTTTGCAAAAAGCTTTCAGTTCCATTTAAAAACAACGGCTCTCTTGTTGTTGCATTTTCCGATGGGGAAATGGAGCATGTTAAAGCGCTTTATGAAAGAGGCATTAAAAACGGCGTTCCCGGTCTTTCCGTAATCGACCGTGACGAGCTTCGCAGAATTGAGCCCAATATAAGCGATAAGGCTGTGGGCGCATTGCTTTGCGAGAGCGCAGGAATTGTCTGCCCATATGAATTGACTATTGCGGCAGTCGAAAACGCTGTAACAAACGGCATTGAGTTTATCAGAAATTGCTGTGTCAAGGGCATAAACCGCGTGGCTGATGAATATGTGCTTGATACTTCGGCAGGGGAGATTTGTACCAAATTTATCATAAATGCGGCAGGTAATTTCTCCGATGAGCTTGCAAAATTGGCAGGAGACGACTCAATAAAAATTATTCCCCGAAAAGGCGAATACTACCTGCTTGATAAATCTGTTGGAAATTTAGCAGTTCATACTATCTTCCAGTGTCCCAATGAAATGGGTAAGGGAATTTTAGTGACTCCCACCGTTGACGGTAACCTGCTTATAGGTCCTACTGCAATAAATATTGATAAAAAAGACGATACCGAAACAACGCCCGAAGGTCTTGCGGAAATTGTGGAAAAGGCGTTAAAGTCAGTTCCCTCTGTTTCAGTACGAAACGCAATAACCTCCTTCGCAGGTGTGCGTTCACATCCCGAAACCGATGATTTCATTATCGGTTGGAGCGAAAAGAACGACCGTTTCTTAAATGTGGCGGGTATTGAATCCCCCGGTCTTTCCTCTGCACCCGCCATTGCTGTTCGCGTTCGTGAGATTTTAGGTGAAAAGCTTGAGCTTTCGGAGAAGGATAACTACAAAGATACAAGAGAAGAGCCTGTGCGTTTCCGCCATATGAACGACGAGCAGCGTGCAGAGCTTATTAAGAAAAACAGCGCATACGGAAGAATTGTTTGCCGCTGTGAAACAATAACAGAGGGCGAGATAATCGATGCAATTAATGCTCCCGCAGGTGCTCGCGATGTTGACGGCGTAAAACGGCGCACGAGAGCGGGCATGGGGCGTTGTCAGGGCGGCTTCTGCGGCAGTAAGGTTGTAGAGATACTTGCCCGTGAGCTTGGCGTTCCCATGAATGAAATCACAAAATTCGGCGGAGAGTCGAAAATAATTTACGAAAGAACAAAGTGAGGTGCTTATAATGTTGGATTTTGATTTAGCCGTTGTGGGCGGCGGTCCCGCAGGAATGGCAGCCGCACTTAAAGCAAGAGAAAACGGTGTTGAAAAAATCGTAGTTCTTGAAAGAGCCGAAACTCTGGGCGGAATTCTCGAACAGTGTATTCATACAGGCTTCGGTCTTCACTATTTCGGCGAGGAGCTTTCAGGACCCGAATATGCAGGGCGTTTTATGAAATTGCTTGAAGACACGGATATTACGGTTAAAACCGATACAATGGTGTTGGATATTGCTTCGGATAATACTGTTACCGCCGTAAATAAAAAGGACGGGCTTATTAAAATTAACGCAAAGGCGGTAGTCCTTGCAATGGGTTGCCGCGAGCGTCCCAGAGGTGCTTTGAGTATTGCCGGCAGCCGCTGCTCAGGTATTATGACCGCGGGTACAGCACAGAAATATGTAAATATTGACGGTTATATGCCGGGCCACGAGGTAGTAATTCTCGGCTCGGGCGATATAGGTCTTATAATGGCTCGCCGTATGACTTTGGAAGGCGCAAAGGTAAAGATGGTCTGCGAGCTTATGCCTTATTCAGGCGGACTTACAAGAAACATCGTGCAGTGTCT
This sequence comes from Candidatus Fimenecus sp., assembly GCA_051881455.1. GTDB lineage: Bacteria > Bacillota > Clostridia > Oscillospirales > Acutalibacteraceae > Fimenecus. The sequence continues at coordinate 6,661 of JBJEPX010000028.1, read as the reverse complement.
TGACGATTTCGGAATACCGTTGAAGCTCAGCTGTACCGTTGTTGCAACTCACGGAAAGGACAGGCTCGAAGGCGTTACTATCGCAAAAGTTGATGAAAAACTTCGTCCCATTCCGGGTACAGAGGAGTATGTGCCTTGCGATACGCTTATGCTGTCTGTCGGCCTTATCCCCGAAAACGAGCTTTCAAAGAATTCAGGTCTTGAACTCGACCGTATTACAAACGGTCCCAAAGTTGATGAATACCGTGAAACAGAGCACAAGGGCGTTTTTGCCTGCGGTAATGTTTTGCAGGTTCATGATCTTGTTGACTATGTTACCGAGGAGAGCCAGATTGCAGGACTGGGCGCCGCAAAATACATAAAGGGCGAAAAAATTAGCTCTGAATGTGTTTCAACACAAGGTGTTGACGGCGTAAGATACATAGTTCCCCAGAGAATTAACTGCAAAACGGATTCCGATGTTAAACTTTATTTCCGTGTGGGCGCCGTATTTAATAACGCTAAAATCGTTGTTGAGTGTGACGGCAAAGAAATTCTCTCAAAGAAAAAGAAAAAGCTTTGTCCCGGCGAAATGGAGTATGTAACATTGAAACAGTCTGTAATAAACGGGCTTGCGGCAAATTCAGTTGTAACAGTCAGAGTGGAGGCGTAAAAAATGGAAAAAAGAGAACTTGTCTGCGTGGCATGTCCTTTGGGATGCCCCATTACGGTTACGCTTGACGATAATAACAATGTTGCCGATGTAACGGGTAACACCTGTAAGCGGGGAGACGCATACGCAAGAACGGAATGCACAAGTCCCACAAGAATGCTCACTACAACAGTAAAGGTTGAGGGCGGCAAAAAGGCTTATGTTGTACCTGTGAAATCTTCGGTTCCCGTACCAAAGGGTATGATGATGGAGTGTATGGAAGTGATTAACAATTCTTCAATAAAGGCTCCTGTTAAAATCGGTGATATTGTAATTAAAAATATTCTCGGCACGGGAGCGGATATAATCGCAACCAACGATGCAGAATAAAAAACAGTAATAAAAAAACAGTAATAAAAAATGACTTCTCCAATGAGAAGTCATTTTTTTATGTGTGTTTAATATTTTCAAATCATTCCGCCGAAGCTTCTGTTCCGTTTCCAAGATTTTGAACTCTCTCACGGCGCTTGATTTCAAGATCTTTAAGCATCTGCTCTTTAAATTCACCGTGAACATTGAAGAACAGAAGAGTAATACCGTAAAGAAAACGGGCGATGGAAGGAAGCAAGCAGAAGATTGCCCAGAAACCTGTGAGTATTTTAAGATTGGATTCGGGAACGATGTTGCCGAACTCATCTTTTCTTGCAACATATCCGACTGCCGAAATAACAACACCGGAGAGAAGCTGGATAACTGAGTTTGCAGCTTTACCGAAATAGTTCTGAACAGTCTGAACAAGTGCCTCGTTTCTTACGCCGTTTTTCCACTCGCTGTAATCGTAAACATCGCCTTGAAGAACACCGCCGGCAACATTCATAAGCTGGTTGGGCAGTCCGCAGATTGTAAGGCAAATAGTAATAACAATAAGATTAACAATTTTATTTCCTCTGTCCCAATCAACAAGGAAGTTGCCGCCGATACCGATAAGGAATGTGGCAAGATAAGCCGCACCTGCAAAAATACCTGAAACAACCGATACATTTCTTGCACCGAATCTGCGGATAAGCTTTGGCGCTAACGGTATCATAATGTAGTTGGGAATACCTGTAAAGAGTGATGCGATTGTACCGTGGAGCAGGTTCTTTGAGTTGTGCATCCAATAAAAACTCTCACTTGCAACACCTACCGACTTAAAGCCGTTGAAGAAGCCTGCAAGAACAAATACAAACATCGGTCTGTTTTTGAAAACATTCTTAAAGGATTCAATAACACCAACCTCTTGCATCTGCTCACGGGAAGCGAGGGGTACACGCTCACGCATGGCGGAGAAGCCGTAAAATGCAGTAACTGCCGCAATCAGTGAAAGTATAACCGCAAAGCCTGTGTAAACATCCTGCATACCTACTGTATTGTTTGTCCATTTCGGCATAAAGGTAACAAATACAGTTGCAATCGACGGCAGGAAGGTGCCGAAAAGCTCCATGAACTTTGATGTGGCAATAAGATTGTCACGCTCATTAACATTGGGTGTGATGTTGTAAAGCATAATTGTCCATGCTCCGAAATACGACATACCCAGATTGTAAACGAAAATCGAGAATACGGTCCATACAACCTTCTGCCATTCGTATACAAGAAAAGCGGGAGCGGTGAACAGCATTATGTTTGCTATTGCCCAAAACGGCGTGGGAAGAATAAGCCACGGGCGCAGTCTGCCCCAACGGGTTCTTGTACGGTCGATAATCAAACCTGAAATTGAGTCGTCAACAGCGTCGTAGATTGACTCAATAAACATAATTATACCGTATGTACTGCCCGACATCCCGAGAAAGCTTATAACAAAGAACTGACGGAACGCGTTAACATACTGGCTTAAATTTTTCTGACCGAATGAGGTAAGAAGAAAAGCGAAAATTTCTCGGGGACGCAAATATCTTCTGTTTAAGGAAGAAGCGCTTTCAACCTCGTTTTCAACATCCTCTGCTCTAACTTCATCGGCAGCGGTGGTGTTTACCGAATTTTCCAATGCTTAATCACACCCTTTAATAATGTTTCGATATATTAAACAATATACAAGCTAAAATATACCATACCGCGGCAAAATAATCAATAAAAATTTTTAAATGAGGTGCTTTTTATCTGCCTGCGGATAAATTGAGATAATATGCTACTGCAAGGCGGTCACAACGCTCATTTTCCGGGTGACCTGCATGCCCTTTTACCCAAACAAATTCATACTCGTGTTTGGAGAGTAAATCGAGAAGTTGTCCCCATAAGTCGGGGTTAAGAGCAGGCTTTTTATCGGACTTTTTCCAGCCGTTTTTACGCCAGGACTGCGCCCAGCCTTTTGTAATACCGTCAACAACATATGATGAATCGGAGTAAATTTTAACATGGCAGCGCCTGTTAAGGGCTTCAAGACCGTGTATTACGGCGGAAAGCTCCATTCTGTTGTTAGTTGTTTGCATTTCGCCGCCGGAAAGCTCCTTTTCAACGCCGTTGCACCGCAGTATGGTGCCCCAACCGCCCGGCCCGGGATTTCCCGAGCAGGCTCCGTCGGTAAACATTTCAACAAAAGTTAAATTTTCCATAAAAACCTCTGTATAAATAAAATTAACTATATCAAAATAATTTTATCACGGATTTCTATATAAAACAACACATAATTTGAACGGGGGACTTTTATGAAAGCAGTAATTTTAGCGGGAGATGAGGGAAAGCGGCTGAAACCGCTTACCTGTACCGTGCCAAAGGCCATGCTTCCTCTTTTAGGCAGACCGATTATTGATTATATTCTCGACCTGCTTATTGAAAACGGATTTGATGAAATATATGTTGTGCTGAATTATTCCGGGGACTGTGTGCGCAGTCATATTACCACGCAAAACAGAAAAGAAGAACTGCATTTTGTTTTCGGAGGGCAGTTGAAAAACAGCGGAGAAGGTATCGGTTCCGTATTGAAAAAAAGCCGTGAACCGTTTTTAATTATCGACGGCGGCACACTTTGCGATTACAGGTTGGACAGAATTATGAAATATCACATTGCAAACGACTGTGCCGCAACCGTGGTAACATCAAAAACGGCTGAACCTGAAAGCTACGGCGTTGTATGTGCCGAGCAGGACGGAAGAATAAAATGCTTTATCGAAAACCCCAGCTTTACTCAGGCTGTTTCAAATAATGCAGATACGGGAATTTGCGTGCTTAATCCCGAGTGCCTTGATTTTCTTTCCGATAATTATGCCGAAATTTCCGCAGGCGACGCGTTTTCCCATATGGTAAAAGAAAAAATGCGGATTTTTGCCTATCCCGCCGAAGGGTATTGGTGCAATATAAATGATTTTGACTCATACAGGCGTTGTCAGTGCGATATGCTGGACGGAAAGGCAAATATCAGAATCCCGTCAACATACAAAAACATAATTACAAAAAGCGAAAGCAATATCCGTATTTTGCCGCCGTCATATATAGGAAAAAATGTGACCGTTGGTAAAAACGCCGTTATCGGACCTTACACGGTAATAGGAGACGGCTGTAAAATAGATGATAACGCCAAGCTCCACGGAGCAATTATCGGCAAGGAAAACTATATCGGCAGAACTGTTAAGATTAACGGTGCAATAACAGGCAGTAATTGCAGTTTCCTTAAAAATGTAAGCGTCTTTGAAAACTGTGTTATAGGTGACAAGGTGAGCGTGGGCTCGGATTGCGTTCTTTCATCAAATGTGAGAATTTGGCCTCAAAAGAATGTTCAGGGCGGTGTAACCGTATCAGATAATATAAAATACACTTCGTCAAAAAGTGCACTTTTCAATGAAAACTGCATAAAAGGTACGGGCGGCATTGAGCTTACGCCTGACCGTTGCAGTCTTATCGGTGCGGCTTTGGGCAGCACCTCCGTAGGTAAAAAGGTAGGAATAGCTCATGACGGAAAACCGCTCTCAAAAGCAATGCTTATGTGCCTTGCAGGTGGTCTTCTGTCTGTGGGCAGCAGAGTATGGAGCTTTGAGGATTGCTTGATTCCACAATTATACTTTTATACATCATATTGCTCTCTTGACTGCGGAGTTTATGCTTCATCAAACGGCGATGATGTTAAAATAAGCCTGTTTTCGGCAGGCGGACTGTCGGTTTCTTCCGCTGTGCGCCGTGAGATTGAAAGAAGAATTACCGATCGCACATTTTCTGTGTGTAATTCAAAACAATGCAAAAATATTGCCGATATGTCGGGTGTAGGGCTTATGTATCAGCGTGAGTTGTTAAATCAATGCCGTGCAGGTCTTGACGGCGTAAGGGTGCGCATTGAATGTGAAAATGACAGAATAAAAATGCTTTTAAACGATGTGCTTCACCGCTTGGGCGGTAAAAACGGCGGAGAAACTGTTTTTACCGTCAGCCCCGACGGCTTATCGCTAACCGTATCAGGAGCCAACGGCGAAATAATGGGTACAGAAACACTTTTAGCAATTTGCTGTATGTTTGAGGCAATGTCGGGCAATGATATTGCCGTACCCTTTGACGCGCCCGCCGTAATTGACGCTGTTGCCGAAAAGTATAATCACAAGGCTTTCAGGTATCTTTCGGCGCCGTCGGTAAAAGAAGATAAAAAGATCTTTGAACTTGCGTCAAGCCAGCTTTGGGCGAGGGATGCGCTGTTTTTGTGTTTTCATCTTTTGGGAATAATGCAGGCAACGGGAATGAACCTTGATGAGCTTAAAAGCAGTTTGCCGAAATACAACACAGTAAGGCGAACCGTCGGCTCCACCGTACCCTTTTGCGAGCTTTATAAAGTTTTCGGCTCCTTTTCACCGTCAATCGGAACGGGCGGGGAGGGAATAGAAATAAGGCTTGATAATGCAAGGGCGGTAATACTGCCACTTGCAGGCGGAAAATCGCTGAAAATAATTACGGAATCGGTTAATTCTGAAACCGCACAAAGTCTGTGTGATGATATTGTTATGAGGCTTAACGATTTCCCGAAAAAAGCCGATGGCTCTCACCTTGACAATCATTGAGAAAAATAGTAATATATAATGACAGTATATTGAGTTATTGTGGGTAATTTTGCGTATTATTTGACTTTTCCCCGCTGCTGCCTGCGGCGGGCTACATATATTTTATTGCTGAATTATAATTTAAGGAGGAAAAAATGGCAAAACAAAATATTGATAAAACTGCGTCCGATAACGATTTTAAGCGTTATATAAAGGGTAAAAATACAAACCGTACCAAGCAAAACGTCAAGGGAAAGAAAAATACCCAAAGCAAAATGAATGACAATATGAAAATTCCCGAAAAGAAAAACGCTCCGAGACAAAATTCGGCTAAAAAACAGCCCGATACAAGAAAACGCGCACCGAAGCGTGAGGAAGTTGCGGTAAAAATCGCATTTTTAGGCGGACTTAACGAAGTCGGTAAGAATATGACTCTTTATGAGTGCGGCAACGATATGATTTTGGTGGACTGCGGTCTGGCTTTTCCCGATCCCGATATGCTGGGCGTTGACCTTGTTATTCCCGATTTCACATATGTTGAGCAGAACATTGACAAAATAAGAGGTATATTTATAACTCACGGTCATGAGGACCATATAGGCGGACTGCCCTATCTTTTGAAAAAAGCAAATATTCCCGTTTACGGAACAAAACTGACGGTAGGTCTTATTGAGGGTAAGCTTGCAGAGCATAAAATTCTTGAAAAATCAAAGCTCAATGTAATAAAACCCAAGGATAAAATCAAGTTGGGTTGCTTTGAGGTAGAGGCTATTCATGTAAACCATTCAATTCCCGATGCTCTTGCCCTTGCAATCAACACACCCGCAGGGCTTATTCTGCAAACAGGCGACTTCAAAATTGACACAACTCCCATTGACGGCGATGTGATTGATTTAGCCCGTATAGCAAGGCTTGGCGAAAAGGGCGTGCTATGCCTTATGTCCGATTCCACAAACGCTCAAAGACCGGGCTATACCCCCAGTGAGCGTACCGTGGGAGAGTCTTTTGACCGACTTTTTGCAAAGGCGGACGGTAA
>JBJEPX010000027.1:0-2490 GCA_051881455.1 Candidatus Fimenecus sp. | reverse complement strand
ACCGATAACTAATCCTTAGGAGGGATTTGTTATATCCATTTAACTAAGGAGGCAAATCTATATAATTATATCAAAATATTTGTTATTACGAGCGAACATTGTGAGCGAGTAACAAGGTTCTGACGCAACGCGTCAGGTTCTTATATCCATTTAACTAAGGAGGCATACATTATTCTAAAAATTCAGGCGGCGGGTATGCCGCCTGTTTTTGTTAATTTTTAATTATTCTGCGGTATAATTCTTTGCCCAATTATCCACAACCGTTTTAAATTCCTCGCCTTTCATCTTTTCAAGACATTCGGAGCGGTAGGTTTCGAAATAACCGTATTCCTCGCTGAAAACATCGACTCGCAAAACAAGAAAAACATAGCTTGAAAGCTGCACTGCCGCCGCTTTGCCCTCTTCAATCTTTTTAACTTCGCTGAAAAATCCCGTAGGGAGCGCTTCATCGGAAAAAGAATAAACAACGGTATCGTGAACCTCTGTGTTTTCTCCCAGCGAGCCCACCGCTTCTTCAATAGCAGTTCCGCTGTTTACCATTGACGCCACCGAATTGAAGGAGTTTACTGTATTTGTTTTCTGCTCCTCTGTCATTTCAACCACGACGCCGTTTTCATCGGAATTGAACAAATATCCCGTTACAAAACGGATTGCGGCGTAGTTTTCTTTAAAAAACGCCTTTATTTCTTCATCGCTTACGGGTGAAGTGCCGTTTGCACCGTAATACTCGGCAAGAAGGCACTTTTCATACTGCTGTGAAAGCACGACTTTATAAATTGCCTGCTTCGATACGCCGATATTTTGGTAATACGCACCGTACAGATGCCACAAATCGTTAACCTCAGTGGAAACAGCTGCTTTTTGCGGTTTTGAGAGAGAAAGACCTCTGTTATTGAATTCGGAATTCACCGCAACATATCTTACAACCCTTTCCTGCACGGTTTGGGCGTTTTCTTCGCCGCTTTTTTCTGCCAAATCCTTGAAATACAGATATATTTCATTATCGATTTTTTCGCCGTTAACACTGATTACTGCTTTGCCCGTACAGGAGGAAAGCAAAACCGCAAGCATTGACAAAACCAATACGAGCGAGGTGATTTTTTTCAATTTTACTCCTCCTCGCTGTGTTTTTCCATATATTCTTTATAAAGCTTGTCCTTGAGCAGTCGCTTTTCGTTTTCAAGGCGGCGCTGTTCTTTAACCCTTTCCTTGTTTTTGCCGATAATTCCGTTACGCAGGAATGAAACGGTAAACATTCCCAGCACAGAACCCACGGAGCATACGATAAAATCACACATTGTGTCAATAAGCCCGTATTCTGTATCGGGAGCGGAGCATTGAAGGTTCATACCGTAAATTCTGTCCATAGAAAACTCATATATCTCCCAGCCCACGGACAAAGCAAGGGCAAAGGTCAAGGCAAAGAGCGATGACATTGCGGGGCCTAAATCGCCGCGCTTGCGGTAAACGATATTGGCAAAATCATAGCCGAACCACGCCGAAATAAAGCCTGCGATAAGATGGGTGAGTACATCAATATGCTGAAAGGTTGTACGGTTATTCACCGTTGAACCGATTACTACTGCCACAAAAATAAATACTGTAAGCATTGTTTGGGCACTGTAATCCACCTCTATAATAAAGGACTTTTTGCCGAAAATCTGAAAGAAATCCCACAGATGGGTAAAAATGACTGCAAAAATTGCTTCAAGGAACTCAACCACAGAGCCGTGAAAGAGCCCGAAAACTCCCCAGCATATTATTACCGCGCGAAGAACAATCCACAGTATTTTTTGAGATTTTGGTAAATATCCGAAGGATTTTGTCATTTTGGAGCCACCGTTCCGTAAGGTTATATTCTGAAACAGAAATACATTGCCGCCGTTTTTGAGCCGTCACTCTTGGGAGACAAATCTTTAAAGTAACCGTCAGTTGACAATGTGCTGCCCGCGGCAAGAATCTGCCCGCCGCTGAGTATGCTAACCGTGTTGAACTCGTCGTTATTGCTGCCGCCGAAGCCCTGCGCGGAAATAAGCGTTCCCGAGGCGCTGTAACGCACCACAAAAGCGTCTGTTCCGCCTAAATTTCCTATAAGTCTGAAATCACGGGTGTTGGAGGAGGAGAAGCCCACCGCAACTATATCGCCCTCGGGGGTAACCGAAACATCGGTGAATTTTTCATCCTTACTGCCTGTAAAGGACTTTGTCCATCCCATCGAGCCGTCTGAATTCCATTTAACGAGAATTGCGTCACTTAACCCCTTGTTGCCCAAGGAAGCCATATCGCCGTCGGTAGAATTACTGCTGCCTACGGTAACACACCCGCCGTCATTTGTTGCGGCAACTCCCGGAAAGCTTTCCGAGCCTGTTCCGCCCCAGCTCTTTGCGAACACTACGCTCAAATCGCTTTTAATCTTAAACACGCCGGCGTCCGCGCTGCCTTTTCTGCTGAAATATTCATTATTCGACATAAACATACCCGAGGCGAAAA
>JBJEPX010000026.1:0-58778 GCA_051881455.1 Candidatus Fimenecus sp. | reverse complement strand
AATACGCCGTAATATCAAATTTTCGGCATATTGTGTTCGACTCCCCTCACCTTAATTAAACGAGAATAAAAATAAGGAAAACAGCGTTTTGTAAAATAGTTGCTTTAACAGGCCATACAGAACATAAAAAATTAAAGAATCAAAAAAAATCACCCAAAAGCCTTATACATCAAGGTCTTCGGGTGATTTTTTCTGTAAAGAGGTAACAAAAAAGTCTTCGCAAATTTCTAATATGGACTTGAACCGCCACGAAATATAGCAAATGAAATACGCTTTGCGTATTTCATATTACGAAGTAATATTTCACTTATACCGCAAGGCACGAATTTCATTGAAAAAGATGCTTTTGCGTTTTTTGTGAGTAGAATTGAACTCTATAAACCTGTACTTTCCTTTGCAAATGAAATATTGCTACCGCAATATGAAATAATAACCTCACGAAACATAACGAAATCATAGATTTCTATGTTTCGGAGAACATTGCAACATACCCGCTACGCACAATGCGCTTCGCGGATATGTTATAATCCTAACGGATTATGAAATATTTTGTCATATGACAAAATGTGAAATAAAATTCGTTCCTTAATATGCCGCAGGCATATTTCACATTTGCGAAGCAAATATTTCATATTGAAGATATTTCACTCGTTCCGCAAGGAACGAATTTCATTGAAAAAGACGATTGCTCTCGCAATCGTCTTTTTCTGGCGCGCCTGACTGGAGTCGAACCAGCGGCCTTCAGAGTCGGAGTCTGACGCTCTATCCAACTGAGCTACAAGCGCATATAAAACTGTTTAATATGCTATTAAACAGTTTATTATTAAATTACACATTGAAACGGAACAGCACAATATCGCCGTCGTTCATAACATATTCCTTGCCCTCACTGCGGACAAGGCCTTTTTCCTTTGCCGCCTGCATGGAGCCGCAAGCCATCAAATCGTCATATGCTATGACCTCGGCACGGATAAATCCGCGCTCAAAGTCGGAATGAATTTTTCCTGCCGCCTGGGGCGCTTTTGTTCCCTTTTTGATTGTCCACGCTCTTACCTCGGGCTGACCTGCGGTGAGGTAGGATATAAGGCCGAGAAGATTATATGAACGCTGAATGAGCAGGTCAAGCCCGCCCTTTTCAATGCCCAAATCGTTTAAGAACATTTCTTTTTCGTCTTTGCTGAGCTCTGCAATTTGTGCTTCAAGCTCGGCACAGATGGGTAGAACCTCGGCATTTTCCGCCTTTGCGATTTCGCAAACCGCATTGTATCTTGCGTTTTCACGGATATCGTTTGCAAAATCCTCCTCGCTCATATTGCAGGCATAAATCACAGGCTTTGAGGAGAGGAGAGCAACCGTATTCATAATTTCTCTTTCTTCATCGTCCATTTCAACTGCTCTTGCGTTAATGCCGTTTTCAAGTTCACCGCGGAGTCTTTTGAGAAAATCCACCTCTTTTGCAAGGGATTTATCCCCCTTCATAGCCTTTGCACTGCGGTCGATTCTTCTGTCAAGAAGCTCAATATCGGACAAAATCAGTTCAAGATTTATGGTTTCAATATCTCTTTGGGGATCAACACTGCCCTCAACATGAATAATATCGTCATTATCAAAACAACGGACAACATGAATAATGGCGTCCACCTCACGGATATGGGACAAGAATTTATTGCCCAAGCCCTCGCCCTTTGAAGCGCCTTTTACAAGACCTGCAATATCTACAAATTCGATTGTTGCAGGTGTTGTTTTAACAGGATTATACATTTCCGTCAGTTTATCCAGCCTGTAATCAGGCACGGCTACAACGCCCACATTTGGCTCAATAGTACAAAAAGCATAGTTTGCGGACTGTGCACCGGCATTTGTAATTGCATTAAACAGCGTACTCTTACCCACATTGGGAAGTCCTACTATTCCTAACTTCATCAATATCATCCTTAAAAGCAATTTCTAACAGAATATTATACACTATTGCCGAAAGGATTTCAATATGTTAAAATAAAACTCAGGTGATAATTTATGCTTGAATTTTCAAGAACAGAAAGGCTTATCGGTAAAGATGCGCTTTCAAAACTTCATAATGCAAATATCATAATATTCGGCTTGGGCGGCGTGGGCTCTTATGTTGCCGAAGCTCTCGCCCGATGCGGAGCGGGGAAAATGACGGTGGTGGATAAGGACACTGTGGATATTACAAATATTAACCGTCAGCTTTACGCTCTCCACTCTACCGTTGGGAAAAACAAAGCGGAGATAGCGGCAGAGCGTATTCGTGACATCAACCCTAAATGCGAGGTTGCTCCCATAGTAAAAATGTATATGCCTGAAAATACCGACGAGTTTATGCTCTCCCAATACGATTACATTATTGACGCCATTGATAATGTGACGGCAAAAATCGACCTTGCAGTAAAAGCGGAACAGCTTAACATTCCCATAATCGCTTCCATGGGCACGGGGAACAAGCTTGACCCCACCGCATTTAAAATAAGCGATATTTACAAGACGAGCGTTTGTCCCCTGTGCAGAGTTATGCGCAGAGAACTGAAAAAGCGTGATGTAAAAGGCTTAAAGGTGCTCTATTCGGAGGAAGAACCTAAAACAGACGGTGAGCGCACTCCTGCAAGCATTGCCTTTGTTCCCTCGACGGCAGGTCTGATTATTGCAGGCGAGGTTGTTAAGGATATAATAAAAAAACGGTGAGTTTTCTCACCGTTTTTCTTTGCTCAAATTCGAATTATTCACCGCAGAACTCGGCAATGCCGTCCTTTTCACGGGCGCCCACGAAACGGTCAACCTCCTCACCGTTTTTAAAAAGGATAACGGTGGGAATGCTCATGACGCCGAAGGTCATTGCAAGGTCTGTTGCTTCGTCAACATCAAGCTTGCACACCTTTACCGTTTTAGTCTCTTCGGCAAAGGCTTCCATTTCGGGTGCCATCATATTGCACGGTCCGCACCAATCGGCATAAAAATCCAAAAGCACCGGCTTATCGGACTTTAATACCTCCTGAGAAAAATTTTCAAGATTAACTTTAATTACTGACATTTATCTCACGCTCCTGTAAAGTGATTTTGCTTTTTCAATATCTGTTTTGTCAACGCCGCATTTATCGGTGTTTCTTGCAAGCATTGCGCCCTTAAAATCAATATTGAGCACCGTTGCCGCCTGCAAAAGCTGATGCTTTATAACCTCAAAGCCAATCTCACCGTCGCCGCCTGAGGTAACAATAAGCACCGCCTTGCGAGTCTTTTCAATAGGAGTTTTAATATTGCGACGAAACCTTGCTTCATAATACCGCTGAAAGCGGTCAATCAGCGCCTTAAACGGTGCCGGAACTCCCATAAAATATACAGGGGTTGCGAACACAATTACATCTGCCTCTTCAAACTTTTTGAAAAAATCCTCCAAATCCTTTTTGGAACAACCGTTTACCGCCTTGCAGTATCCGCAAGCGTTGCAGGGTGTGGGATTAAGCTCATAAAGATTGACTATTTCAATAGCTGTCCCCTTTGGGAACTCACGCAAAAGCGTTCCGAGAAGCTTTGCCGTATATCCTGTTTTTCGAGGTGACGCCATAAGCGCCAGCACCTTTGTGCCGTTTGAAAAGTTTTCAGTATCGTTGTTATAACCTAAAATCATTGATTTTATTCCTCTGTTGCCTCTGTTTCGTCGTTTTCTTCTTCATTATCCTCTGACTTTTTATCGTCAAGATTTGCATATCTTTTAATTTTTTGAGTTGTTGTTTTAATAAACTCGTTTTCACGAATATCGAAGCTCATTATTTTTTTGTATTTGGGAAGCTTCTTATTAACCTCTTTAATCGCTTCGGCAATTGAAGCTCTGATTTCTTCCTGAGTAAGCTCCTGGCGTTTGAGATTTTTCTTTATCTGCTCATAATTGGGATATATTTTTGCGCTGACAAGGGTTTCATCATCCACATCGTCGCCGAAAACAAGACTTTCCTCAATAACGGGAGAATTGTTGAGATAAAGCTCAACCTCCTCGGGGAAGATGTTTTTACCATTCTTAGTAACGATAACATTTTTACAGCGCCCCGTAATCTTGTAGCAGTTGTTGCGGTCAACAGTACCGAGGTCGCCCGTTCTGAACCAACCGTCCTCTGTTAGTACCTCATCGGTTGCCTTTTGATTTTTATAGTAGCCCGACATTACCATGGGGCCTTTAATCCAAATTTCGCCCACGCCTAAATCATCGGGATTGTGAATACATGCCTCAACATTCGGCAGCGGAGTACCCACGGAATCGGGAAGCATAAGCTTATCGTGATTGCCGATTACAAGGGGAGCGCATTCGGTAAGACCGTAGCCGATATAAATATCAATACCCATTTTAATAAAGTCCTCAGCAACTCTCGGGTCAAGCGCCGCGGCACCGGTTATGAGAAGGCGCAGTCTGCCGCCGAAATTTTCAAGCACCTCGGCAAAAATTTTGCGCTCAATATCCTTCATTCCCAAAGCTTTACCGAACATTGCGGCAGTTTTGCCCACGCCGAAAATAAGCTTACCGCCCTTTTTCTCATCAAGCTTTTTCATTATTCTGCCGTGGATTTTTTCAATCATAAGCGGAACTGTTATGAAAATTGTGGGCTTAATTTCCTGCATATTTTTGGTGATATATCTGAGTCCCTGACAGAACGCAATGCAGGCGCCTGAATAAATTATCATAAGGAAGCCGAGAGTACATTCATATGTATGGTGTATTGGCAATACCGAAAGAAGCTGGTCTTCGGGATTAATCTTTACCACGCCGGCAAGGTTTGTTATAACCGAGCATATGTTATGCTGGCTCAAACAAACTCCCTTTGCAACGCCGGTTGTACCCGATGTAAACAAAAGAGATGTCATTGCGTCTTTATCAAGAGTTACATCGTTTAAATATTTTTTACCCTTTTTATACATCTGCCTGCCTGCTTCAAAATATTCATCATAAGAAAGCAGAGCTTTATTATCTGTTTCATCAAAGGAATAAAGCTTGAAGCCCTCGGGCAGCTCGTCAATTCTCTCTGCAACGGCCGAAAGATACTTCTCATCTCCGAAAAGCATAATTGAATCGGAGTCCTTTAAAATATCCAGCACATTGTCAGTCATAAGCTCCTTATCAATGGGAACTATTACATTGTTACTGCAAGTAACGGCAAGATAAGTTACCGCCCATTTATATGAATTTGCACCGATAACCGCGATATGCTTGCGTGAATAATTATCGTCAATAAGGCTGTTGCCTAAATAATATATGTCGTGACGAAACTTTTTATATGTCACATCGTAATATATTCCGTCCTTATTTTTCAGCTTGTAAGCAGGGCGGTCGGAATAAAGCTGTTCGCTTTGGTCAATAAGCTCTTTGAAATTTTCAATCTGCCGAGCCTCGTAAAAAGGCTCATTTATGGGAAACAAACTTTCTGCTGTCATTTTTTTACCTCACATTATATAATCGGTAGTTGCATTGTACCATATTATGTATTTTTTTTAAAGCATTTTAAATAAAGTTTACAGTTAAGACATAATTAGCCTTTATTTTCCGTTGATTTTACCGCCTCCGTTTCCGCCTTGTATTCATCATATGTCATATATGAATTTATTATTTTAAGCATCGCAGAGGAACTGATTTTTTCCGGAAGATTTAAACGGCGTGCGAGATTTTTGCGCATTTCGACGCTGTTTTCGTGGCCTGTAATACCGTCCTCAAAAAAATCGGTATAAGTAATTTCTCTGCCGCCTGATTTTTCATTTTCACTGTATAGAACGCCCGCTTTGCCGAGGGCTTCCAAGAGCACCCGGGTTTCCATTCCCTCAACGCCGATTTTACCCTCGCTTGACATTTCGGTTTTGCGCTTTTCTTTACCGTAAACATCGGGAATATACACATTCTTCACATTTTCGGCGTTCGTTATGCCTTTTATAAAGGAGCGGATTTTAAAGCCTGCGGAGTCGCTGTCCGTCATAATAACAATACCGCGCTTTTCCGCTAAAAATCTTATAAGTCTTTGTTTTTCTTTATCATTAAACACGCCAAAGCCGTCGGTTTCTATGATTACCGTATCAAGAATACCCGACAGCTTGATTTTATCGTATTTCCCCTCGACTATTACAGCCTCTTTAATTTTTATCATAATTCTACCTTGCCAATATCAGAGATAAACGGACAATAAGCCGCTCCAATATCAGTTCTCCGCTCTGGGCGGTGCTTTTTAATCTGCGGTCGCTGTCCGCAAAGCAGTCGAAACATTCTCTCAACTGCTCGGTGGATATTTTCCCTGCATACCGTGCGCCGTTTGTAAGCCTGAATTCCTTATTTTTATAATCGTAAAATTTTGCGGGATATGTTGCGCTCTCCCCTGCCGAAACGGCGGTTTTAGCCCTGTAAATATCAACAAAGGACATTAAAATTACGCCGAAAACATCAATGGGCTCCGCCTTTTGGAGCATAAGCGTATGCAAAAGCTCCAATGCTCCCTGTGCGTTCCTGTTTAATATGAGCTTTGAAAGGTCAAACACCTTTGCTTCGAGAGAACGCACGGCAGTATGCTCGATGTGCTCCTTTGTTATTTCTGCCCCCTGCCCTGCAAAATTGCAGACCTTTTGCACCTCGTTAAAGAGTATATTAAGACTGTCGCCGGAAAGCTCAATAAGATAGGACGCCGCGCTGTCGCCCATTACACAGCCGCATTTTGAAGCGTATGCAGAAATGATTTTTCTCAGTTCCCTTGCATCGGGCTTTGAAAACTCAACCGCCGTGGCATATTTCGTAAAATTATCAAGAGCCCATTTCCATTTTGAATTTTTAGGCTGAACCTCAATACTGTCCATCCAAAAAATCGTTATGGAAGTATCGGGGGTGTTTTCCAAAAATGACAAAAGCTGTTCCTTTTGGTCATTTGTAAGGCTGTCCAGGGGAAAATCGTGCACCGTAACAACCGTATATTCACTCATAAACGGCATGGACATAGCACCTTCAAGCACCTCGTCGAGAGTGTTATCCTTACCGTCATATTTACGCAGACTGAAAGTTTCACTACCCTTTGTTACAAATGCAGAGCATATTTTTGCAGTGTAAAACTGCTTTAAATAGTCCTCACTGCCGTAAAAGAGATAGCAGCCACTCATATTTTTTTCTTTAATCTGCTTTTTTAAATCAAGTTCGGAAAGCTTCGCCATTACAAATTCTCCAAATTAAAATAAACGGATACTCTGCCGCTTTTATTTGCGTTATATATTTCGGAATTACTGTTTTTCAAGAAGGAGGAAGCGTATTCATAAACTGTATCCGCTTTTTCTCCGTATAAAATAATTATATCATAATTTTTCCCGTTTTCAAAGACCTTTTCGGCGCTTTCGCCGTTTACTATCAGCATTTCGGTATTACGGCAGAATATTTCTATACAATCAGAGGGCTTGGATAAGTCCGCCGAAACACAGCCGCCCACCGTTATTTCACTTATCCCGCCCTTTACGCACAACGGAGCGCCGTACCCCTCGGCACAGGAAACAGCCTCTTTGCTTCTAAGCCTTTTCTCCGCATTTATAAGGAGTGACGGCGTATATCCCGTTTGCTCCGCCAGTACGATACAGTCGGCTTTCTTTACATTGTGCCGTTCCATTATGTCATACACTCTGACTGTGGTTTGCTTATCGGGACAGCCTATTACAACACATTGGCCGTTTGCAGTTATCACTATTGACTGCCCTATGAAATCGAGAGAGGGCGTTGAAGCCTCATAGGAGGTGCAATAAAGAGACAAAAGCGCAAAGGCTACGGCAAGAAAAGTGCATATGTGCTTTGTAAGGTTTATTTTCTTTTTCCTGAACAAAACCAAAACCGCCGCTGAAACGAGCATGAGCGCTAAAAAATATCTGTAATATCTATGACTTACCGATATTGTTGAAAATCGGCTCATTCCTATAAACTCAGCAACGGTACGCAAATACTTTGCCAGCAATCCGCAAATAGCATATACTCCTTCGGCAAGTGGATAGAGATGCAATGCATGAACCGTCATACCCAGCACCGCCAAAAACATAATGGCCATAGCGGGCTGTACCATAAGCAGGTTTGAGAGAATAAACATTACGGGTATCAGATTGAATTTTACAATCATAACAGGTAAGGTAAACACTGCCGCCGATAAGCTTACTGCCGCAGATTCCGTGAAAAATATGAAAAGTGCGTTTTCCGACATACGCCTGCCCAAGCGGGTGTTATAAATCAGATTTTTAAGATAACCTCCGCCGACTATTATTCCTGATGTTGACAAAACCGTTAACCACAGAGACGCGGAATATGCGCTGAAAGGATTGAAAACAAGTATAAATGTAACGGCAAGTCCGATGGAATTTATGCTGTCCGCGTCTCTTTTAAGCACTTTTCCCATAAGTACCGCGCCCACCATCGCCCCGGCACGCAAAACCGAAACGCTGAACCCCGTTATCGCTGAATAAATAAGCACACAAGCCGCTCCGATAAAGGGAGTATGTTTTCTCAAACGGGAAAACTTTGAAAGCGCTCTGATAACTCCGAAGGACCAAACGGTAAGATGAAGCCCTGAAATCACGAGCAAATGGACGGTTCCTGCATAATTAAAGCACTTAAAGGTGAAGCTTTCTATTCCGCTTTTATCCCCTATTGCCATGGCGTTTGCAATAGCTCCGTTTTCTCCGGGAATATACGAATTTACAACATTTACGAGATAATTTTTAACCGCTCCCGTGTATGTATAAAGCTTGTCTGTTCTGCCTGTATGCGATAAAAAATTATCATTTGTTTCAAGGCAGGTAAAGTATATATTTGACGCTAAACCGTATTCAAGAGAATCCGGACTTTCGCTGTTTTCCTTCGGCAAAACAGTTCCGCTTACAATATCGCCCTGTTTCAGCCTTTTCCCCGTATCTGTAACATAAAGAATTTTAAAATCGGCGCGTTCACCGTTAATTTCATCAACCTTTATTGTGTATGAGGCGGCATAATCCGAAAAAGAGGGAGATTTGCACACAACGCCGCTGATATTTGAGGATTTCCCCTCAATTTCTTTGCTAACGCTGTAATACTTATATTGAGCCGATAAAAGGGAGAAAGAAAAAGCAATTACGGCAAGCAGAGCAAACAGGGCTGTTTTATCATGCCTTGCCGAGGGCAAAAACAATAAAATACAAAAAGCAATCATTGCCAAAATCAATGTGGCAATAATTGCTTTTACATTTAATTCATAGAGTATGAGCGATAGAGAAAGCATTGAAAATCCGAGAACGGCAAACGGTCTTTTCATTCTTTGCCCTCCGTTACAGTAAAATTTTATACGAGTTTTTCCGAAAGGTTATCTCCGCTCAGAATGTGAAAATGAATGTGCTTAACGGTTTGCCCCGCCTTATCGCCGCAGTTGTTAATAATGCGGTAACTATTGACCCCCATAAGCTTTGCTATTTCGGGAATTTTCTCAAAAATATATGCAATCACAGCAGAGTTATCACCGTTTATATCATTTGCACTGTCGGCAATATGGTCTTTGGGAATAACAAGCCCGTGAACCTGTGCCTGAGGAGCTATGTCATAAAACGCTATGATTTTATCGTCCTCATAAACCTTTTTTGAGGGGATTTCTCCCGCCGCTATTTTACAAAACAGACAATCCATTATTTTCACCTTATTTCAGCATATCGCGTAAAATTTCATCGGCACGCATAAGTGCATCGTCAACCTTTGATGCGTCTTTACCGCCCGCCATAGCCATATCGGGCTTGCCGCCGCCGTTGCCGCCTGCAATTTTGGCAACCTCACGGACGATGTTGCCTGCGTGCGCACCCTTGGCGATTGCGTCTTTACCGCAGGCGCAGGCAAAGGAAACAGTACCTTTTTCTGCGTTTGTACCCGCTATTACAGCCACGGTGTTCGGTGCGGAATCCTTTGCAGTTTCCGCCATGGAACGAAGAGCGTCTGCGCCCTCTTCACCCGCGTAATATACAATTAACTGTACGCCGTTTACATCAACAGCGCCTGCCATAAGCCCTGCGGTTTTAATGCTGTTGATTTCGTTCTGCAATTTTTGCAGTTCACGGTCTTTTTCTTTTAATTCAGCCGTAAGTGCTGCTGCACGGCGTACCAAATCCTGAGGATTAGCCACTTTCAAGGACGCCGCCGCCTCTGCAATCAACTCATTGTTTTTATTGATATATTCTAAAACGCCCGTACCCGTTACTGCGGTAATTCTGCGAACACCTGCCGCAACAGAAGATTCGGAAACAATCTTGAAAAGTCCCAACATAGAGGTGTTCAGAACATGAGTACCGCCGCAAAGCTCGGTGGAGTAATCGCCGATTTTTACAACGCGCACCACATCACCGTACTTTTCGCTGAACAGCGCCATTGCGCCCATTTTCTTTGCCTCGTCAATGGTCATCTGTGCGGTTTCCACAGGTAACGCGGCAAAGATTACCGCATTCACCGCCGCCTCAACCTCGGCGAGTTCTTCGGCGGTTAAAGCCGAGAAATGGGAGAAGTCAAAACGCATTTCTTCTGAATTTACAAGCTGACCTGCCTGTTCCACATGAGTGCCCAGCATTTTGCGCAAAGTTGCCTGCAAAATGTGCGCCGCCGTGTGGTTTCGCATTGTGGAAAGTCTTGTAATTCTATCAACGCTTGCCGTAACAGTCTGCCCCACGGCAATGCTCTCGCCGTCGCTTACATAACCGTGATGCAGATATACGCCCTCAACGGTTTTCGCCGTGCCTGTAACGGTAAAGGTAAATCCGTTGCCTGAAATTACGCCGATGTCGCCTGTTTGACCGCCGCCTTCACCGTAGAAAGGAGTTTTATCGAGTACAACCGTAACTTTTTCGCCGTTTTCGGCATAATCCACGGTTTTATCCCCTGAAACAATGGCTTTGACGGTTGAGGCACACTCAAAATCCGTATAACCGCAAAACTCCGTTGATGCCATATCCTTGGTAGCATCGGCAGAGCCTTTCCAAGCGTCCTGTCCCGCATCCTCACGGGCGTTTCTGGCACGCTCGCGCTGTTCTTTTACCAGCTCACGGAAGCGAGCCTCGTCCACAGTCATATTGCGTTCTTCAAGCAATTCTTTTGTCAAATCAATGGGGAATCCGAATGTGTCGGACAATTTAAACGCATCTTCACCGCTGAAAACGGATTTATCGGCGGCCTCAATCATTTTTTCAAGAATTTGAAGTCCTGCGTCAATGGTTTTGGAGAAATTCTCCTCCTCATTGGCAATAACTTTCAAAATAAAGTCTTTTTTCTCTACCAAATTAGGATAGGCATTTGCATTTTCCTTAATAACCGTTTCGGCAACCTCTGACAAAAACGGACGGTCAATGCCCAAGAGTCTGCCGTGGCGTGCCGCGCGGCGCAAAAGGCGGCGCAGAACATAGCCTCTACCCTCATTTGAGGGCATAACGCCGTCGCCAATCATAAAGGTGGTACTGCGAATATGGTCGGTAATAACGCGCAGGGAAACATCCTTTTTCTCGTCCTTGTGATACTCCACATTTGCAATACGCATAATGTGCTTCATAATGTTCTGCACGGTATCGACCTCAAACAGGTTGTCCACATCCTGCGAAATGCACGCAAGACGCTCCAAGCCCATGCCCGTGTCAATGTTGGGGTGGTCAAGACGGGTGTAGTTATTGTTGCCGTCATTGTCAAACTGCGTAAACACTAAGTTCCAGAACTCAATGTATCGGTCGCACTCACAGCCTACTTTACAGTCAGGCTTGCCGCAGCCGTATTTTTCGCCGCGGTCATAGTAAATCTCCGAGCATGGACCGCAAGGACCTGCACCGTGCTCCCAGAAATTGTCCTCTTTACCGAAACGCACCATATGGTCGGGCTTTACACCGATTTTCTTTGTCCAGATGTCATACGCCTCGTCGTCCTCTTCATACACGCTGATGTAAAGGCGCTCGGGGTCCATTTCCATTACCTTTGTGCAGAACTCCCAAGCCCAAGGAATAACCTCTTCCTTAAAATAATCACCGAAAGAGAAGTTGCCCAGCATTTCAAAATAAGTGCCGTGGCGTGCGGTTTTACCCACATTTTCAATATCGGGTGTACGAATACACTTTTGGCAGGTGGTTACACGCTTTCTCGGGGGCGTAACCTCACCGGTGAAATATTTTTTCATCGGCGCCATACCGGAATTTATTAAAAGCAGGCTTTTGTCGCCCTGAGGCACGAGGGAAAAGCTGGGCAGGCGCAAATGCCCTTTGCTTTCAAAAAAACTCAAATATTTTTCTCTTAATTCGTTAAGACCTGTCCATTCCATATGAACTACTCCAATACATAAAATAAAATTACAATAAATTATACATTTATAATGTAAATATGTCAATAAAAAGTCTTGTTTTATCTTTGTTTTTCATTTATAATTGGAAAAGGATATTTAAGGTGTGGAGGAAATTATGAGCGCGCGTTTAAAAGCAAATCTTTATCTGATTGCGGCAGTTGTCATTACCGCTGTTTTAATATTTTCTCCCTTCGCCGCAGGACTGCTTAACAAAGCTGTTGTAAACTGCCCTGATGTAATAAACGGAAGCGTTGATTTTAAAGATACAAAAGTAACCGTTAACAACCCCCTTTATCTTTCGGGAGAATGGGAACGCTTTGACGGTCACATTATTACGGAAGCATCAAACTCCAAAGATGGCAAAGCGGAGCTTATTCCCCCGCCCCTCGCCTCAAATGATTTCAATTTTTCAACGCCCTCGGGTTCACATTCGTCATACAGAATTACTGTTAAAAACCTTGATTTTAAAAACGCCGTTGTTTATATTCCTCATTTTGCAGGCTCTTATGAGGTGTTTGTTGACGGTGTTTCGGTTTCAAACGGAGAAAGCCGTAACGCCCTTACTTTTGACGGCGAAAGAAGCTATGATATAGTAATTGAGATAGATTGCCTGATGATGCCGGGGATTTATATGACCCCCGTTATCGCCGATTACGGATATACGGATGTTTACACCGATATTGCCACTATGCTTCGCTGTGCGATTGTGGGAATTGTGCTTTTCTGCGGCGTATTTATCTTTGCTTACTCCGTAAAGAAAAATTCACTTTTTACATCAAAATGGCTTCCTCTGCTTTGCCTTTTAATAGCGTTGAGAATGATGATTTCCACAGAGGGATTTTCGGCTTTCGGCTTTCTCTTCCCCTCTGTCAATTATGAGCACATTACGCTGATAATATGTATTTCCACCTTTATTATCAAGCTTGTTGCGCTCCTTTTCTACACGGAAACGCTGGACCTTAAAATCGGCAACGGCACATTTGCAACGCTTTGCGCCGCCTTTTTAACCTGTGCGGTTATAACCGGACTTTTCCCCTACACCGTGTTCAGTCCTTATTTTTACATAATTCTTCAAGCGGCAACCCTGCCTCTTGATATAATACTTTTGAGCCGTCTGACCGACTGTATGGTGAGAAAGGTTCCCTTTGCCACAACCTACACTCTCGGCTACATTGCCGTAATAGTAGGCATTATGGTTGACTGCTTTTACACCAACGGTCTTATCCCCTTTATTGCATCGTCATATATGCCCATAGCCTTTGGACTTTTCGTAATTACTTTTACTGCCATATTTGCAAAAAAACTGACGGGAATTTATGCAACCGCCCTCAATGCCGCCGAGCTTAAAAACGAGCTTACTGCGGCAAACACAGCCGCTATGCTCTCTCAGATTCAGCCTCATTTCCTTTACAATGCGCTGAACACAATAAAATACTTAATAAAAAGAGACCCTAAAACAGCGGAAAAAGCGGTTATTGCTTTTTCAAAGTATTTAAGGGGAAATATGGATTCAATTTCTCAAAAGCACCCGATCCCCTTTGAAGCGGAGCTTGAACACATCAAAAATTACTGTGCCATTGAGCTTTTAAGGTTCGGTGACAAGCTTAATATTGTATATAATACGGACTTTACAGATTTTTCGGTGCCGTCGCTGAGCGTTCAGCCCATAGTGGAAAACGCCATAAAACACGGCGTAACGAAAAAAGCCGAGGGCGGTACGGTTACGATTTCGTCTTTTGAAAAGGACGGATTTTACTGTATTGTAATTGAGGACGACGGAATAGGTTTCGACCCCGAAAATCCCGATTTTGCCCCCGATGATTCCCATTCTCACATTGGTATTTCCAATGTTTCCAACAGACTGAAAATAATGGTTGATGCTCAGCTTAATATTGAAAGTGAACAGGGCAAAGGCACCCGTGTTACAATAAAAATCCCCAAGGAGGAAAGAAAATGAAGGCAATGATAGTTGATGACGAGCGTATTGCTTCGGAGGAGTTATACGACATTTGTCTTTCGCATCACCTTATTGACGAGGCGGTTGTTTTTAACAATCCTGCCGACGCTCTTGTCTATATTGCGAAAAACGACGATATTGATGTGGCTTTTCTTGATATTGAAATGCCCGTTATGACAGGCCTTGAACTCGCCCGCAGAATCAATGTTGTAAGCCGCGACACAAAGATTATTTTTGTTACAGGTTTCAAGGAATACGCCTATGACGCATACAGAGTAAAGGCTATCGGATATATTTTGAAGCCTTACGATGATGAGGCTGTCTATGCGGAAATCGACAAGGCGCAAACGCTTTCGTTTTTCGTTGCCAGTAAGGAAATTACGGTTAAAACCTTCGGATATTTCGATGTGTTCGTAAACAAAAAACCCGTTTATTTTTCCAGTGCAAAGTCGAAGGAATTTTTAGCCTTGCTTGTTGACCGTCAGGGCGGCAGTGTGAGCACGGAACAGGCAGTTTCCGCCCTCTGGCCCGACAGAGAATATGACGAAACTGTGCAGTCGCTTTTCAGAAAGGTGCTGAAAAGCTTGAGAAGCTCTCTTTCCGACGCGGGAATTTCCGATATATTCATTGATGTGAGAAATCAGCGAAGTGTAGATACATCGAAATTCTCCTGCGATTACTACACCTTTATGGAAAATCCCCGTGAACACATTGATATGTTCCGCGGCGAATATATGGAGGGCTACGCTTTTGCAAAAACCACCGCAAACAGAATTAAAAACAAGTATTACGAAATTAAAGGGACTTTTTAATTTTCGGCGTTTTCACTTGACATTCAAAATTTTAACTTGTATAATAAACCTACAATATGATGTTTGCACTACTGACGGAGTTCGTGGATTACCACGGGGGAATGCAAACGATATAAGCCGACCGTCTGGGCAATTCAATTTTTAAAAAGTTGAATTGTCCTTTTTTGATATAATAAGGGATTTTCAACTGAAATCAGGAGGATTTAAAATGCTTTCAGACATTCAAATCGCACAGCAGGCAAACTGCCGGCCCATCACCGAAATCGCCAAAAAACTCAATATTGATACCGATGACCTTGAAATGTACGGCAAATACAAGGCAAAGCTTCCCCTTTCCCTTAACGAGAAGTACAAGGACCGTGAAAACGGCAAGCTTATTCTTGTTACCGCCATCAACCCCACTCCCGCAGGCGAGGGTAAAACCACAGTTACCGTAGGTCTCGGTCAGGCAATGAACAAAATCGGCAAAAATGCCTGTATTGCTTTGCGTGAGCCCTCAATGGGTCCCGTTTTCGGCGTAAAAGGCGGTGCGGCAGGCGGCGGATATTCACAGGTTATCCCCATGGAGGACATCAACCTCCACTTTACAGGCGATATGCACGCAATCACAGCCGCAAACAATCTGCTCTGCGCTATTATTGACAATCACCTCCAACAGGGCAACGAATTGAGAATTGACCAGAGAAGAATTCTCTTTAAACGCTGTCTTGATATGAACGACCGCGCCCTCCGCAATGTAATTGTAGGCTTGGGCGGTAAGGTAAACGGCGTTCCCCGTGAGGATGGCTTTATGATTACTGTTGCAAGTGAGATTATGGCAATTCTCTGCCTTGCAACAAACATTGACGACCTTAAAGAAAGACTTGGCAACATTCTTGTTGCATACACTCTTGACAATCAACCCGTTTATGCAAGGGATTTAAACGCAGTAGGCGCTATGGCGGCGCTTTTAAAGGACGCTATCAAGCCTAACCTTGTTCAGACTCTTGAAAACACCCCCGCAATTATGCACGGCGGTCCTTTTGCAAATATTGCTCACGGCTGCAACTCCGTAACGGCTACAAAATTAGCCCTTAAACTCGCCGATTACTGCATTACAGAGGCAGGCTTCGGCGCAGACTTAGGTGCTGAAAAATTCCTTGACATTAAGTGCCGTTATGCAGGACTTCGCCCCGACTGCATCGTAATTGTCGCTACAATCCGAGCTCTTAAATACAACGGCGGCGTGGCAAAAACCGATTTACAGGCAGAAAACGTAGATGCGCTGAAAAAGGGTATTGTAAATCTCAAAACCCACATTGAGAATATGAAAAAATACAACGTTCCCGTTGTTGTGGCAATCAACCGCTTCCACACGGATACTGAGGCTGAAATCGAGGTTATTGAGAATTTCTGCCGCGATATGGATGTTCCCGTTTCCCTTGCAGAGGTATTCGCCAAGGGCGGCGCGGGCGGCACCGACCTTGCTCAAAAGGTGTGCGCAGTTATCGATAAGGGCGAGGCTGATTACGCTCCTCTGTATGATGAAAAACTCCCCATCAAGGAAAAATTGGGTATCCTTGCAAAGGAGATTTACCGTGCCGACGGTGTAATTTACACAGCCGCCGCTGAAAAATCAATAAAAGAGATTGAGGCGCTGGGTAAAGATAAACTCCCCGTTTGCGTTGCCAAAACACAGTATTCACTCTCCGACGACCCCACAAAGCTGGGCAAGCCCGAAAACTTTGAAATGACCGTCCGTGAGGTTAAGCTCTCGGCAGGTGCAGGCTTTATAGTAGCACTTACAGGTGACATTATGACTATGCCGGGACTGCCCAAAGCCCCCGCCGCATATAAGATTGATGTTGACTCCGACGGCAAAATCGACGGCTTGTTCTGATAAACCCCATATATGCAAAACACCCTCTGCGAAAAATCACAGAGGGTTATTTTTATGGACATCACGGATACCCGTCCGTTCAATCACATTAAAACGGCGGGAGCAGACAGCGCCCTACGCTGATAAACAATTCTATCGTAATCCAAAAAGTACGATACGCATACAAATACGGTATCAATCCCTTTTCATTTTTGTAATAAGGCAGAAGAGGTTTCCGCCCACAACATTGCCGAGAGTTATGACGACAAGAGGCAAAATCCACTCCTTTATGGGCAGTGAAAGCATAAAGTAAAACATATCCGCAACGCTGTGCTCAAAGCCTGCAAGTATAAACACACTCACGCAGAATACCACGATAAGTGAGGAGAAAAAGTTTTTCTTTTCGCCTTGATTTATAAATGTGTCAACTGCTATATACATCATAATTCCGCAGAAAATTCCCAAAATAAACAGGCTTAAAAGGCTGTCGTCCGCCTTGCCCTGTGCAACCGTTGTGCATCTTTCAATGATTTTGCCGTTGACCTTTGTAAAATGCACAAGCAACGCTGAAATTGCCGTACCCACAAAATTTCCAAGCCACACAAGAGCCGTAAAACCCATGTATGACGGCTTGTTTTTCACAATATACGGCGCCTTGCCCGTAAACAAATTCAGTTTAAATACAAGCACCGTTAAAAGCCCCACGCTGAACAGAATTGAGCCTGCAACGGGATTTTGCACCGATAAAAACACAATACAGCCAATGCTTATAGCCATACCTGCTAATACGGCAAAAGCAAATTCCTTTAAATACTTAACCATTGTAAATCCTCCTCTTTTCAATATAATACCATAAATCCACAATAAGCACAACAGAGGATTATTCTTAACAGAAAAACTTTAAAATATTTCACGAATATTCATGGCTGTCCTCATTTCTGGTTTCATTAGAGAGTTTATGTTTATCGTTGCAGATTTGATTGCAAAAAATTCTATTAAAACAAAATGCAGCCGATTCCTCGACTGCATTTTTAGTTAATTTATCCCATTTAATTCTTGATATAAAGATTTTGCAAACGAATCTGTCATACCGCTAATAAAATCAGTAACCATTAAAAATCTCAAATATAAATTATAATCCTCATCATTGTTTTTAGAATTTTTATAATCCTGTTTGTAATTTTCAGAAATAATATTTATTAACTTATTGTCCGTTTTTGTCGGATTAAAGTACTTATCTTCAATATCCCAGTGAATTACCGCTTTTATAAAATCCGACAATAACGATGACAAAATTTTGTGTGCGGATAGCTCCAATTTTAAGATTTCACTTGAATCAAATACAAATTTAGCCATAGCTCCTTTCAAGATTTTAGTTGAATATGCGTGGAATCCATCTTCAAACAAATCATCTTTATATTCTCCGGAAATTATTTTGTTATAGTTTTTTGAGAAACTATATGCTACAACATACATTAACCATCCTTTTGCAAAAATTGACCATTTTTGAAATTCAATAAGTTCATTTTCTCTATTTCGTTTATCGATATCCTCTAAATTTTTTATCCTGTCAGATAAATTTTGGATAAGCTCTTTTGATTTTTTCTTTTTATCATTGTCAGGTAATTTGTCTATTTCACTATTAAAATAATCAATAAATTGGTCAATATTGAATAATCCTTTTTTGATAGCATCCTCCAAATCCGATGTCATATAAGCAATATCGTCAGCAGCTTCCATTAAATATGTTAAAGGATGTCTATAATATTTATTTCCTTTTTTAGTACCTGTTTTGCTACATACTCTGTCGAAAACATCGTGCTCAGACAAAAAATAACCAAGTTTATGTAACCTAACATCTTTATTATCTTTATCAAATTCTAATGAGTTGCATGGATATTTAATTAATGAGTTAATGACTGCACAAGATAGATTAACATCGTATCCTTTTGGTTTATTACTTATTTTTGATAAGATTCTCAAAGCTTGTGCATTTCCTTCAAAATTGCACAAATCATTATACATTTGTTTAGAAATGGGAGTTTGTTCGTTAATTATTTCATAAATTGGTTTCCCCTTAAATGCAAAATCTTTATTTGACTCAGTTTCTTTGAGTTTTTCTTTGAACCAATCACCGATAATTACCTCCCCAAAATGTCCAAACGGAGAATTTCCTAAATCGTGTAAAAGACCTGCGCACGCCAAAACAATAGGTAAATCGTATTTTATATCGCTATTTTCAAAATCTTCAATATGATACTTCGTTTTGTTATTTGTAACCATTACGCCCAATTGTTTAGCAATTGTTGAAACTTCGATTGAATGAGTAAGACGAGTTCTAACAAAATCACTTTTATCAAGGGGGAAGACTTGAGTTTTATCCTGTAATCTTCTAAAAGCCGCACTCGATATAATAACCTTATAATCTTTTTCGAAAACACTTATAGGATAATTCTTCTCCCATATACCTGGTTCATTGTCTCTTTCAACAAGAGTTTCTTCCGAAAGTAAGTTTTCCCAATTCATATAAATTCTCCTTAACTGATATTTAAATACACACAATTTTATTGCTTAGGCAAACTGATATCAATCAAAAATGCAAAACTGCACATCTTTTCGTCAAAAATGTTTATTTTTAGTGAAAGTACTCCCCTTATATAATATAAGTGTCGAAAAATGTAAAAAGCAACAACCTTTTTCAAAAAAATAATCACAGAGAACAAAACTCTGTGATTATCGCAGTTTATTGAATTATAAAATTCTTCAAAAATTTTACTTTTTGCATAGACAAAACGGATGACCTGCAGGATCAAACATTGTAATAAAATGCTCTCCTCCATATTGATTTGGCGCTTTAGTAGCCCCCAATGATATTGCTTTTTTAGCAGTAACATTTACATCATCCACTTGGAAATCAAAGTGCATTTGCTTTTGCTGTTTGCCTGTTTCTTCCGGCCAAACAGGTGTCACATAATCAGGCTCTTCAATAAACAAAAACACTATGCCGTTAGAACTTCGAACAGCAGGTCTGTCGAACAACTCACACCTTTCCCAGCCTAACAAATCACCGTAAAATTTTTGAAGCTTTAATTCGTCGTCGCAGTCAACCATAACATTGCCAAGAGAAATTTCACTCATAGCTTCACCCCTCCTTCCTTTAAGATTTTCTGCTTCTTCTCCAGAAGAGCTTGTACCACCTTGCAAGCAGAATAGTCACAGCATTTAACTCCATTCGATATCAACTTATATGCGTGGGCAATTTCATCTGCCTGATTATTACCGAAAAGCAGAGCGCACCGTTTCGATTCTGTAAATGTATCTATCCGTCAATAAGCACAATGTCTTCCGCAAGCTCTAAAATATAATTTAAAATTGTCTCAAATTATTTGTCTGTACCAATTGAAGTAAGTCATATTTCAACGTTTTTGCCTCCAGGCAACAGTAATCTACACTAATCATATAATGTGTTTTTCAACTATGTAATTCAGTAATTTCTTTCATGATACATTTTTATCCTTGAATTTATAAATTGATTCATCAACGGTTTATTTCAAACTCAATACCCGTATTATATTTGTCGTTATTTATTTTTTCTTTAATTCTAATTGTCTTTTCCATATCAATATCATAGCAATTTGCAATTGCCAATACATAATAAACTATATCCCAAAGCTCTTCATCAACCGTTTCTTTAATGCTGTCATTACCGCTGAATAAAACACCTTGCCTCATTGCTTTCGCAAGCTCTCCGACTTCCTCTGACAGCTTCAGAAAATAATCCTTTTTCAATTCGGGATGATAGTCCTTTTCCTTTATGTAGTTTTGAAGATATTTTACAGTAGTTTTTCCTTCCATAGCCATTCCTCAACCTTTTGCATTAGAATCTTTATTGTAAACTTATCAATATCACCATTTTAATGTATCCTATCATGTTTTCGATTAATAGTAAATATAATTTATGCTTACTTGTACGTGAACAACAAAATTTGGCTGAAAGTAAAAAACTTGTTGCTTTTTGCATATTCCTACATTTATTTTAAAAGAACATTTTTTAGAATAAAATAAATATTTTTGTCGAAAAAATGTATAATTTTGTATTTCAAGTTGACAAATGTGTCTAACTCATATCAAATAGATATGAGTAATATTAAAAGAGGATGAGTTATGACCATTTCAGTTTCTTTATCATTTCTTATTTTTATATTTATTGCAATAATTGTTGCAAGTGCAACAATTACATATTATATCATAAGACAAAACAAACATAAAATAGAGCGAAAATCGAACAATATGTCTTCAATCATACAGATATACAGAGAAAAAGAGACTGTATTAAGAACATGGTATAGCATTATTGTCGGCGTTGATACTATGATGTTACTTTTATCTATATTAAGTAATGCTGGGGCGATTTTGTTATCATTGTTTGAAAACATAAATCAGGAAACAATTATTTCCTGTATGATAGTATCATTAGTAAGTTCTTCAATTCGTGATGCTTTTAATTTATCAAATTTAAGGAAACCATATATAAAAGCTACTAGGCATTTAGAATTAGAAATTGACGCTTGCGAATATACTCATAATAAAACAGAAGAAGAAAAAGCTTCTGATTTATGTACAGCATATTTTGAAGCTCAAAAAATTATAGAGACATATTTTGAATAATAAAATCATTCACTCAATCATAATATATACTTAAATATACTTTAAATTGGGTGATAAGATGTTTGAAAAAAGGAGAATTAAGATGAAAGTTTTTATTAGTTGGTCAGGTGATTTGAGTTTAAAAGTTGCTCAGATATTTAGAGAATGGTTGCCATCGGTTATTCAATCCATTGAACCATATGTTTCTTCTGAAGATATTGATAAAGGCGCCAGATGGAGTACTGATATTGCTAAAGAACTTGAAAACTCTACATTTGGAATTCTATGTGTAACTGGAGAAAACATTGAAGCTCCTTGGCTGTCATTCGAAGCTGGTGCCTTATCAAAGACGATGGAGAAGTCGTTTGTAACTCCATTTCTTTTTGATATAAAACGATCCGATGTTAAAGGACCAATTTTGCAATTTCAATCAACAATTTTTGAAAAAAAAGATATTAAAAAATTGCTTAAAACATTAAACAAAGCTTGTGGCGATTCAGGTATATCAGAAGCTCAACTTGATAAAGCTTTTGATGTATGGTATCCAACCTTGGAAACAGAACTCACAAATATTAAGTCTAATATAAATAAGATTTCCGAAAAAAAAGGTTCTGAAAGCGAATCGCATTCGTCGGAAATACTTGAAGAAATTTTGGACTTATCAAGAGATAATCAAAAGTTACTAAGGAATCCAGATTCAAGAATATATAGCGATCTTGATGAAATGAAAAAAACAATAACACAAATTGCCATGAGAAATTCTGATATATACGAAAGAAAAAGAGTCGCTCGTAAATATAGTTCCATGATGTTGGAAGAAATAATGCATATGAAATTTACAGAAGAAAGAAAATCATATGGGTTCCTTATGATTCTAAGCCTATTTAGAGATGACTTTCCTTGGATTTACGATATGGGAAAAGAAGTAGTAGATATAATAAATTCTAATAAAAATAAGGGTGAAAAAATATCAGTCGTAAAAGATTTTAAAGAAATGATAGATTTCACATGGGGGCACCCAATCATGAGAGATTTATTTTATCGAAGAGATAATCTAATTATATCAAAGGATATGCCATATATGTTGAATAGATATTTAGATGAAATGTTAGAGCAATATAAAATATCATATTAATATAAGTTATTTAATGTAGCAAATATATAAAAGCTTAAAATAGAAAAAGCCATTTATATTCCAAATAATATGCTATTACACATTAAAATGACTCTCCATTAACATTTAAACGGGAAACAAGATATATATTCTTTGAAAATATTACTTTAAAATAAGCTCCATTGCTTGGCGTCATCAAATATTAAGTAAATCTCACATACTGTAGAAATATTTTAATGATCTATTACAATGGATTAATGCCATCAAAAAAAGGTCATTACAAATAAATAGTTCTAGTATCAATAAAAAGATTTGACTGTCTGCTGCGGCTTACGCCTTGCATACTTTTCGCTCGGGGCACCCAAACGCTTTGCGTTTCGGTACCGCCCTCACGCTCCGTGCTAAAAACAGTCCACCGGACTGTTTTCTTAACGCACAGACCTTCACAGGTTCGAATCCTATTGATATAAACAAAAAAGTGCTATTGCAAAATGTGATGTGGACTTTAAGCCGCAAAAAGTTGGTAGCGACAGCAAACCATTGCGAGGGCGCTTGCAACCGAGCAGGTGAGCCGAGCGTGACTTTTTGCGGAAAGGAGGAGCGACGGCGTGAGTGAGTCGATGACTTTTCAAAAAAAAGTCGTCGCGAACGATACATAGTCCGCGACGACGTGGCAGCGGTAAAAGGATTCGACCGTCTGCTGCGGCTTACGCCTTGCATACTTTTCGTTCGGGACACCCAAACGCCTTGCGTTTCGGTACCGCCCTCACGCTCCGTGCTAAAAACAGTCCACCGGACTGTTTTCTTAACGCACAGACCTTCACAGGTTCGAATCCTGCCGTTATACAAAAATAAAAAAGAGCATCGGATGATGCT
Organism: Candidatus Fimenecus sp.; assembly: GCA_051881455.1. Lineage (GTDB taxonomy): Bacteria > Bacillota > Clostridia > Oscillospirales > Acutalibacteraceae > Fimenecus. Next base: position 35,194 of record JBJEPX010000026.1, on the reverse strand, counting down.
CTTTTTTATTTGGCAGCGGTAAAAGGATTCGAACCTCTACATACGGAGTCAGAGTCCGCTGTGCTACCATTACACAATACCGCTATCTGTAATTTGCAAGAGGTATTATACAATACCGCAAACAGATTGTCAAGAGTTTTTTTAGGCAGTTTTAAAAAAGCCACAGTTATTTTTTAACTGTGGCTTAAATCTAATATTTCAATCAAAATCCTTTGTGATATTTTCTGCGTCCTTTGTTTTTAGCTTTTGTGGGGCTTTGCCGATTTTGTTTTTCAAGATTTTTATATCCGATGTGGATTTTATGTAAAAACATTCATTCCTGCATTTTTTAAATTCGTTACCCTCAATGGTGATGTTTTTATGCACAGGTCCCTCGTGGACCTTGTTTTCGGGCAAAATTAAAACTCCGTTGCCGCCGCAATAATCAAACACATTGTTTCTTATTGTGACATCACAGCACATTCCGCTTTCATACCAGCTTTCGGCATCGTCCGAAAGCAGAATTCCGCTCATTGTGGTGCTCAAAAAATGATTGTTTTCAACAAGAACCTTGCCTCTTGTGGTGATTAAAAGTCCCCTTGTTATAATTCTTGTTGCCGTGTTGCCTGTAAATGTAAGGTCGGGGCACGCCGAGACATCTTCAATCACATCGCCGATTACTGCGCCCTCTGCATTATCAAGAGTAAGCTCAATATCATATTCATTAAGCATTACTGAATCGGTTATCACGGCTCTTGATTTCGGGAGCATTGTTTTTGGGTTGATATATTCTATTTCGTCCCCCACCCTAAGGGAATTAAATCCGTGGGATTGGGGATGCATAAAGCTGACAACTATTTTATTACCGTCTTTCTTTTTTATCTTGAAATGGAAGCCGTGAACATTCAGCCAATCGTCGCCTGCACCGTCAAAATAGCTGTTACGCACCGTAACAAGACCGCGGCACATACAAATCTGTATGAAATCCGCAACGGAGCACATCACCCTGCCCGTTGACTTTTCGGGAGCAAACTCAACGCTGTCAACCGTTATGTTTTCGCAGTTCTGCGCTACCAATGCAAGAGAATAATTAAAATATTGCTTTACCCTTTCAAGGGTTACATTACTGCTGTCACTCACAAATATTCCCGCATACTGACGGCGCACATCAAAAATATAATATTTGTCGCCCGTTTTAAATCGGAGTGCAGAAAAGCAATATGCTCTGATTTTGTTTTCCGCGGTTTGTTTAATCTTAAATGTATCAGCCAGCGGGTGTCTTACTCTCATCATCATTTCGGGATTCTTTTCGGGAACCCGCCCTATCCACCAGGAGGTTTTGGCTTTTTCCGTTATACTTCTGCAATAGTCCTTGCCGACAAAGCAAAGCTTGCCGTTTTTATTTTCCATCTTTGACTGCTTGTCTATTTCAAAATCAACATGAAGTGCGCTTTTCCCCACAACCTTTAACTCGTGCATTTCGGGATTTACGGCAGTGATTTCAATATCCTTGATTTTTATGTTTTCGCAATGGGAAATTACGGCATTTGTCGCCTTGCCGTGGATTACAAACTTTGCGCCGTTGCCCTCCACAGTAACATTTTTGAGTCCGTTAAAGCAAAGGGGCGCGCGGTTCTCATGAGGTGTTTCCCCTTTTGAAAACTCATTATCCCCCACCGTATTTGTTATATACAGCATCTGTTTTTTCAAATTTTCGGCGTCAATTAAGTATTCGCCTTTTTGAAATTCAATTATCTTTTCCTCATCGTCTTTCGGAATTGACTCTAAAAAATTTTCAAGCTCCTTTTCGCAAAAGGAGCCGCAAGTTACGCCGAAATCCGCCGCTTTATAAACCTTCATTTAAAAATCCTCCCTATTCGCCGTTCATTTCCCTTAAAGTTGCTTCAATGCCGTCCGCCAATGCTTCGGCATACTTTTCAAGCTTTTCATCAAAATCCTTATTGTCCTCTTCACTTGTTATAAATCCGATTTCCGCAAGGCAAGAGGGCATTTTTGTGTTTCTGTTTATGTAATAATTCAGGTCTGCCCCGTCACGGTAACCCGAATGAATACCTCGGTTTGCCGAAATTCCCACGCTTTCAAGGCAGGCAAGCAAATTTTCCGCAAGAAGCAAATCGTCCGTCGGTCTTGTGCTGTGAACCCACATTTCCATACCCTTGCCGTTTCCCGTACTGCTGTTTCTGTGAATTGAAACAAAAATTGAGGCTTTCGCCTTATTTGCGATTTTGCACCGGTCTTCCAAAGATACATCGCTGTCACTGTCTCTTGTCATTACAACTGTATATCCCCGCTCTGTCAGTATATCACGGACACACAGGGAAAGACGAAGATTATCGTCTTTTTCAAGGCGCTTGCCGCCCTCACCCGTTGCCCCTGAGCTTGTTCCGCCATGGCCCGGGTCAATGCATATCACCTTTTCATCGGGAACAAAGTTTAACTGCTTTAAATAATAAACAGTATCGTCGCCTCCAACAGCCAGCAATGCTGTAACGGCGCAAAGGCAGATGGAAAACAGCGCAATTATGGGGAACAGAAAGCTTTTTCTTTTATTCTTTTTACCTTTTTCTCTCATATTTTCATCCTGAAAAAATAAGGCAGATTTTATTATTAAAGCGAACTGAATTTTTCCTTTATCTCTTTCGCCTTGCCGCAGGAAAGACGACCCTCGGGGCATGTACCAACAAAGCACCCGGGACCGTAAAACTTGAATATTTCAGGCTCTGCTTTGCGAAGAAGTGAAAGCGCCGTTACGGCATAATCACGGATTTCCCACTGTGCGCGGTTACAGGAGCGAAGCTTCATAAACAATAAAAGCTGCCGTGCGTTCATAGTCGTTACAATATCAAGTGTATTTCCGCTGAGCTGATAATATACCAATAATTCCTCGGGGACTCCTGCTTTTTTCAAGCGTTCATACTCTGATGCAGTTTCCTCGAAAGCCTTTTTATACTTTTCCAAAAGCTCGGGCATTTCCTTTAAGACAGGCGGGATAATATAGCTTAATCTGTCGGTTTTTGTAAGCGACGGAATCTCTATTGACTGAATTCTGTGGCGGGCAAAATGAGTTATGCAGGAAAGTGAAACATTGTTAAAACGAAGGGTGTAATTAACGCACTCCAACGCTCTTGGGCGGCGGCATTTTACAACCGCTTTAATGATTTTTTCCGTTACGCCGTTCTCTGACAGAATTTCATCAATCTGCGCTGTGGAATAATTACGGTCTGCAATAAGAGCGTTTCTCGCAACGCGTTTTGCCGCATTTTCCGTGTATGACAAAAGCTCCACAGACTCCTTTGTGTGCTCGGGAGCAAGGCTTATAAAGGACAAATCCGGCTCGTCACACACGGTTTTGCTGTTTCTCTCTTCAAAATCCAACATAATTCCCGGTGCTCTTTCCTTTGCCTGTGAAAGGAGCTGTTCGCCCAATCTTTTTATTTCGGGGAACTTTGCGCCTCTGCCGTATATCATTGCACGGAGCATATTGAGAAACTCTCTGCCGTTTACACTGCAAAAGAAGTTGCTGAAAAGGCAATATGGCAACACAAAGCGTGCGTCCTCTCTTGCAACTCCGTTATCGCAAAGTTCGCCGTAAAGGGCAAACATTTTTGACATATGCTCTGTATATGATGCTTTGATTTCATCATTTCCGAAATCGGGAACATAAAAACCTGCGTCGCTGAAATTCACATAACGGCGTGATTTCACCGTGAAAGAGGCAAGTCTGAACTCGATTATAAACTGCTCAACAACCGCCGTTACATTTTGGAAAGCAAGGTTAAAATATGTATGCTCAACGGTGCTTGTATGCCCTGACGCTGTTACCTTACCTATAAGGTTTTTGTTCTTTTCTCTGTCCTGTGATTTATCCCAAATCGACAGCGCCGTACCCTCCTGCGTGGAGATTCTGCCGCTTGCCGCAGTTACCTTTTCGTCGGTATCGGTCATACCGATTATCAGCGCCGCGCTTTCGTTGTAATCGTAGCTCATTTTTACATACCTCACATACTTTTCATAGCATTTTTATAATTGTAACATAAAATACTATTTATGGCAAGAAAACTATGCTCGGTATTCACGAAATCTTAAAGAAAAATATTGCAAATTAGATTGTAATGCGAAGAAATGTTTGTTATAATGTACAATGTATAATTATGGATATCGGAGAACACTATGAACGGAAAACTGATTGTTATTGAAGGTCTTGACGGCAGCGGAAAATCAACGCAGGTTGAATTGTTAAAGAAAAAGCTTATTGAAAGCGGCGTAATACTTAAACAAATAAAACTGCCCGATTATGACAATAAATCCAGCACTCTTGTAAAAATGTATTTAAACGGCGAGTTCGGGCATGACCCCTCGGATGTGAATATTTACTCTGCATCTCTTTTTTACGCGGTGGACAGATACGCAAGCTTTAAAAATGTATGGGGTGAGGATTACAAAAACGGCACGCTGATTTTAGCCGACCGTTACACCACTTCTAACGCCGTTCATCAAACGGTTAAACTGCCGCAGGAAAAATGGAACGAGTATCTTGACTGGCTGTTTAAAACCGAATACGAAATGATGGGTATTCCCACTCCCGACCTTGTTATATACCTTGATATGGATGTGGATATATCCCAGCGTCTTATGACAAAAAGATACAGCGGCGAGGAAGCAAAAAAAGATGTTCACGAAGCAAATGTGGAATATTTGAAAAAGTGCCGTACCGCCGCCCTTTATACTGCCGACCGATTCGGTTGGAATGTGGTAAAATGCTTTGAGGGGGACACGCCCTTGCCCATCGAAGTCATAGGTGACGAAATTTTCGGAATTGTAAAAGCAAGTCTAAGGAGATAATCTAAATGGATTTTCATACGCCTTCCCTTTCCGACCGAGAATGGGTACAAAAGGCTTTTTCATCAAGTCGGACAGACTGCTGTGAATACTGCTTCGGCAATATTTATATGTGGTCGGATATATACGACAACAAAATATCGAATATTGACGGGACTTTTGTTTCTGCCGATTTTACGGACAAGCCTGTGTTTTGCTATCCCATCGGCGAAGGAGATAAAAAAGCAGTTATCAAATCTTTGATTGAATATGCAAAATCGTTGGGTACCGTTCTTTCCTTTTACGGTCTTACCGAGGCGGACAAGATTGAACTTGAAAGCCTTTTCCCCGAAAAATTTGAGTTTACCGAAACAAGAGATTTTTTCGATTATCTTTACCGTACCGAGGATTTGGCAACTCTTGCAGGCAGAAAGTACCACAGCAAGCGAAATCATATTTCCTATTTTGAAAACACCTTCGACTGGAAATATGAGCCCATCAACGAAAACAGCATAAAAGAATGTCTTTTGCTTAACGAGCATTGGGAAAAGCTTAATCGGCAGAAAAATCCCGAGGAGATAAATGAAGAGCACCGAGCCATAAACAAGGCTCTTGCCGATTATTTTGAATTAGGCTTTGAGGGCGGAGTGCTGACAATTCAAAACGAGATTGTAGCATTCACTTTCGGAGAAAAACTTAACGATAACACCTTTTGTACTCATGTTGAAAAAGCCTACGGCGACATCAGAGGGGCTTATCAAATGATAAACCGTGAACTTGCCCGTCAGCTTTTAGGAAAATATGAATATATAAACCGTGAGGACGACACAGGCAGTGAGGGCTTGAGAAACGCAAAGCTTTCTTATCACCCACACAGGCTTGTAATAAAATATTCTGCGGTTTTTAAGGGATAATTATGATTGAATTTGCAACCCTTTCCGATAAAACAGCATTAAGCCGTATGTGGAAAAGTATTTTTCTTGAAGACAGCGAGATAACAGAGCTGTTTTTTGAAAAGATTTTTGAAAAGACCGTAACGCCTGTCATACAGCAAAACGGTGAAATTGTTTCTTCGCTTTTTCTTCTTCCCTGCAAAATAGGCGGTTACGAGGGCAAATGCGTTTACTGTGCAATGACATCGCCTGAATACCGCGGAAAAGGTTATATGAAAAGCCTTCTTGATTTTTCGTATACTCACTGCAAGGACAACGGCTTTGATTTTCTTATACTTATTCCCGCCGAAAAATCACTGTTTGACTACTACGGCAAATGCGGATTTGAACGCTTCGGTGTGCGTAAAGCATATACCGTGGGCAGTTCGGGCAATTCTTTCAGCGAATTTTTGAAAGCTGACTGCGAGCTGTTATTTGACGGTGATATAGTAAAATATTGGGAATACGCCTGTACTCACTACGGCGGCGAAATTATTGAAAGTAAAGACTTTTCGGGTATGGCTTTTACCGATGATACAACTGTGATAAAAAATGCAAGTGGCAGTATAGACGGTATTCCCGAAAGATACAGAGAAAACGGCGTGAAAATCCAGGGAAATATTGATTTGGGGAAAACGGAAAGCCCTGCCATGATAAGGACGGAAAACCTTAAAATTAAAAGTTTGAAATGCTTTGTTGGCATTACATTGGAGTGAAAATTATGGTATATGTTTTTCTTGCAAACGGATTTGAAGAAATTGAGGCACTTGCAGTTGTAGATGTGTTACGCCGCGCAGAGCTTGATGTCAGAACTGTGGGTGTAGGCGAGGATTTTGTTATAGGTTCGCACCAAATTCCCGTTGCCGCTGATGTTTATGAAAGAGATTTAGTTCTTGACGAAACAGTGGAAGCTATTGTGTTACCCGGCGGAATGCCCGGAACGATAAATCTTGAAAAAAGCCCTGTCGTGGGAAAAGCCATTGATTTCGCAGTTGAAAAAGGCAAGCTTATATGCGCTATTTGCGCTGCGCCGTCAATTCTCGGTCACAAGGGGTTATTAAAGGGCAAAAACGCCATATGCTTCCCCGGTTTTGAAGAAGAATTGGAGGGGGCAACGCTCTCCCAAAGCTTTGTTTGCCGCGACGGAAATATAATCACCGCAAAGGGAATGGGCAGTGCTGTTGAATTCGGATTGCAGATTGCGGAAATTCTCAAAGGAAAGGCTGTTGCCGAAAAACTCAGGGCATCGCTGCAAATATATAATGGATAAAAAGGAAACACGGCAGGAGCTTATCCTTAAAAGAAAAAATATTGATAAACGCGAAAAAATAATATATGATAAAAAGATAAGCGACTTGATAATCGGTACAAGTTTTTTTGAACAAGCCCGAAATGTGCTTGTTTTCGCCTCAACAAGCGATGAGTTTGATACAAAGCACATTGTTAAAGAGTGCCGTGATAGAAACAAAAAGGTTTTTTATCCCCGATGCTCCGATAAATTGGGAAATATGGATTTTTTTGAGGTAAACTGTGACGACGACTTATCAATCGGTCTGTTCGGGATTTTTGAACCGATGGAAAAATGCAAAAAATATGTCCCCGAACAAAATGACATCGTAATTGTCCCCGCCCTTTCTGTTGACAGCAGATTTTACAGAATAGGCTACGGCAGAGGCTATTATGACAGGTTTTTAAAGGATTTTCGCGGCGTCAGTTTTTGTCCATGTTATGACGAAATGCTAACGGATATTTTACCCGCTGACGAATTTGATATAAAGATAAATGTTTTGGTAACACAAAGGATTTTAAGGAGGTCATACTGTGAATAAGTTTTCAGACGGCTTTTCTGATAACAGTTATGAGGATCTTTTAAACGAATATGCAGGCGAAAGCCTTGGCAGTAAAAATACGGAGCGTGCAAAGGGCGAAAGCTCTGCCGAAGCGTCTCATGGGGATATTCCTGTTAAACGCGCTCCCCAAAAAGAGCCTGTTAAGCGTGCGGCAGTATCCCCTGCACCCGTTAAAAGAACTCCGACCGTAAACAATACAAAGCCGAGCACCGTTCAAAGGAATTTTAATATTGATACTTCTTCGGTAAAGCGCAAACAGCCTCTTGACCTCAATATGATTAAATCCTTTGAAGAAGAACAGGCTGAAAGAAACAGCCGTGCAAACAAGCTTTCAGGAACTGTTGAGTTCGATAAAAACGCAGTTACCTCCGCAGGGAAATCAGCTCCTGTTATTGAGAAACGGAATCCCGCGGGCAGAAGCGCATCTGCCCGTTCAAAGCATTTGGAGCACGGTAAAAAAGCAACTTCTGACGAGCAAGGCAATGCTTCTTCCCGACTCAACAATTTCATTCGAAAAAACAAGGGAATAAAAGGCAAAATAAACTTTAACACTTTATTAAACGCCATTATTTTGGCCTTTAAGGAAAACAAAAAAGCCTTCATAGCTTTCGGGTGCTGTTTCTTGATTGCAGGAATTCTGGCATCAATCGCACTAAGTTGTATAAACGATGTTCTTGCCATAAGCCGTGATGATGAAACAGTTGTTGAGGTTGTTTTGCCCAACAATGCCAATACCGATATTGCCGTTGATGTGCTTGATGACGCAGGGCTTATAAAGAACAAGCTTTTCTGTAAAATATTCATAAAAGCCATGGGCTACACCGATAAGAACTATCTTCCCGGCGTTTATTATCTTTCGGAGTCAATGGGCGTTGAAAAAATGATTTCCCGCTTTAAAACAAGCAGTACGAGGGGGGCACTCATCAGCATAACCATTCCCGAGGGCTACACAATCGACCAAATTTTCGCAAGGCTGGAAAAGAACGGAGTTTGCACCTCCGCCGCCCTTTACAAAACGATTGATGAGGTCGATTTCAGCTCGGAATACGATTTTATAAAAAACCTTGACAATACGAAAAACCGTTATCATGTGCTTGAAGGGTATATGTTCCCCGCAACATATGAATTTCAGCAGGGTGCCGACCCCGCAACGGTAATCAGAACCTTCCTTAATGAATTCAACAAGCGCTGGACGGAGGATTTTGCCACCCGTGCCGCGGAGCTTTCAATGACTACTGATGATATTATCAGAATTGCGTCGATAATCGAGAAAGAAGCATACGGGGAAAAACAGTTTACACTGGTTTCTTCCGTTCTTCACAACCGTCTTAACCGTTCAGGGCTTTATCCTACTCTTGACTGTGACTCCACAACGGGATACGTTACAAAAACAATCGCCGCAAGGCTTACCGGTGCAAGAGCAGACGCCTACCTGCCGTATTACAACACCTATGAGTGCTCAGGACTGCCTGCAAGTGCAATTTGCAATCCGGGTATGGCGGCAATTAAGGCCGCACTCTACCCCGACACCTCACAGTATTACTTCTTTGCACACGATAAAAACAGGGAAATTTATATGGCAAAAACCAGCGAAGAGCACAGTGCAAATCTTGCAAAAATTGCAAGAATCAACAATGCAGACGATTGATTGCAGAAAGTGAATAAAAATGATTGTACCCGAATTACTATCCCCTGCCGGCGACCGCGAAAGGCTTGAAGCCGCTTTGATGTTCGGCGCCGACGCGGTGTATTTAGGGGGAGACGCATTCTCAATGCGTGCGGCTCCCGAAAATTTCACAGTTGACAATTTAAAAGAGGCTATCACTCTTTGCCATTCAAAGGGCGTTAAGGTTTATCTTACGGTAAACACTCTGCCGAGGAACGATGAAATAATAACTCTCCCATCATATCTTGAAAAATGGGCAGATGCGGGAGTTGACGCATTTATTGTTGCTGATATCGGCGTGCTTTCTCTTTGCAAAAAGTACGCTCCGACAGTACCCGTTCATATTTCAACACAGGCGGGAATTGTAAACTATGTCACAGCAAATGAGTTTTACAATATGGGTGCTTCACGCATTGTTACAGCCCGTGAATTATCCCTCACCGAAATTGCGGAAATCCGTGCAAAGGTGCCCAAGGAGCTCGAAATTGAGTGCTTTGTCCACGGCGCTATGTGCGTATCCTTTTCGGGGAGATGCCTGCTTTCCAACTACCTTGTAAACCGTGACGCAAACCGCGGCGAGTGCGCACAGCCCTGCCGATGGGAATACGCCATAATGGAGGTTAAGCGGGACGGTATGTATTTTCCCATTAACGATACAAAAGAGGGAACTTACATTCTCAATTCAAAGGATATGTGTATGATTGAGCATATTCCACAGCTTGTTGAGGCGGGAATTTCAAGTTTTAAAATAGAGGGTAGAGCAAAATCCGCTTACTATGCGGCGGTAATTACAAATGCTTACAGAACGGTTATTGACGAATACCTTAAAAACCCTTCTCCCGATTTCAGGGCTCCCCAATGGGCTGTTGACGAGTGCTACAAGGTAAGCTACCGTGAATACTGCACGGGTTTCTATTTCGGTCACCCCAATGAAAACGCCGAAATTTCCTTTGACGGTGGATATAAGCGCCATTACGATGTTATGGCGGTTGTTAAAGAGTGCCGTGACGGCTATATAATTGCCGAACAGCGCAACAAGTTCTGTAAAGGTGATATACTTGACGCCTTACAGCCTGAATGTAAACCTGTTATTTTCACCGCAGAAGAAATTTATGACGGCGAGGGCAATGAAATCGAGTCTGCCCCCCACCCCATGATGACGGTAAAAATCAAGTCAAACCTTAGTTTTCCTAAGGGTACGCTGTTAAGAAAAGAAAAATAAAGAACACGGCAAGAACACTAAAAAATGTCCTTGCCGTGTGTTTTTATGTTATAAATTATCAATTATTTTACTGCTTCGTCAATAAGGCGGAGTTCTTCTTCTGTAAAGGGAGTGCGCTTTACAATACCGATATTCTCAACTATCTGTTCGGGCTTTGAAGCACCTATTAAAACGCTTGTGCAATCGCCGTCACGAAGCACCCAGGAGAGGGCCATTTGAGCCAAGGTCTCCCCTCTCGCATCGGAAATCTTTTTAAGCTTTCTAACTTTTTCGATATTATCGTTTACACGCTGTTCGTTTAAGAAAACTCCGCTGCGTTTTACACGGCTGTCCTCGGGAATACCGTTTAAATATCTGTCGGTCAAAATTCCCTGCGCCAAGGGGCTGAACACGATTATACCCTTGCCCACAGCTTTTGCGGCATCTTTAAGTCCGTTTTGCTCTATGGTGCGGTCAATAATTGAATATCTGTTTTGGTTGATTACAAAGGGGCAGTTGAGATTTTTCAAAATTTCAGCCGCTTTTTTCATTGTTTCGCCGTTATAATTTGAAAGTCCTGCATATAGAGCCTTTCCGCTGTGTACTGCCTGAGCCAGCGCACCCATAGACTCCTCCAAGGGTGTATCGGGGTCCATTCTGTGATGATAAAAAATATCAACATAATCAAGCCCCAGTCTTTTTAGGCTTTGGTCAAGGCTTGAAAGCATATATTTGCGGCTTCCCCAATCGCCGTAAGGGCCCTCCCACATATGATAACCTGCTTTTGTGCTTATTATCATTTCATCACGGTAGGCGGACATTTCCGTTTTTAAAATTTTACCGAAATTCTCCTCGGCACTCCCCGGTTCGGGACCGTAATTATTTGCAATATCAAAATGTGTTATGCCGTTATCGAAGGCGGTAAAGCACATTTTTTTCATATTTTCAAAGCTGTCGTATGTACCGAAATTGTGCCAGAGTCCCAATGAAACCGCAGGTAATTTCAGTCCGCTGTTGCCTGAGCGGTTATACTCCATATCGTTATATCTGTTTTCGTAAGCCTTGTAGCTCATAAAATTCACCTCATATATGATTTTATAGGTTTTCACTTGAAAAATCAATAGCAAATATGGTATTATCTTTCGGGTGATTTCAGTGAGACTGAGAAAAATAAAGAATCTTGAAGCAAGGCGGGAAAAATGCACCGACCTGCGAATACCTTATGAGCTTAAATCCTTTGATTACAGAACGGACGACGCAGAGGAAAGCTTTTTAAATATTGATGAAATTTTTGGCAGAACCGCTCCCCTTGTTATGGAAATAGGCTGCGGTAAGGGGCAGTTTGTCTGCGAATATGCACTCCGCAATCCCGAGAAAAACATAATCGCCGTGGAGTGCGTCCCGGGCGTACTTGTTGAAGCATGCGAAAGAGCAAAATCCCTCTCTGTTCCCAATGTTAAATTTCTTGAAATGAAAGCGGAATATCTGCCCTTGTTTATTAAGAAAAAAAGCGTTTCGGAAATATATCTTAATTTCAGCACGCCTTTCCCGAAAACGAAGCACGAAAGCCACAGACTTACAAGCAAAGGCTTTCTGGAAATATATAAAAAAATCCTTTGTGACGACGGTTTTATCGCACAAAAGACGGACAATGAGGACTTTTTCAACTATTCACTTGAAAGCTATGAGGCGGGCGGTTTTGCTGTTTCCGAGATTTCAAGAGATTTGCACAACAGCAGTTTTAAAGATAACATCGTCACCGAATATGAGCAGAAATTTGCAGATATGGGTATGCCCATATTCAGAGTTGTGGCAAAGCCTGTGAAATAACCCCTCTGTCACTTCGTGACATCTCCCCTTTCAGGGGAGACAAGTATTCAGTAGCAGTTGATTTTTTATGCAACTTGTAGGGGACGATGCCTTTCATCGTCCCGTAAAATCATATACAGACTCCATTTCAATATGGTAGGGCGGGGGGCTTGCCCCCGCCGAAAAATCACCGCAAAATCGCACAAAACATTCCGCCTACTCCAATGATTTAAAGACTATATTCACAAAAGGAAATGAAAAATGATTAGGTATATCGACAATATAGATGATAAGGAAAAAATTTGCAGAAATATTTTAAGTCAATTACCCGAATGGTTTGGTAAAAAAGATGGGATAACTCAATATATCAAAGAAAGCAGGGTATCTCATTTTTGGGCAGATATTGAAAGTGATAATCCTATCGGCTTTATTATGATGAAAGAAAACAGTCCTCATACTGTTGAAATTAGTGTTATGGGTGTTTTAAAAGAATATCAACGGAAAGGAATCGGCGCTGAATTATTCAAAAGTTTTTATGATTTTGCTAAAAATAACAATTATGATTTTATTCAGGTCAAAACGGTTAGTAGTGGTAAATATGCTTCCTACGATATAACAAACTCTTTTTATAAAAGGATTGGATTTAAGGAATTAGAGTGTATAGAAAATTTATGGGATAAAGATAACCCTTGCCAGATTTATATTATGAGTATTTCGTAAGAAATTGCATTAACCCTCACGGCGGGGGCAAGCCCCCGCCCTACTCTAAATCATTTGAATTTTGTTCATCAGAGAACCGAAACCTGACTATTGGAAGTTCTTAATTTAAACAAAAGATTTGTAAAATTAACGGTGCAACCAGTCGTCGCACCCTACAATATTACAATTTTTTTGATGTAATTTATCGGGCGGGCACAGAGACCCGCCCCTACAAGCCAATCTATAAAATTCTATGTAACCCGTAGGGGACGATGCCTTCATCGTCCCGCAAAATAACCCCTCTGTCAACTCCGTTGACATCCGCTGACGGCGGCCGTCCCCTTTTGTCTGCTTCGCAGACATTTCCCCACACCGTGGGAAATCACCCCTTTCAGGGGAGACAAGATGTTGTGCGATAGTTTAATTTTTTTGCTGAACCCGTAGGGGCGATTCACGAATCGCCCGCAAAATCACATGCACACCAATGGCGGTATCGTAGGGGCTGGCGACCTCGACAGCCCGCAAAAATTTTGTAAAATTAACGGTGCGCCGAGGTCGTCGCACCCTACAAAACAGCCGTTGATTTCATATGATTTAACGGGCAGATGTGGGCATCTGCCCCTACAAGTACGCTGAAATTATAGGTAGGGCGGGGGCTTGCCCCCGCCGCTTTTTTTGATGTAATTTATCGGGCGGGCACTTAAGACCCGCCTTTTTATTTTTGCAATCAGCTATTGACAAATATTATGCCTCATGTTACGATGTATATACATAGTAAATGGAGGTATGCACTATGAAATACAGCAAGGAATTACTTAAAGGCAGTACGTCAATGCTTGTTTTATCTGTATTAAGCAAGAATGATTTATACGGCTACAAGATAATAAGGGAGCTGGAAATACAAAGCGAAAATGCTTTTAATATGAGTGAGGGCACCCTTTATCCCATTTTACACGCCTTGGAAAAGGAAAAATTCCTTATCTCATATTGGCAGGAAGTTGACGGAAGAAACAGAAAATACTATCAAATTACTGAAAAGGGCAGAAAAAAACTTGCGGAAAGCCGTGAAGAATGGAAATCATTTTCCATAAGCGTTAATAAGGTGCTGAATTTTGCATAGAGGGTACTTTTATGATGAAAAAGGAAGAATACATCAATGAGGTAACGTCTTTAATTAAAAATAAAACTGCAAAAAGGGACGTTAAAAGGGAATTGGAAAACCATATTGATGACCGTGCTCAATATTTTATTGACGCAGGATATGACGAAGATTATTCATTTAATAAAGCGGTTGAAATGATGGGCAACCCTAAGGAAGTTGCAGAAAGCCTTGAAAAGCTTCACAACAATACGCTGTGGATAGTTTTATCCTTAATCTTTTTGGGACTGTATGCGTGCATACTGATTTATGCAGATTTTAATATGTATAGCTTTGCATATATCAATATTGTGGATTTCAGCGAGACCGACGCAGTAATCAGTATTATTTCAGTCATAGCCTTTTGCGCCGCAACAGCCTCTTTTTATTTTGCGGTAAAATCAAAAAGCATAGGCGTTTTGAGAGCCTTGGGAATCACAACGATTCTTACACCTATCATATCCTTTTATGCACTTCGCCCCGCCGGATATCAGTTTATCAGCGTTTTTACGGATTTTCCCGCCGCCGTGAAAATGGGGGAGGCATTTTTCGGTTGGGAAGCATTTTATCTCGTTTTTAAATCATTCGGAGGAACCGAAGAGAATGTTTTTCCCTATTTTATTTGGGTTATATGTTTCTTTTTAACATTTGCCTTTCCAATTATCCACGTAGTAACGGGGTTTTTATCACTTGTTTATGCAGGAGATCTCAGGAGTGAGGCAAATTGCAGTAATTGTGAAAAAACTCTTAAAAAGTTAACTGTGTTTTTAATTACCGTTTCCGCAATAATGGTTATAGGCACAAGTGTAGAAATTATCTGGGATATGTCTATGCGAAACAAAGATGCGCGAGAATACTATGCACATATGGACGATTATTACACAATGGCTAAAGCGGAATTTGACAGTATCGAAATTCCCATGACTGAAGAAGATGCAAAGGCACTTCAAGAAAAAAATGATACATACGGTGAAATGGATACATCGTATTATAACAGTTTGAAAATTTATATAAACTCTCAAGTAATAGAATTGCGAGATTATGAGAAAGACGGAATATACGAATCCAAGCAAATTTTTAACTATGATGCACACCTTAAAGGAATAGAAAAAGACACTTTGGAAGACTTAGAAATAGGTTCACCCATTGAGGATTTATATGATATTGCCGATTTTTCAAGTTTTATGTCTTACGAAGAACGCAAAGCCGAAGACGGCGTATATATAGAATTAAGAATTGTTGATGAAAACGATAACGAACAATTTTGGTTTAATTACAAAGACGGCAAATTGACTCACTCAACATTAAAAGAATAGCCAAATAAATCATATGAAAACACTAACTGCGGTGGCAGGCAGTTTCCTACCGATTTGGTATAAAATAAAGGTGTGGAACACTGTGTCCACACCTATTCGTTATTATTATCACTTTTTGAATACACGCATCCGCAATAATTCTGGCGGTAGAGGTTATATTCACGGCTCAGCTCTATTGAACGCTTGAAGCCGTTTTTCTTTTTGAAATCGGAGGGCAGGAACTTTACGCCGAACTCCTCTGACAACTCCTCACCTATTTCATTGATTTTTGCCGCATTTTTGAGAGGGCTTATGGTAAGAGTTGTTGTGAAATAATCAAAACCGTTTTCCGCCGCCGCTTTTGCCGTTTTTTCGAGGCGCAAACGGTAGCATTTAAAGCATCTTTCACCGCCTTCACGGCAGTTTTCAAGTCCTTTTACCCTTTCGTAAAACCTTTCGCTTTCAAAATCACAATCCAGCATTTTTACGGGATATTTGGTTTTCAACTCGCCTATCAGCCGTTTTTGCTCGGACTTTCTGTGCTCATATTCAGCCTCGGGGTAAATATTGGGATTATAATAAAGCACGGTAATATTAAAAAATTGCGAAAGATACTCAATACAATAACTGCTGCACGGCGCGCAACAGCTATGTAGCAACAGCTTGGGCGCTGACTGCAAATTTTCAATAATATTATCAAGTTTTTTCTGATAATTTATCTTTTCCATAACATCCTCATTACTAAAACGGCGGAGGCTGAGCCTCCGCCTTATTTTGCATTATTTATCTTCCGTGGGGAGAATTTCCACCTTGACCTTACCTATGCGGCGGTCCTCAACATTGAGCACGGTAAACTTGATATTCTCAAAGGTTACCTCGTTCATTTCGCCGTCCTGTGGCAAAAAGCCAAGCACACTGATAATATATCCGCCGATTGTATCGTAATCACCTTCGGGGAAGGTCTTGCCGATATGCTCCTCAACCTCTTCGATATCCGTAATACCGTCAACAGTAAAGGTTTTATCGTCAATAATTGAAAATTCATCGGACTCCTGGTCATATTCGTCCTGAATATTACCCACAATGGATTCCAAAACATCTTCAAGGGTTACAATACCTGCTGTTCCGCCGTATTCATCAACAACAATCGCCATCTGAACACGCTTTTCCGTCATTTCCGAGAAAAGCTCACCGCAGCGCTTTGTTTCAGGCACATAATATGCTTCACGCATTATGTCCTTGATTGACTTTGTTTTAGGCAACGAGGTGCCCACATATTTCAAGAAATCCTTAACATAAATAATTCCGATAATGTTATCGGAGTCCTCTTCATAAACGGGGATTCGTGAAAAACCGTTTTCGATGGAAAGCTTAACAGCCTCCGATAGTCCCTCTTCAACATCAACGCAAACCATATCCGTTCTGTGAGTCATAATATCGGCAACATCAATATCGTCGAACTCAAAGATATTGTCAATCATCTCTTTTTGGCTGTCCTCAATAACGCCTTTTTCACCGCCCACATCAACCATCATACGGATTTCTTCCTCGGTGACGGTTTCTTCGTCGGCGTGGGGGTCAATGCCCATTATTCTCAAAACACCGTTAGTTGAAAGAGACAAGAACTTAACAACGGGACGGGTGGCCGCCGCAACAAAGGTTAAGACCGGTGCCGCCATAAATGCCATTTTTTCGGACTTCTGCATGGCTATCTTTTTGGGAACAAGCTCACCCAGTACAAGTGAAAAATATGACATTACAAGAGTAATAACGACTGTGGAAAAGCCGCTGATTACACTTATGGGTATAACCTTTACAATCGCCGTTTTTGAAATAGCGTCGGCAAGCATTACCGCAAAAGACTGTGCCGCAGTTGCAGATGTTAAAAAGCCTGCCAAGGTTACGCCGATTTGTATTGTTGACAGAAATGAGCTGGAACTTTCCGTCAGTTTTTTTATTTGCTTTGCTTTTTTATTGCCGGATTCAGCCATTTTGTCGATTTTGTTATCGTTTAACGAGATAACCGCTATCTCCGACATTGCAAAAAACGCATTGACCAAAATCAATGCAAACAGGATTACTATTTTCAGAATAATACTCCCGGGGTCTGCGTCCATAGAACAAAACCTCTCCTTAATATTTATAAAATGTATATTCATACAGAATATCATTGTATATTTTATACTAAAATATGTATTTTGTCAAGCACGGCAAAGATTTGTTAAACTATTGTTTACAAACAAACAAAAGATTAGGGAAAAAAGGGTAAAATTTCATCAAAGTTTAATCACATTTTTAAGTCAAAATCTATTTACATTTCACGAGAAAGGTGTTATTATTTATTTTGTATGATTATGTCATAACTCTATATACAAATCCATCAAGGAGGAAATAAAAATGGCAGAAAAAAAGACCCCCATAGTCAGAAAATCAAAGACTATGGACGGTAATACCGCCGCTGCTCATGTGTCATACGCTTTCACAGAAGTAGCAGGTATTTACCCGATTACCCCCTCAAGCCCCATGGCTGACTATGTTGACCAGTGGTCCGCACAGGGCTTAAAGAACATTTTCGGCACTCAGGTTCGTGTTGCCGAGATGCAGTCAGAGGCAGGTGCCGCAGGTACCGTTCACGGTTCTCTTGCAGCAGGTGCTCTTACCACAACTTATACAGCTTCTCAGGGACTTCTTCTTATGATTCCCAATATGTATAAGATTGCAGGTGAGCTTCTCCCCTCTGTATTCCACGTTTCAGCCCGTTGTGTAGCTTCACACGCACTTAACATTTTCGGTGACCATTCCGACGTTTATGCTTGCCGTCAGACAGGCTTTGCAATGCTTGCCGAAACAAATACACAGGAGGTTATGGATTTAGGCGCTGTTGCTCACCTTGCTACAATCGAGAGCAGAGTTCCTTTCCTCAACTTCTTTGACGGTTTCCGCACATCTCACGAAATTCAGAAAATCAAGGTTTGGGACTATGAAGATCTCAAAGAGATGTGCAATATGGACGCTGTTAAGGCATTCCGCAAGCGTGCTCTTAACCCTGAGCGTCCCGTAATGCGCGGTTCTCACGAGAACGGCGACATCTTCTTCCAGCACAGAGAGGCTTGCAACAGCTATTATGACGCTGTTCCCGCTATTGTTGAGAAGTATATGGACAAGGTTAACGAGAAGCTTGGCACAGATTACAAGCTCTTCAACTACTACGGTGCTCCCGATGCTGAAAGAGTTATCGTTGCAATGGGTTCTGTATGCGACGTTGCAGAAGAGGTTATCGACTACTTGACCGCAAAGGGCGAAAAAGTAGGTCTTGTTAAGGTTCGTCTTTACAGACCTTTCTCAGCTGCAAAATTCTGCGAGGCTATCCCCGCAACAGCTAAGAAAATTGCAGTTCTTGACAGAACAAAGGAGCCCGGCTCAATCGGTGAGCCCCTCTTCCTTGATGTTGTTGCCGCTCTTAACGAGATGGGCAGAACAGCAAAGGTTTGCGGCGGCCGTTACGGCTTAGGTTCAAAGGATACTCCTCCTTCAAGCATCTTTGCAGTTTACGAGCATCTTAATAAAGAAACTCCCGAGCGTCAGTTCACTCTCGGTATTAACGACGATGTTACTCATCTTTCACTTGAAGAAAAGCCTGCTCCCAACACTGCGGCAGAAGGCACAATCGAGTGCAAGTTCTGGGGACTCGGCGGTGACGGTACAGTCGGCGCTAACAAGGACTCCATCAAGATTATCGGTGACCACACCGACAAGTATGTTCAGGCATACTTCCAGTACGACTCAAAGAAAACGGGCGGTATCACAATTTCTCACCTCCGTTTCGGCGACAAGCCCATCAAGAGCCCGTACTACATCAACAAGGCTGACTTTGTTGCCTGCCACAACCCCTCATACATTGAAAAGGGTTACAAGATGGTTCAGGATGTTAAGCCCGGCGGCGTATTCCTTATCAACTGCCAGTGGGATGCGGCAGAGCTTGCTGAAAAGCTTAACGCTGAAACAAAGCAGTATATCGCAAAGAACAACATTCAGCTTTACACTGTTAACGCTATTGACCTTGCCGCACAAATCGGTCTCGGCAAGCGTACAAACACAGTTTTACAGTCTGCTTTCTTCTCACTTTCAAAGGTTCTTCCCGAGGCTGAGGCAATCGGCTACATGAAGGAAAAAGCCCAGAAGTTCATGAAGAAGGGTAAAGAAATTGTTGAAATGAACGAAAAGGCTATCGACGCAGGTGCAACAGCTTATGTTAAGATTGATGTTCCCGCTGACTGGGCAAATGCAGTTGACACTGCCGCTGTTGAGGCAGAAAACGGTCCTGCAAAGCTTGTTAAGATGGTTGACAATATCATGAAGCCCGTTGGTAAGATGGACGGTGACTCACTTCCCGTTTCCGTTTTCGTTGACCACGCTGACGGTACATTTGAGCAGGGTGCATCTGCTTATGAGAAGCGCGGCGTTGCAGTTATGGTTCCCGAGTGGGACGGCAGTACATGTGCACAGTGCAACAAGTGCGCTTATGTTTGCCCCCATGCTACAATCCGTCCTTATGCTCTTAATGCAGACGAGGCGGCTAATGCTCCTGCAAGCGCAACAATCGTTGACAAAAAGGGTAAGGGCAAGGATACATATAAATACACAATGGCTGTTTCTCCCATGGACTGCATGGGCTGCGGCGTATGTATCGGTGTTTGCCCCACAGACTCCTTGAAGATGGTTCCCAGAGAGAGCCAGGACTACAAGCAGGAAGCATTCAACTATATGGTTGAAAATGTTTCCGTTAAGGAAGACCTTGCAAACAACACAGTTATCGGCAGTCAGTTCAAGACTCCTCTCCTTGAGTTCTCCGGCTCCTGCGCAGGCTGTGCTGAAACATCTTATGCAAGACTTATTACACAGCTCTTCGGCGACAGAATGTATATCTCCAACGCAACAGGCTGTTCCTCAATTTGGGGCGGACCTGCCGCTACATCTCCCTACACAGTAAACAAGGACGGTCACGGTCCTGCTTGGGCTAACTCACTGTTCGAGGACAACGCAGAGCACGGCTTTGGTATGTATCTCGGTCAGAAGGCTATCAGAAACCGCCTTATCGGTGATGTTGAAGCTATCGTTGCTGAGGGCAAAGCTCCCGCAGAGGTTATGGACGCCTGCAAGGCATACCTTGATACTCTCGAGGACGGCGACAAGAACACAGCCGCTTCCAAGGCTCTTGTTAAGGCTCTTGAAACTCTTGACTGCGATTGCGAAACACGCAAGGATATCCTTGAAAACAGCGAATACCTCTCCAAGAAATCCGTATGGATTTTCGGCGGCGACGGTTGGGCATACGACATCGGCTTCGGCGGTGTTGACCATGTTCTCGCCAGCGGTGAGGATGTAAACATCATGGTATTTGATACCGAGGTTTACTCAAATACAGGCGGTCAGGCATCTAAGGCCTCCAACATCGGTCAGGTTGCACAGTTTGCCGCCGCAGGTAAGGCAGTTGCTAAGAAGAGCCTTGCCGAAATCGCTATGAGCTACGGTTATGTATATGTTGCTCAGATTGCTATGGGCGCTGACCAGAACCAGACAATCAAGGCTCTCACAGAGGCTGAGGCATATCACGGTCCCTCAATTGTTATTGCATACGCACCCTGCGAGATGCACTCAATCAAGGGCGGTATGGTTAACTGCCAGGCTGAAATGAAGAAGGCTGTTGACTGCGGTTACTGGAATATGTTCCGTTACAACCCTGCACTCAAAGCTGAGGGCAAGAACCCGTTCTCAATCGACAGCAAGGAAGCATCCACAAGCTACCGTGATTTCATTATGAACGAGGCTCGTTACTCTTCACTTTCACGCGCATTCCCCGAAAGAGCAGAGGCTCTCTTCACCAAGGCTGAGGATACAGCTAAGGCAAGATATGAGCACCTTATGCGTCTTAAGGCTCTCTATGCTCCCGAAGAGGAATAATATTTTACAATAATATAAACCATGCAGAGCCACCAAAGTCGGTCACCCGATTTTGGTGGTTTTTTTGTGGTTCTCGGGACGATGAAAGTCTGTCCCATACAAGTTAACTGTAATTTTCGGCGAGGTTGTAGGGGCGGGCCTCCGTGCCCGCCCGAAAAATAACCCCTCTGTCACTGCGTGACATCTCCCCTTTCAGGGGCGACAAGTAATGCGGTGACTTGTAGGGGCGATTCACGAATCGCCCGCATAATTATATAAAAAAGCGGCGGTGTTGTAGGGTGCGACGACCCGGCGCACCGAATTTAAATGAATAATAATTATCAACTTAAAGAGATTTTCTCATAAAGGCATAGCAAAACCCGCAGTGTGCGAATACACTGCGGGTTAAATTTTAAGTATATATGGTTTTATTCCGTTTTTGTTAAAAGGAAAGCAATATAAGCATAAACGGGAATTGCGAGGAACACAATCCATGCAACCGCCCACATATGAAATACAAGCCCTGCGAACAGATACGCGATTACCGCAAGCAAAGAAACGGAAGATGTAAGCATTAAAGCCGTAATTCTTTTTGTTTTTCCTGCAAGCAAAGAAATTGCGACAGTCAGCAAAAGCGGTATTAAAAGGAACATCATCCATGTGGGGTGCCAAATTTTAAGCGCAAATCCCACCAAGACATAGACGACAACAACGGCAATGGAGATAATAGGCATAATTTTCATCAATTTTTTACCCTTAATCTGTGCCTTTGTCATAGGAGTTTTTTCTTTTAACTTTTTCTCCTCTTTAACTTCTTTCTTCGGTACACTTTCACCGTTACCCAAAAGCTCATCAAGAGTCATATGATAAATCTCTGCCAAAGCAATAAGATTATCTGTATCGGGAGAGGCCTCTGCCCGTTCCCATTTTGATATTGACTGTCGGCTGAGCCCCAGCTTTTCTGCTAAAACCTCTTGTGAATAGCCTTTTTGTTTCCTTAAAGCCACAAGCCTGTCTGCAAGCTTTATATTCATAAATTACCTCCTTAGGGTTACGGTGATAATCCGAACCACGGTTCTCATGGCGGATTTGCCCTTACTCTTCGTTAAAATACTCGTTAATCCGAAAGGATTAACTGCGTTTTTGCCTCGATTAAGACCAAATCTGCACACGATAAACTGCAAAGCATCAAAAATGCTTGGAGTAAAGATGAGATTTGTTGTCTTGAGATGGCAGCCTTGCTGACGCAAGGCAACAGCGAAAGCGACAAATATCGCTTTAATACTGCATTTTTGACGGGTTCGGATTATTACCGTAACCCTAATCACTGTGCGTTTTGTTCTGCTCCCGTAAGTCTGTCCTTATTCTCCGCCCAATATTTCGAGTGCTCCTCATACGAAGATGAAAAATACGACTCATACGGCTCAACCGTTCCGATAATGAAATACAAATAATCGGTTTGAGCGGGACTTATTGCCGCCTCAATGGACGCCATACCGGGATTGCAAATTGGGCCCGCCATAAGGCCTGAACAGCGATAGGTATTATAATAGTATTTAAAATAATCAAGTTTATCGGGATAAATAGGCTCAATTACTCCCGTGCAATACTTAATTGTGGGGTCGCACTGAAATTTCATACCCGCTTTAAGTCTATTGTGAAGAACGGACGAAATAAGCGGCCTTTGCTCATTTGAATAAGCTTCTTTCTCAATTAGAGAAGCCATTGTAAGAATTTCGTGAAGATTATATCCACTTTGGCGTACCTTTGCCATAAAGGACTCGTTGAACTTCTGCTTTGTGCCGTTTAAGAACAATTCAATAATCTCTTTTGCGCCTGCACCCTCGGGAATCTCATACGTAAGTGGGAAAAAGTACCCTTCAAGATAAAAGCAAACATTGGGGGCGCTTCCTAAATCCTTTAAAAACGGATATTTTGAAACATCAAGCCACTCCTTATATGTTTGCGCGGCTTCGATAAACTCCTCAGAGGTGCAAAGACCTTTATCCTCCAAAAGCCATGAAATTCTTACCAAAGTGTAGCCCTCGGGGATAGTTACTTTAACGGTTTGAGCTTCTTTTTGATTATCCGAACCTTGCTGTGCGGAATTATCGGATATACTGTCGGTTTTTTCATCGGTTACAACCTGACCGTTCTGAATAACAGATTCCGAACCGTCCTCCTGCCCACTTTTCTTTTTGCACGAAGCAAAAGCAAACAAAATTGAGAACACCAGCAATAATGATACAACCTTTTTTACCATAAAAATCCTTTCTTCCGCAACTTTTACAAGAGGACGGAAAATACCCAAGCATTTCCCGTCCTCCGCTTTTTAATTTACCGAAAAATCAATACTTCTTTCTCGCAACATATGATGTGTGGAGAATTTCGTGAGCCTTATGGCTGCCGGGTTTGCCCAAATACTCTGTATAAAGAGTCTTGATAGCCTCATTTTCATGAGATTTTCTCTTGGGATTGTTTCTGTCGGCAGTATAAAGAGCCTCTGCGCGTCTTGCTTTAAGGTCAACGAAGTTACGAACAACCGCATGCTGAATAGGCTGACCGCCGCCGTTGATACAACCGCCGGGGCATCCCATAATCTCGATAAAGAGATACTCGCTGGTGCCGTTCTTAACCTGGTCCATAAGAACCTTTGCGTTCTTTGTACCGCTGGCTACTGCAACCTTAATTTTCTGACCTGCTACATCATACTCGGCTTCCTTAACGCCTTCCATACCGCGAACCTCTGTAAAGTCAACATTTTCAAGCTCTTTACCTGTGAGCTTTTCAACAGCTGTACGCAGCGCTGCCTCCATAACGCCGCCTGTTGTGCCGAAGATTGTAGCTGCGCCTGTGCTCTCGCCGAAGGGAGAATCAAATTCCTCATCGGGAAGATGCTTAAAGAAGATACCTGCGTTTTCAATCATTCTTGCAAGCTCTCTTGTTGTGATCGCAATATCAACATCGGGATAACCCGAAGCCGCCTGATTATCACGCTTTGTTTCAAATTTCTTTGCAGTACAGGGCATAATGCCTACAACTACCATATTTGCAGGGTCAATTCCCATCTTCTCGGCATAATATGTTTTCATTGTTGCGCCGAACATCTGCTGAGGTGATTTGCAGGTGGAAAGATGAGGAATCTGCTCGGGATAGTAATGCTCACAGTACTTAATCCATCCGGGTGAGCAGGAAGTAATCATAGGAAGTGTTCCACCGTTCTGAACGCGCTCAATAAGCTCGTTTGCCTCCTCCATAATTGTAAGGTCGGCGGCAAAGTCCGTATCGAACACCTTGTCAAAGCCAAGACGGCGAAGAGCGGCAACCATTTTACCCTCAACATTTGTACCGATATGCATGCCGAAAGCCTCACCGAGAGTTGCACGGATTGAGGGAGCGGTATGAACAATAACGAATTTATCGGGGTCGTTGATAGCGGCGAGAACCTTATCGGTATCGTCCTTTTCAACGATAGCGCCTGTGGGGCAGTTTACGATGCACTGACCGCAGGAAATGCAGGATACATCTGCCAAATCCTTGTCAAACGCAGAGCTTACATGTGTATCGAAGCCTCTTGCATTTGCGCCGATAACGGAGATACCCTGCTGGTCGCAGGCGGCAATACAACGGCGGCAAAGGATGCATTTGTTGTTATCTCTTACCATATGAGCCGCTGAATCGTCGAAATTGTAATGAACAACATCTCCCTCGTAACGGTTTACATCGTCAACGCCGAATTCCTTGCAAAGCTGCTGAAGCTCGCAGTTTCCGCTGCGTACGCAGGAAAGGCATTTTTTATCATGAGTTGAAAGGATAAGCTCAAGAGTTAATTTTCTTGAATGTCTTACCTTTTCTGTGTTGGTGAAGATTTCCATGCCCTCGTTAACGGGGAATACGCAAGCGGCAACAAGGCTTCTTGCGCCCTTAACCTCAACCATACACATACGGCAAGCGCCGATTTCGTTAATCTTTTTAAGGTAACAAAGGGTGGGGATTTCTATACCCGCATATCGTGCAGCTTCAAGAATGGTGCTGCCCTGCGGTACAGAATAAGATTTATTGTTAATTTTAACATTTACATTTTCCATATCAGGCACACTCCTTACTTCTTGACAATTGCGCCGAATTTACAGGTATCCATACAAACACCGCACTTAACGCACTTATCTTTATCAATACTGTGGATTTCCTTAACTGCGCCGCTGATTGCACCAACGGGGCACTTTCTTGCGCAGGCAGTACATCCCTTACATTTTTCAGCGTCAACTGAATAGCTGACAAGCTTCTTACAAACTCCTGCTGGGCAGGTCTTGTCAACAATATGAGCAATATACTCCTCACGGAAGAATTTAAGTGTTGCAAGAACCGGGTTGGGAGCTGTTTGACCGAGTCCGCAAAGTGAGTTTTCTTTAATGTAATAGCAAAGCTCTTCAAGCTTATCAAGGTCTTCAAGCGTTGCCTTACCGTCGGTAATCTTTTCGAGCATCTCACGAAGTCTCTTTGTACCTACACGGCAGGGAGTGCACTTACCGCAGGACTCATCAACTGTGAAGTCCAGGAAGAACTTGGCGATATCAACCATACAGTTATCCTCGTCCATTACGATAAGTCCGCCTGAACCCATCATACAGCCGATTGCAGTAAGGTTGTCATAGTCGATGGGAGTATCCATAAGAGAAGCGGGAATACATCCGCCTGATGGTCCGCCTGTCTGAGCGGCCTTGAATTTTTTACCGTTGGGAATACCGCCGCCGATTTCTTCAATAATCTCACGAAGGGTTGTTCCCATAGGAATTTCAACAAGACCGGTGTTCTTGATTTTACCGCCCAATGCGAATACCTTTGTACCCTTTGATTTTTCGGTACCCATTGATGCGAACCAATCGGCGCCGTTCAAGATAATCTGGGGAACGTTTGCAAAGGTTTCAACATTGTTCTCTGTTGTGGGCTTTGCGAAAAGTCCCTTAACTGCCGGATAGGGAGGACGGGGACGGGGCTCGCCTCTGTTACCCTCGATTGAGGTCATAAGAGCAGTTTCCTCACCGCACACGAAAGCGCCTGCGCCAAGGCGGATATGAAGGTCAAAATCAAATCCTGAATCAAAAATGTTCTTGCCGAGAAGGCCGTATTCCTTTGCCTGGTCAATAGCAATTTGAAGTCTCTTAACGGCAATGGGATATTCTGCACGGACATAAACATAACCCTCAGTAGCCCCTGTTGCATAACCGCAGATTGTCATTGCCTCAACGATACAGTGGGGGTCGCCTTCAAGCACGGAACGGTCCATGAATGCACCGGGGTCGCCCTCGTCGGCATTACATACAACATATTTCTGGTCAGCCTGATTTGCCGCAGTAAAGCTCCATTTAAGACCTGTGGGGAATCCGCCGCCGCCGCGTCCGCGAAGACCTGAATCTTTAACTATCTGAATAACCTGCTCGGGAGTAAGCTCCTTCAAGCATTTTGCAAGAGCCTGATAACCGTCGTAAGCTATGTATTCATCAATGTTTTCAGGGTCGATAACACCGCAGTTACGCAAAGCAACACGGTGCTGCTTTGAGTAGAAATCGGTCTCTTTAAGAGATTTGATTTCATCGGTGTGAACAGTTTCATCATAGAGAAGTCTTGTAACAATTCTTCCCTTGAGAAGATGCTCCTCAACGATTTCGGGAATATCCTCTACCTTAACCTGTGAATAGAAGCTTCCCTCGGGATAAACAATCATAATGGGGCCGAGAGCGCAAAGGCCGAAGCAACCTGTTCTGATTACCTTTATCTCCTCGCTGAGGCCTTTTTCGGCAATCTGAGTTTCCAAAGCCTCAATAATTGCCGCACTGTTTGAAGAGGTACAACCGGTACCGCCGCAAACAAGCACATGAGAACGATACATTCCGTTTCCTCCTTATTTAACAATTGCGCCGATTGTATATTCAGCAACGGGATTTCCGTTTACAATATGGTCGTTAACAATTTTTGCGACCTTATCGGCAGTCATTTTAACATATGTAACCTTTTCTTTTCCGGGCTGGAGAACCTCAACAATAGGCTCATACTGGCACATACCGATGCAACCGGTCTGTGTAACAGAAACGCCCTTGAGATTTCTTTTTGCAACCTCATCAACGAATGCGTTAAGAACAGGTCTTGCGCCCGCCGCAATACCGCAGGTTGCCATACCGACAACTATTCTTATTGCATCGTCGCCTGTGTCCTCACGAACCGTCATTCTCTGCTTTGTCTTATCTCTTATAGCCATAAGCTCTTCAAGAGTTTTCATTTTCAGCACCTCCGTACAAATCGTTAGTATTTTCGTTAATATAATCCTTTAACCATTCGGACACCTCGTATGTGTCCAGAGGGACATCGCCCAAAATCTTTTTAATTTCTCTTGTATCAAGCACAAATTCGTTGTTATTAACCGAGCGTCGGTATATAAAATCACGGTCCGTATTCATAGTGATAAGCATAACCACCGTTGAAGCTACATCACCCAAGGGAGTAAAGTCCACGCTGTCCGTTTTAAACAGCGCCCTGACTTCCGTTCCCACAGAAAGGCGTGATTTTATTTCAAGACTGCCGCCCGTCATTTCAGCCGCCATTTTAAAAAGCGGTATGCCCATACCCACCTTGCGGGTTGTCCTTGTTGTATAAAACGGGTCAACCACGCTTTTAACCTGCTCCTCGCTCATTCCTTTTCCGTTATCGTAAATACCGATAAGCAAGGTGTGCTCCCCTGTATTTTCCGAAACCTCAACGGTAATAAGAGCGGCGCCAGCAGTAATGGAATTTTGGGCAACATCAAGAATATTTAGAGACAGCTCTCTCATTATGCCATATACTTTTCAAGAATTCCGGGGATATCGTCGCCTGTAAGCTTTCCGTAAACCTCATCGTTAACGGTGAGAACGGGTGCAAGTCCGCAAGCACCTATGCAGCGGCATGCTTCAAGTGAAAATCTGCCGTCGTCAGTGCATTCGTCGGGACCGATGCCCAGCTTTTCGGTGAGCTTATCAATAAGCTCCTGAGCGCCCTTAACATAGCAAGCGGTACCAAGGCAAACCGAAATGTTGTACTCGCCCTTGGGAGAGAGCGCAAACTGCGCATAGAAGGTTGAAACGCCGTAAACCTTTTCAAGCGGTACATCCATACCCTCTGCAATCATTACCTGAACCTCATAAGGAAGATAATCGTAAATTGCCTGTGCCTGCTGCATTACATGCATAAGCATACTTTTGTCGTCCTTATTGGCTTCAATTACAGCTTTAAGCTGTGCTTCCTGCTCCGGAGTTCCCTTAAACGGAATGGAACTTATCTTTTTGAGCATTTGTAGGTTTCCTCCTTTTTTCGATATACGGAGTGCCGCCCTGACGGCTGCCCACCCCATTAAACGCATTTATACCGCACAAAAAGCCGTGTGCGGTAGATATACTATTTGATAGTAACAGTATATGAACAGATTATAACAGAAACAGAGAAAAATGTCTATTTATTTTTACAAATAATTATGCAAATATAGGTATTATTGGCATTTCGCACATAATAAAGTAATATTTTTGTACTTATTCACCACTATCCACAAGTTTTTTCAGCATTTTCACAGCATTTTCAAAGTGTCCCGAGCCAACGGCAGATACGGAAAAGGCAATTTGCGCAAAATCTTCGTTTTCTCCTGCGGGGATGAGAAGAATTCCCGACCTTTCCGCCTTTCTGCAAAGCTCGGCGGTGGTCATACCGCAGTAAATATTGCACTTAACATACAAGGGCGAATTTGTTTTGCAAATTTCGACTTTATCGCCGAATTGTGATATTAAAACATCGGTGAGCTGTTTTGACTTTTGCGAATACAATTTTCTTGATTTTCGTATCTGCGAATTCAAATGACCGTCTCGCATATAACTGCACAAAGCAATCTGGTCCGCCTTTGAAACCGTTTGATTATATACTTCCCGCCGTTTTTCATACTCCCCTATAAGGCTCTTCGGCAAAATCATAAAGCTTATGCGTATTGAGGGCAGTAAAAGCTTTGAAAATGTGCCCAGATACACCGTGTTTTCGCCCCCGTCCAGCCCTTGAAGTGACGGTGTGGGACGGTTAAAATAGCGGAACTCACTGCCGTAATCGTCCTCGATTATCAGTTTACCGTTTTTTCGGGCTGTTTCGGTTAATTCAAACCGTTCGTCAACGCTCATGGTATCTCCCCATCTTGTGGAATACGAGGGCGAAACATAAAGCACATTGCTTTTTTCACGGTTGTTGAAAATACGGTATCCGTAATCACGGAAAACGGCAATACCCTGTTTATATGACATATCGTCAAAGGACACGGTTTTTTTGCCCTTAATCAGTGGGCACAGGATATTCAGCAGAGTCTGTACTCCCGCGCCTATCACAATACTGTTTTCATCGCACACACAGTTGCGTGTTTGCCTTGCATATTCGGCAATTTCACGGCGCAATTCATACTCCCCCTGCGGTTCGCCGTAAAAGAGCAGTTCCTCGCTGTGGCGCAAAGCGCTTTTCACATAACGCCGCCATATGTTCATATCAAAGCTTTCCGCGTCAACACCTGCCGAGGAAAAGTCATATAATATTTCATTTTTCCGCCTTTCCGTTTTTTGCCGGTTTTCATAAAACGAGGCTGTTTCCGAGCGTTTTGCAACATAATAACCGCTCTGACTTTTAGGCACTATATATCCGTCGTCGCAAAGGCACATATACGCCTGCTCCGCCGTGGTTTTGCTCACTCCCCGTTCCTCGGCACAGCGGCGGATTGACGGCAGACGCATACCCTTTTCAAGCCTGCCGCTTTCAATCAAATCCTTGTAATAATCATAAATCTGCATATATAATTTTCTGCTTTCAGGCATAAAACTGTCCCCTAAAAAATTCTTATTTTTGTCTATTTTATTAAAGACACTTTTGGTTTATTATATACCACAATGAAGGTATTTGCAAACACTTTTCAGAGGTGAGAAAATTTGAAGAAAATCGCGGTCATCAATGACCTTTCGGGCTTTGGCAGATGCTCGTTAACAGCGGCAATACCCGTTATTTCCGCCATGGGTCATGAATGCTGTCCCCTGCCCACGGCGGTTCTTTCAAATCAAACAGGCTACGGTCGGTTTTTCTGTAACGATTTTACCGATAAAATGGCAAATTTCACAGAGTATTGGAAAGGTATTTATCCTCAGTTTGACGGTATTTTCACAGGCTTTGTGGTCAATGAAAAGCAGGTTGATTTTATTGCTGATTTCATTGATACTTTTTCAGGAGAGAGCACCGTAACCCTTGTTGACCCTGTTATGGGTGACGACGGCAAGCTGTACGCTTCCTACAACACCGAAATGTGCGAAAAGCTGAAAAGTCTTGTTAAGAAAGCAACTGTAATCACCCCTAATCTTACC
Source organism: Candidatus Fimenecus sp. (assembly GCA_051881455.1). Taxonomy (GTDB): domain Bacteria; phylum Bacillota; class Clostridia; order Oscillospirales; family Acutalibacteraceae; genus Fimenecus. The sequence goes on along the minus strand of JBJEPX010000026.1, from coordinate 4,442 downwards.
GAACTTTGCATATTGGCAGGCGAGGATTACGGAGAAATATGCATTCTGCCCGCCCCCGAACTATTCGGAAAAATTGAGCAAATTTCCCGCAGTTTAACGGGTGATAAGCTGAAAACGGTTGTCACAACAGGAATCCCCCTCACACAGAACGGTGAAAATTACATTGCAACCGCTATACTGTGGCAGGGCGGCTTCAACACCGTTACAACAAAGAAAATAGGCGGCAGTTTTTCCGGTACGGGAGACCTGTTCGCAAGCGTTACAATCTCGGCATTACTTTCAGGCTTAAATCCCCTGTCGGCGGTTATAAAAGCGACGGATTTTATCAGCAAAGGAATTGAAGAAACCGTAACTCACAGCCATGACCGCAACGACGGAATTGATTTTCAAAAGTTTTTAAAAACACTTTGATACGCACAATTCCCATATTTGAACAAAGGAGAATTTAACATGGAAAACAAAGCAAAAAAAAGAGTACTTACAGTAGCTCTCTGCGCTGTATTTGCAACATTGATATTCCTGCCCACCGCATATCTTCATATCCCCGTAGGAATGGGGCAGTATATACATTTCGGTGATGCAATTATCTACATAGCGGCGTGTGTTTTGCCCTTCCCCTTCGGTGCATTGGCAGGCGCTATCGGTGGCGGACTTGCCGACTTGCTTACGGGATACGGCTACTGGGCACCGTTCACAATGGTTATTAAGTTTTTAATTGCCCTACCCATGAACGCAAAAGCAGAGAAAATTCTAACAAAGCGCAACGGCTGTATGTCAATACTGTCGGGAGTTATTTCCACCTCAGGCTACTATTTATCCACGGTTATTATAATGGCTTTCGGTATGGGTGATTACGACAAGGTGGAAGGTTCAATCGCGGCGCTTTTCTCCGCCGCGGCAATCGACTCAATCCCCGGCAGCCTTGTGCAGTCCACAGGCAGTATTATAATATTCATAATCCTTGCGGCGGCTCTTGACAAAGCGGGATTTAAGAAATATATTAAGAAGTATATCGGTAAATAATATTTTCAGAGGAGTTTTTTATAATGGCTGATATTGTTTATACTTACGGCGGAAGTGTTTATCTCAACATAACAAACGCCTGCCCCTGCCGATGCAAATTCTGCATACGCAACAACGGCGACTCCGTTGGCGAGGCAAAAACGCTGTGGTTTGACAAGCATAATCCTGATTTTCAAGAGGTAAAGGCCGCAATAGATGCGTTTGATTTTACGGAATACGGCAAAAGCGTTATTTTCTGCGGTTACGGTGAACCCACCTGCAATTACGATGTGCTTATAAGCACCTGCAAGTACTTAAAGGAAAACGGCTTTAAAATACGCCTGAACACTAACGGACTTTCAGACCTTATCAATAAGCGGGAAACCGCAAAGGAGATTTGCTCTCTTATTGATGTAGCTTCAATAAGCCTTAACGCCCCCACGGCGGAAAAGTATAATGAGCTTTGTCAGCCTGCCTACGGCGAAAAATCCTTTGACGCAATGATTAAATTTGCAAAAGAGTGCAAGGAATACGGCATTCAGGTTAAATTATCTGTGGTTGATGTAATAAGCCAAGAGGATATTGACGAATGTAAAAAACTTGCCGAAAGCCTCGGTATTCCGTTGAGAGTAAGAGAATATACGGCTGATTAAAAATATGATATTATAACAACGGCGAGAGTTTTTAGGAAACTCCCGCCGTTGATTTTTATATAATTTTGCGGTAATTTTGGCGGGCGATTCGTGAATCGTCCCTACTCATCGCCGCCTACGGGTTTTCATAAAACTTTATGGCATTGCTTGTAGGGGACGGTGTGAGGCTGCTACCTACAAAATACCGAAAATTACAGCTATCCTTTTCCTCCCTCTGACGAGGGAGGTGGATTTTGCAAAGCAAAAGACGGAGGGAGAGAAAAAATGAAAGTTCATTTGCCTAATCTCTCCCTCAGTCTCGCAAATGCTCGACAGCTCCCTCGTCAAAGGGAGCATATAGTTTTCGCCACAGATATAGCGCAATTTTGCGGCGGGAGCAAGCCCCCGCCCTACCGTGTTGAAATTGGTTTTGGTTTGATTTTTCGGGACGATGTGAGGCTGTCCCCTACGAGTTAACTGTAATTTTCGGTGTAATTGCGAAAATTACATCAAACAACAAACCCGCCCGAACGGCAATACGCTCAGGCGGGGTTGCAAGAAAGGTGTGAAAGGTAAAAAATCGATGAACACAAATTATCAAAAACTATGCCACTGTTATTGTTGTATCGTTAACAGCTTTGCGGCTTGAATGGAGGTGGAGATGCTCGCCCCGTTCAACCGCTTTTTTATGGTTTTTAATGCGAATATATCTTCTGATATTGCCGATTACAATTCTTCTAACCGCTTGCTCAAAGGCAATTACCTTATCCTCATGAATAAATCCGTAAATCAAAAGGCAAATTGCCGCAAATTCTATTAAAGTTCTTATTGCAAATGCTGTTGTCATAATTTATACCTCCGATACCGAACAAATTTGAACAAATGTTCTTTACAAGTCATATTATATCCGTTTTTTTCGGAATGTCAATACAAATGTTCGTAAAAATTTGTATTTTGTGTCCGTTTTTATGGACTTAATTTTATGACGTTTTAGTTAATTTCTTACTACACTTGTATTTTATCACAATATATTGTATATGTCAAGTAAATTGCACACAAAATATACGATTTTTGCAAATATTGGCTTTTTTTGAACTTAACGAAAAAAATTTTTTCAATAAAAATCGGCTAAACTATTTATTATTTATGGGTTTTAGTGTAAAATATTAAGGATAATATTCAATTGTATGCGTATTGAGGTAAAATTATGTTTGTAGATATTGCAAAAATAAAAATCAAGGCTGGTGACGGCGGTAACGGCGCAGTTGCCTTCCACAGGGAAAAATATGTGGCGTCGGGCGGTCCCGACGGCGGCGACGGCGGCAAAGGGGGAAACATTGTTTTTAAAGTTGACGACAATCTCTCCACCCTTGCGGATTTCCGTTATAAAAGAAAATACAAGGCTGAAAACGGTGCTGACGGAAGCGGAAGCCGCAGAAACGGCAAAAAAGGCAAGGACCTTATTATCCGCGTGCCGAGAGGTACGATAATCCGTGAAACGGAAAGCGGAGTTATTATGGCGGATATGTCCACCGACGATGAGTTTATCGGCGCAAAGGGCGGTAACGGCGGTTGGGGCAACTCTCACTTTGCCACCTCTACAAGACAGACTCCCCGTTTTGCAAAAAGCGGCGCTCCCGGTGAGGAGTGGGAAGTACAGCTGGAATTGAAGCTTATTGCCGATGTGGGGCTTTTGGGCTTTCCCAATGTGGGCAAATCTTCACTTATTTCCGTTGTAAGCCAGGCAAAACCCATTGTTGGCGATTATCATTTCACCACCATTGTACCCGTTTTGGGCGTTGTTACAATGGGACCTGAAAAAAGCTTTGTAATGGCAGATATTCCGGGGCTTATTGAGGGCGCAAGCGAGGGGATTGGTTTAGGGCACGAATTTTTGCGCCATGTTGAGCGGTGTCGTATGCTTGTGCACATTGTTGATGTTGCCGGCAGTGAAGGCAGAGACCCCATAGAGGATTTTGAAGCCATTAACCGTGAACTTAAAAACTTTAATCCCGAACTTGCAAAATGTCCTCAGATTGTAGCAGGCAATAAAATCGACCTTGCAACAGATGAGCAGTTAGCCTCTTTCCGTGAGTATATTGAAAGCAAAGGCTACGAATACTATGAAATAGTAGCACCCATTAAGCACGGCACACAGGAACTTATAAACGCAGTCGCAAGAAAACTTGATACTCTGCCGCCCGTAAAGCGTTACGAGAGCGAAGAAATACCCATGGCGGTGATTGAAAAGAGGAGCAAGGACGGCTTCACGGTAAGAGTTGAGGACGGCGTATATATTGTTGAGGCTGACTGGCTTTACAGAATACTTTGCAAAACCGACCTTGACGATTATGAATCACTACAATACTTCCAGCGTGTTCTTCAACAAAGAGGAATAATTGACGCACTAATTGAAAAAGGCATTACCGAGGGCGACACCGTAAGCATTTACGACCTTGAATTTGACTATGTACCGTGAGGACTTTTATGAGATTATTTGATAAGGATATTGACGCGGATTTATTAAGTCCGCTGACTTTGGCTTTTACAGGCGACGCGGTTTTTTCACTGTATATCCGTGAAATGCTGGTATGCAGTGCAAACCGACCGGTAGGTCAGTTACATAAGCTTTCGGTTCAATGGGTAAAGGCGTCGGCGCAGGCAAAGGGTATGAGAGCCGTTTTGCCGATGCTAACCGAAAAGGAAACAGAGGTTTTCAAAAGGGGCAGAAACGCCCATACCTCCCACACCCCCAAGAACCAAAGCGGATGTGACTATCATTACGCAACCGGTTTTGAGTCCCTTGTA